>NZ_VCGZ01000010.1:0-176900 GCF_016597775.1 Marinobacter sp. 1-3A
GGTTACGGACTGCCGGACTTCGCAGAGGAACTCAACTACGGAGTCGATCTATCAACCATCTGAGGGTGGTATCAGATTGATGGGGTGAAGGTGCCCCATCAACCATTAAATCCGTATACCCGATATTTTCTGGGCAATCACCTGAAGAACTATGTCACCCACTGCATGACCATAACGATCATTGATCGGTTTGAACCTGTCCAGATCAAGGTACATGCAGGCAAACGTCGTTCCTTGGCGAATGGAGGTATTCAAAGCAACCTTAAATCGGTCGCTCAGGAGAAGCCGGTTAGGCAATTTGGTAAGTGAATCATTGCCTGCATAAAACCGTAGCGTTTCGTCTTTTATGCTGCGTTCGGACAAGTCGCTCAAAATTAGTGTAAAATGAGCGGCTGCATTTTCCGTTTTATTCACTTTCGTTATCGCAGCCCACGTAGCCTGAATGCCACCTTCTGCGTCCCGCAGCCATAACTCTCCGCGCCAGTTTCCATCCGCTTCCAATGCTGGCCAGATAGTCGACGCAAACAAACCTTCGGAACGGCTATCCAGGGAAATCTCATCAAGACGCCGGCCAACCCAAGCGGCCCTGTTATTCCGAATAATGCGCAAGAATGATTCGTTTACATCTTTAATCACGCCATTGGCATCGGCAATAACAATTGCCTCGCCACTGAATCGATAGACCGTAGACCATCGCCTTAACTGATTCTCCCGCTCTATTTGCTCAGTAACGTCGTTGAATGAAACAACCACCTTGGGGTCAGTTCACGAAACGGAAAAAATTGTACGCTAAGCCTTTGGCATCAATGATATCGACACCATTTTTTCCACAATTCATAAAGTTGCGCAGTAATTAGTCGACGACTGACCCTTGCTAAATAATTTTCATTTCAGCATGAGTTGTGCTTTAAAAATTCAATTCTGCAACTACACTCATTGGGCGAACAGAGCGAGAAATCCGCCGTTAATTCCAAGAGCGGGTACGCGAATGAATATCAGCTCTTAGGGGAATATTATGAGACAGATAAGACCATTACGTTAGATCTTTGCAGCTTTATTGTTTGCCACATCACTACCGACTCTCGCGGCGGCCACGACTATAGAGCTGGTGAATGACAGCAATTCAGATGAAACTTTAATCAGATCGAATACGTCTGGAATTGTGACACCTCCAGCGCCAGATCCGTTATTTGCGAACGATACCAGCGTTGTTGTATCAGAAACCCCCGGCACCGTTGATGCAGGTGCTTTCACTTATCAAAGCTGCAGATTTAACTGGTCGGTAATTAAAGTCGGATCTCTATACCAGTTCTCAGATGGAGCTGAGCCTGCATCGGATTGTGAATCACAAGTAATTCTACAAAACTTTATTACTGGTGAGTATTCTGTACGATTTACCGTAGAATAAATTTTTTTAAACTGATCTTACTAAAATTAATTCACTGTGTAACGTAGATATACATTGCACAGTGAATTATTTATAAGATATTGTCTTTTCGGCTATTTATTTAGTGAATTTGGGTACGTATAGCTCTCTGGTGGCGTTTATAGAATCATCCAACCTATTCTCGTAACCACTAAACCAAGACTGTTTTCGTATATCCTCCGCGTTCAGAATTTGACCCTCTGTAATACTTTTTGATCCAAACTTCTCTGCTGCATCCATAGCTTCATATAACAACATTATAAGAGGACTATCTGACATAAAATCCTCTGGTATCTCTCCGTTTTTGATTGACGCACTTTCATATGCTTTTTGAACGCCCGCGCGCTGGTGCGCATATTCAAAAGAGGTCCCTTTTTCCTCATTGCCTACAGCATCTAAAAATTCTATCCCAGCTTTGAACTTAGACGCCATATTCCCAACAAAAGGGTCGGAAAACTGATCCTTTTCGCTCGTCGGACCGCTGTAAAGTCCCATGGCAAGCCCCTGTTGTTGATTCATTTTATTACGAGCTATGGCCTGCTCATCTTTTGTGAACATTTCGCCTTGATTACTTGCAACAGCATAGAGTGCTCGCCTATCAAGCTCACCCAGTAACGAATTTCTGCTTTCTGCAGGTGCGTTATTTGGCGGATATGACTTTCCAATCGACTCCAGGCGCTCATAATTATTATCCATACTAGCGCGTGCATCTATCGCAACCTGGCTAAAATCTTTTCCAGCAGAAAATGTATCACGACCAGGCTCTTTGACACCTAATGCAATATTAGCAGCTGTAAATCCGTCATAGGTCGGCATAAACTGTTCGTAATAGCTAGGGGATTGACCGCCCCTGGACGCCTCTAGTGCTTTCCTGCCAGCATCTGAAATAGTAACGTCGTTATTACTATTTTCAGGACCAGCACTGTCCTTGATAGGTTTCTCTTCGACTCCAGATCCCGTTTTTTCCAAACTAGCGTATTTATTTTGCACTCCAAGTGGCTGGCTGCTTATGGTAGATATCACAACAATGCCTCCACTAAATACATATACGTGATTTGAACGAACCTTTGCATCAAGGTATGCACCCATTTTTTAAGCGTGGCGGACAATGGCCGCTTCTGCGTGCTTTGAAAGCCAAAGTTGGTTGACATCTCACTGATAACCATTCGAGAAAAACGCTGTTGGTTTGCCAATTGCAGTATGCAATTGACGCCCATACTCTAACCCCTTCGGAATACTCCCTACTCTTGTTATCGGGACTTACCGGAATAACTTTAGCTAATCGGTCAGCCTATCCAGCGGATTGCATCCGGCGTTTTGATCATTACCTAGTATAGTAGCTCCCTAGGCCCCCATAGACAAAATTCCTGAAATGCGAATAGATGTAGCGGCCCGCAAACATCGAGGCGAACCCACATTATTTGAGAATAGAGCACTCGGCTAGATCGGCAACCCAGCCTCCCGCATCTGCTCCATTAGCTCATGTGCCCGTGTCGCCTCCATATCCCTGGCTAGGAATCGCCTGATTTCGTCTAGCCACGGTGGCAATGCGCTTGCCTAAAGGATTTCAAAAGATAAATAACTGAAACAAAATGTTACTACCACTTTGAAGCCGTACCGGTTCGACCGGTTGAGCCCGCAGAGCGCCAGTCTAGTGTTAGCGGCCCAGCGGCGGCCGCTTCACAAACGCAAGCGAAAGTAACGACCAGCGCCATCACTCCACTCTGCACCACCCTTAATACGGGGACCATATATACCCTGGACAGTACCACGACAGGGGGCTCTTACTGCTATCACTTCGAAATAACCCAGCGCGCGAAAACCACGGTATTCCTGACCGGTCAGAATGCCAATACGGACTTCGCCCTGACACTGATCAAACATGAGGCAGATGATACGCTGACGTCACTGGGAACATCGGACCAACCTGGCAATGCCGATGAGGGGCTCTTGGCTCTCACTGAACCGGGTGACTACTATTGGTCTATGGACGCCAATGCCTCGGATGGCTCCGCCTTCCAATTTGGCGCAGTGGTGAACACGGCTGTAGATGCCAACGAACTGAATGACGCGGCAAGTCTATCAACACCGATTCCTGATGACCGGACCCCGATGGTTGGGAGTATGGACAGCGCCCAAGATATCGACTATTTCAGTTTCGTGGCGGAAAATGGACAGGATCTGCAGATCCAGTTCACGGACGCCTACGGCCAGAACGAATGGGTTATTGAGTACTTCACAGGCACCGTCTGGAATACTCTTGACGCGAATATGCTCTATAATTTGGGCAGTTTGCCAACGCCCTTTACCCTCAATGTTCGAATTTCTCCAAACCCGGCGGTGGCCGTGAATCCGGCGCACGATTATGAGCTGTTGGTAGGATCACGCGTTACTGCTTCTGACAGCGTCGATGTCGGAAGTGATGAAAATTTGGTTCGTATGAGCACTTCCCCTTTTCTGACTGACCAAGTGCATAATGAGTTGGATTGGTCCATACGAGTGCTGGACTCAAGTGGCAATCCTGTTGAGGGAGCAGAGGTGACTTTTAAATATTATACCGACGACATTCCATTGACAGGCGACACAGCGATCAGCAATTCGAGCGGTATCGCCGGTAATATCATCTCGTTGCCCGATTGCACTGGCAATTATTCCACCACGGACTATTCGGGTGGCTATACATGGCTGTCAGAGTTTAATGCAGGAAAGTGGTCGATTCGGGTGAAGGATACAGATCCGAACGAAGTCGGAGTCGGAGGCGACAACTATCCCGCAGTGACCTTGGGGCACATCTGCGATCAGACCATCCAGTAAATACCTGAGGCCCAAGCACTGCTTGGGCCTTGTCTTCTCTTACAGCGAGATCAGTCCAAAGTCTGCTGGCTTGGCATATCCGATGGGCGCATTCGCACTGATCTGGTCCAACAAAGCGCGCCCGCCATAAGGGAAATGACGCTCGTAATCAGTGGGATCTATCGGGTTCAGGTCATAGCTTCCGCCTGGTTCGTGCACTTGCAGGTAGGAACGAAGATCAACAATATCCCCAAAATTCCCCTGGGATACATCGAATCGGCCGATACCGTTACTCACACCGGCTGGCCCTCGATCCAGCTCCAGCGCCCGAATCATCGTAGAAGCCACCTGGTTGGCCTGATATTCGACATCTGCTATCGAGAGCGCGTCCTTGAGGGTTGCGCGGTCTTCAGTCGATAGGGCATCACTGCCTTCCGAAATTACTAATGAACCGTTTGACACTGAAAACCCCCAATCCTTTTCTTGCAGATCGGGTGATAGAGACTCCATTGCCATCTCATAAGTACGCTTGAGACCAGCTGACGCCGTGGCGACACCAGTGGACAACGCCACCATCATCTCATCCAACCTGGCATTGGTCGCCTCATGACTTTCTTGCGGCATCTTGTATATTTTATCAATAACATGGCCGCCAGTATTGAGAGGGTTATCTTTCGCTCCATGGTAAACCACCGATGGCACCTCACTGATCTGAACCCCCGCATCAATTCGCGTTTCGCGGACGATCCTGGCGGAGCCATTCGAGTACACCCCTTGTTGACTTGCCGATTGCGATAGGTGACTGATGTCCATCCTTGTTCCTCCTTCAAAAGACTCTTCTAGTTATCGGAAGCTCCCGGAAGAACTTTAGTGAATCAATCGTCCAAATGATCCGGCAGTATGCAAGTGGCATTTCGATCCCAGCCTAGTTCGTGTTCAGAGTCTTCGCAAAAAAAATCCTCCGAGTTTAATGTGCAGCCTGCCGGTATTCGCTGTCAGTTTGAACTACACCCTAACCAGGCGTCAGGCATTGAGTGGTACATGCGTCAGAATAGGGTGGTATATAGAAATAGTTGACGTTTGTTGCGAGGGGTCTTAGAGTTCTCTTGACACTTCGACGGGGGAGCGGGTTTTGAAAGGTCAGCGCATCGGTTATATCCGAGTCAGCAGTCTTGATCAAAATCCGGAACGCCAGCTTGAGCAGGTCGCGGTTGATCGGGTGTTCACGGACAAAGCGTCCGGCAAGGATACCCAACGCCCCGAGTTGGATCGACTGATCACCTTTGTCCGCGAAGGCGATACCGTCGTCGTCCATAGCATGGACCGTCTCGCGCGCAACCTTGACGACCTGCGTCGCCTGGTCCACACGTTGACCCAACGGGGTGTCCGCATCGAATTCATCAAAGAAAGCCTGACTTTCACCGGCGAAGCGTCGCCGATGGCCAATCTCATGCTTTCCGTCATGGGCGCATTTGCCGAGTTCGAGCGTGCATTGATACGCGAGCGGCAGCGCGAAGGCATCGCACTGGCTCGAAAGCGTGGAGCGTATCGCGGTCGCAAGAAAGCCCTCTCTCCCGAAAAGATCGTCGAACTCCGGCAGCGCGTTGCAAACAGTGAACAAAAGGCGGCGCTGGCCCGTGAATTCGGCATCAGCCGCGAGACGCTGTACCAATACCTGAAAACGGTTGACTGACTATGCCCCGCCGTCGCCTATTGACCGCCGCTGAGCGGGATAGCTTGCTCTCGTTTCCAGAGACGGACGACACGCTCATCCAACACTACACTTTCTCCGAATCGGACTTGTCGGCGATTCGGCAGCGGCGTGGCCCGCACAACCGATTCGGTTTCGCGGTCCAGTTATGTTATCTGCGCTATCCCGGTATCGCGCTACCCACCAATGCCGAGCCACCAGCCTCCTTATTAACGCTCATCGGCCAGCAGTTGAGCATTGGGCCTGAGATTTGGCCGCGCTACGCCAAGAGGCCTGAAACGCGACGGGAGCATCTGGTCGAATTGCAGGCCTGGTTGAACCTGTCTTCGCTCAGCGGCGATGACTACCGGCGGTTTATTGACTCCATTGTCGACCTGGCCCAACAAACGGATCGCGGCATCGTTCTGGCTGAAGCGCTGGTCAAGTTGCTTAGACAACAACGCATCATTTTGCCGCCGCTGGATGTCATCGAACGCATGTGCAGCGAAGCGCTCACGCGAGGCACCCGACTCGTGTATGAAACGTTAACCGCGCTATTGACCAATCAGCATCGCCGCGCCTTCGAGCAGTTGCTGGCGATTCGCAAGGATATGTCGAGTAGTGCACTCGTCTGGCTGCGCCAGTCTCCCGGACCACCGAGGCCCAAACATATTCTGTTCCACCTCCAACGATTACAGACCGTGCGCGAGCTCAACCTCCCGGTTGGGCTTGAACATACCATCCACCAGAACCGTCTGCTGAAGCTCGCCCGTGAAGGCGGGCAAATGACCGCCCAGCACTTGCGGGACCTTGAATCGAGCCGTCGCTACGCCACACTAGTGGCAATCATACTCGATACACGAGCCACGCTGATTGACGAGATCATTGACCTACATGATCGCTTTATGGGCTCGCTGTTCAGCAAGGCCAAGCGTACACATGCTGAGCGCTTCCAGCGCTCCGGCAAGGAAATTAATAATAAGGTACGTCTGTACTCGCGTGTTGGGCGCGCACTGCTCGATGCCAAACAGACCGGAAGCGATCCGTATGCCGCCATTGAGGCGATCATGCCATGGGAGGTATTCAGTGCAAGCATCACCGAAGCGGAAAAGCTGGCCCAGTCAGAAGACTTCGATTACCTCGCTTTAATTGGTAGTGGCTTCAACTCGCTGCGGCGTTACACGCCGACGCTTCTGGATGCACTGGATATGAAGGCCGCACCGGCGGCGCGCGAGTTACACGCCGGGATCGAGCTGCTAAAGAACATGAATCAGCACCAGTCTCGTAAAGTGCCGGATGACGCCCCGACTGGCTTTATCCGCAAGCGCTGGGAAAGTCTGGTGTACACACCGGACGGAATTGACCGACGCTTCTATGAACTGTGCGCGCTATCCGAGCTCAAAAATGCGCTACGTTCCGGGGACATCTGGGTCCAGGATTCGCGGCAGTTTAAGGATTTCGAGGATTACCTGTTGCCGCCGACACGGTTCGAGGGTCAGCGTGAAGATCGAAAGCTCGGATTGGCGGTTGAAACGAATTGCGATAACTACTTGGAATCGCGATTGGCAACGCTGGACCAGGAGTTGATCACCGTAGAACGCCTGGCCTTCGCCGACCAGTTACCCGATGCAGGTATCTCACCCTCGGGCCGCCTAAGAATCACGCCATTGGACAACGCCGTGCCTGATGCGGCGGAAGCGCTGATGCAACAGGCCTATAGTCGGTTGCCGCACTTGAAGATCACCGAACTGTTGTTGGAAGTCGATAACTGGACGGGCTTCACGCAACACTTCACTCACCTCAAAAGCGGCGCAACCGCTGGGGATCGACAGCTACTACTCACGACGATCCTGGCTGATGCGATCAACCTGGGGCTATCCAAGATGGCTGAGTCCTGCCCTGGCACCACCTACGCTAAGCTGACGTGGCTCCAGGCGTGGCACATACGCGATGAAACGTATTCAGCGGGATTGGGGAGCCTGGTCAACGCTCATTCTCGCCAATCGTTCGCCGCATACTGGGGTGATGGCACCACGTCATCATCGGATGGCCAGAACTTCAAAGCCGGCGGTCGCGGTCAATTTGCTGGCCATGTAAATTTGAAATACGGTCAGGAGCCGGGCGTACAGTTCTACACGCATATCTCGGACCAGTACGCGCCGTTTCATTCCAAGGTCATTAACTCCACTGTTCGCGATGCCACTCATGTTCTGGATGGTTTGCTGTACCACGAGTCCGACCTTCGGATAGAGGAGCACTATACGGACACGGCTGGCTTTACCGATCATGTGTTCGCCTTGATGCACTTGCTTGGGTACCGCTTCGCCCCGCGTATTCGTGATTTAGCCGACCGTCGTCTGTACATAAATGGTGACACAAAACAGTATCCGACACTCGCAGGCCTAATCGGCGGTCGCATCAACGTAAAACACATTCGGACGCATTGGGACGAAATCCTTCGTTTGGCGGCATCGATTAAGCAGGGCACTGTCACCGCATCACTGATGCTGCGCAAGCTCGGGAGCTATCCGCGTCAGAATGGCCTCGCGATCGCATTGCGCGAGCTGGGCCGCATTGAGCGAACATTATTCGCACTCGACTGGATGCAAAACGTCGAACTGCGTCGCCGCGTGCAGGTTGGTTTGAATAAGGGCGAGGCTAAGAACGCGCTGGCTCGTGCCGTCTTCCTGAACCGGCTCGGTGAACTCCGCGATCGCAGTTACGAGAATCAACGCTACCGTGCAAGCGGACTCAATCTCGTCGTCAGCGCTATTATCCTTTGGAATACGGTTTATATGGAGCGGGCGGTTCAAGCACTGCGCGAAGACGGCCGGGATATCGACGAGACGCTTCTGCGGCATCTTTCTCCCTTGGGCTGGGAGCACATCAACCTGACCGGCGACTATATCTGGCAGCAGGACAAACAGGTCGAACAAGGAAAGTACCGATCGTTACGAACACTGCAGAGGTCTTAGCGTACGATTTTTTCCGTTTCGTGAGCTGACCCCACCTTGGCCCGCCCAGGCTCTTCACAACCTTCAGAGTGGACTGATCGGGAATTGATGGAAATCCAGCGGTATGAGTTCCATTGGGAATTATGAACACCCATCAACACTTTGCTGCATGCCTCTCCCGAACGCAGAGTAATCGACGCAGGATGCTCCTCTGGAGGGAATGGAGTCCCGTCGGGATGAATTGATTGCCAGTGCGGATCTCTAGGCGCCCTGCCCGCTAGCTCATCTGTGCTCATGCCAAGGATGTCGGCTGCCCGTGGGTTGTGCGCGATGATTCGGCCTGCTTCGTCATGGACAACAACCCCTTCTTCCAGGCTATCCATAGCAACTCGATATAGGGCCTCACTCTTGGCCAGTTCGTGCTCAAGACTGACCTGCTCTGTGACGTCTCTGGATATCGTCTGAAGCTCCAGAACTTCACCTTTGTCATTCTCGATTGGCTGGGTAAGCGTTTCGAACCAGATGTACTTTCCCGAAGCGTGGCGGATGCGATAACGGATCCGGATATTTCCTTCCCCGGTTACCGCGGGCTGATGGGTTTTACTTCGGATAAGTTTCTTGTCGTCCGGGTGGAACAGGTCATAAGGGTTTGTTCCGACAAGCTCCTCTGGGTCGTAGCCGAGAATCCTTTTTACGGATGGGCTGACCCATACATAAAGCCCATCCAATGAATGGAGCGCCACGAAATCACTCATGTTCTGAGCTACACGCTCGTAGACACTGTCGGTTAGGGGCATTGGTAAGTGCGGCCGAAGTTGTTGACTCAACGTTTCAATCTTTCGTGGGAATTTACCCTACTACAGGAGGGAATACTAATGACTGACGTTAGCCGCTCATGTTGCCATTTGTTCCTGGTGTCTCCAAGGTGCACTTGTTCATGACTTTTTCTTGCGAATGGGTGGGGCTATACTAAATTAATAGTAAGTACATTCACTTGTTGGTCAGGCCGTGCTGCCACTCCACGGAACGTTCAGAGGCCTGAATTTATGACAATTAAAAAACTGCTGCCACTCACCTTTGCATTCATTGCAATCGGCACTGCCCTTGCTTCAACACCGGCATACTCGGCCACACTTGATGCCAGAACCACCCCTCCTGACCGTGGAATGCTTCAACTCGGTGCATTGTTCGTTTTTGATTCGGACACAACCTTTTCTGCTAGCGGCTCCAACTTGGGGCTTGGCACGACGATCGACTTTGAGGAAGACCTGGATGGCGACTCCGCAATAACCACCCCAACCCTGGAGTTTTATTACCGGTTCACAGACCACCACAGAATCGAGTTGGGAGCGTTCCAGTTGGAGCGCAAAGGCAGCCAGGTATTGAACAGAAGCTTCACGTTCAAGGATCGAACATTTTCGACGAGCAACCAGGTGGACAGTCGAATTCAAAACAACATTTACAAGCTGGCGTATGGATATAGTTTCTACCACTTGGACAAAGTTGAGCTGGCAATATCTGCAGGGCTCACCGTGTTGGACTATGAGGTCGAACTGGTATCCGCTGTCGGGGGAATCACAGAAGCTGCATCGACGACGGCCCCCATGCCCGTCTTCGGTTTAGAATGGACTATTCGGTTACACCACGCCTGACCGCCAGATTCCGTACTGACAGTTTCTACTTCGACTTTGAAGACAAGGTTCGTGGTTCACTACTCGATATCCAGGTAGGCTTGGAATATCGCGCACTTGATAGCTTTGCTCTGGGTGCCTCGCTATCGCGTCTGGCGATTGCTGTCGATGTGAATGATGCAAAGTTCAAAGGTCGTGTAGATGATCTTTATCGCGGCGCCCGACTATATGGCGCATTCTTCTTTTAAATACTGAGAGAACAACAATGTACAAGCGTCGTGCACTATTCAAGGCCCTGCTCGTCTGCGGCGCCGGCACACTTTCACTCACAGGTTGTGCGGTGGGTGGCTCGCCCAAGCTTGGCGTTGATGATCCCTGTGCGAGCCTGAAGGCTATAACGGCTGACTACGAGAACGGATTCGAAAAAATCAAAGGATCCGGATCTAACTACCCTTCTTTCAGGCTTTATACGGCCAAGGTTGAACTCGTTAAGGGACATTGCGAAATTTGGGAATGGGCCGGGGGTGAACTAGCCTATGCCTGTTCGGCAACCACACCGCAAAGTGAAGTAGCCGCACAGCGCTATTCCGTAACGAAAGACTTCGTTCAGTCATGCGTGGGTAGCAGTTGGCAGCAAAAAGAAATAGAGCGGGAGCAAGACGGAAACCGCTTGGGGCCGGCAACAATCTTTACCTCACCTTCGGTACCCGGGCTTGTTATATCCGTCCAGAACAATGTGCCGCCCAAAGCCCTCCGACAGCTTCAGAGCAATGTTCTTTACATCGGAAGTAAAGGGAAGAACCCACTATAGGGTTCTTTCAAGTTACTGCGAAGCCGCCTCTGTTAACGCGCGGCATTGCTGTACTACCTGAGGATACTAACTAGCTTCAGCCGGCCATGGGCTTTGGCGTGATTTCCACATAAATCGTCATGATTTTATTTTCAACAAGATCATCTATGTGGCTCATGAGTGCTGATAGCTCCACATCAACGGCCGCTTCTTCCGATTGACCAAACTTGCAATCGAAACCCCAGTATTTCACGCCTTCTGGCAGGGGCTTTTTGCGTTCATTTTTCAAAAACTTTTTGATGTCGTGCTTTATCGAATCGACGAGGCGCGGCACTTTGATTTTAGGGTGGTCTAACTTAAAGGTCTTTTTCATTGGAGTCCTGCTGAAATTGGCAGCTGTTGTAGGTGCTGGCGAAGTTTAATGGCGCGCAGTGTAAAGGCTGCAGAGAGATTCTACCACTACTTGCAAAGCCTCAGGGTTACGAGAGCTCCAGAGCCCGAACATCCGGCTCGCTTCCCCTATTCGGGTTGGTTTCCAGAAGCAGCGAAAACGCGGAAGCCGCAGATGTGTTAGGGTGCCTCCCCTGATATGCAGTTTACCAAGTGTTTTTCTATTGCTTGGGACATTCGAGCGCTTCCTTCCGGCGTTTTCTCGAAAATTTGGCATTCAGACTGGCGGCCTATCCGTCTCCGGCCTTCTGTTTCTCTCCACAGTTGCTGCTCTCATCACTTTACACCATCGGTTAACCCGAATCTGGTACGACGTACTGCTGCCCTCCCCCTGGCTTGACCGTGTTCGGTCAAAGCTTCGAGCTTTTTCATTTAACAATTCTATTCGGAGATGTGCATGAAATTATTGAACAAATTTGCTACTGCTGTCGCAGCCAGCGCCTTGATACTTGGCGCTACCGTTGCTCAGGCAGACTCGAAAGAGCCTATTGTGATTGCCACCCATAACTGGACCAGCCAAATCACCATGGCTTACGTTATTGGCGGTATCTTTGAAAGCATTGGCAATAACGTTTCTTACGTGCCGGCAGATAGCCAAGCGGTTTATGAGTCAGTTCGTACAGGCGACGTCACTATTGCTCATGAGATTTGGCAGTCGACTTTTGGCAAGTCGTTCAACAACGCGCTAGACGCTGGTGGCATCATTGATGTGGGAACCCACGCTTCCGCTACTCAAGAAGAGTGGTGGTACCCCGCCTATGTAGGCGAGCTATGCCCTGGCTTGCCTTCGTGGGAAGCACTCAACGAATGTTCTGATCTGTTTACAACAGCCGGCAGTGGCGGCAAAGGGCGTTATCTCGACGGCCCTCTGGACTGGCACGGACAGGAAACCCTGGATCGTATCGAAGCACTTGGCATGAACTTTACCGCTAAGTTTGCCGGGTCTTCAGGTGCACTTTGGGCAGAGATGGAATCGGCCGCTAAAGACAACCGTGCTGTTGTGGTATTCAACTGGTCACCTAATTTCACCGATGCCGGTGATGGTGGCAGCTTCGTTGAATTCCCTGCTTATAGTGATGGCTGTAAGAAGTCAGATGGCGGCGATGGCAAGTGTGGCTCCCCACCCGCAGGTTGGTTGAAGAAAGCCGCTTACTATCAAATGCCAGCAAAATGGCCAACGGCGTACAAAATCTTCAACAACATTTCCTTCACTAAAACCGATATTGGAAACATGGCTGCATTGGTTGACATCGATGGCTTGAGCCACGAAGAAGCCGCCATTAAATGGCTGGCAGATAACGAAGCAACCTGGAAAAGCTGGTTATAAGTTAAGCCCTGGGACCTGGGTGCGCTGCATTCAGGTCCAGCTTTCTGGTGTTCTATTCAACGCCAGAACAGAAACCTTGCCGCTGTTTATTAGCGCCTCTTTTTTATCGGGATTCAATTATGTCGACACCCATTCAGCCGGTGATCAAGTGTGAGTCTGTCTATAAAATTTTCGGCGAAAACGCTGCAAAAATATTGAAGCAGTCGGGCGGAAAAGTAGACACAAAATCGTTGCTTGAAGCAGGGTGTGTCATTGGCGTTAACAATGCGTCTTTTGAAGTGCACAAAGGCGAAATGCTCGTTGTCATGGGCCTGTCAGGTTCAGGGAAATCCACCCTTTTGCGCTGTATTTCACGCTTGATCGCCACCACTGCGGGCAATATCTATATTGACGGCGAAGACCTGCTTGCCATGAATGCAAAAGAACTCATAAGCATTCGTCGTAACAAAATGGGCATGGTATTCCAGAGTTTTGCGCTCCTGCCCCACAAAACAGTTCTGGAAAACATTGCCTTGCCGTTGCAAGCAAAAGGCATGAACACCGGCGACAGCATGAGCCGGGCGATGGATATGGTAAACCTGGTAGAACTCACGGGTTGCGAGAACGATTTCCCGCGCCAGCTCTCTGGTGGTCAACAACAACGCGTGGGCATTGCTCGCTCGCTGGCCGTGGAACCAGACATCTGGTTTCTCGATGAGCCATTTTCAGCTCTGGACCCTTTGATTCGCAGAGAAATGCAAGATGAGTTCTTACGCTTACAACGTAAATTGAATAAAACCATCCTGTTCGTTACCCACGACTTTGACGAAGCATTACGACTTGCCGACCGCATTGCGATCATGAAAGACGGCGTTATCGAACAGCTTGATACCCCAGCTAACATCGTTCTCAACCCAGCAACGGAATACGTCGCAAAATTCACCCGTGGGGTGCCGCGAGAACGCGTGCTTTCGTGCCAGGCCATCATGGGAAAATATGATGCCACTGAGGAGATGAGCGACATCGTTGTCTCTAAAGACGCCATTATAGAAACCATCGCAAAATCCGTGCTAACCGAACAAAAGCCTGTAGCTGTTACTGATGCGGGGGGCGAGATTGTTGGCGTTTTAAACCGCAACACCATAATAAGCGTCTTGTTTGATGAAGCGAACAGCGTGCCGGTTAACAACTAAGTCGTGAGCCTAGCCTGATGCGATATTTTACTGAACATAAATGGACCCAGTTTGTCGCCCTGTTGGCGGTATTCTTTGCTCTTGTAATGGCCATCGATCCCGCCACAGATGGCAACCTTTGGCGCCTGCAAGAAACCATGTTCTGGCGACTGCCTGACATTGTTAACGATGGCCTTAAGTACCTCATCAATGACTGGTGGATTGTAGAGATTTACGATGCTGAGTTAGACCTCACTGAAGAGTCCACCATGATGAAGGAGTTTACCCGCACCCTATCCGGGGCGATTCTCTTCAGTATCAATCTGATTCGTGAGCTTCTACTCGGTGGCGTTAAGACTGTTGTGGCCTTTACCAGCTGGGACTTCATTAGCGAAAACAAGTGGGCTCGAATCCCTGCACTGCCCTGGCCTGCTGTAGCGGCTGGCGCATTTTTAGCGGGGCACTATCTGGGCGGCCGCAGCCTCTCGGTTTTGGCTGGCGCCAGTACCATCTACATTGCTGTATTTGGTCAGTGGACACCCGCCATGCAGACCCTGTCCTTTGTTTTAGTGGCTGTGCCCTTATCCGTTGTTTTGGGATTAGCTTTAGGGATCGCCGCTTTCAAGAACAAAACCTTCGAATCCATCCTGGCGCCACTGCTGAATGTGGCTCAGTCCATACCTCACTTCGCTTACTTGATACCCGTGGTGGTGTTCTTCGGCATTGGTGACCATGCAGGTGCTATTTCAACGGTCATTTTTGCCACCCCGCCAATGATCCGCCTGACTATTCTAGGTCTAAAAAAAGTCTCTCCAGAAGTGCTGGAAGCTGGTTTGATGAGCGGTTGCAGCCCTCGCCAACTCATGTTCAGAGTGCTGATTCCTACAGCGCGCCATGACATTCTGATGGGTGTTAACCAGGTCATCATGCAGTGTTTGGCAATGGTGGTCATTGCATCGTTTATTGGCGCAAAGGGGTTGGGCTACGACCTGCTTGTGTCCTTGAACATGCTCAACATAGGCAGGGCCCTGGAACTTGGTGTGTCTATCGTTTTGATCGCTGTGGTTTTGGATAAGTTATCCCTGGCTTGGGCTAACAAACAAATCGATTACTTTGCCGACCAGCCATTCCATGTGCGTCACAAGTATTCGTTGGCCTTCCTTGGGATTCTGATCGCTACTTCTGTTATTGCCTATGCTGTGTCGATGGTTTTCCCGGACAAGGGCAACTACTTCTACTTCATTCATGAATCACAAGGTTTCACCACCGAAGCGTTCTGGGACGGAATTGTAGACTGGATTATCACCAACACTTACGGCAGCGTTCAGAGCTTTAACTTCTTTATGATCACCTCAATTTTGATGCCGATGAAAGGGGCTTACCTGGCGATGCCGGTGGCTGCTACCTTGTTCCTGGTTGCAGGTGCGGGCTACATTGTTGGTGGCCTTCGTTCCGCTATTGTTGTGACAGCTTTCATTGCGTTTATTGCCTTAACACCCTGGTGGGACCGTGCGCTCATTACAGCCTACATGACCACCTTTGCAGTCATCATTTCTGTCATTATCGGGTGCAGTGTCGGCATTCTGTGTTCACGCAGCCCTCGGGCAACAAAAGCTATATTGCTGGTTTGTGATACCTTCCAAACGTTCCCGTCGTTCGTTTACCTGATTCCAGTCATCATGCTGTTTGGCGTGAGCGATCTATCAGTGCTTATTGCGGTAATTGTATACGCAACGATCCCCGCCACACGCTATACCGTAGAAGGATTGAGCAAGGTGCCTCAATCTTTGCAAGAGGCAGGATCTATGTCTGGGGTTAACCGCACCCAGCGCCTATTACAAATTGAACTGCCTTTGGCGTTCCCTCATATCATGCTGGGCATCAACCAGACCGTTATCTTCGCTTTGTTTATGGTGATCATCGGTGCCTTCATTGGTACCGACGATTTGGGCCAGCTCATCATGCAAGCTTTGTCACAAGCTAACGGGATGGGCCAAGCTATTGTTCTCGGCTTATGTGTTGCCTTTATAGGCTTAGCCGTAGACCACTTGATTCTTACCTGGGCAAAGCAGCGTAAGAACTCTCTGGGGATCGCTTAGGCGCGCGCAGCCAATGCAACCACTACTCGTAGACATCAATCAGGGTTAGCTGCTCGAAATCCGGAGTCACACCCAGCCCCGGGCGATCACTGAGAGTCATTACGCCGGAAGAAACCTCAGGTGCGCCTGTGGCAAGCTGAACTGTATTGTAATTGTGTAGATCGGTTGTGGTAAGCAAGGCTTTGGCCGGAGTGCTGGCCGCCAGATGCGCATAGGCAGCCGTTGCTATACCACTGCCCCAGGCATCTTCTATGGTCATGGCTATGCCGGCATCGACGCACACATCCCGAATGATTCGTGAAGGCGTAAGGCCACCTACCCTGCTGACCTTCAGCGCCATGGCGTCCATGGCATCATCGCGCAAGGCCCGCTGCACATCGGCCAGGGAGTTCAGGCTTTCATCCAGTTTCACGGGGTGGCGGATTCTGCGGCGTACCGACAGGCACTCCTCATAGCTGTAACAGGGCTGCTCAAGATAGATCTCCAGGTCTTCAAGGGCCCGTGAAAATCGCACGGCCTCGTCCTGCCGCCAGGCCCGATTGACATCACACATCCAGATCTCGTCAGCCTGTTTCACTTTGCTCAGAGTGCGGATGAGATCAATATCTTCTTCAACGCTGTGGCCCAACTTGATCTGGATGCGGCGAAACCCCTCTGAACGAAACTGGCGCAACGATTCTTCCATCTCATCCGGCTCCGCCAAGGGAACATTCCGGTGCAGCGGCATGGATGGCGTAAGCAGCCCACCCAGCAAGGTGTAAACCGGGAGCCCGGCCTGCTTGCCCAGCAAGTCCCAGCAGGCAATATCAATGGCCGCTTTGGCCACTGCGTGCCCGGTCAACGCTTGATCCATTCGTTGGTTGATTCGCGTGGTTTGGGTGGGATCTTCGCCCATCACACTGGGCGCCAGCAGGGACAAGCACGAGGGAATCCCTTCAGAAAAAGCCGCCATATAATTCGGCCCGCAGGGGCAGACTTCGCCATATCCAGACACCCCGGTGTCTGTGGTCAGTACCACCACCGTGCTGGTAAATACCGTATGCGACCGCCCCCCGGCAAACGCATACGCTTTGCCCGTGTAGGGTAAATCTGCGGTGTACACCGCGATGTTCTCGATACGCATGATACGCTCCCTGTCACGGCGAGTTAGGCATGCATTCAGCATAGTCGCCTCAGGCTTATGACGCTGGCTTTTCTGAAAAACCGGGATTCATATTCGTGCTTTCGAGACACTGCCGCATATAGACCTCTTCTATATGCGGCAGTACGGAGCAAGCCTCTTAGTTGGATAGCGCCTTCCGCCTCCAAAGATAAAACAATACCGGAATGACCAACAGCGCCAAAATGACCGCGGTGATCATGCCGCCCACCATAGGCGCTGCGATACGGCCCATCACCTCCGAGCCCGTTCCGGTGCCGACCATTATCGGAACCAACCCACCAATGATCGCTGCCGCGGTCATCATCACTGGCCGCACGCGCATACCGGCGCCGTGCAGTACCGCATGTCGAAGCGTTTCTCGCCTCGGCTTCAGGCCTTTATACTCGCAGGCTTCAAGCATTGCCTGATAAGACTGGTTGAGATACACCAGCATGATGACGCCAATCTCCACAGCGACACCGGCTAATGCAATGAAACCCACGCCCACCGCAACGGAGAAGTTATAACCCAATAGATACATTAGCCAAACAGCACCAATCATTGCGAACGGAAGCGTGCCCATGATGATGCCCACTTCCGTAAAGTTTCTGAAGTTCAGAAACAACAGGATGATGATAATCGCCAGTGTTAAGGGCACCACGCAGGTCAGCTTTTCTTTCGCGCGGAGCATGTATTCGTATTGGCCCGACCAGGCGATGGAATAGCCCGCGGGCAAGTCCAGTTCTTCCTGCACAACCGCCATTGCCTGTTCCACGTAGGTGCCCACGTCAACACCCTCTATATCCACAAAGGACCACCCATTAAGACGAGCGTTCTCACTTTTGATCGCTGGCGGCCCATCTTCTATTCGGATATCGGCGACATCCGCCAGTGCAATCCTCTGGCCGGAGGCCGTCACTATGGGGAGCTGTTCCAGTTTCTCGGGCGAATCCCGGTAGTCTTCCGGATAGCGAAGGTTAATGGGGTAACGCTCAAGGCCCTCTATGGTTCTGGAGACATTGATCCCGCCAATCGCAGAGGCAACCACTTGCTGTACGTCCGCGATATTCAAGCCATAGCGCGCAGCGCGTTCACGATTGATATCCACCTTGATATATCGACCACCTGCTACTCGCTCGGAGTAAACTGACGCCGTGCCGGGCACGTCTGCCAGAATTTCCTCCAGGCGTTTTCCGACATTCTGGATAGTGGCCAGATCCGGGCCCGCGATTTTGATGCCTACGGGGGTTTTAATACCCGTTGCCAACATGTCGATGCGGGTGATGATCGGCATTACCCAGGCATTGGTGACACCAGGAAAGCGAATCAGTGTGTTGAGTTCCTGCTTGAGCTTGTCTGTGGTCATGCCCTCGCGCCACTGATCTCGGGGCTTGAGCTGGATGAAAGTTTCAATCATGGTCAAAGGTGCCGGGTCGGTTGCCGTATCCGCGCGCCCTACTTTGCCGAACACAGTTTCCACTTCCGGCACCGTCGCAATCAATTTGTCCGTCTGCTGAAGTAACTGACGGGCTTTGCCGATTGAGATTCCGGGATAGGTCGTCGGCATGTACATCAAGTCCCCTTCGTCCAGCGGGGGTATGAATTCACTACCGATTTGTGTTGCAGGCCATAGGCCAACAGCCAATATCAATATGGCACCCAGCACAGTCGACAGCGGAAACCTGAGCACCAGTTTCAAGACCGGCATATAGGCACCGACCAACACTCGGTTTATGGGATTCTTATGCTCGGGCAGTACTTTGCCTCGGATAAAATAGCCCATCAGCACCGGGACCAGCGTTACCGCAAGGGCCGCACTGGCAGCCATGGCGTAGGTTTTGGTGAACGCCAATGGCGCGAACATTCGCCCTTCCTGCGCCTCAAGCGCAAACACCGGCACAAAACTGACCGTTATGATCAACAGCGAGAAAAACAGCGCCGGCCCGACTTCAGAGGCCGACTTGGCGACGATCTCCCATCGATTCTCCGGCGTGAGCGGCGTTCGCTCCATATGCTTGTGCATGTTCTCTATCATAACAATGGCCCCATCGATCATGGCGCCGATCGCAATGGCGATACCACCGAGAGACATAATATTGGCGTTGATGCCTTGCCAGTACATGACCGTAAACGCCGCCAGAATGCCCACAGGCAGGCTGATAATCGCCACCAACGAAGATCGGACGTGAAACAGAAAGACCATACACACCAGGCCGACGACCAGAAACTCTTCCAGCAGTTTGAAAAAGAGATTGTCGACGGCTCGCTCAATCAGACCCGAGCGATCGTAAACGGTGACCACTTCAACGCCGTCGGGCAGGCTTGATTGCAATTCGCCCAGCTTGGCTTTAACACCATTGATGGTCTCCTGAGCGTTTTCACCGAAGCGCATCACCACGATGCCACCAACGGCCTCCCCTTCCCCGTTAAGCTCGGCAATACCGCGCCGCATCTGAGGTCCCACTTCCACACTGGCCACATCCTGAAGCAGAACCGGTGTGCCGTTCACATCGAGGCCCAGCGGAATTACCATCAGGTCTTCCCGGGACTCAATGTAACCTGAGGTACGCACCATGTATTCTGCTTCGGCCATTTCGATAACCGATGCCCCGACTTCCTGATTACCCTGCTGAATTGCTGTTTGGATAAGTGAGAGGGGAATTCCCAATGCGCGGAGCTTTTCCGGGCTGACCTTGACCTGGTATTGCTTCACCATGCCGCCAAGCGCAGCAACCTCGGATACACCAGGCACGGTTTGCAGTTCGTACTTCAGAAACCAGTCCTGAAGACTGCGCAACTGACTCAGGTCGTTCTGCCCTGTTCGATCAACCAGCGCATAGAGATACACCCAACCAACACCCGTGGCGTCCGGGCCCAATTGCGGCCGCGCTGAATCAGGCAGGTTAGGTGCAACTTGCGACAGGTACTCCAGAACTCTGGAGCGAGCCCAGTACATATCGGTATCTTCATCGAAAATCACGTACACGTAGGAGTCGCCAAAAAACGAATAGCCACGTACGGTTTCCGCACCGGGAACCGACAGCATGGCGGTCGTTAGGGGGTAGGTAACCTGGTCTTCGACTACTTGTGGGGCTTGTCCCGGGAAGTTGGTTTTAATGATAACTTGCACATCAGACAGGTCTGGAAGCGCATCGACCGGGGTTTTACTGAGTGAGTACAGGCCCAGCCCGGTTATTAATAAACTCGCCAGCAGCACCAGAAAGCGGTTTCGAATGGACCAATAGATAATCGATTTAATCATCAGTTGGCTCCCTCATGGTTCATATTTCCGTGATCCATGTTTGCGTGATCCACCGAATCAGAGGCCATGGTCGACATACGCAGGAAATCCGAGGTCTTGCTGGATTCAGAATCAATCAGGAACTGGGCAGAGGTAACCACCGTATCGCCTGGCATAACACCGCCAAGAATTTCGGCGTACTGCTCACCAACACGACCGACCTTCACCGTGACGGATTTGAACGCGCCACCATCCAACGCCAGCACCAGTCGATCACTCTGGCCGGTTCGAATAACTGATTCCCGCGGCACCAGCAGTTGCCGGCTGGTGCGGGCGCCCTGAATGTTCAGCTCTGCAAACATGCCCGGCAGCAAGGTGCCATCGGCGTTGTCAAAACGCATTCTGACCCGGGCCGTACGGGTCTTGGGATTAACCTCCGGATACACATAATCCACCTTCCCGGTCCATTGACGTCCCGGTAAATAGTCCAGCGTCATCACCACGCGATTATCGGATGCCACTGCGGACAACTGGCGTTCAAATACTTCGCCAATAACCCACACCTCATCCAGCGCAGCGATGGAGAGAACTCGATCCCCTGGCTTGATAAACATCCCTTCGCGAACATTAAGGTTGTCGATAACCCCAGAGGTGGGCGCATACACCGTTAAGGTACGCTGCAATTTCCGGGTTTTCGTGATCTGGCGAATCAAGCTTACGGGCACATTGAGCGCCGCCAGGCGCTCCTTGGCGGCATTGACCAAACGCTCATTGCCCCGGTTTAACGCCAGAATCAGTTCATCCTGAGCGTTGACCAGCGTGGGCGAATAGAGTGTGTAGAGTGGCTTGCCCTTCTCGACCGGTTCGCCCTCTGCCTTCACATAGAGCTTCTCGATCCACCCCTCAACCCGAGGATGGACATGAGCCATATCGTCTTCGCTGTATTGAACGTACCCCAGCGTCGTTATATCGTTCGGCAGGCGACCCTGCGTGACTGGCCCCGTCCTTACCCCCAGATTGTTAACCACACTTGGTGAAATACGAACGGTACCAGGGGCGTCCTGCCCTGATCCGCTACCTGCATAAACCGGTATCAAGTCCATCCCCATGGGGGATTTACCCGGTTTGTCACTCTTGAAATTGGGGTCCATGGGCGCTACCCAGTGCGTCGGTTCTTTACTGACACTGCTCGTAGTCTCAACCATCAAAGCCTGTGAAGCTTCAGGGGCAAGCCAATAGGTTACGATTGCTCCGGCCACCCCACCTACTAATAAAAAGCCCAATGGGCGCATAACGTTTGCCATGATTGTTAATCCTGGGAATTGTTCAGTGAGAATGAGGGGGAACCAGCGGTACCGGCAGTGAGATAGCGAAAGGTTGCGAGGTTTTTCGCTCGTTCAGCCGTCATCTGTATAAAATCAACTTGTGTGTTCAACTCCGCGATGCGCGCACGGACGGCTTCGGCGAAATCGCCATCATCGTTGTTGTAAGCTGACAGTGCTGCATTGGCCTGCTCCGCCATCTGTGGAAGCAGCGTCTGCTGGTAAAGCATGATGCGCTCATCGAGTCGGTTAACTCGGGCAGCGGCGGCACGACCTTCGGCTCTTATGCGCCGAACCTGCAGCATCCGGTCAGACTTCGCCGCTTCTACGCGCGCGATTGCCGCGCTCACGGTACGGTCCTGGCGATTGCCGGTAAAAATAGGCAAGTCGAACCCGATTCCGATTGAAAAGAGATCCGCCCGATCCTGCCCGTTCGGGGCTTGGTCCCGATATCCATACTGTGCGGACACTGTCCATTCCGGCTTGTAAGCCTGGCGCGCCAGCTCAACATCGATAGACCCGGCATCAATTAACTGGTCTGTAGCGCGAATTGATGCGTGAGTGATCACGGAGTTATTACTGACATCAAGCGCTGGGTATGGCAGCCGGGCTAACAGATTCGGGGGGATGCGCTCGCTTACCTGCAAACGGAAGGTGTCAGTACCAACCCACTCTCCCAACTCTTCCTGGGCTGTTTCCATCTGGGAATGAAGCGCCGTTAAGCGGTCATCAAGACGGGTCAACTCCAAAGACGCACGGATAATATCCTGCTGCCGTGAACCGTTCATTGTTGAGGTGTACCCGGCCTCCGCAACGTCGGCCAACTGTTCAAAAAGTCCGCGATTGCTTTCAACCAATCGAACACTCTCTTGAGTTTTCCAAAGTTCAAGCCACAGGTAGGTGACTGACCTGACAATTAAGTCCTCTCGATTCCCCCGCTGAAATGTCTGCGATTCCGCGAGTTCTTTCTTCTTATCACGGGCAAGAGACCGACTATTACCACGGGGAAATCGCTGGCTGAACCCAATAGTGGCTTGGGTCATGCCCTCTTGACCGGTATCGAAGGTATCCGTGGGAAGGTTTGCGGCACCTAATGTAATTCGTGGATCCGGTAAAGCACCTGCCGCAACAGATTCATCCAGAAGAGCCCTCTGCAGTTGGATGCTTTGAGCGGACCAGGGATCTCCTCGGATCGCAATATCAATGGCGTCGTCAAGGGCAAGTCTTGGCTCCGCAGAAAGCCCAAAACTCGTTAAAAAAAAGGCACCTATCATAGCTGTTTTATATACACGAAGCAGATCATTCAAGTTGCATTCTCCACTGAATTAGCATGCAGAGAAGAATCATAGAAGCGTTATCTGAACTCAGACTGAATTTCAGAAACCGATTATTCATTTTTGACCTGAATCAATATTTTTTATATCGAATAAAAATATTCAAACATTACTGAAAATTTATCGTTTGTTTCAGGATCAGTTCAGGAACGGGTGGTTAAATCGAATCATCAACCAACAAGGAGGATCTTTAAAAAGTATTTGTAAAATTAATAAAGTCTAATTATATATATTAATTTTTCTCGCATACGCAATCAAAATTTAAAGATAAATAAACTGCCATTAAATTAAAATGAGGAACTTGAAATGAAAAAAATTATTATAGCCGCGGCAATAACAGCTTTGTTCTCCACTATGGCATTTGCTAACTCTGGCTTGGCCGACCGGTTCAACGAGGCGCGAAGCTATCCGCACAAAACAACTGAGAGCACTATGGATACTGGCGCAATGACCAATCATCATAAGCAGATGAAAATGAATATGAGCAAGTCAGATATGGAAAATCAGCATAAAAAAATGCATATGAAAATGAGTGCAGCGAAGTTAAAGAGCCATCATGATTCATAAAGTATAAGAAGTTTGGAATCCACGCTCTCAAACACTGAAAATATTAGCAGCGAAAAAGCCACGTTAAAAACGTGGCTTTTTATTTTATATTTAAAAGGGTCGAATAGACTAAATTTTCCCAAAAGCTAAAGCTTACATCCCGCTCCTTTCAAACCATGCATCATAGATCCGCTTATCCCATTTGCTCTGGAAGAAGGCGATAGCGGCTTTTTGATCGTCTTTAGAAAGTACACCTCCGAAGGCAGGCATTTGTCCGCCCATGGGAGCGCCACCTTGAGCGATTGTGCCCATCAGCATGTCGAATGGATGGTGCCAGGCGTGGCCTGTTCCGTTGAGTGGCGGCGGCGGAAAGGAACCATCCGCTAGCCGCTTTCTCCAATTGAAGGCGCCTTGAGCGTTGGATCCATGACAGCTTGCGCAGTTGTTGTCGAACACGGGTGATCCACGCTCGACTTGCGCCTGGGTATACCAGCGCCCATCCACAGTCCCATCACTGCAACCGCTGATAAATCCAATCATAAGAACACCCAAGGAAATCTTTACCTTACGCATCATGTTTTGTGCCTCAGATCTTTTGCGCACCCCCAAGCCAAGGCGGCTTGGGGTGCCGTTACACGTTCCACTGGGAAAGACTCAAACCGTGTTTACTTAAGCTTAACCACCCTCAAACGCATCGCATTGGCAATGACACTGACTGAAGACAGTGACATCGCAGCAGCAGCAAAAATCGGTGATAACAGAATCCCTGCGACCGGGTAGAGCACACCGGCGGCAATCGGTATGCCAGCCGCGTTATAAATGAAGGCGAAGAACAGGTTCTGCCGTATGTTGCGCATGGTCGCGATTGATAAGTGGCGCGCTTCCACAATACCCATCAGATCCCCACGCAAAAGGGTTACGCCCGCGCTTTCAATCGCCACATCTGTGCCGGTACCCATGGCAATGCCCACATCGGCCGTTGCCAGCGCCGGTGCGTCGTTCACGCCATCTCCGGCCATGACCACGATACGGCCCTGATCCTTGAACCGCTGAACGATCTTCGCTTTGTCCTCTGGCAGCACTTCTGCTTCGACTTCATCAATATGGAGCTTGCGAGCGACGGCTTCGGCAGAGGTTCGGTTGTCCCCTGTCAGCATAACCACGCGGATGCCGTCCTTCTGCAACGCAGTTATAGCCGCTTCGGTGGTTTCTTTGATTGGATCTGCAATGGCGATCAACCCACAAATCCGGTCTTCCACCGCGGTGAATATCACCGTGGCGCCATCCACACGCAACTGGTCTGCCTTTTCTTCAAAAGCAGAGGTATCGACGCCTTGTGATTCCATCAACAGCCGGTTACCAATCAGAACGCTTTTCCCATCAATCTTGCCAGTTACGCCTTTACCATTGGGCGAATCAAAATCCTCTGCATCCGGCAAGGCAAGTTCCATGGCTTTGGCTTTATCAAGAATCGCATGGGCCAGTGGGTGCTCACTGCCCTTCTCCAGGCCACCGGCATATCGCATCAGATCTTCCTCACTGAAGCCGTTTGCCGGAACCAGTTTCGTCACCTTGGGCTTACCTTCGGTCAGTGTGCCGGTTTTATCGACCACCACCGTATCGACCTTCTCCATACGCTCAAGCGCTTCGGCATCACGGATCAACACACCATTTTGTGCGCCCCGCCCTACGCCAACCATGATTGACATAGGCGTCGCCAGACCAAGAGCGCATGGGCACGCAATAATCAGCACGCTCACCGCTGCAATAAGGCCATAGGCCATTGGAGGCGTTGGCCCGACGACGGACCAGACAATAAAGGCAATAACGGCGATCACGATGACCACTGGAACAAACCAGCCGGACACTTTGTCTACCAATGCCTGAATCGGCGCACGGCTGCGCTGTGCGTTGGCCACCATCTGCACAATCTGCGACAGCATGGTGTCGCGCCCGACTTTGTCAGCTCGCATGATGAAGCCGCCTTGCTGGTTCATGCTGCCACCAATCACCTGATCACCCGTCTGCTTGCTCACAGCCAGGGGTTCACCCGTCACCAGGGATTCGTCGACATTGGAGCGCCCCTCAAGAATCTCTCCATCCAAGGGCACTTTGTCGCCCGGGCGTACTCGCAAACGATCACCGACCTTCACCTGATCAAGAGAAACGTCGGACTCACCCCCGTCATCGTCCAGCTTTCTTGCCGTGGCCGGGGCCAGATCCAGCAGGGCTTTTATCGCACCCGAGGTTTTCTCTCGAGCACGGAGTTCCAGCACTTGCCCAAGCAACACAAGCACCACAATAACGGCAGCTGCTTCGAAATAAACGGCGACCGAGCCATCCACCTGGCGGAAAGCATCGGGGAAAATCTGTGGAACCAAAGTCGCGACAAGGCTATAGATCAGCGCAACGCCAGTACCCATTGCGATCAACGTGAACATGTTCAGGTTGCGGCTGAGAACTGATTTCCAGCCTCGCACAAAGAACGGCCAACCACTCCAGACAACAACAGGCGTTGCCAGCACCAACTGAATCCAGTTAGAAGTTTGCGGCGACAGGATGTGATCGAGGCCTGTGAGGTGGCCGCCCATTTCAAGCAACAACACCGGAAATGCGAGAAGCAGTCCAATCCAGAATCGACGAGTCATATCCGTAAGCTCTGCCGAAGGCCCGTCGTCGAGGCTCACTTGTTCCGGCTCCAGGCCCATGCCGCAAATCGGGCAATCTCCAGGCCCTTGCTGACGAATCTCCGGGTGCATCGGGCAGGTGTACATGGTTCCGGGGGCTACCGGCTCCGCAGGCTCCTGTTTCTCCCCGAGGTATTTATCCGGGCTTTCATCAAACTTCGTCTGACATCGGGAAGAACAGAAATACCAGTTTTTGCCAGCATGCCGGCTGCGATGCTCCGCGGCATGGGGGTCTACAGACATTCCGCAAACCGGGTCTTTAACAGCGTGTTCATCGTGATGCTCACTCATTACGCGCTCCTGCTTTATCTGCCGGCCAATCCGCAAACGCAACGAAATATAGAAGAACCAGGTTTACCATCGGTATAAGGATCAATATTCCCATCCAACCGGGGTAACCGGTACGCTGACAGATCCGCCACGCGGGTATGACCACGACAATGGCGATGACCAGCATCCATAGCCAATGCCCTGCCCACATTGTATTCCCAAACATATCCCCTTCCATCATGGGGTTACCCTCCGATTTGCGTGTTGAATGTCAGTGATGGTGTTCATGAGATTCATCACTGTTTAGCGACTTTCTTCTAGCGGACGACTTCAGGAATATCTGCTCGGCAACCGCTATTACAACCATTGTGGCCACCGCCACGCCTATTACAAAGGGGTCGGTGTTCAGCTTGACCCACACAAAGCCGCCCAGAATCATTAAATCCAGGATGATCGCCACCGCTGGTACCCATCTCGCAGCCTTCACATCCTGATGCAGGTAGCGCAGCACGCCCCAATGAATGGATATATCCATGATCAGATAAAACACAATGCCCAGTGCTGCAATTCTTGATAGATCGAAGAAAGCGGTCAGAACCAGGCCGAGCACCACGGTGTATACAAGAGTGTGTTTCTGGATGCTGCCAGGCATTCCAAAGTGGCTATGGGGCACCAGCTTCATCTCGGTCAGCATGGCCAGCATGCGAGAGACTGCAAAAATACTTGCGAGAATGCCTCCGGCCGTTGCCATCATGGCGAGCACAACTGTGAACCACAGGCCGTAATCACCCAGTGCCGGGCGCGCTGCAGCAGCTAGAGAATAGTCCTGGGTTTCAATGATTTCGGCTAGGGATAAATTACTCGAAACGGCGAACCCCACTAGTGTGTAGAGCACAACGCAGGCGGCAATGGAGATGACAATGGCGCGACCGACGTTGCGATGCGGGTCTTTCACCTCGGAGCCGCTGTTGGTAATGGTGGTAAACCCCTTGAAGGCCAGTATGCCCAGAGCCGTTGCGCCCAGGAAGTTACCGAAGGCGCCTGCTTCACCGCTTTGGGAAAAATCTACAGCGAGGCTGTCGGCCAGCCACACGCCTACCAGCCCGAAGACAAGAATGCCGCCAATCTTGAGGATCCCGATCAACGACGCTGTGCCCTGAATCCAGCGGTTACCAAGCAAGTTGATCAGGAATGCCGCAACAATCAGCGACACACCCAGGATGGAAACCATGCGCCCGCTTTCATCGCCGCCGAACAATTGCATGGTGTATGACCCGAATGTTCGAGCCAGGAAGCTCTGGGCAATCACCATGGAGAAATACATCAATAGCGCGTTAAATGCCGTTGCCAGCTTGTCCCCATAAGCCTTATGAAGATACATGCCAATACCACCCGCCGATGGGTAGGCATTGGAAATCTTGATATAGGAGTAGGCGCTGAACGACACAACGATTGCTGCCGCGAGAAAGGCCAGTGGAAAAAGAGCCCCGGCCATCTGGGCCATTTGTCCGGTCAGCGCAAAGATACCGGCGCCAATCATGACGCCGGTGCCCAGCATGACGGTCCCTGATAGGCTCAGGCTACCTTCCTTGTAGCGAGTGGTTCTGTCTTGCTCCCTGCTCATTGAAACTCCTGTTATTTTTTCATGGGTGGGATTTTCGAACAGCAAAACGGCTCATGCTTTGCGTTTGCACGGACGTTGTCATCGGTGAACCGATACCACGCGAGTTTTTGTCGGTGCCACCAACCGCTTTTTAAACGCCCCCCGTTAGCTTCAACAAGAGCAACCAACTCGTCAGTGGACCAATGTGTTCCATCAAACACAGCAATCAGCTTTCCTTCCGGTTTAGCCTCCGCAAAATCCACACATGGATGATGGTTCAGCTCCTGGATCAAGTCGCTCCATTGAACCTCAGAAAGGCCTTCAACCGTCAGTTTGCGCCGAAGCAGAAATTGCGCCTGGTTTGTTGTTTTATGAGCTTTGGCCATGGTTATGCACCTCTCAGCCGAATTGTCCAGCCTCTATCACAACACCCCAAACTGAATTGCAGCTGAAAATCGGAGAGCGAAACGACCTGTTCGCACCGAAACTTGCTGTGCGTCAAGTTGCGCTGAAACAGGCCAAGGGGTAATAACCCAAGGCCTGTCAGGCTTTTCAGAAAGAGAGCCGCGCCCCAACGACCGCAAACCAATCTTCGGTACTGCCGCCGTCCGCTCTGGCGAAGTCGGCCGTGTCGCCGTATTTACGTTCGTGAACGACACCCACGTAAGGCGAGAAGGCGCGGTCAATCAAATCGAAGCTCAGGCGCAACCCGGTTTCTGTCGAGACCAGGCCCTTACCAACCCCAATTTCCCGATCCTCGCTGAATGCTGCCGTTGCATCGAACGTAGCTGTGAGAATCCAGTAATTGGTGAGAAGGAGTTCATACTCTGCATCCAGCTCCGCAGACGTATCACCCTTTTTGCTCACGTAAAGGTTTGCATCAATTTCGAACCACTGGGGCGCCAAGCCTGCAACACCTAGCACGGCATAGGTTCGGTCAGGGCCTTCGGGGGTGTCGAAGCGCACACCGGCTTTTGCGTCGAAAAACGTGGAGATCGGGATTTGACCGACCAATTGATTTTCAAGGGTTTCGTACGCCTGTTCGTTAATGGCGTACTCACCGCTGGTAAGCCAACGAACCTTCAAGTCGTCGGTGCCGTAGAAGAAGTCTGCATCCCATACAGCAAGTTCTTCATCATCGTCACTGTAACGGTATTCCAACTCCTCGAATTGCACTCCCCACACCTTTAAGGGCTCTTTTCGTTCAGTGGTGTCCAGTATTCTCTGTTGAGCAGAAACCAGAGCTGGGATCGCACCCAGCCCCAAAGCCGCAATTACAATTAAAGGGGTCCAACGTTTCATGCGTCACCTCCAATAGTGGTCGGCGGCCCGCCCTCAACAATAACTTTACGGAACATTCCCGCAGCCATGTGGTAGCTCAGATGGCAGTGAAGGGCCCACTGTCCCGGCGCATCGACTTCAGTTTCCATATAGACAGTGGTACCGGGTTGTACGCTAATGGTGTGTTTGATTGGGTTCCTCACACCAGCGCCAACATCCAGGATCGACCACATGCCATGCAGGTGCATCGGATGAACCATCATCGTCTCGTTGACAAACTTGAAGCGAACGCGCTCGCCGTATTGGAGGCGTATGGGGTCTGCATCTTCGTACTTAACACCGTTGATGCTCCAGGTATAACGCTCCATGTTTCCGGTCAGGCGCAACTCAACTTCACGTGTGGGCTCTCGCACGTCATAAAGCGGCTTCTGCGCGAATAAATCAGCGTAGGACAGGAACTTACCGCCATTGGCCGCTGTTGGAACCAGTCCACTGCCGTCGGCGTAGAACGGATCACTGGGACCGCCCTCAGGCATCATCATCGAACCATGATCCATGCCCGCCATGTTCGAGTGATCCATCTCAGCCATATCCGGCATCGTGTCAGAGTTGGCCATATTGCTGTGATCCATGCCCGACATTTCACCCATGTTGCCATGATTCATTCCAGGCATGTCACCATGGTCCATACCGGGCATGCTGCCCATGTCCGCCATGGTTAAGCGCCCTGGCTTGCGCAGCTCTGGAACGTCGGCTTCCATACCTTCTTTGGGCGCCAAGGTTGCTCTGGCATACCCGGAGCGCCCCATGGACTCGGCAAAAATCGTATAGGCCTGCGCTTCTTTCGGGCGCACGATCACATCGAAGGTTTCCGCAACGCCAATACGGAACTCATCAACATTAACGGGCTGCACGTTATTACCGTCGGCTTGCACAACGGTCATCTCAAGACCGGGAATGCGAATGTCAAAATAGGTCATCGCAGATGAATTGATAAAGCGCAGTCGAATGCGCTCGCTAGGCTCAAAAATGCCCGTCCAGTTCTGTGTCGGACCTTTGCCATTAATCAGGCCGGTAAACCCTTGCAAGTCTTCAACATCGGCCTTCATCATCCGCATATCACCCCACGCCAGGCGATCCTTCACCGTGTTCAGGAAGCCGTTTTTCGACGCGTCTGAAAAGAACTCGCCCACGGTTTGCTGGTCACGGTTGTAGTAATCCGGCGTCACCTTGAGGTTACGCATGATCCGGTCACTGGAATGTGGGTGTTTGTCCGTCAACTGAACCACGTAATCACGATCGTATCGAAACGGCTCACGCCCTTCCGGCTCAATAACGATGGATCCGTAAGCACCCTCGGGCTCCTGAAAACCTGAGTGGCTGTGAAACCAGTAGGTTCCGGACTGGGTAATAGGGAAATTGTAGGTGAACGTCTCCCCGGGTTTGATACCAGGGAAACTGATACCCGGAACACCATCTTGCTCAAAAGGAAGAATCAAACCGTGCCAGTGGATGGAGGTCATCTCGTCAAGGTTATTTGTAACGTTGATGGTCACCTCTTCACCTTCTTTGAAGCGCAACACCGGACCAGGGGATTTGCCGTTATACCCGACGCCCTCTTTCACAAATTCCCCGGTATCGATTTCGACGCGATCTACTGTCAGGTTGTATTCACCCGCTAAACCAATGGCCGGCAAAAGCAGACCTAATGCGCCTGCAACAAGGGTTTTCTTCATGGTCAACATCTCCCGAACTACTGTGTTGCCGTCAAAGGTTTCAACTCGCCGGCGAGTGAGCGAACAGGTGAATCTTCTGAGTTAAAACTCACATCACCGTACATGCCAGCTTGGTAGTGCCCTGGGACGTTGCAAGCAAACTCAATATCGCCCTTCTCGGAAAACGTCCAGACTACTTCCTGGCTCTCACCCGGCTCTAACAGCACACTGTTTGGATCGTCATGCTTCATGGTCTGACCATTCCCCATGTCCATCTCCATCATGTCGTGATTGAGCTTGCCCCCTTGAATAATTCCGTGCTCAACCATCATGATCATTTCTTTTTGATGCGCCTCATGCATATCGGGCGTACCAATGTTGAATTCATGCACCAACTGCCCTTTGTTCTGAACCACAAAGCGCACCGTTTCGCCTGGTTTGACTTCGATAGTTTCAGGCTCGTAGTAGTTGTCATACATGTCCACAGTAATACTGCGGCTGGCATCCGAGGCTTTACCTGGCTCGCCACTGCTGGCACCGTGGCCGTGCCCACCTCCGTGGGTACCGGCGCCGAATGCTGTTAAGGAAATTGACATGGCAACTGCTGCAACTGCGGATTTTGCTAGACTCATCAAACCTTCTCCTGTGATACGGCGTAACGTGCGTTCAAAACTTATGTTTTCCCGCAACGTGAATGGTTTATTAAAAACGCCCGCTACCATCGCCCATGAACCTGAACTCTTTCTGAAAATCTGAAATTATTTGCAGTTCAGGCTCAATTCAGTTTGATAAGCGACACTGCTGTAGCCTGTTTTGGTTTAAAAAAGGAAGCGACACATGAGACTACTGCTGGTTGAGGATGACCGACTGCTTGCTGAGGGGCTTGCCAGCCAACTTGAGAAGGCTGGCTTCAGTGTGGATATCACGCACTCAGCCAAAGAGGCAGTGGTTTTAGGTGAGCAGGAAGACTACAAAGCCGGTGTGCTGGATCTCGGGTTGCCAGATGGTAACGGCCTGGACGTGCTTAGAAAGTGGCGATCAAACAAAATCAGCTTTCCGGTACTGATCCTGACGGCAAGGGGGGATTGGCAAGATAAGGTCAACGGCCTCAAAGCCGGCGCGGATGATTACCTGGCCAAACCCTTTCAGACCGAAGAACTGATTGCCCGGTTGAATGCCATCATGCGCAGAAGCGAAGGCAGAGTTCATTCGTCAGTTAAGGCGGGGCGTTTTGAGCTGGATGAAAACCGGCAGTGCCTGAAGGTCGAGGATGGCACAGAACACAGTCTGACCGGCACCGAATTCCGGTTGCTTCGATGCCTTATGAGCCGACCTAGCCATATTTTCTCGAAGGAGCAGCTCATGGAGCAGCTTTACAATCTTAACGAAAGCCCCAACGAAAATATCATCGAAGCTTACATTCGGCGCCTGAGAAAGTTGGTTGGAGCAGAGACCATCGCAACGCGGCGCGGCCAGGGATATCTATTTAATGACGCTGTTTAGAAAGCCTGTCTCCGTTAAGGGTGCGCTTCTGCTCCTGCTATTACCCGCAGGCATAGGTTTGATGGCCATCGCGTGGCTTGTGCATGGGTTGCTGCTGGAAAGAATGTCCCGGGAGTTTGTTGAGAGCCGCCTGAAAGACGAAGTGGCTTTTCTGGAGCATCATATTCGCCAATCTGACGGCCAGATCGACATGCTTCAGACCGGCGATTATTTTGAGGAGGTGTTCCATCATGCCTTTGCTATACAATCGCCGGAACAAACAGTCATATCCCCGCAATCCTGGCAGCCGTTGCTGAGCCCCCTGCTGCAATCAGATGAGCAGCGCAGCATCAGGGTACATGGTGAAGAAATACCCAATGCTCCTTCCGATATTCTGGCCTATCGAAAATCATTTTTTGTAGGAGGCGCCCCTATTACTGTGATCGTTTCAGAAGACATGGGAGCGTTGCAAAACAGCCAGGCAGAACTGCATGTCTGGACGGCAATCGTATCAATATTGCTGATCTTTTTACTCGTAGGAGTTATCTGGTTTGGTATCAACCTGTCGATGCGCCCCGTTGTCTCACTGCAAGCTGCTCTCAAACGTCTACAGAGCGGTGAAATTTCCCGGATTAACGTAGAGGCTCCGGAAGAATTCCGGCCACTGGTGCAACAGCTCAATCAATTATTGGACTCGCTTGATCAGCGGCTTGAACGCTCCCGAGAAGCGCTCGCAAACCTGTCTCACAGTGTTAAAACCCCTATCGCAGCCGTCAGGCAGGTTCTGGAAGATACCAGTCGCCCCCTGGGTAATGATCTGAGGCTTGAAATGGGCTCGCGCCTGGGTGATATCGACAGGCAACTGGAAGCGGAAATGCGCCGCAGCCAGTTTGCCGGACCACAAGTGGGCAAAAGTGCATATCCGGTAAAACAGGCTCGCGATCTGCTTTGGATGCTGGGCCGGCTCTATCCTGAAAAGTCTTTCGAGCTATCTACCTCACTCACTGAGGAGTTTCGCTGGCCGATAGAAGAGCACGATTTGAACGAAATATTGGGGAACTTGCTCGATAATGCCGGGAAGTGGTCTTCAGAATGCGTTGAACTCTCTTTGGAACAACATCATAGCCTGGCGCAGATTACCGTAACGGATGACGGCTCCGGGGTTGCAGAGAGTGAACGACTGCTCTTGGGCGAAAGAGGCCTTCGGCTGGATGAACAAGTCCCGGGGCATGGACTTGGCCTTGCGATCGTCCGTGAGATTGTCGCTCGATATGGAGGGGAAACCTCTTTTGCAAAGGGATCAAAAGGCGGTTTGAAAGTACAGATCGAAATCTCCGTTTAAAACTAGTGAACCATCAAGACGAACAACTGTAATGGGACGCGCCGCCAATGCCGAAGAGCTCCAGAGGTTTCAACCGGTAGTACCTGTTTTCCGTGAGCGGAGACTGTTCAGCGTATGGCTGAGTCATCACCTTTTGCAGCTCTCGCAACAGCTCATAGTCTCCCGCTGCCGCCTGTTGATACGCCGGCACCAGATGCCATTCCCGCAGGCTGTATTTCGGGTTAACCTGCTTCATCTGGAGGGAAATCTCTTCTCCAGAGCGCGCCGAAACAGTGCTTTCCGAAGTGTTGATGCCCACCAGTTCTTGCCACTGGGCAAGCCAGGAGGACCAGCGCTCGTCAAAGCTCTCTGGGTCTGCCTCGTAAGCCTGGCTTTTATAAAAGCTCTTTTTCAGCGGCCCTATATCATTCGGCAACTCTGAAAGCTCACGGAAAAACATCGTGTAATCCACCGGTGTTTGCACCATCAGCCCTGCCAGGTCGCGGAACAACTCCGGATGAAATTTAACCAGCCCAAGTTTCGCGGCCCACATCTTTTCCATCTCGGCCTGCATAACTCGGGCAAAGCCCTCTCTGATCTCATCAAGTTGTTGCAGGTACTGCGGGTGCGTGGTTAACAACGGACGCAACGCCACGCAAAACATGTGGAAGTTCGCCTCGGCGGCCATAGGCTGGTTCAAAAATGAGTAGTGCTCTCCCCCACCTGTCCAGGGCTGGAAGCGCGGATTGAATGCATCGCAGAAGCCGAACGGGCCGTAGTCCAGCGTATAGCCGCCGGCAGCACAGTTGTCGCTGTTGAAGTTACCCTGGCAGAAGCCGACCCGAATCCAATTCGCCACCAATGACGTGAGCCGACTGCGAAATTCCTGCGCCAGCGCCACAACCTTGTCTGGCGTGGCCAGAGTGTGGTCGATCACTTCACTGTATTCGCGATCAATCAGGTGCATAACTATTTGTTCGGTTTCTTCCAGCGCTTGCGGGTGTTCATTTTTGCGGGCACGACGACCGAACAATTCAAGCTGCCCTACCCTGATAAAAGACGGAGCAACACGAGTAGTTATCGCAACAGGATCAGATACCAGAATATCCGGATCCATTGATCGCGAACCTTCTGAATACCAAGGCCGTCTGACTTTCTCGGTTTTAGACACGTACAAACTCAATGATCGTGACGTGGGTACTCCCAGCGCATGCATGTGCTCCTGTGCCAGGAACTCCCTGACACTGGAACGCAAAACAGCTCGGCCATCGCCACCGCGACAATAGGGCGTCCGACCGCCGCCTTTTAGCTGCATTTCCCAACGTTGACCGTTGATGACGGCTTCCAGCACCGATACGGCTCGGCCGTCGCCGTATCCGTTACCGGTCTGAAACGGGCACTGTTGAACATACTCGGTGCCATAAATGGACAGGGCGTAGCCACAAGCCCACCCCACCTTGCGCATGGGCGCAGGGACAAACGACAGATCACCGGAGAACATCCGAACGAAGTCGTCGGACTTTGCCAGATCGTCAGCAAAGCCCAGTTCACGAAACAAACTGAAGCTGTGGGCCACGTATTCGGGGTTTTCTATGGGCGTAGGAGCAACCGGTACATAGTGGCCGCTGAAGACTTGCCGTGGCGCGTGGTCATGGCCATCTGGCGTCGCATCAGGATCGCAGTTAAGCGAGTCCATCAGCGAATAGTCGGCCAATTTTGCAAGATCGTTGAGGGTCGTCAGCATAACTTAAACCAGCACCTGCCGTGTTGTAGCAATATAGTGATGCACCTGCCGCTCGGTTTCCGGATCAACCATGTTTTCCGGGCGACGTTCGCGGGGGCACGCCATGCGGGGCGTTGTGCCAAACAGCCGACATATCAGCGGGCGTTCCTCATACACAGTGCATCCATCTGGCCCCAGGTGCACGCAATTGAACTCGTTCAATGCCGCTTCATGTTCTGCAGCTGATTTAACGGGCAGGCGGGAGATTTCTTCTGAAGACGTTGTCACCGGGCCACAGCAGTCGTGGCATCCCTTCACGCATTCAAACGTTGGAATACGCTCGCGCAGTCGCGCGATTATGTCCCGATTACGATACATTTTCAGTCACAGTTTTGCTCTCTGCCTCTTTCGTATTTAGGTGTACCCTACGATACAACGCCCGACGGCCACTTTACCAATCCGTGGGCTTAAACGAAAAGGATGTTTATTAACTATGGCATTAAGGGTGGCCGGGGCTATGTTTTCATTGTTTCTTAGGAAACAGGAGCGTAAACGTGAATCGCAGCCCCCATTCAGGACCATTGTCTGGTGCATCAAGGTAATAGCGGGCACCGCCCTGAAAACTCACCAATTGCTCACCAAGTTTGGTCACTTTGCTGTAGGCGATATTGAGCGGAATGGTCCACTGCTCGGCCTCCCAGTTATAGGTCGACTCCAGGGCAACGTTAACAGTGCGGCCGCTGCCAAGTCCCTTCGCAAGGAACGGCTGCAAATAGGTGGCGTTGATGTCCCCGCGGTCGCTCTCTCCCGCAAAGGACCAAATGTGATTAGCCAGCGCACCGTACGTCCAACCGGTGGTGGTTTGTTTCAGTGCAACAATAGTGGGGCCAGCACCCCATTTTTCTGCCCCAAGCAGGTCGTCAGTGGCGGTAGGAATAAGAAGAACCGGTCCAGCGCCCCATGTCCAGCCGCTTGCCGTCAAAGCCTTTGGTGAAAAGAACAGGCTCTGCGTTACATCGCCCAAGCCAGACTGGTCGCCCGCCCCGGGGAATATTTCATCCTGAAACACGAGCGGAACGATCGTGCGCGAAATCATATTCCAGTCTTCGCTAATCGAGACGGGTATCACTGGCTGCACGTTAAGGGTGTACTTGTAGCCGTCATCCTGGGTGCCGATACCGTCGTCGTAGTTGAGCTGCATTGGCACGCTGGTAAGGCTGGCAATGGGGTTTGCAAGTTGCTTGGCAAGCTCGTCGACAGAACCCTGCGCATAGACAGCAGAGCAACCGATGCCCAACGGAATTGCCAAGACCGTTAACGAGCAAGCTTGCCGCAAAAGCACACTCTTTTTTAATTGTGAACGCATGGTTTTATTCTCCGGTCGCAAAGCTGTGAAAAGTTCGTAAAGGTTTCTTCTTCTATTCACTTAACCGTGTAGCCACGGCCTTCAAGACAGGCGGCATAGGCACGATTATAATCGTCGTTCTTGGCAGTGGATTGGGCTGCCAGTTGTTGTTCTTCCTGTTGATGTTCCTCTTGCGCCTCCCGGTTTGCACGGCGCTGCCTCAGTCCACCAACAACGGCCCCTGCTACAGCACCGCGCCGCGCTGCTTCCGAACTATCGCCCGCAATGGCACCCAGGGCGGCACCGCCGGCGGCACCATGCACTGCACCGCCGGCTTGCTGCTCTGGCCCCAACTGCGCCACACTGCCCGGCGCCGGATTAGCCGGATCGTAGCCAGCATTTGTTTTGGCCCAGTTAGAACAGTCCAGCTTGTCCTTCGCCTGTTGGTCGGATGACTGTCCCTTATCTGGATATATGAATACTTCCTGTGCCAGTGCCTGATGCGCGGCACTGAGCAGCAATAAAGTGAGCAAGCATTTGTTTAACGTATTCATTCCATAGCTCCTTTATGTTGTTATATTAGAACCGGACGCCCAACCTGCCAGTCCACGCCAGCCATGAACTGATAGGTAAGATCAGAACCACCACCGCCAACATCCGTATAGCCCAGCAGGGACCATTCTTCGTTGAGCGGGTAGAGTGCACGTACACCCATCACAGCATCAGTCCTGCTATCGGAACCGCTCGCGCTCTTAGCTACACCCGGGAAAACAGTGCCTGGAGTCGTCGAACGGACAACGCTGGCTCGCTTACTTAACCCTTGCCACTTTGGGCATGTTATAGGAGCCATCGGTGAGCGGTGCGTAAGGTCCGTAAAAGCGCGCGGTGAAGCGGAACCCGTCGGCGGGCGCCGGGAGCCAATTCTTGGCCTTAGCCGGGTCAGAAGGCTTTTCGTTCTGAACATAGATCACCAACTTGCCATCCTTCAGCACAAAATCACCCGCTTTCAACATGAAGCTGTTAACGGTATAGCGGTTAATTTCATTGGCAACGAAGTAGCCATTGGCGTCATAGATTGGGATTGACCAGAACTGGGTTACCGGCGGGAGGTCGTTCATGTCAAAGGTCAGAGTGTAGTGATTCTTGCCATTGAACGGCTTGCCATCGGAATCAGTGAACAGGAACGCGCCACCGTGTGAGACGTTCTTGTCTGGTGCGCCCCAAGCCGCATCGGCGATGATCGCGCGATCCATCCAGCGGGTTTCAAAGCCACCGTCATTACGCACAACGCCCCAGCCGTTCATATCAATCATGTTCGTTTTCAGGGTTTTACGAACACTGTCAAACCCGGCCTTGAATCCGGTTTCCAATGCAGCTTGCTGCTCAGATGGCAGCTTGTTCCAGTCAAAGGACAAGCCCTTGCCAATATTGAACACCTCAAGCTGCTCGACCATTTCCGCCTCCATCATTGAATCCTCAATGATGGGCGTGGTCGGGTCGTTCAGGATGACACTGAGCAGGGTGTAATATTGCTCGGCAGTCTGTTTATCGACCTGGCCGAACTGATACTCAGGCAAACCATCGGGGATGGGGAAATCGCCCGGAACAATCTTTCTGTCGGCTTGGGGAATGCCCTTGTGGCCATTGGCGAGCCAGTCAGCCAATGGCGTCATGGTCACCTGATCCTGATAGCCGTTGATCGTTTTGATTTCGGCATCGGTTCCGGTCATGACGGCCATCCGCACAAGACCAAAAGCGGTTTTGGCCGGCCACTTAATGATGTCGGTGGTCGGGAAATCGGCCGGTATATTGCCGGTAAAGCCTGGCGGCACCAGGATGTATTTTCGCGCTATGGTGCCATTAAAAGGCGAACCGACGATCAGCCTGAAAATGCCGTATTGATCCTGGACCTGAAAACTGAAATAGCGGTCCGTGATCTCTGGCACTTCGACAACGACTGGCCCTGCGCGCAGGTCAAGAAAGCCAGCGCCATAGAGAGTCGTTGCATTCGGCGTTACTACAGGATAATCAGGGGTGATTTGCTTGCGCACCCAGGCAAACTGATTCAGGCCGGCGTAAACGTCATTGTTCTTGTCGTCATTTTGGGTATAGGTCCAGCGCTGGCCGTAGTATATCGCCTGCTGCAGCCCATAAAGGTAGGCACGCTCTGCGACTTCTTCCAGTTTTGGGGTAGCCGCTGTCGTCGTAGTGGCAAGAGCCGAAAAAGCGACCGCAAATAACATCATTGGGATTTTCATATAAGCTCCATGAGGGAGAGAGTCCTCCGCCGGTTCGGCAAAGATCTGGCATCTTTTTATTATCAGTACAGTTGGTGCCATATGGGTATTGGCACCACGGGAAAGACAAGCTGCCCTCAAGGGCAGCTACATTACTACTTAGCCAGCTCAATCTCGCCCGGCCGCCAGGTTTTGTTAATCCAGGGTTCCAGCGGGCCGTACATGCGCAGGATCACGAACCAGCTCTTGCCCGGCACCGTCGCCAGCCAGTTGCCCTCTTTGCCTGCCGGTGCCTTGGGCCCGAAATAGAGGTCGAACGAACCGTCCGCGTTTTTTTGGATACCCTCGTCCTGGCTGCCGACCGTCGGGAACGCCTGGCTAGTCTGCAGTTGCGAACGGGTTTGGGTGTCGTAGATGGTGACGGCCCAGAAGTCGTTCACCGGCACGTTGGGCGGCAAGTGCAACTTGTAGGTCTTGGCGCCGTCAAACGGCTGCTTTTTACCATCCAGCACTGCCAGCGCATAGTCGGAACCTGCGCCCACATGACTGGTGGCCATGGCCGGGGTCACTCCGCCGGCATTGAAGTAGTAGAGCACGCGGGCATCCAGGTTCATGCTGCCGTTGGCCTCGAAGCTGGTGTTCTTGTTGGCAAACGCCGTTGACCAGATGCTCTTGGGGTCGTCGGGATAGATGTTTACGCCGGCGATGCGCGGGTGGTAGGTGATAACCCGCGCGGTGGCGGCGCCAAGCGTGGCGGCTTCGGTCAACAACTTCTTCATCCGCGCGTCAGGCTGGAACGGCTGGCCCTTGACGATACCGATGGCGGCAAGCTCACCACGCACTTCGGGATTGATGGCGTCGATCGGTTCCTGCTGGACGACCGCGTTGAGCTGTTCGAAATAGCTGAAGTCGCTGGGGAGAATGGTATTGAAGGCCTTGCCCGACACATTAACGTACTCGGTCGGCGCCGGGTTCTTGGCGTCCTTCAATGGGTAGACCTTCAAGCCGGAGGTGATGTTCTTGACCGCAGGCTCCAGCCCATTCTTGATCGAGCCGCGCAGGAACAGGAAGTTGCGGTTGGTCGTTGGCTTGAGCAGAAAATACCCGTCGGGCACCTTGCCGGTGTAGGCCGGCGGCAGCACCAGGTATTTGCCACCCTTGCCCTTGTCCGGGCCGGTAACGCCCATGTCGCCGGCGAAGCGCTGCCAGGCGTCGTCGAGGAAGCCGAGCATGCCTGGCGGAATTTCAATCACGGTCGGGCCGTCTTTGGCCAGGTCGGTGTAGGTATAGGCGTAGAGCGTCGAGGTGTTGGCCGTAACCACCAAGGTCTGCGAATCCATCAGCCCTTCGAACAAAGCGATTTTGTTGGCTCCCTCCGCGCCGGCACCGTCCAGACCCTTGCGCACACTGTACATCGACACGGCGCCCATGTTGTCGAGAAATATCTGTGTCCCGCGCATGCGGTCGAGATTGTCGTAAACCTTCTCGACCGTGTTGATGTTGGCCGGGACGCCGTCAAAGAACTCAAGTTTGCCGATGGACGTGTCGACCTTGTCGGGAATCGAGATCGACTTCAGCGTTTGCGGGGATACCTGTGCACACGCAGGACCGGTGATAGCCAGTGCACCGAGCACGGTAACGGCTAGCAGTGTGTGTGGAAGTTTCATTATTGTTGCCTCCTTCAAGGCTTAGTTGTATTCGGCTCGATCTCGCTCGGGCGCCAGGTTTTGTTGATCCAGGGTTCCAGCGGGCCGTACATCCGTAGTATCGCGAACCAGCTTTTCCCTGGCAGGGTCTGCAACCAGTTGCCCTCTTTGCCTTGAGGCGCGGTCGGCGCGAAATAGATGTCGTAGGAACCATCGGCATTCTTTTTAATGTCTTTGTCCTGACTGCCGACCGTTGGAAACGGTTGAGACGTCTGCAGCAACGAACGGGTTTGGGTGTCATAAATAGTGACCGCCCAGAAATTGTTCACAGGCACGTTAGGCGGCAGGTGCAATTTGTAGTTTTTGGAGCCGTCAAAGGCTTTCTTGTTGGCATCCAGATAGGCAATCCCGTAATCGGAACCAGCGCCTGCCCGTGTCATTGCCATGGCCGGCGTGACGCCGGTGGCGTTGAAATAGAACAATAGCCGTGCATCAGCATTCATGGCGCCATCAGCAGTGAACGAGGTGTTCTTGTTCGCGTAACCCATGGTCCAGGCGCTGTGAGTATCGGGATAGATTTCCACGCCATCGATGCGAGGCTGGTAGGTGATAGCACGTGCGGTGGCGGCGCCTATGTCAGCGGCCTCGGCCAGCAGCTTCTTCATGCGCGCATCGGGCTTGAACGGTTGACCCTTGACGATACCAATGGCAGCCAGAGTGCCGCGCATCTCAGGTCCGACCGCATCGACAGGCTCTTCCTGCACTACCTGGTTCAGGCCTTCGTAAAAGGCAAGATCTCGAGTCACGACCGTGTTGTAGCTTGTTCCGGAGAAATTGACGAACTCCGTAGCGGGCGGATTGTCGACCTTGGACAGCGGATAGATCTTGAGTTTGGATTTGATATTTTTGACGGCTGGCGCCAGACCTTTGGCGATAGAGCCGCGCAAGAACATCAGGTTATGGTAAGTGGGCATTTTGACGACGAAATAACCCTCAGGTACCGCACCTGCGTAACCAGGAGGTAACAGCAGATACTTACCGCCTTTTCCTTTGTCCGGACCGGGCAACCCCATGTTTTCGATATACCGAAACCAGGCATCGTCCAGAAAACCGAGCATCCCCGGCGGCAATTCGACCACCAGTGCTCCATCGACTTTCAGGTCGAGATAGGTCAATGCATACAAGGTTGAGGTGTTACCGGTGAGGTACAGAGATTCCGGCTTCAACAGTTGCTCGGTGATGCTGACCTTGTTCGACGTCGCGCCGATGCCGGCATTGCCCATGCGCATAGCGTACAGAGATCCAGCGCCTTGGTTGTCGAGATACACCTGAACCGCGCGCGAACGGTCAAGGTTATCATAGAGTTTGTTGATAGTGGCCTCGGTGGGAACACCATCGAAGAACGTTAACTCACCGATCGACGTTTCAACGCTATCCGGTATAGAAACCGATTCCAGTTCGGCCTTACTGACTTCGGCCCAGGCAGTGTGCGACAGCGGCAACAGTATGACGGCCGTGGCCAATAACATTCGAATTTTCATAACAGCTCCATGAGTCAAGGTGACTGATCGACTTCGTGATGACGTAATCCGTTTATGCCGCCACCGCTCGCGTTATGGCTTCGAGCAAATCGGTTCCGGTGAACGGCTTTAGTAGGTAGTCAGACGCGCCAGCACGGATGGCGATATCGCGCTGCCCGGGAGTGTCATGGCCGGTGATAAGAATACACGGAGGAAGGGGCCCGCTTGTCCGAAGAGTGCGGCAGAGATCAATACCAGAAATTCCGGGCAGCGAGATATCTAATACAAGACAATCGCACTGCTTTGCTTTGTCGACCCCCGTTTCTATTAGAGCTTCGGCCGATCTATACGCTAAAACAATGCATCCCGCTGCCAGCAGCACGCGTTGCATCGCAAGTCGCAGGCTTGCATCATCCTCGACCAGGACAATGTCCATAATGCGGTCTGGCATGCCGTCTGACTCCCCCAAGGGTTGCTGCACGGAATATCCGCACGCACCAGTCGCAAGCATCCTTGAATCAGGCTGAATGTAACATTGGCTACTGGGGCGAGCCAGCCTGCCCTTTGGGGCAAAATCGCGGGTAATAATCTATTCGATGTTGAGTCTGCTCGCGAGTTTGATGAGGTCTACAAACCGATGGACATGAAGTTTTTCCATCACATTCGCACGATGCGCCTTGATTGTGCGCTCGCAAGTACCCAAATCGTAGGCAATCTGTTTGTTGAGTCGTCCGGCCGTAACTTGTACAAAGACCTCCCGTTCCCGTGGCGACAGGGAGTCATAGTCTGCTTGCAAATCACGATCTTTGGCCTGCGCCTCGCGGCGTGCGCCATCCTGAGCAATAGCTGCATGGACCGCAGTGAGCAAACAATCGCGTTCAACGGGTTTGGTCAGAAAATCCACAGCGCCGGACTTCATCGCATTCACCCCGATACCGATGTTGCCATGCCCGGTGAGGAATACCACGGGGAGTGCATCAGCGCGTTGAGCCAGGGCTCGCTGCAATTCGGGCCCACTAGGGCCGCCGGGCATGTCTACATCCAGCAAAATGCACCCGGCGCCGTCTTCGTGCCAGTTCAGCAGGAAGTCCCCTGCCCCGGAATACGTTCGCACTTTCAGCCCGGCCGCACCGAGCAGTCGCGCAAGGGCCGTGCGTAGCGATTCGTCGTCATCAATAACATGCACGATCGCCTCAGTATCTTTGATCATACCGGGTCCCCCGTCGAATGATTGGCTACGCCGGTTACGTCTGCCGTCGGAATAGTGAAACGGAACACTGCGCCGCCATCAGGATGGTTCGCCGCGTGAATATGACCACTGTGAAATTCGATGATCGATCGTACGATGGCAAGCCCAAGGCCCAGACCATGTTCCTTGGTAGTATAAAATGCGTCGAACACATTATTCAGTTGTGATTCCGGTAAACCGTTGCCGTAATCGCGCACCGAAATCTCAACGTCCCCGAGTTGCGACAGGGTCGTGCTAAATTTGATCATAGCCTGCGATTCGGGCACATCCACAAGCGCATCCATCGCATTCAAAAAAAGGTTGAGTAGCACTTGGCGAAGCAGAACCGGATCGCCGTGCACCCGCAGCGTTTCCGAACAGAACTCGGTTGAAATCGTCACCCCACGGCTTTCTGCAATCGGAGCAACCAACTGCAGTATTTCCTTGGAAACATCCTCCAGATCGACCTCAATAAACGTTGGTTGGCGTTTTTGGGCGAGGACCCGAACCTGGCGAACAACCTCACTCGCCCGCAAGCCATCCTTGCGAATGTCGGCCAGAATCATGCGCACTTCGTCAAGATCCGGATCGGCTTTGGCCAACATGAGTTCAGCGGCATCCGCATTACTCAGTATGGCGCCAAGCGGCTGGTTAATCTCGTGTGCAATCGAGGCAGAAAGCTGTCCCACAGCCGCCAAACGCGATGTGTGCAACAGTTCGATGCGGCTTTCAGCCATCGTACTTCTGTCCACCTGGCTTTCGTTATCTATGTGCGTAATATGATGGCGTTTCATCTGGTCGTCTTCAGCCCTTAAAAATCAAATTTGAGATAGACCAGTGCACCCTCGTACTGCCACTTCAGGTCCCCTTGAAATCTGTTTTTTGAGACACCAATGTCGAATTCTACAGCATTAACCCCAACGCCAATCGCGACATTTTTCGTCACGCCGAAATCGAGACCGGCGAAGACGTCGTACAGAAATCCCTCATAGTCTCCGTAATCGACCGCAAAAATTTCGCCGCTGCCGCGCAGAGACCACCGGTCAGCAAAACGGTATTCGCCGCGCAGGCCGATAACCGGTAAAGGTGCTGTAAGGTCATTTGATTCGACACTACCGCCCCGCGATGTGGATAGAGTCGCGCCTATGTCTGCTATGTAAAGGCCGATAGTTGCACCGAGAAAACTGCGGTCACGTTTCAGAAACATCCAGGTGTATGCAGCCTTATAGATCGCGAGGTCGAGATCGGTTTTTACAGTGCTGCTGATGGGGTACGTTGTATCCTCCCAGATGATTTCCCTTTCAATCTGTTTCGAGGATGCGCGGGACAAGTCAAATGCACTGAAGTCGAATCGATGTTTCTCTGCAAATCTCCAGTACCCGTCCACGCGAAAAACCGTATCTGATTTCTTGAGCCCAAGGTCGTCCTCCAAATCTATATCCGTTCCCCGGCCAGAGTCTCCGTCGACTCTCGTTCGGCTTTCGCGATCCGTAAAAAAAGCGCCGATGCTTATACTGAATGCAGGGTCCTCCTGTGCGATCGCCGTGCTCGTGATAATCAGCAACATAAAAAGCCACGTGGCTCGCATGCCATCCCCTCCCCTGAAATTCTTTCTTCAGTATTCAGCTCAAGGCATCCTCTCGCTATCAAGAAAACGCATGGCTTTATCGGAGCAGGATCGCTGATCGGTTGATCACTGCCTGTCCGGTATCCGGGCGGCTTGTGGGTGTGGGTGCAAAGTGTCGGACGGCGATTCGCCAAGCAGTCGCTTGTAGTCGAGTGAAAACTGCCCCATGTGGGCGAAGCCGCATTCGCGCGCGATACTCGCAACCGTGGTGGTAGATGGGTCGGCATGCTGCAGCAGCCTACAGGCTTTCCTCAAACGTTCCCGTTTAACGAAAGCCATGGGTGTAATACCGTAGGTGCGCAAAAAAAGATAACCGAGCGTTCGCTTGCTCACACCTGACACTTCAGAAAGATGATCGAGCTGGATTCTATCTTTCATGTGTTGCGCGATGTAGGCGAGCGCTTCATCCAGTCTGTTGGGATGATTCGACCCCTTCCTTTGCATGGTCTTATTAATTGAGGCCACCCCTGGATGCCAGGTTGCGTAAGAGTTGATTCTAATGCGGTGAGGAATAGCTTCGCTATCGAGAATCCGCACGGGTATCGATTGGCGAGAAAGAAATGGGAGCGAAACATACTCTAACTATGCAGTGGACCGCGCAAGCGTGACGCTTGGAGATTCACCGAATGCATTCTTGTACTGAGTGGCAAACAGGCTCGGATGGTTGAAGCCCAACCTGAGCGCCTCATTTGTGACGGTCGTTCGGCCATCTGACACCTTGAGCCTGCTGCGTACCTGGTGCAGCCGCATCAGGCGTAAATAGCGAGAAGGGCTTGTTCCGAAGGCATCAGCAAAGGCGTATTCCAGGTATCGACGGCTGGCGTGCATGGCCGCGCACAGCTCGTCTATGCTGACCGGTTCTGTAATCCTCTCGCGCATATAATCTTCGGCCCGCTTAGCGATAATGAAATGCCCCCAAGTCTGAGACATCACTTTCGCTGGGGGGGCATCAACACTACTCAGCGCAGCGCCCAGCGCATTACGGAGATCGGTAACCAACCAATCTGCTGCCAGGGTATCCAGCGGAATTTCGGCGGGCCGCACAATATTTGCGATGGCTTGCCACAGGTCTTTTAACCTTTCCGGATCGGGCCTGATGCATGTGCAAGAAGTGAGCTGAGTCAAGTTCGTGCGCAAAGTAGTGTTCTCAATTGACTCAATCCATTTGGGGGGAATCACCAGAGAGACCCACCCGTAAATGGTCGAAGCGTAACCGCTCATTTCCTGACCTTGCCGGCAGAATAATAATTTCGAATCGTCGACGGGGTTGCCATTCCAGGTGGCTTTAGCACCGCTAGTGAACGCGCCAATGCTAAATCGCCTCGGGTCCAGTTCACCCCTCAGACTGATCGGCAGGTTGATGCTGCCCAGGTCGATTGAAAGATCACCCAGTGACATCTGTTCGAGCGCAATATTGAGATTTCCAGGCTTTAATTGGACAAATTCCAGGTTGGCGCCGCTAACGGCATGATTTACCTCGTCCAGATCGTGATATCGAACCCGGGGATGGTATTGATTTCCTGGAATACCAAATCCTTCACTCATGGAACGCTTCCTGCGATTTTTTGGTAGGCACGTAAAAGCATAGGCCAAATGCGTCTTCACCGCTAGAAAATGATCATCAAACAATCAGCCTGAGACTGCATTTGATATCACTCCCCGAACCCGGCTTGGTCATGCGGGTAACTGATTGCACACCACAAGCCAAAACATGCAATGCTGAGCATTATGCAGGCCGCTCATTGCCCGTTAAGAGAATGCGCCTCCCCTATTTCCGCCCAATGAGTAATGCGCTGTTTATCTCCATCCCAGAAATACTTCAGGTGTGGCCCTTGCACCGGGATGGAGACAGCTTTGGGTTTAAACGCTGCGATACATTCACCACCCGGATGGCGAACGCTGTTATACAGCAGCCCGTTTGATCCTTTTTGCCGCCAACGGCTCGCAAACTTCTGGCTTAGGGCGTAATCATCCGCATCCGGATTGTGCAGATCTTTGAATTCAGGCCCGCGAATGTCGTGCATCTTCATCACCACGGAGCCAATGTAGGCTCTCATGGTCAGTGCTATTGAGTCCTCGTTGGCGGCTGCCATCTCCCGCTCCTTGTGAAATACGGTCTCACGAATAGCGCCTTCAAGAGTGCTGGCCGCGTAGTAAACCCCAAAATGCCGGTCAGCAAAGCGGCTTCCAAACCCAAGGTGCGTGAACGATGCCATTACAGGCGAACTTCCGGGGCCACTGATCCTGTCGCAGGGCTGCACCAGATGGATATCCCCTGCTTCATCCCGCAGCCTGGGGTTTGTCATACTCTCAATCTCGAACGCCAGCTCAAACTCGTCTGGCTCATAGATGCGTTCGAAAAGATCTATGGGCGGGTAATGGCTGGGGATGATCCGGTAGGTTTCCCACTTGGGAAGGTGCAACGGAGGGGTTGAAAACATCACCAGCCCCGCTTGGCATCGAAATACTGACGGGTCAGCATGAGGTTCATCATGGAACCCTGAGTCATGAACTCCATAGCAGACTTGCCGCAAAAGGGTATGTCTGATGTTTTCAGGCGAATTCTGCGGTTTGCTCGTTCATGGGTCGGATACAGAACCTGCAAAGCCTTGTAGATACCCAGGATATAACTGATGCGCTCCATGGTGTCGTTAGACAGCTTGGTTGGATTCAGCTTGGCGTAGTTATAGAGCGTTGTCCTGGAGGGCCCACCTAGCAACTTGCTCCGCTCATCGGCATTACACCCCCACTCTTCCGTTATCCGGAAAAAGCCTTTTAGTGCCACACGCCCCTTTTCAGCCTCGCGATCACTTTCAGTGCTTCTACGTTCAACTACAGCTGTCATGGGCCACCTCCCGCGATCCCTTTGTTCACATATGTACAATATAGATCATTATGACCACTTTTGACACTTTCTATTTGGTCTGACGCTTCTTGACAGAGAGGCCGTTAGAGGAGGAATAATACCGAAATGACTGCTTCTGCCTTAAAACAAGCCATATGCACCGACCATTATTTCCTTGATAGTACATACATGGCTTGATCCGCGTATTCCGAACGCAGCTTGGGAGCACAGCAAAATGGTGTCAGTTAAAACCTTACATGGTTCAGCACAACTGCTCCTGGATGCTACCAGTGGCGTTACTGATATTACGGAAAACATGCACCGCACAATTGCCCGTGATGCCAATCCGTTGTATCGGTTGCTCGATGTTGCAGGCTTGCCTGTGCAAGATCAGCGAAGGCACACCGCTTACCAAGCTATTCAATCAACCACCTATGTGCTGAAACAGGGGCTGCACTACTCCCTCTCCAGATTCTCAAGGAGTGAGGGGCACCCATATACTTCAAAAAGTATGAGAGTTGTAGCTGCATTGAATGGTGTTTGCGGCGATCACCTTGAGGCCAGTAACAACCCGCTGGCAATCAACATGAATTTCCGAAACAGTCTTGGAGAGAAGGTACAGCCGGGCTCGGGCAATCTCAGCGCAACGGTTCCGGGTGCCAGCCCGCGTATCGTGGTTTTGGTTCACGGTTTATGCCTCTCACATGAGTACTGGAAAGGGCACAACGAAGGCAACCTGGGCACGGAACTGCAGTCCGCTCATGGCTTCACGCCATTGTATCTGAACTACAATACGGGTCGACACATTTCCAGTAATGGCAAAGAGTTAAGTGAACAACTTCAGAAGTTGGTTGAAGCCTGGCCTGTTGAAGTTGAAGAGCTCACACTGATTGGCCACAGCATGGGTGGGCTCGTTATACGTAGCGCATGCTGGTACGGCAGTGAACGCAACCTGCCCTGGACAAAGCTATTGCGAAACGCCCTTTATCTTGGTTCACCACATCACGGTTCGCCCGTCGCCAAGGCCGGGCATATGCTGACCTTCCTCATGAGGCAGTTTCGCTACGTCAGCCCCTTAGCGCTTGGTAGACACACCAGTGCCGGCATCAAAGACCTGCGACACGGTAACTTGCTGGACGATGACTGGGATGGCATTGACCAAGACGACTTCCACCCGGATGGGCGCAAGCCGGTTCCACTTCGCGAAGGCACCCGACACTACTTTATAGCCGCAGCTATAGGTAAGCGTGTGTCGAATATTCCCAGCACTATGATGGGTGACCTACTGGTTCGTCTGGACAGCGCCAAAGGGCATCACGCGGATGACTCGCGAAGGCTGCCAATACGCCTCGAAGATTGTCGTGTATTTGAAAAGCTCAATCATCTGGATTTGCTCGACAACAAGGTGGTGCACGACCAGATACTGGAATGGCTCGCGTAGCAGGCCTTAGCCAGGATACCTACTGCGGTACTCCTCCATAATCAGCGCCACCAATTCGGCGGCGGGCAATTCCCGCGCCATGGGTGCGCCCTGACCTGCCCATTGCGCGGCGAATTCATGATTACCGAGCTTCGAAGCTGCCGTGTTCAGGCGCTTTGCTGCATCGTAAGCCACCGGGTAATCGGCAGTTTGAGGGCTGTCGCTAGCTTCGCCGAAGGATATCAGGCGGTTAACGATTCCACGTGCCGGGCGGCCAGAAAGCACCTTTGTTAACCGTGTATCTGCTGCCCGCTCACTCTTGAGCGCTTCACGGTAGGCCTCATTCGCAGACGACTCCGGGCACAAAACAAACGCTGTTCCGAGCTGAACCGCTGCCGCACCTGACTCAATTGCAGCGCTCACCCCGAAACCGTCCATCACGCCACCAGCGGCAATAATGGGTAGCGTGGTCTTCTGCGCCAGCAACCGCACAAGCACAAAGGTGCTCAGGCACTGATCCGCAGCCTCCGGATTGAACATACCTCTGTGGCCGCCTGCCTCAATACCTTGAGCCACTATGGCATCAATTCCTGCAGCTTCAATTATTGCGGCTTCGTCACGACAGGTCGCCGTCGCCATGGTAAAAATGCCTGCTTCCTTCAGTGCGGCAATACGTTCTGCCGATGGAATTCCAAAGTGAAAGCTTACAACCGCTGGTTTCAGCTCAAGCAGCATGGCCAGTGTTTCGTCATCTTCAATAAACGATGTATAAAGTTCGCCGAGTGAACCCGGTGGTTCTATGCCGGCCTCGCCAAACAAAGGGGCCAGATACTGCACCCAGGCAGCCTCAGTGCTCTCATCCCGGCGTGCAGGTTCGTGGCAGAACACATTCACATTGAACGGCCCGCTGGTAAGCGCCTGGGTCTGCTCAATCATCTTCCGGGCCTGAGCCTGTGTGCTGGCACCAATCCCCAGCGAACCCAGTCCTCCGGCATTGGTGACCGCTGCAGCCAATTCCGGTGTAGCAACCCCGGCCATTGGTGCTTGCACGATCGGATGGCGAATACCTAAACGCGCTGTGAGACGGCTGGAAGATTTCATACAGGCTCCTGTTCTGATGAGGCGTTTTCGTAAGTTGCTTATTCCACTGGGCGTACGCGAAACCCGAGTTTCGGGAAATGTACGTGGACAAGCCCAACTTCTGCGGTTTCTCTGGCAAGAATAGTCACACTTTTATCGGTATAGACGAGTGTGCCAGTAACCGGGTCACGGCCATAATCGTCCGGCGCAATAGTGACTTCCTGGATCAGCTGAAACTCGTCTTCCGCATCGGGCAATGCTCGAGGCTGTGCATTTTTTGTTCGCATAGCCGCTTCGCCGGCACTGAGATTTTCAGGCTGTCCATGTCCGAATGCAGTCATTCGTGACAACCAGGCACTTACCTTCGGATAACCTTGCAACCAAGGCTTTCCCGCCAATTCAACAACGAACCACAACCCGTGATCCCAAGCATTACGCGGATTTTCTCGGAGAAAGGGGATAAGGCGTAATTGTAGAGAATCAGATCGGGCATTTAGTGCAAGTCCTTGTCTGAAGACTGGAGTGTAACGCAGATTACCGCACGCTGCGGTAGCCCAATAAGGCGAAACAGGCCCATTTAGCCAGTGTTTTCACGGTCGTCTTTGACAAACAGCTAATAACAGACAATGGTTCAGGGGTATAGCATGGTCTAAAGCCAAGGAGCGTTTAAAACGCATTCAGAACCCTGCAAATCAAAAGGCCCCCTGAATGCTAAGAGCTCCCCAATCGGATATATCGTGGGATTTAGCGAATGACCTTTGCACGCATTGCCGGCACTGGCTCTTACCTGCCAGAGAACATTGTTACCAACAAAGACCTCGAAAAGACGGTTGATACCACGGACAAATGGATCCGTGAGCGAACCGGCATTGAGCAGCGGCACATTGCCTTGAAAGGCCAGACCACCGTGGATCTTGCAGAGCAAGCCGCGTTGAATGCCATTGAAGCTGCCGGCATAGATGCCAGCGAGATTGACCTGATTGTGTTTGCTACGTCCACCCCGGATAAGATCTTCCCTAGTTCTGCCTGCATTCTTCAAGCCCGGCTAGGGATTCATGGATGCCCGGCGTTTGATATTCAGGCCGTGTGTAGCGGTTTCGTGTATGCACTCTCGGTTGCTGACAAGTTTATAAAAACCGGGTCCAGCAAAAAGGCACTGGTTATAGGCGCTGAAGTGTTCTCACGAATCATTGACTGGTCCGACCGGGGCACCTGTGTGCTCTTCGGAGATGGTGCTGGCGCCGTGATTCTGGAGGCACATGAAGACACAGGGATTCTTTCCACCCATATTCACGCCGACGGCCAATACGAAGAATTGCTTCATGTGCCCTGCGGAATAGCCAGTAATTACGACCAGGTTAAAGCGGGTAATGCCTTTGTGGAAATGAAAGGCAACGAAGTGTTCAAGGTTGCGGTAAATACTTTGGGCAAGATCGTTGATGAAACTCTTGAAGCCAATCAGATGGAGAAATCCGAGATCGACTGGCTGGTGCCTCATCAAGCTAACCTGCGCATCATTACGGCTACCGCGAAAAAGCTGAGCATGCCCATGGACCAGGTTGTGGTTACCGTTAACAAGCATGGCAACACTTCTGCTGCCTCTATCCCTCTCGCCCTGGATGTTGCCGTTAGAGACGGACGTATTCAGCGCAACGATGTTGTCATGCTTGAAGCTTTTGGTGGGGGCTTTACCTGGGGTTCAGCTCTTTTGCGCTACTGACATTCATCAGGGCTTCTATAATTCGAAAGCACTCCGCTCTCTTTTTGGCAAAGGACAGGATTGATGGTCGAATTCATGGCAGCCGTGGCTGAGCAAATAAAGAAAAACCTTGGTGACACACTAAACGCGTTTGGCGGCCATGAGGTGGCTTGGCGTGAAGTTGGCGCCTACGTGTTTAGCCAAGTCGTGATTTCGACTCTGTATCTGGTTTTATTTTTGGGTGCCTACCTGGTGGTGATTGGGCTTATTCGATTGTTAGTCGGAAAGCGCAATGTTAACAACCCGATGTTCAGGCACGGTAGGAGCGGGTTGCGTTATCTTGCCGGGCTGGGTGCGCTATTGATAATACTGGCGCAATTTGGAGCTGGGGTTGAGTTTCTGAAGGCGGTAGCCAGAGCGGGTCTGTTAGCGCTGGGCTTCTACGTAGCTTGGCTGGTTATACGTCGTCTGACCACCGAAACCTTGCGTCGCAACCAGTTAGATGCATCTATCCAACAGTTAGCGGGCAATGTGTTGTCTGTGGTGATGGCGACCTTTGCAGTGGTCACCATTCTTGCGCAATTCGGTTTTGACCTGCTGTCGATTGTTGCTGGCTTGGGTATTGTGGGCATTGCAGTAGGGTTTGCGGCTCAGTCGACGCTGTCAAATTTCATCGCTGGTATCACCTTATTGATTGAGCGGCCATTTCGCATTGGCGACTGGGTCACAATTAATGGCCAGGATGGCAAGGTGGTGAAGATTGCCCTGCGCACCACCTGGCTGCGGACTCGCGACAACATATTCACCATGATTCCCAACGACAGCGTGGCGTCTTCAGAGATTGTGAATTACAGCGCAGAAGGCGCTACAAGGCTGAACATCCCTGTCGGCATTGCTTACAAAGAGTCTGCCAAGGCCGCCAGAGATATCATTATGCCGGTACTTTTGGCGCACCCGGAGGTTTTGCAATCTCCGGGCATGGAGCCACGGGTAGTGCTTAAAAATCTGGGCGACTCCTCAGTAGACCTGGAAGTAAAAATATGGATTACTCCAGATAATCTGGATGTTCAGCCCGGCATCATGGCCGAAGTGTTGGAGCAGATCAAAGAGACGCTCGATGAGGCTGGCATCGAAATACCCTTCCCGCACCTTCAATTGTTTGTTGATGAAGCCAAGGGCTTGAAGCCATTGTTCGAGTCGCTTTATCCGGAAATTCGTCCAGATCGCCCCGTAGAGCGTGAGTAAATGGGTTGCTTCTCCCCGATTGAGTGTATTTCTCCGGGCAAGTCGGATACACTGTATACCTATACAGTAAATTAGACATTCACTGCGAGGAATGACCATGGCGGTACAAGCAGTCTATTTTTCCGATAGGGACGGCCTGGATATGGCATTAAAAAATCCTGAGACCATGCTTTTCACATCAAAGGCGGATGCCGATGCCAGAGATAAGATCCTGGAGTTGGCGGAAGAAATTCAGGTTTATCTGGCCCGAAAAGTAGAAGGACTGGGCGACGACTTGGCGGAAAAGTGCGCCATGGCCATAGCCGAGGATAAAGATCTGTTCCAGAGAGCCCTGAAAAAACCGGATTTGCTCAACGCTACCCAAGAATAGCTCTTTCCCCTTACAAGCCCTATCTATCAAGCCGCGCCTCCCTTGGAAGTGCGGCTTGATGGTTTTTGGGGTCAGTAAAACTACCCCTGAGAACGTGAGACCTGGCGTTTACTGCCACCAAATCTGGCACAAAAAGCCATGACTTGGATGGCAATAGACACATATAGTGAACAAGGCGTCATTATTTTCACAAGACTGGATATCACGGGTATGGCCAACAAAAGCAGCAACACACAACCCTCTGTCATCATAATCGGAACAGGGTTTGGCGGAATAGGCATGGCTATCCAGCTAAACAAGGCCGGATTCACCAATGTCACTTTGCTGGAAAAAGCCGATCGGGTTGGCGGAACCTGGCGCGACAATACCTACCCCGGTGCAGCATGCGATGTGCAGTCCCACTTTTACTCCTATTCTTTCGAGCCAAAGCACGACTGGTCACGAAAATTCGGGCTGCAACACGAACTCCTTGGCTATATGGAACACTGCGTTGAAAAGTATGGGCTGAGTGAACAGATCCGCTTCAACTGTGAGGTGGCGGAAGCCGTGTTTGACGAGGCGCATAACCACTGGATCCTCACGCTGACAAGCGGCGAAAAACTGCAAGCACAGGTTGTCATTTCAGCCACCGGCCAACTTAATCAGCCGGCGTCACCCAATATTGACGGCATGGAAGCGTTCAAAGGCACCTCCTTTCACTCCGCTCGCTGGAATCACGATTACGATCTCAAAAACAAGCGGGTTGCGGTTATCGGCACGGGCGCCAGCGCCATCCAGTTTGTGCCCGAGATTGCCCGTGAGGTGAAATCGCTCGCGCTCTTCCAGCGTTCTGCTGCCTGGGTAGTCCCAAAGCCTGACAGGCCTTTTAAAACCTGGGAGCAAAACCTGTTCAAAGCTGTTCCTGCATGGGACAGGCTGTACCGATACCTGATCTATTGGAAGAATGAAAGCCGAGGCCTCGCCTTCACGGGGTTCAGCAGCCTGTTGAAAGTATTGGCTTTGCAGGCCAAAAAAGAAGCGCGCAAGCACATTAGCGATCCCGGGAAACGGAAACAGATCATTCCGGATTACCAGATTGGCTGTAAGCGCATTCTGATTTCCAACGATTGGTATCCGGCCATCAATCGATCCAACCTGGATCTCGTTACAGACCCCATTGCCAAAGTAGATGCGACTGGCGTTCAAACGCAATCGGGTAAACATTACCCGGTTGATGTCATCATTTTTGGTACCGGGTTTCGTGCTTCTGAATTTCTGTCTCCGATTCGTGTTACCGGGCGCGGCGGCGTGACACTGAACGAAGCCTGGAAGAATGGTGCGACAGCGTTTAAAGGCATCACTGTATCGGGTTTTCCAAACTTGTTCATACTGTATGGACCCAACACAAATCTGGCCCATAACTCCATTCTCTACATGCTCGAATCACAGTTTCAGTACATTCTTGGCTGCCTGAAGGTGCTACAAGAGCATCCGGGTGCGGCCATGGATATCCATCAACACCGGGTAGAGAGCTATTCCAGCACCATTCAGAAAGATCTTGAAGGCAGCGTGTGGAGCTCCGGCTGCTCATCCTGGTATCTTGATGCCAATGGCAAAAACACACTGAACTGGCCGGGGTTTACCTTCTCCTATCGTCTTGCCACTCGTAACGTTAACCCGGCGGACTACCAACTCCTTAAATCAGCCGGGTAACCCCGGCTTTTGGCATACTCAACAAGAGCGGCGCTTTGCACCGTCTCTTGGTGTTTGTGATTTCCTTGCTAATGCATTTGCATCGACAACTGATTCATAGGATGATTCTATGATCAGCTGAAGGGATGACCCGCAATGCTCAAAAAAATTCAAAAAGGCTCTCTGGTAGAGACCGCTATAGAAAGCTTGAGGCACGCGATAGAAACGGAACAATGGTTGGTCGGCGACAAGCTTCCGGTGGAAGCTGAGCTTTCAGAAGCCCTTGGTGTCAGTCGCAACACGGTGCGAGAAGCGGTACGAGTGCTCGCTCATGTCGGTATGCTTGAAACCCGACAGGGAGACGGCACCTATGTGAGAGCCACCCGGGACGCCGGTGAAACCCTCAAGAGGATCGCCCGCACCCAGCTAACCGATCAGCTTGAAGTTCGGATTATGCTGGAGACCGAAGCCGCAAAACTGGCGGCACAACGGCGCACTGACCAGGACGTTCGTGCCATGACCATGGCACTGGATGCCAGAGGCAAGGCCGATTCGAATTTGCAAGAGCGCATTCGTCACGATGAGGCTTTCCACCACGCGCTTGTGGCCGCGTCCCATAACTCGGCGCTTTCGGAACTTTACGATTACTTCTCCCACGCAATAACTCAGACAATCGAGCGCACCGAAAGCGACGCAGACCTTCCGGAGCCCTCCCAGGAAGATCACGAACTACTTCTTGCGGCCGTTCGCCGTCAGGATTCGGACAAAGCGGAGAAACTTGCCCGGGCACTCCTCTCCCCCAGCCTTCAGGCCCTACGAAAGAGGGGCACGTGACCATGAAATTCCGGCCAGACACATTTACCATTATGTTACTGGGCGCTGTTGCCCTTGCTTCATTTTTGCCGGCCACCGGCGTTGTCGGAGAGTTATTGGCGGTGGCAGGGACAGTTGCAGTTGCCCTGCTCTTTTTCTTCCATGGAGCAGCATTATCACGACAACAAATCGTCGATGGGGCATCTCACTGGCGGCTGCACATACTCATCACCGCGCTTACCTTTGGCTTCTTCCCTCTGGTCGTGCTCCCGATTAACGGCATGAGCAACTTCGCACCTTCATGGATGCCCCCAGACCTTGGGCTTGGCTTTTTGTATCTGGGTGTATTGCCATCTGCCGTGTCTTCATCCATTGCATATACAGCTTTGGCCCGCGGTAACGTACCGGCGGCTATATGCAGCGCTGCAGCATCGAACGTATTCGGAATGATGCTGACGCCCTTTCTGCTACTCCTATTGGTAAGCTCTGCTGGTAGCGGGGATTTTGCGGTGGGCGAAGCCCTGAAAGATATCGTTCTGCAGCTACTGCTGCCCTTTGCTGTCGGCCACGCCATGCGCCCCATGTTGGGAGGATTTCTGGGCCGGAATGAACATCTGATGGCGCGCTACGACAAGTGTGTGATCTGGCTGATCGTGTATTCCGCCTTCTCCCATTCCGTGGAAAGTGGTCTTTGGCAAAACCTGCCGCTGAAAGCTATTGTTCTCACCATACTGCTGTGTATCGGGTTGCTGGCTCTGTTTATGTTCTTTGCACGCTTTATGGTGCGGCGGTTCGGGTTCAGTCTGGAGGACGAAGCTGCGGTAGTTTTCTGCGGCTCAAAAAAGAGCCTGGCTTCGGGGCTGCCCATGGCCAAAGTGCTATTTTCCGGACACCCCGGCTTTGGGATGATCGTATTGCCGATTATGTGCTACAACCAGGTCCAGGTTATTATTGGCGCCATACTGGCACAAAAGTATCGTGACAAAATTGCCGAGTCGAAATTACCAGGCGAATCACAATAGGCGGCTGCCTCTTCAGCCGCCACCCATACCTCCAAATATTGTGGCAAGCACTACAAGCCCGATGATCCAACCTATAACGGCCGGCCAGAAGTTAACCATTTGCGGTGCGTCTTCATCCATATGCTCCTGGCCCGGCTCCGGGTCAGGGTATCGGCGCTCCTCATCCTGGATTGCTATTTCCTGAAGACTTTGCCATTCAAACCACTCCGCCAAAAAGATAACAACCGGGGGAGGAAGACTGCCGTTTTCGGCCATAGGCCGAAGCTGCGGCTCCAGTTGTCTGCCAAGCTCCCGCCGCAACAGCGCCTGATCAGCAGGTGGCTCACGAAGAATAGCCTTCCATATGCCTGCATCCCGGCTTCTAGCCGGATCATTCAAAAGCGCCTTGATCTGGATCATAACCTCACGGACGACCTGCCCTTCCGAGGCACCAAGATCACGATCAACCAGGCTTAAATTCTTATCAGGCATATTCCAAACCTATCGATTCATTACGTTTTTGAGAGACAATCATCGTGTAGTCAAATACGATAGCTAAAACATACAAAAAACGACGTTTTACCTTCTACTCGGCAGATTATAGAACGACACCCATGTCCGTTACGAATTTCGACAAAATCGCCTTTCGGCCCACCGCTTTTTACCGCACAAACGTGGCGGTAATGGTTTTGACGACTGCCGTTTCATTGGTGTCAATGGATACTGCCGCCCAATCCCCGGATGGTGATGCTCAATTGGCTGGCTTCTACGGGTTTAACGACGAGATTCCAGAAGTTTTAACAACCACCCGGCTCAGACAACCCAAAACTCGGGTTCCAGGCACCACGACGGTCATTGAAGGCGAAATGATCCGTGATCTTGGCATTATGAACCTTGTTGAGGTATTTCGGCTGGTTCCCGGCATGGTTGTGGCTGAGGTTGGCAGCAACTCCCCTGTCACCACATATCACGGCACGGTTCATTACGAACAGCGGCGCATGCAGGTCCTGGTTGATGGTCGGACAGCGCATCGCGCAACACTGTCTGACATGGACTGGCAAACCATGCCGGTGCCGCTGGAACTCATCGAGCGAATAGAGGTAAGCCGGGGGCCTAACTCAGCAGCATATGGAATTAACGCCTTTTTAGGCACCATCAACATTATCACCAGAAACCCCGCCGACACCTCTGGTGTCGAGATACGAGCCATTCGGGGCTCCAGAAACTACGTTCGCACCTTTGCCTCGATTGGTGATGCCAATGATAGTTACGACTGGCGGCTTGCCTTTGAGAAGCGAAAATTTGATGGCTTTGATTACCAAAGCGGAGGCCCTGATCCGGAGCCATTTCATGACGGACATAATATCAACTCGTTTAATTATTCTTCCCGCCTGAAGGTAAACTCCGGGTTTAACGCCGATATTCGACTGGGTGTCGTAGATGGAGTAAACGAGCAAGACAAGGACAGAAGCGGAGAACTGGAAGCTGTCGGTCATCCAGATATTGATCTGCGGGACTATTACCTCCAGACGCAGCTTAACTTTACACCCTCAAACAATCACTTCTTTCATATTCTGGCGAGCTTCGAGAACTATGACCGCAGACAGCAGTGGCCCATTGAACTACCGGAAACAGCCGTGGACTGCCTTGCCAATGGTGCCCTCCTTTTTTTAAAGGCCAACAAAGGCCTGTGTTTCCCCGGAAGCCCCGGAGGCATCCCGTTAACGGCGGAAGTTAACGCAGATTCAGAAGACTCCCGGTTTGAACTGGAACTACAAGACACGCTTTTATTTACTGACGATCTTAAGCTGGTAACTGGCATTGGCTTCCGGGAAGACACCTATCGTTCTGAAACCTACTTTAATGGCCGGGGTAACAACCACCAATCCAGGGTGTTTGGTAATCTTGAATACTCACCGACCACCTGGCTCACTTTGAATGGTGGCGGCAATTGGGAGCGCACAACGACAACGGATGAAGGTTATTTTTCACCCCGGGTTGCGGCGAACTTCATCCTTGGCAATAACCACGCACTCAGGTTCGTTTTCTCAAAAGCAGTTCGCACGCCCGACGGGTTTGAGCAAAACCCGGATTATGGATATACACTTAGAAATGTTGAGCCCGCAAAGTATGCGGGATACGAGGGGTACCGGGTAAATAGTACTGATGTATGGAAGCACTACTCCTACGTCACACTCGGGGAAACGCTCAAAGAAGAGACCATAGTATCGAGAGAAATCAGCTACTTCGGGCAGTTTCCTATGGAAACAGGTCAACTGTCCCTGGAGGTTCGCTTATTCAAGGACGAACTCCGGGATATGATTAGCGGCGTTATCCAGTTTAAGGATTGGACCATTGATAACAACGTGGCACTGGATCAGGAGGGCGTTGAAATTGAGGCGTCACTTGAGTTCCCAGGAACAACATTCAGGGCAAGTTATGGCTATCTTGAGCAGGATGGCTGGTATACAGGCCCGGTCATTCGTGATGAAAATGGCAACCCCGACCCAGCTCGCCAGGAATACAATGTTGACTTGCTTGGCCGCATGTCGGCCAGACACTCAGGTAGCCTGGCACTTATTCAGGATCTGCCATTTGGCATCAGGGGCTCTTCCGCATACTACTGGGCGGACAAGTTTCGGAGCTCCCGGTTTGAGCGCATCGATTTCCGCTTGGCAAAGCGGTTTTTTCAACCGCGCTACTCAGCGGAACTTGCGCTCACCATGCAACACTACATAAACGAAGAGCCGGATATGAGCAGCGCCAACAATATTGCGGATCCCAATCAACTCTTCGTTGAAGCGGGTATACGTTTCTGATCGTTAATCAGGGACGATTTCTGGCCTGGGATGGTATGAAACAAAAGGGGCAAGTCATAACACGCGCAGCAATGCAGGCGGCAAAGTCCCTGACTGCAACTGCGTTGCTTTGCACCCTGATAGCAACCACCATTTTCTCCGCCACCCCTACTGCCCTCGCCCAAGACCCTTCACCCGTGTATCTGGCCAGCTCTGGAAACCTGGCTCTGGATAGTCATATCCAAGGCCTCCTTGAACAAACACTCGGCGGACAGCACCAACTGGTGCCTGTTACGGACGAACAAGCGGCGCAGACTGACGACGGCCCAATTGTCACCTTGGGGCCTGGTGCATTTTCACGAATACGACAAGTGAACCGTCAAGCCCCTGTGTTAGCTCTGCTCGTAGAGCCAGATTTCCTGGGCGGTTTCGCTCGCCGCTCATCAGGGCAGATTTCCGGTATCTACCACGGTGCTCCGTTACTCAGGCAAGCACTTATTGGCAAAGCTATTCTCCCTCAAGCTACGCGTATCGCATTGATTGCGACTGCTGGTACGGCAGAGCTATACGATACGCTCATTGATGAACTTCCAGCTTACAACCTCGAGGCACAACTTTTCGTAGTGGATGATGACAAACAGCTCATCTCTACACTTAACAGAGCGCTAAGCTATGGCGATTTTTTGCTGGCTGCGCCAGACCGCACAATCTATAACACCAGAACCATGAAGCACGTTCTGCTTACAGCCTATCGCCGAAACAGAATTGTGATAGGTCCGAGCCAAGCTTATGTCAAAGCGGGTTCCCTTGCCTCTGGCTACGCATCCTTCCCCGCCATGGTAGAGATGGCAGGGGGGCATCTACAGACATTCTTCGAAACCGGAAGGTTTCCAGACCCGGGTTATCCTCCCCAATTTCGGGTTGATATCAACGAACAGGTTGCTCGCTCACTGAACATTCCACTGGCTACACAAGAGCAGATCATCCAAAACGTAGAACTACGCTTAGACAGCCATGGAGGACAAGGTGATGAGTAAGCAGCCCATCAACACGCCTTTGGCTCGCAAGCTCCTACTACTAGGTGCGCTCCCTTCCGTCGTGATGTTCATTACCTTCATGGGCTTTTTTACTTCCGCCCGTCTGGATGACGCCAGGCGCGACCTCTCAGACAGCAATCAGCTCCTGGCTGATACCTTGGCCCCTTCTCTGGAATACGCCGTTGTATCCGGCAACACTCAGGCGCTGCAGGAAATACTTTCCCAGTCGATCCGGCACAGCAGGGCAGACTGGATTCGCGTGGTGGACGTGACCGGCGAACAGATCGGTTACGTCAACTCCCTTGACAGCGAACCCGGGGATAAGTCGAGCGAATTTCAGATATATCAGGCAGAAATACTGCAGAACCCTCTGGAATTTGAAACCGATCGCCCAACGCTGTGGTTTGAGCCCGAGTTTGGCCTCAGTTCCGGAGCGCTGCGGGTCGGCACAGTTATGGTTGGTGTGAGTAGCAACGCCCTGATGGAACGACGAAACGATATCCTCTGGTCGTCGCTAACGGTAGGCTTGTCTTTATTGCTATTCAGCATTCTGATCATAAAGCATACGTTGAATACGATTCTCTCCCCGATTACTGAGGTGTCGGGACGCATCAATCGCCTTATCGAGGGCGATTATCGCTTGAGCAAAGTGAACAGACGTAAAAATTCCCGGGAGTTGGTTGCGATTGAACAGCAGTTAAACCAACTGGCCGAGCATCTTGAATCATTGAAAGCTTCGAGAGATCAGACACTGGCGATATCTGAGCGGGCCCGTGAAAAAGCGGAAACCGCAAGCCAGGCAAAATCCGAGTTTTTGGCAACAATGAGCCATGAACTTCGCACTCCGTTAAATGGAGTCCTGGGCATGATAGATCTTGTTCAGGAAGAAACCCTGAGCCCGAGGCAGCGTGATTTTTTGAAGACCGCAAGGCAGTCAACGGAAGACCTCTTAACAGTTATCAGCGACATTCTTGATTACTCCCATATGGATAGCGGCGGTATCGTGGTAGACCATCAGCCGTTCAATCTGCACACGCTTGTTACAAATTGCGTTGCATCGTATCGCCACTTGGCAGAAGAACAGGGATTAGCATTAACCCTTAACTTTTACGGGGACTGGCCCGAAACACCTATGGTAAAAGGGGATGCACCCCGGATTCGTCAGATTCTCGCGTGCCTGCTTGATAACGCAATCAAATTCACCACCGACGGTTTTGTTAACGTACAGCTAGGGTGCTTTGGAGTTGAGGACGGCTGCATCATTATCAACTGTTCCGTTAGCGATTCGGGAAGCGGTATTCCCAACGGCCGCGTTACAGACATGTTCAGTACTTTCCAACAACTCGAGGGTGGAGATGCCCGAAGTTTCGGTGGCGCCGGTATTGGGCTGTCTCTTGTTCAAAGGCTGGTGGAGCTACTCGGTGGTCATATCCAGGTGGAATCACATCATGGGGAAGGCTCGTCATTTCGATTTGAGTTACCTCTTGAAGTCGCCTCTACAGCAACCTTATCAATTGAACCTGAATCTGTATTACATGTGGAGACACCTCTTTCCAGGCGTGCCTTGGTCGTTGAGGATAACCCGGTAAACCAGCGGGTGGCGGTAGCACTGTTAAATCGTCTTGGATTTGATACGGAAGCCGTCACCAACGGGCAGGAAGCATTGGAAAAAGTTCATGCCAGCCACCAAGGCTTTGATGTCATCCTCATGGACTGCCAGATGCCAGTCATGGATGGCTATGAAACGACACGCTATATCCGGGAATGGGAGACTGCTAACGGTGTTGGCAGAACGCCAGTAATTGCACTAACCGCAGATGTTCTGCCCGGCACGAAACAAAACTGCCATGAAAGTGGCATGGACGACTACCTGTCCAAACCTGTACGGAAGGAAAATCTTCGGGAAGTGCTGGGGCGCTGGGTAACACTGCTGTGAGCAGCCCGAAAAAACAATCGGTATATAAGCCCGTCCCTGGGCCCATGGTATCTATCAGGCGACTGGCTCCCGCATGGTGACGAATTCTTCTGCGGAGGTTGGGTGAATGCCAATTGTTGAATCAAACTGGGCTTTGGTTGCGCCAGCCTTGATGGCTACGGCAAGCCCCTGAGTGATTTCACCTGCATCTGCCCCCACCATGTGTGCCCCCAGAACCCGATCTGTTGCGTCATCAACAACCAGTTTCATCAGGCAGCGCTCTTCACGGCCACTGAGTGTGTATTTCATGGGGCGGAACTCTGAGCGGTAGATTCTCAAGGTATGCCCTGCTTCGCGCGCCTCTTCCTCTGTCAGACCCACTGTGCCGATATTTGGCTGGCAGAAAACCGCAGTCGGGATTGCGGTGTAATCCATCTCGCCCTTTCCGTCTCCGAACATTCTGCGGGACAGAACCATAGCCTGTGCAAGCGCTACCGGCGTTAACTGTGGCGTACCAATCACATCGCCCAGAGCGGTTATTGAGGGCACAGAGGTTTGGAAGTAATCGTCTACAACCACATGCCCAGAGGCATTAAGTTCGACGCCCAACTCAGTAAGGCCCAAGCCATCAACCAGCGCCCTTCTGCCCGTTGCCGCCATCACAAGACCAGTCTCCATGACCTCGCCATTACTGAGTTTGACTCGGTAGTGGGAGTTTTCAGGCTCAACAGATTCAATTGTTACGCCAAACTCGAGCCGAATGCCCTTCTTGCGCATTTCCTGTTCAGTAAATTTGCGAACATCGTTGTCAAACCCTCGAAGGAACAGATCGCCCCGATAAAGGAGCGTTGTCTCCACACCAAGGCCTGCAAGAATACCGGCGAACTCAACTGCAATGTAGCCACCGCCCCAAACAACAGCCTGTTTGGGCAGTTGCGGCAAATAGAACATTTCATTCGATGTAAGAATGCTGTCCTTACCTGGAATATCAGGAACAACTGGCCAGCTGCCCGTTGCAACAGTTATGTGCTTGGCTGAGTATTCCTTATCACCTACGACAACCGTATTCGGATCCTTGATAGATGCGGTGCCTTCAATGATGGTAACGCCAGCGTTCTCAAGCAGGCGGCCATAAATTCCGTTGAGTCTTTCAATTTCAGCATTTTTGTTGGCGACAAGTGTTGGCCAGTCAAAGCTGACGCCGTCCATCGGGATATCCCAGCCATAACCTGCTGCATCCTCAAGGTCGTCGCGAACATGAGCCCCATATACAAACAGCTTTTTAGGCACGCAACCAACGTTAACGCAGGTGCCGCCAAGATAACGGGACTCAACTACAGCTACTCGCGCTCCAAGCCCGGCAGACATACGCGCAAGGCGCACTCCGCCGGAACCGGCACCAATCACAATCAGATCATAATCCAGGCTGTCAGACACGTTGTCTCCTGTTGCATATTACGGCGTTAATTTTGGTTAGCGGCAACCTTGGCTTCCGGATGGATCTCGCGGAACAGTATGTGATCCTCAAAACCTCCAACACGGAGTTTTCCAAGGCTGCGGAAGCCTTCAGATTCATAAAACGGCAGATAACGACTGTTTCCCGTATCGAGGACCAAGCCTGTTCCACGAGGATTTTCTGCGCACAAACGTTGAACGGCTTGTAGCAAGAGCCGCCCGTACCCACGATTCTGGTACTTGGGGTTAACCCCCATCAATGGCAACTGATGAGCCAGTGGCTGAGGTAACATTGCACGTATCCTTTCGTGATAGTGCAGGTATCTGCGAGTAGAGGCAAAACCTGCAGTCAGAACCATGCGAATTCGCCAGCTAAACTGGTTCGCCAGATTCAACCTCAGATCCGGATCGCCGATAAACGCCACAGCGACCAAGGTATCATTAACCATCACGCCGACCGATTCCTGATTCAGATCAAAGTACAAATCAACCAGCTCACGAACGGTTGCCCGAACGCGCTGCTTATAACCGGGTTTACGATGATTAAACAGGTATTGGAACGTTGGCTCATCCCGGTAGGCATCATACAGAATCGATCTGGCTTCATTCAAAGCACTGATGTCTAACCGAACAATAACCGGATCCGACTCTTTTTTGTTATCGCCACTCATATTTTTGCTCCTGCCCCTGTCCGGCGAGACCACTCCGGAACCAAGTTATTCAGAATCAGATTGCCAATGTCAGGCGAACAGACACCTTGCCTGGCTCGTTACCACGATCCAGCGCAGCCTGGTCTATCACAACCCCGTGTTTGCCATTGAGAATTTCTAGCCATGCCGCAACGTCTGAGTAAGGAGCGGCTTCCAACCAAACCCGAATGGCGCTGTCACCGCTAGGTTCAAAGCGCTGCAGCGTAAGGCCGGAATCCCTAGCCGAGCGGGTTACCAAGCCCATCAGTGCGCGGCCGTCGGCCGGTACATCTCCGGAGGTTGCTGCCGGTTTACTGCCACTGCTGCCCAAGCGTCGGATAACTGGCTCATTGGCTTGAATCCAGGCGACCAATTCGGAAGCATTCTCTTTACTGGCAGCCGCTTTATCGTGAAAGCTGGTAACCGGACTCCAAATTGCGAAATACAGAATCCCGAGAAACACAGCAATCGCCAGAACCACAAGCGCCTGCTGATCACGCTTGGGAAGTTGATCGTACTGTGCAATCAGTTTTCCGACGGCGGGCTGTTCTTTCAGTTTCGTTAGCATGGCCTTAGCCTCCGGATACTGTGAGGCGGCCACGGGCGCCACTGGATTCGTTCACCACTGAGCCTATTTTGGCATCCAGTCCCTGACTCGCAAGGCCATTTCTGAGTGTGCTCAAGCGATCGTAGCTATCTGCCCGCACATCAACCACCAATTCCCCTCGAGACTGACTGTAGTTAATGGAATTAAACGTCACCGTACCTGTGCCTGCAACATTGGAGTATTGCTGGCCGGTGTACTTCATCAGAGTGACAAAGTCAGCACCCGGGCCGTCTGAGCCCGCCATGCGTAACTGGCCTTCAATTACCCGCTTTACATTACCCGCGTGGGTTCTTCGGTCCTGAGGAAATGCACTCCTGTATACCGACATGGCCTGCTGCCGCATTTGGTCAGCTTGTTTCTGGTAGTAAAAGCCCATTCCGGCTTCCAAAGCCAACTGCACAACAAACCAGACTGCCGCGACTGCAATCAGGGGCTTCCAGGGCTTCAACGGACTTGCTTTGCCGCCTTTTACCGAGAAATCACGCTGGCACAGGTTGATGGGGCGACACAAGTGGTGATGGTGAGCGTGGGCAAGCAACTCCAATGGCATCAGTTCCAGCGATTCACGGCGAACGGACAGTCGCCCTGGCACCATGATTTCACCGAGCACAGCCTGCTGTTCGTCAAATTCAGTATCAGTGCCATAGATGACCACGGGGACTTCAGCAACCACGTCTTCAGAAGGTGGCATTGCCAGGGTCTGTGCAAACATTCCAAGGTTGGCCGACTGCATGCTCAGCCACTCCCCACGGAAGCTGGCCATCATTGCCGACTCTCCATCAAGGCAAATAGACCATCCTTCTTCTGTAACCGGGAGCAATGCGGCATCGGGGTATATGGCATCGAGCCTGGTGTGGGGCCAGCCCCTGAAAAGTTCCAGCCATTGGGCCATTCTGTCCCGATCAATCGCTGCGACCCTGTACCCCTCTTGTGTGTGCATGCCCAGCGCCAGATGCACACTGTCTATATCCTGGGCTATCTGCTCTTCTACCGCATAAGGCAGGGCCTGGTTAATAAACCGGCTTTGCTTGGCAGGAATATCCGCCAAACAAAACAGGGCTTCATCACCTGGAATGAGCCCCACAAGCAAAACATCGTCAAGCCCGTTCTGACTCAACGTATGTTCAATGGTACTACGAAAATCACGGCTACCCTGTGCCTGTGCATCACCACCGGCATCATAAAGTACCCAGTTGAAGAGGCGTTCTTCCGGATTTTCTCCAGAGTCCGCAAAGGGCGCTAAGGGTCGCACGTAAAGGCGGTAAGACATGGTTATCCTTCCGAGATGGTGTAGGGTTCTTTGGTAATTCGGTTCTTCTGTCCGGTATCCCTGTGAACCGTCCGGACAATCCCTTCCTGATTACGGAAAACTGTACTCACCATATTTACAACACGGTTATCGTAGGTAATCCGTGAAACAACTTCAAAAAAACGGGTTTGCAAACCCAATCCCACGGGCTTCAGGCCAGATGCGGCAAGCTCCGGGAGTGCGAGAAAATCCTGAAGATTTTCAAATCGCTTTTCTTCACGCTTTTCAACAATAGACTCAGCCTGAGCAGACGACAATTCATCATACAGCGACATCAATACTTCGGCCGTTGCCGTGTTCACATTGATGCCCAACCCATTCACCGGCAAGGCCGTAACATGGGGGCGCAAAGCGACATAGATTTCTTCAGTCATACCTTCTATCAAGCGAAGTTCAGACACGCTCACAAAAGGCTGGTTTGCCGCACGGTAACCTGGCTCTGCCATAAGGTATTGCCCGTCTTCTGCGCCATAGGCACTGATTGTCTGGTCGTCAGGATCTACCCAGTCAACCAGGGCATCCGCAGAAATGCCTGTAATGCCCAGCGCCACAAGCAAACGGGCAAGGCGGTCTTTGGTTATCGGATCCACCTGCCCCTTACCAATAACCAGATCATTCAGGTTAATCCGTCCTCCAAGGTCGTCTATCTGCACCTCTGCTACGCCATTGTTATCGAGGGGCAGGATAGCGGCGTTCTTGGCCCAGAATTCATCCAGGCTGTCGACCATCAGGTTATCTTCTTTATCTTCTTCAAAATCCCTCACCAGAATCTGCCTGGCGAATGCTTCCGCACCCAAGGCAATACTCTGGCCTTGTTGCTGTGCCAGGTAATGGCCGGCTTTGAATACCCGCACATTTTGTTGCTGGCTCATTCCGGATGCCAGTATGACCACCAGGGCCATGGCGAGCAGGACCATAATCAGCGCAACACCCTGCTGGGTGTTCGGGCCCGAATCATAGGAGTGCATAGTCATAACATTCTACCCCCCTTGCCCCGACGTGCCCGCAGCTTCTTCTTCAGCTGCTTTGTCGTTCGCCTGCTTCAACTGGTCCAGAAGACCCTGAGCACCTTCAAGATCGAAGTCGGGCAGCACAAAGGTTCGCACGATCTCACCAAAACGCTCGTGCTCCAGGGTGATTTCTATCGCTAGAGGAAAGGCTATTTCCGGACGTGTACCGGGGCTTAACGAAGCCATGGCTTGTTCCGGGGGCCATTCCGGCTCCCAGCTGTTCTGATCGTTCATAAACCGCAAATCAAAGGCGGTAACGCCATCCAGAAGCAGGAGGTCCTGGCTGTTGTCCTCCTGACCCTGGTCCACAATAGGCCAATAACGCCGCCGCAGTTCACTGCCTGTATATTCCCAGCCAACCCGCTGCAAGCTACTGCGCCTTATCCCGAGGGGATTACGCCAACCGTGCCGGGTCAGCATAAGGGAAAAATCATCTTCGCGACTCGTTAATGCCGGCTTGAAATCACCGTAGATATCTCGTGCGGATCGGTTAACAATCTGCATGATATCCCGCTCCATAAGGAGCATGGCCCGCTGCAGGCCATCGAAGCTTTCGGAAAGCTCATCCACGCGATCTCGGGAAGCGATCACATTATTTAAAACCTGCCAGACGCCGATGCCGATAACCGCAGTGATGCTTATGGCTACCATCACCTCAAGAAGCGTAAAGCCCCGCAGGCCCTTAACGTCTCTCATTTTTGACCTACGAAAGCAGAGAGCGTATGGACCGGGTAAGACTTTGAACTACCGTCCCGGTAACGAGCAACTTCAACTTCTACACGGCGCATTTTAGGTTCGGCGGTGGCCATGACTTTCGTGGTCACTTGCCAGCGGTAAGGGCCGTAGTCTCTATCTTTAGAGTTCTCGGATATGCCTGGCAGGCTTTTATCCAAGCGAATTTCGTTCATGCGATTGTCGGCTAGCCACCCGGCAAGGGTTTTGTCCCGGATGCGCTCATAGCTGGAGATGTACTGACTGGCCACCTCCGCTGAAGCGGTTGCGATCAGGCCGAACACCAGCAGTGCGATCATCACTTCAATGAGAGTGAAGCCTTTGCCGGAATTCGGGAGCTTGGCATGGGTGTGAGGCCTCATCGGTCGCTACCCTCATCGCCGGGTTTGCGCCACTCGATGGGAGAAATGCCATCCGATGCCAAAATGTGGGTGTAGTCCGTCTGGCTACCAATGGTGAACTCAAGTTCAAAAGGCGTGGTTTCGCCACTGGAGAAAAACACCAGATCGGGCCTTAGTTTGTCCTCAACGGACGCCAGCCTCGGTGCGTCACTCTCGATAAACCGGGTGGCAACCAACCAATCCGGGAAGTCTCTGGCTCGGAATATACGCTCCCCTGTAGCTTTCCAGTCGCCGGATTCATCCTGAAACGCAACAAACTGATAACCGTTTTCTTCAAAGAGCAAACCATGCTCGAGATTATTCAACACTGCCTGTTCTGATGCGGTCTGCATTAACAGGTATAGCTCCCGCACTTCATTTTGAAGCTCACGCTGCTGGGAGTTCCCTCCCATGGTAAAAACCGCCAGAGCAGCAAGCAGGCCCACAAGAACCAGGACAACAAGTATCTCAATCAGCGTAAAACCGCTGTCGTTGTTTACTGGCCCTGTGCGCCTCATCAATTAATTGCCGATATTCGATACGCTGATGTCTGCAGCGTCGCCGTCACCGCCGTCCTGACCATCAGATCCTTTGGAGTAGAGGTCGTAGGCGCCATCCCTGCCCGGGCTCACGTACTGAAATTCGTTGCCCCACGGATCCATGGGTACACTTTTCATATAGCCATCGGGGTTCCAGTTCTTAGGTTCAGGGCTACCGCTCGGGCGAGATACCAATGCATCCAGGCCCTGTTGTGTGGAGGGATAATGGCTGTTGTCCAGTCGGTACATGTCCAACGCTCCCGCAAGGTTCTTCAGCTGGGTTTCAGCAATAGTCACCTTCGCCTGGTCACTCCGGCCCATAATGTTCGGCGCCACAACGGCCACCAACAGGCCAAGAATGACCATGACAACCATGATTTCGATAAGGGTGAAACCCCGGCTGGATGTTAGTTTATTCAGTTGTTTCATCGTCTTTACGTCACTCTCTTTATTTTGGTTTAAAAAGGCTAGTTAAAGCGTTGGTTTATATATATTAATTGTCAAGTTTCAGCACTATCCGACAAGATTACTCATATTCAGTATGGGTAGCATTATGGCCATCACAATGATCAGAACGACCACGCCCATAATCAACAGCATCATGGGCTCAAAAAGCCCAACGATGGCGGCAATTTTGGCTTGCAGTGTCTTTTCCTGCATATTGGCGGTGCGCTCCAACATGCTATCCAACTCACCGCTGGCTTCTCCACTCGCAATCATGTGCAACATCATCGGCGGAAAATAGCCGGACTGATCCAATGCCCGATGCAAGGAACCGCCCTCACTAACTTTGCGGGCTGCTTCCCGTAGCTGCTGTCGTAAATAATCATTGGACAGCACCTCGCCCGCAATTCTCATGGCATCCACCAGAGGCACACCACTGGTTGTCAGGATGCTAAGTGTACTCGCATATCGGGCTGTGTTTACCCCGCGAACCATGCCGGAAAACAACGGCAAATGCAGCAGGCGTTTATGAAAACGCATCCGGAATGCCGCTTTGGTTAATGCGAAACGGAACGCCATAATCGCTAAAACCAAAAGAACAAAGACATAGACACCGTAACTGGTAAGAAATTCCGACATAGCCAACATAGCTTGTGTAAGAGCTGGCAATTCTTGGCCCTGCTTGAGAAACACATCAATGATATCCGGCACCACATATGTCAGCAGGAACACCACAATGGCAATCGCCACAAAACTCAGAATAATTGGATAGATTGCTGCCAGCTGGATTTTCTGACGCGCTTCCTGACGGTTCTCGGTGTAATCCGCCAGCCGGTTAAGTACAAGATCCAGATGCCCTGCATGCTCCCCGGCTGCAACGGTTGAGCGGTAAAGGCGCGGGAAGGCTTTCGGAAATTCTCCAAGGCTATCTGCCAACGTATAGCCTTCCATGACTTTCGCACGGATGGCGATGAGCATGCTGCGGATACGTGGCTTTGCGGTTTGCTGAGCCGCAGCCGATAGCGCCTGTTCAATAGGGATACCAGACTGGATCAAGGTTGCCAATTGGCGTGTGACCAGTGCAAGATCTGCAGCGGCTAACGAACCTCCACTGCTTAAGGGGTTAGTCGGGGTGCGCTTCTGTACGGCCGGCTCAACCGCAAGTGGTGTAAGGCCCTTTTCCCTGAGTTGCTGGCGCACAGCACGTGGTGCATCGGCCTCGACTACTCCCTGTCTTTGTTTGCCCTTTGCATCCAGGGCCTTGTATTCGTAGGCAGGCATGGCTTACTGGCCCCGGTGCGTTACACGGAGCACCTCTTCCACCGTGGTAATACCTTCCAGGATCTTCCGGACACCGTCTGAGTGAATACTCGGGCCTTTAATACGGGCTTCGCGCTCCAGATCCAACTCACCCGCACGCTTGTGAATCAAGGCGCTGATCTCCTCAGTTATTTCTACCACTTCATAAATACCAATCCGCCCGCGGTAACCCAGGTGATTACATTCCTCGCACCCTTTAGCCCGGTATATGGTTGGAGGTCTCGAAAAGTCCTGCTGCAAGAATGCACAATGCTCTTCAGTTGGTGTGTAGGCCTCGCGACACTCTTTGCACAGGACTCTTACAAGGCGCTGAGCCACGATTCCAACCAGACTTGATGAAATCAGGAAGGGCTCAATGCCCATATCCATGAGGCGTGTAATGGCGCCTACCGCAGTATTGGTGTGCAGTGTGGATAGCACAAGGTGGCCAGTGAGGCTGGCCTGGACGGCAATTTCAGCCGTTTCGAGATCCCGGATTTCACCAATCATTACCACATCCGGGTCTTGACGGAGAATCGCTCGCAAACCTCGTGCAAAGGTCATTTCAACCTTCGGGTTTACCTGGGTTTGTCCAATGCCCGGCAGGTTATACTCAATAGGGTCCTCAACCGTCAGGATATTGCGACTACGATCATTTATTTCCTGCAATGAGGCATAGAGCGTTGTGGATTTGCCCGAACCCGTCGGCCCTGTAACCAGCAAAATGCCGTATGGCCGGTGAATCAGCTTACGCAGGATTTTCAAATCATCCGGGGCCATGCCCAGAGATTCCAGGTGAATAGCGCCCGCCTGCTTGTCCAGCAATCGCAACACAACCCGCTCACCACTGGATGAAGGCATTGTGGATACGCGAATATCGACTTCACGGCCTGCTACCCTCAGAGCAATCCGTCCGTCCTGCGGTACCCGCTTTTCGGCGATATCCAGCTTTGCCATAACCTTGATCCGGGAAACCAGTAAAGGTGCCAATGCCCGCTTTGGCTGTACAACCTCCCGTAAAACACCATCTACACGAAACCGAACCACCAGGCGTTTCTCATAGGTTTCAATGTGCACGTCCGAGGCACTGCTTTTTACGGCCTCAGTGAGAATCGCGTTGATCAGACGGATTATCGGTGCGTCGTCTTCTTGCTCCAGAAGGTCTTCCGTTTCCGGTACCGAATCGGCAAGGGACGCCAAATCCATATCATCACCAATCCCCTCTACCATTTGCATGGCTTCGGCAGAGTCGTTCTGATACGCGGCATTCAGCGCATGATCAAAGTGATTTGGATCGATGGTCGTAAACCGGGCACGGCCGCCGCTGATGCGGTTGGCTTCTGCCAATGCAGAGTGAGGAGCACCGGGCCTGACCAGAATAACCGGGTTGCCTTCTTCTGAGCGCGTCAGAATTACGCCGTTGCGCTTTGCAAAGGTAAAGGGCAGACGACCCAGCGGAGCATCCTGCGGCTGAAGTTCGGTTTCTGTGGTCAAGGTTGTCCTCGTTATTATCGGGCAATCGGGGTTTTGTGCGCACGCGCACACTCTGAAACCCTTTCTGTTTTATAGGATCAGAGAAGGCTACCACAGGATATAGGCCTGCTGAATAACCCTGTACACTATACTCCCAATAAAAGACGCTATTCTGATAACCTGTGGTACTTTCAGCGTTTTCACGGCAGTGGTTCTCAGCCTGCCTTTAATGATCAACGGTATTTGGCAGCTTGCGAACGTGCATTCAGGACAATCAATGCTCTCTATAAACCCAAAGGTTCCACCCGCACTGGCCATTGTCGCAGGGTTGGCCATGGTGGGCGTTACCGCATGGCAGAGCTATGGGTTCTGGCAAACCCAAAGCAACATTGCCCCACAGGGGAAAACGGCTGTCTCACAACCTCTGGAAGATAAGCGTAATACACCCAAATTACCGCTAGCATCTTTGGAACTGTTTGGCACAGCGCAAATCGGCCAGATCGAAGCTGAAGAAAGCACTGAGGATTTGCCAGAAACCAATCTGAGAATCTTTCTCCGGGGGGTTCTGGCAGCCGACGGCGAATTCCCGGGCAGCGCCCTCATCGAGAATGACAAAAGCAAAACAGATGTTTTTCTTGTGGGCGATGAATTGCCCGGCAACGCCAAACTTCGCTCTGTTCATCCAAACCGCGTAATTCTGGATCGCGGCGGAAAACTGGAAAACCTTTATTTTCCAGAGCCTGACGATCGTTCCGGTATGACCTTCTCCGCCGGTGCGGACGACCTTGACCAAGCTGAAGGTCCAGCCGAGACACCAAGCACTTCCAGCCTGCCCACCCCAGCGACGCCTGCAGCTAATGATCAGCCTCGCCGGGAAGAAATCCGCAAACGCCTTGAGCAACTCAGAGAACGTCTGCGCACCAACGGCTAGCAGATTTCCAGTGTTAGTGTTCATGGCGGCAAATGACACAACCAATGTCGCCATGGGACAGTGTACCCGCCCGATAACTCGATAGAATGAACGCTATTCAATTGATAACGGGAGTGTATGTTGATGCGACGTTGGAACGGTTGGGGCGATGAACAATTCAGCCTGGAGCTTCCCGCACAGGGCCAGGGCTTTCTTTCAGAGCGCATAGGGGCAAGCCAACCTCTGAGTGAAGCCACCCTTGAGTCTGTCTGCGCCAAGGTTCCTGACTCACGTCTTCCGGCTGATGCCACCGTTGACGCCTTGATCGACACCACCCCCGATACTCGTGTTCGCTATTCCCGTGGCCAGAGTCTTGATGACTGGTTAGCCATGCGCAGTGGCGAATTCAAGGTTTTCCCCGATGGCGTTGCCCGCCCTGAAAGCAGTCTGGACGTACAGAAGCTGCTCCAGTATGCACAAGCCAACAAAATCGATGTTATCCCATACGGTGGTGGTACCAGCGTTGCCGGGCACATCAACCCGCTAGCTGGCGACAAGCCCGTACTTACTGTAGACATGGGCAGAATGAACCGCCTTATGGATCTTGACCGGGAAAGCCAGATTGCAACGTTCGGTGCTGGCACTCCAGGCCCACTGGTTGAGTCGCAACTGCGCGCTCACGGCTACACTCTTGGCCACTTCCCCCAGTCGTTCGAACTCTCTACCGTAGGCGGTTGGGTAGCTACCCGCTCAAGCGGCCAGCAATCCCTGCGCTATGGCAGAATTGAACAGCTGTTTGCAGGCGCTCGAGTTGAAACACTGAAAGGCACGCTCGACATTCCATCCATTCCAGCCTCAAGTGCCGGGCCGGACATTCGCGAGATGATCCTGGGTTCCGAAGGTCGGGTTGGGTTGATTACTGAGGTGAAGGTTCGGGTTAGCCGCCTGGCAGAACAGGAAAGCTTTCACGTTGTGTTTTTCCCGGATTGGGACAAAGCGCGCACCGCATGTCGCAAGCTGGTTCAAAACCGCACACAGCTTTCCATGCTGCGCCTCAGCAATGCAATTGAAACAGAAACTCAACTTGCACTGGCCGGGCACCCTCACCTTATCGGCGTGATGGAAAAAGTTCTGTCCCTGCGCGGAGCTGCTGAAGGCAAATGCATGATGACCTTCGGGCTGACTGGCAGCAAACATCAATGTGCCAGCGCCAAACAGGAGGCAAAACGCATCTGCTCGGAGTACAAAGGTGTGTACACCGGTACCCGGCTTGGCAAGAAATGGTCGGAAAAGCGTTTTACCATGCCCTACCTCAGAGAGGCACTATGGCAGCTGGGCTACGCGGTGGACACGCTTGAAACAGCGACCGACTGGGAAAACGTAGACAATCTGCTAGGCCTGATGGAAAACAGCCTTCGCACCAGTTTGCAGAGCCGGGAAGAAAGCAAAAACGAAAGGGCTCATGTATTCACTCATTTGTCGCACTTTTATGGACAGGGCTGCAGCATTTACACAACCTACGTATTCCGGGTTGCAGACAGCTACGACGAAACTCTGGCCCGCTGGAAACACCTGAAGAACACCACCTCTGAACTTATCGTGCGCAACCGTGGCACCATCAGCCATCAGCACGGAGTTGGCAAAGACCACGCGCCCTTCCTGCCGATTGAAAAAGGTGAACTTGGAATGCTGGCGATTCGGTCTTTATGCAACACCTTCGACCCCGAAGGCATGCTCAACCCGAAAACCTTGATCGAATGAGCGGAGCGCCCCCGATGAACCGTCGAGACGCATTGCTACGCGAACTTAAGAGTAGCCCCCAAGCCTTTGATGTGGTAGTGATTGGGGGCGGCATTACGGGTGCAGGCATAGCACGGGAGGCTGCAGGCAGCGGCCTGAAAACCTTGCTGGTTGAACAAAAAGATTTTGCATGGGGCACCTCCAGCCGATCCTCAAAAATGGTTCACGGTGGCCTGAGGTATCTTGGCAGCGGCCAATACGGTCTGACTCGCGATGCTGTAACCGAACGCCAGCGGTTGATGACAGAAGCGCCGGGGCTGATTGATCCCCTGCGCTTTATCATGCCCCACTTTCAGCGCCAGTTTCCCGGGCCCCGGCTGTTTCAGATACTGCTTCGTGTTTATGACTGGATAGCCCATTCCAAATCCCGCCATTTGCTGACCCCGGGTGAAACCATGCAGTGGGTGCCCGGCCTGAATATGCAAAAAATGTCAGGCGCCAGTGGCTTTACTGATGCTGTCACAGACGACGCCAGGCTTGTACAACGAGTAATTTCAGAAGCCCGCCAGGACGGCGCATGGTGCCTCAACTACGTTAAGGCCGTGCAAGTACTCCGCACGAATGGAAAAGTCAGTGGGCTTGAACTTAAAGCTGAAGACGATGCGAACACCTTTGCGGTTGATACACCTGTGGTTATCAACGCCACCGGTGTGTGGGCAGACCGACTGCAGCAATCCGACAACGGCGAGCAGCCGATGACGATTCGTCCCCTTCGTGGCAGCCATCTTGTCCTCCCATGGAAAACTCTGCCCATTTCCTGCACTGTTTCCTTGCTCCACCCGGATGACAAACGCCCTGTTTTTGCCTTCCCTTGGGCAGGCACTACAGTGTTGGGCACAACTGATCTAGACCATACAGACAGCCTGGATAGAGAACCGCGCATTTCAGCTGAGGAAGTTGATTACCTTTTGCGTATTTCCAACAGCCTGTTTCCCGGTGCCGGTATTTCAAAAGACGATGTGATCTCAACCTGGGCTGGTGTAAGGCCGGTCGTTACCGCAGCGCCAAAACCTGCTATCGGGAATGCCCAGTCAAAAGCACCGTCCAAAGAAAGCCGGGAGCATGAGTTCCGTGAGGGCAAAGGCCTTATAAGTATCGCGGGCGGCAAACTCACCACCTTCCGCTTGATCGCAAGAGAAGCTCTCACAAGAGGCCTCGGCGGTAACGAGAAACTGCGCCCCGAGAAAGATGCGGTATTCAGACCAACGCCAGTGGCTCACAAGCCCGGGGGCATCACCCATCAAAATTGGCAACGCCTCACCGGTTTTTATGGTGCAGATCTGGCCTCCGTACTTAAAGCCGGCCCCGCTGTCCCTGTAAGTAATAGTAGTGGCCTAACCTCAATCCCGGGCGAACTGTTGTGGGCCGAGGTTACATGGGCCTGCTTGCAGGAAGATGTCAAACACCTGGACGATCTTATGCTGCGCCGCACCCGGCTTGGGCTGATAGTCCCCGAAGGCGGCAAAGCGCTGTTACCAGCACTGAAACAACATTGCCAGAGCGCTCTTAACTGGGATGACGAACATTGGCATGCCGAAGAAGCCAGGTATCTGGCACTTTGGAGTGAGGCCTACTCCCTCCCGGGACGGCCGGAGCCAAAGCATGCAGCCTGACCCACTGATTTTAGCCATTGATAACGGCACTCAAAGCATTCGCGCCCTGCTCTTCGATACCAAAGGCAACCTGATTGCCAAGGGTCGACAAGAGATTGAGCCATACTTCTCAGTTCAGCCGGGCTGGGCGGAACAGCATCCAGAGTACTTTTGGGAAAGTCTTGGCAAAGCCTGTGTTGAACTTTGGGCATCTACAAATGTAACACCCGACCAAGTGGCAGGAATCGCGGTAACCACCCAGCGCGGCACCGTGATTAACCTCGACGAGCATGGCAAACCGCTACGGCCAGCAATTATCTGGCTGGATCAGCGCCATGCTCGGGTTGACGGCCCGGTAAAAGGTCCTTGGGGGTGGATATTCAAACTGGCGCGGCTTGAAGACACGGTTAAACGGTTCCGAGAGAATACACAAGCGAACTGGATTTCCCAGAACCAACCGGAAATCTGGAAAAAGACCCGACACTTCCTTCTGTTATCCGGATACCTGAATTACCGTTTAACAGGCGAATTTAAAGATTCTACCGGCAGCCAGGTGGGTTACCTGCCCTTTGATTACAAAAGGCACCGATGGGCCGCCAAACGGGATTTCAAGTGGGATGTAATGCCCGTCAAAAGGTCCATGCTGCCAGATTTGGTAAACCCCGGCGCCACTCTCGGCCACCTCACTGCAGAAGCAGCCATTCATCTGGGACTTCCGGAAGGTTTGCCGGTAATTGCGGCTGCGTCTGACAAGGCCTGTGAAATCCTTGGTTCCGGTGGCCTAACACCTGATGTTGGCTGCATGAGCTATGGAACAACCGCCACCATCAATGCCACCAACAAGCGGTATGTGGAACCGGTTAAATTGATGCCGCCCTATCCTTCCGCAAGACCCGGGCACTATTCCACCGAGGTAATGATATATCGGGGATTCTGGATGGTTAGCTGGTTCAAGCGGGAATTCGGTTTGAGGGAACGGGAGATTGCCGAAAAGCGAGGCATAGAGCCTGAAGAACTGTTTGATGAGCTGGTTAAGTCCGTGCCTGCCGGCTCCATGGGCCTGATGTTGCAGCCCTACTGGTCACCTGGCGTGCGCCAACCGGGGCCGGAAGCAAAAGGGTCTATTATCGGGTTTGGTGATGTTCACACCCGCTCGCACATCTACAGAGCGATCCTGGAAGGCCTGGCTTACGCTCTCCGGGAAGGCAAAGAGAAAATTGAAAAGCGCAGCGGTATCAAAATCACCAAGCTTCGAGTGGCCGGCGGTGGCTCCCAGAGCGATGCAGCCATGCAACTCACGGCAGACGTTTTCGGCTTACCCGCAGAGCGCCCCCACACCTATGAAACCTCGGGGTTGGGAGCGGCCATAGATGCCGCAGTTGGCCTTGGCCTGCACCCGGATTTTGAAACAGCGGTCGCCGCAATGACTAGAGTTGGGGACGTGTTTCATCCCAACCCCGAAGCACGCAACCTTTACGAAAAGCTATACTCCGAGGTTTACCTGCGCATGTATCCGCAACTGCAACCGCTGTACCAGAAGATCCGGGATATCACTGGCTACCCGAAGTAAATTAGATTCACATTAACTCCAAGGGCATGCCTGCAGGAGCCCTTGGAATTCAGGTATCAAAGCCGTGGCAGCTCGGTTCCCTCAGGAACACGAATCTCGAACCCGGACTTCAGGTTGACGGTTCCACCTGCGGGTACCTCACGATCCCACGCCAAAACGCCTTTTTTATCATCAACATTCCGCTGAACAGGCTCGCTTATCTCAAGGGGCTTAACGGTCAGGATGTCTTTCTGGGATACAGGAATCCGATCAAATACCCGGACATTTACCGCTTTGGAGTGATGGTTGGTGATCTCAAAACGATTTTGCCGGCGCTGAACATTTTCACTCTTCCACACCCCTTCCTCGCCTGTGCGCTCAAGCTCATTCACTACCGCTACCCGGATGCCTTCATCCACGCCGAACCCCAAGGTTAGCTCCTCGCCATCCGTCAGTTCCGGCAGATAGCTTTCTCCCACGCTCTGGCCATCCCTGTAAAGAGTAACTCGCCCTGCGGGAATCGGAGCCTCTGATTTGAATATGCCCGTAGCATGCAGGTAGCCGGTCGTGTTCATTACCGGTGCGACCCATGTGGCAACCTCAGCAGGAATGCGGTGCTCCGCTACCGTCAAACGCTGCCCGGAATTGCCACTTGGAATGTCCACCGGCTGGGACAGCCGATAACTTTGAGTGAAGGTACTCTGGCGTTCCACAACAGCCGGGCTAGCCATTACCATTTCAGCCTGCATATCTGCTGAGCGCGCTAAAGACTTGGTGTTGTATACCTCAGGCGGCTCCGGGCTGACGACCCAGGAATATAGTGGTGGCATCGCGGTTCCCCTGCGGACATTGGCAGTTGCAAGGTGCAGCTCTACACCCTCCCAATTGGTGCCTGTTGATTGCTGCACCACTGCAAGATGTTCCAGGGCCATTTCGCCACCAGCCTTACCTTCCAGCTCGGATTTGAGGCGTGCAGTGAATTCGCTGCGCCAGCTGGCCTCCAATGTTTGAAACTTGAGCTTTACCTGAAGCTCACCAGTCACCGGTGCCTGGTAATGCACACGCACTTTCTTGGTGGCCTTGGCACCTTGCTTGATTTGAGCAAGATCCCGCATCAAACGGTCCCTCAAGGCTACGTCGCCAGTCATTTCCGATCGAATAGCCCTGATCTCCGACAATGCTCCCTGGGTTGTATCCTTCAACGCAGCGGCCATCTCGTTCAATTCGGAAGCCTTCAACTCATGGGGCAGTTCTGCGGCTTTGCTGGCAAGGGTTACCTGTTGGTTCCAGGCTTTTATCAAATCCTCTTGCGCCTGAATCCGTGCATTAACAATATCCAGCTCATCCCGGAGCCTGCGGGTCTCACCGGCCACAAACTCTGCCTGCTCCACACGGCTAATCTGTACCTGCTGTATCCGGGCTCCGGTAATTCCCTCAAGCACTACCTGAAGGCTCTGATCCTGCAGGCTAACCGGCAAGCCATCGATTTCGATAATGCCTACACCTGAACTTACCTGCTCGCTCTCCAGCCAGGTGAGCTCGGCGTGGGATGGATACAGAGTTGCGGCGGTGATGTCTGCCTGAGCACTTAACGGCGCTAACGCAATGGCGATTGCAAGTAGGCTGTGCTTTCTCATTCAAGGTTACCTTTCGGGTTGCAGCAGGTTAATGCGGAAATGACACTACCGGTTAAAGTACATGATACACACGCCTTTGGCATCGAAGGCGGCCCTACCTTACTCAAAATACATATTCCGGAAAGGTAATACTGGCGGCATCAATACATTTGTTCGTAGGGCTCGACTCCCACTCCTGTCAGCATACAAGTCATTTTATTTTGACAATTATCAAGATAATTTCTTTCATCACAGGCATCTTGGCTAAATTCATAGAAATACACCATCCTCAGATAGTGCTTACCAATAGGCTAATTGACCATGAAAAAAATTCCGATACTGCTGACAGCATTGGGGTTGTCTAGCTGCTCGGCCTGGGTGTTTGCGGAAGCAGACGCCGAGCGAGGCGCAGCATCTGCGGCCATGTGCATGGCCTGCCACCAGGCCGATGGCGGCGGCATGAACATCGCAGGCGGTGAATCCTGGCCACGCTTGGCCGGGTTGAGCGCAACTTACATTTCCAAGCAGTTGCATGACTACAAATCCGGCGCCCGAAGCAATGCCAGCATGATACCGTTCGCCAGTATGCTGGATGAGCAGCAGATCGAAGATGTGGCCGCGTACTATGCCAGCCTCCCGGCAACTCAAGGTAAAGGCAGTGATGGTGCAGATGAAGCAATCCTCAACCGTGGCCAGCAGCTTGCAGAACGTGGTGATTGGTCTGCTTACATTGTCTCGTGCAAAAGCTGTCATGGCCCGGACAGCCAGGGTGCCGGGGGTGATTTCCCCGGCATCTCCGGTCAACACGCCGGTTACATTGAAGCCCAGCTACAAGCCTGGAAAGCAGGCAACAGAAAGAATGACACGCAAGACCTGATGGGCTCCATCGCCCGCCGGATGAGCGATGATGATATTCACGCAGTAGCCGTTTGGCTCGCAAGCCAAAGCCCTGCGGGCAACTAAGAGGATTCCGACATCATGATTCGCACATTGAGTTACGCCGCCCTGTCTGGAACCCTGTTGCTTTCGGTAAATGCATCTGCAAAAGACACAACTACCCAACAGTATATCGACACACTGACAGAACTCGGTTACCCGGCCCCGAAGGGCAACGAGCTGGTGCACATTCCGCCCACGATGGAAGATCTCGAAAGCGCCAAACTGCATCCGGAGTTAAAGCGTGTTATCCGGCGCGGCTACGACCTGTTCACCAACACCCAACAGCTGCGTGGCGAGAACGTATTCAACAACATGAACTGCTCCAGTTGCCATTTAGGTGAAGGCCGCATGCCCTTCAGCGCCCCTGTGTGGCCTGCAGCCGTAACGCTACCGAACTTCCGTGGTAAAAATGATCATGTAAATAACCTGGAAGAGCGAATTGCGGGCTGCTTCACATACTCCATGAACGGCAAGCCGCCAGAGTATGGCAGCGACAATATGCTTGCCATATCCGCTTACCACCAGTGGTTGGCCAAGGGCGTCGCCATGTACCCGGAACAGCCCATCTATGGCCGCGGGTTCCCCGCACCAGATCGCCCTGAAGAACTAAGCTATGCTCGCGGTGAAGCGGCCTTTGAAGAAAAGTGCTCCGTTTGCCATGGCAACGATGGTGAAGGGCTACGCGTGGGGAATGAGACTGTTTTTCCGGCAACCTGGGGTGATATGTCTAACAACTGGGGAGCCGGAATTGTGCGGATATTCACTGCGGCCGGGTTCATCAAGAACAACATGCCTTTAGGGCAGCCTAATAGCCTTAGCGATCAGGAATCCTGGGATATAGCTTACTACATGAGCAATCAGGAGCGCCCACAGGACCCCCGTTACACCGGAGATGTGGCAGAAACCCTGAAAAATACCGAGGCACGTTTCCATAAACATTCAATGTACGGACAGACCAGGGAAACTGACGGTCACGTGCTCGGGGATCACAGAAACACAGGTGAGAAACCCTTCCTGAAACCCGATTCAATTCGCTCAAGAACGTTTGAGTAATAGAAATAAAGAGGCTGGCCCTGTATGCCAGCCTCTTTAAGCTAGCCCTCAGCTCCAGGCATTCTCATGGGGATGATGGCCTGCATGACTTTGCCCACAGGGCCGTGGCTGTCGAACAGAGTGGTTTCAACAAGGCCAACAGCTGTATCTTGCATTCGGCTGCGAGCATCCAACCCCAACCACTCCCCCACTGGCATTCGATGAAGATAGAGTGTGGCATCAGCATTGATGCAGCCAACATCACCACCCAAGCCCAACTGACCTACACCGTTACCAAAATCACAAAGCGTAGCAGCCATAACGCCAGGGCTTGTTTCGATGCCTTCCACAACAGGCACCGGCAGCTTCATCCATGCAATGCCTTGACCTTGAGCCTTAACACCATCGATGAGAACAGCTTTGGCGGTGCTATGGAGCCCCACCGGACTGTATTGATTTGTCCAACCTGCTGCCTCCGATATGTTTGCCTCAACCGGTCCTGCAGGAGGTTCGTATTCTGATGGCGAAAAGCGACCGTATTCCGGAACGGCGACCTGAGAGTGCTCCAGAAAAAGGGCACTTGCGCGAGCAACCTTGGTGTCGCCAGCAAGTAATGATGCCTCAAGTATTTGAAGCCGCGAGCCGCCACGAACCAACCGGGTGGTCACCGTTAGAGGTGCATCCGGTGCAGGCCTTAGCAGATCCACAGTAAGCCTCGTTAAATTCAAGCTCGCGTTATCCGACGCATGCTCCATGGCATGTGCCATCAATCCCACCACTGGCCCGCCATGCAGGTGGTGTCGGCTCCAGGGGCCCCGACTCGAAGGCGTTGGAACGAAAAAGTCTCCTTCACGCCGAAATAGCGCTTCAATCATGATTGGTCCTTGTTGTTAAAATAGGCTGCTGAAAATTAGCGTCTCTTTGCGACAACACTGCCTGAATAACGCCCGAGACGATAATTAACGCGCAGCCAGACATCTGCAGCGTGTTCAGGCTTTGGCCAAACAGAAACCACCCGAGCGCCACCACGGTTATGGGCTCCAGGTATGCCAAGGTTCCATAAGTAGCCGTTGGGAGTGCTTTCAAGGCTACAACGGCTAACATAATAGCCAGAAATCCTGGGACAACACCCGCTGTAACAAGCCACCCCCACTGCATGCCAACAATGCTTTCACCCTGTTGCAGCATAAAAGGCAGCATACACAAAGCACCTACCAGCATCTGATAGCCACTGCGTGTCAGCACATGCACCTGATCAGGAATCAACCGGTTGGTCACGATAAAGGCTGCATAACAAAGCATGGCGCACAGAGCGTAAAAGAGACCCACTGCTTCCTCCATTCGCCCCGAGAGATTGAAGTTAAACTCCATCATCATCGCGAAGCCAAACAACGCCACCCCGATCAATGCTGTGCTGGAACCTGTTAGCCGTTCGCCCATAAAGAAGTGCGCAGTAATAGACGCGGTTACAGGTGCCAGGTACAGCAACATTACAGCGTTCGCCATAGTCGTATAGCTCATCGCTACAATATAAAAAACCACAAACCCCGCAAGGAACCCGCCTGTTACCAAAACCTTCAGGCCTGGCCATGTAAACATCTTATCTTTCTGGCCAGTAAACAGAAGAAAGCCAGCCATCAAAACGGCGCCAATGAACAGGCGATAGAAGGTTACCGTTTCAGCGCTGACATCGGCGTAGATGGAAATCGCCCCGATGGTGCCCATAAAAACGGCAGCCAGAATGGCTGCCAATATGTGTGGGTTCATTTGCTCAGGATTCCGTATGCAGAATTTCAAGCTTTTGAATAAAGGTAATTGTTGCAGGCTAACAGGTAGGCAGCTTCAATTGCTTAGAGAGGCAATACTGCTTGATTTCGATCGGTAATCCAAGGGCTTAGTCGGCATCATCACACTTTCGATTTTACCGCGCTGTTTTTCCGGGGCTAGATAGAGCTCGGGTATAACCACCGAATTAAATATCTGCGCACACAGCGGCTTAACCCGTGCGAACCTACCTTCGACTAATTCATGGTCACTCTCAAGTGCGCCGACCGAGCACTGAACAGAAACTGCCCTATCCTTGTAAAAAAACGCGTATTGGCGCATCTGCTGAAACATAACGGTGCCCGCTCGCTCAGCGAGTTGGCCAAAATCTATGAAGTAACCCGGCAAGCCTTCTATGGTCACCATGCCATAGTCATAGAGAACCCCGTCTGCCGGAACCAGCGCATCAACTTCGCCTGGCTGCAGCATTTCAGCAACATCAGAACGGCTAATATGGACACCATCTGTCTCACGAACATGAAGGATGACCAACTCCATACCGGTGCCAGCTTCACTTTGCCATTTGCGGACAATGTGCGGGCGATCAGCTTCCTTTTCCTGCCATGATTTTGGTAACTGAATGCGAAGCACTAAACCGCGAGACTTGCCGGAGCCGTCAGTCTGGAAGGTTTGCCGAAAGCCGCTTGAATATTCACTTACAGGATTCTCTGAAAAACGGACAGCAAGAAGATACTCAAGAGTCGGGCTATAGATATCACCCCTTGCCCTGTTGCGCACTTCTTCCAGAAAGTTCTCGGCGAGAATCCGTCTAATCTCCTCACCCTGGGCCATATCCATTAGCTGATTTTCGAGTTTGGCCCTGAATGCTTTAAACACTTCCTCGCCTAAAAACTCGACCAGTTTCGGCTCCAGATTTGCGTGGATGTCACCAAATGTTCTCTGAAACTCAAGTTTGGCCAGCAAAGCCTCGCGTGCAAGGTCGGGATAGTCATCTGCAATTCGTTGCAATGTGAGATTTTGTCCGAGCACAAACCCATACGCCTCGCCAAGGCCCGAGGCATTCCTTGGGCTTGGCTCAATAGCCTTGATTGGAGACACACAAATCATCAGCCCAATCAGCAGGAACAAACCTCTCAAAGGAAAACCCTCTACAAATGCACGGAAACTCACACATTGGAGAATTGTGTGCAGCAACGCCGCTGACTTTCCCTAAAGCGCCAAACCAACAAACTGATAAGCTCTAACGGGATCCCTAAAACCTTTAGTGGTGGAGCGCTCCAGCCCCGTTATTAATGTAGCTTTAATTGACGCCCTCAACCATCGGACCTCCGCGAAATCACGATGAATGGCCTATGTTGCCAACCAACCGCACAAAGACCGGGTGACAGTGTCAACCAGACAAGCGTTCGGGTTTCCGGAAATCAATCCAAGGGGGGCAGACTGCCACCTGCCTAATAAGACTCAAACCGATGCTATTAAGCTCGTTCAGCCAGAATAGCGACGGGGTGTTCATCTGTCTGCTCAAGATAAGCAATTGCGGCCTCACCGCCAGGTGCAGTGATAACGGAACAACCCCAGCGCTCCAGCAGAAGCTTCATGCTTTCCAGCACCGAAAGGTCGTTATCGATTACCAGAATTTTTGCTCCCGCAAACCCTTTGGCAAAAACTTGCGCGGTATTGATACTCGGTTTCGACAATTGCGGCTCGCACATCTTTTCCATCGGAAGCGTCAACGCAAATCGAGAACCTCGCCCTGGGCGGGAAACAACATCCATTTTGCATTCGAGTACTCGAACCATTCGATCCACTATGGCCAGCCCAAGCCCTGCTCCCTGCCGGCCACCGGTGCCCTGTGGCAAAAGCTGATGAAATTCAGTAAAAATCTCTTCCAGCTTACTTTCCTCAATGCCCACTCCGGTATCCCACACCTCAATCCGAAGGGCGTTAGGCCTTGATCTCAGCGCAAGCAAAATCCGACCTTTCGGAGTATATCGAAAGGCGTTGCTGAGTAGGTATTCTTAATACTCTGGTCAGCATTCTCTGATCAGTTTTAACCATGGCTGGTATTTTACGAATGCGAAAATCTAACCCGGCATTGGCTGCAATCGCTTCGAATTCCTCCCCTAACCCTTCAACCAGAGCCGCAACATCGGTCATAACCCAGTCAGGCACCATGGCTTGCTGATCAAGCTTCGATATATCCAGCAGGTCTGCCAGCAAATCCTCTGCGCCCTCTAGCGCGCGGTGAACCTGCTGAACCATTCGGCTTTCTTCAGTCGGCAACAAAGGCTTCAACTACTTCCGGCCCCAAGTCAGGCCGCCTAAGCAAGGTAATTGCCACATGCACCGGGGTTGAATCTGCTCGCCGTAACCGGGTTTCCCGCGCACTCAGGCTGCCGTGGTCAAGCAACTCCTGCCGGAGGGTGTCGAACTCACTGGCGCTGCAGAAAAGCTGTTCCCTGAGGCGTATTACTCGCTGCTGCAGATCCTCCGGGTTTTCGTAACCACAAATCTTTGCCATCGCCGGATTACAGGCCAGGAAGCCTGCCCGCAAGTTGCCTTGATATGCGGGGCTGGAGTTAAATTTCTAGGATGGAATCATCTCTGGGCGGCGATACTTCAGACCTTTGACAACCAAGCTGCCCCCCTAACCCCACTGGAATCTCCATGGGCAGCTCGAACTATCGGTGTTCCGCACTCCCCACCAAACACGTGCTCTGGCAATCGCCGGGGCAGTTCCTGGTAGATCTGTTCGACGTTACTCATGCCACCACCCAGTACGATAATGTCTGGGTCCAGCAGGTTAATAACTGCTCCAAAACCACGGGCCAGATGCTCCATGTACTGGTTCAGGGATTCAGCTGCAGCTCTGTCACCCTGGCGGGCATTTTCAGCAATTTCCTTGGCTGGCAGAGCCTTGTAAGTGGTGAGCTTGTGGGTCATTGATAGCCCGGTGCCCGAGAGGAATGTTTCATTGCATCCATTGCGGCCACAGAAGCATGGGCGCAGCTTAAGCTCATGCTGCGCAGTCCAGGGTAACGGGTTGTGCCCCCATTCACCTGCAACGCCGTTTGGACCGCTAAGAACCCGACCATTTACACTTATGCCTGAACCGCAGCCTGTGCCGAGTATGGCGGCAAACACTACGTCATAGTCTTTACCCGCACCATCTGTGGCCTCAGACAACGCCAGACAGTTCGCATCGTTGGAGAGAGTTACAGGCCTTTGCAACAGTGTCCGCAAGTCATCCTGCATAGGCTGCCCGTTAAGCCAGGTGGAGTTACCGTTCTTGATTCTACCAGTGATGCCAGAAACACTACCGGGAATACCAATGCCCACGGGCAAACCGCTGGCCCCGGCCTGTGATTCAGCCTCCAACACCAATGAATGTATGGTCTGAAGCGTGGCGTGATAATCCCCCTGGGGAGTGGGCACACGCTTTCTGAAATGCTCACTGTAATCAAGCCGGGATCCGCCAACCTGTTGGCTCATGAGGATTACTTCAGTCTTGGTGCCACCAAGATCAATTCCAATGAGCCAATCACTGCTCATGATCGACGGCCAGATTTCGGTTGATCGTCACAGCTAAAATAATCCATAGGAAAGCTAATCCGGCTTCGACTCCGCCCGGCGGCAGGCCGCTGCCGTGAACAAGACATCGGTAGACGAGTTCAATGCAGTCTCGGCTGAATCCTGAACAACGCTGATAACAAAGCCAATCGCCACCGCTTGCATGGCCACTTCTGCAGGAATACCAAACAGACTGGTCGCCAGGGGAATCAACAGAAGCGACCCGCCAGCAACGCCCGAAACGCCACAAGCCGCCAATGCCGACACTACGCAGAGCAACAGCGCCGTTCCGAAATCCACAGGGATTCCTAACGTGTGTGCCGTAGCAAGAGTAATCACAGAAATAGTGATAGCCGCGCCCGCCATATTTACCGTAGCGCCGAGAGGGATAGAAATTGTGTAGGTATCGGGATCCAGCTTCAGGCGCTCCGAAAGCTCCAGATTAACGGGGATGTTAGCAGCGGAACTGCGCGTAAAAAATGCCGTAATCGCACTACCGCGCAGGCACTCAAATACTAAAGGATAGGGATTGCTGCGAATCTGCCAGAACACGATAAGCGGGTTAGTAACCAATACCACAAACAACATACAGCCAACAATAACAGCCAGGAGCTGACCATAACCCAGCAAAGCACTGATGCCAGACTCTGCAAGTGTATTGGCAACCAACCCAAAAATACCCAGGGGCGCAAGGCGGATCACGCCACGAACAATCCCGGAGACTGCCTCGGACAAGTCCTCAAGGCCTTGGCGGGTGGTATCACTGGCGGTGCGCATCATAAAGCCTAGCCCAACCGCCCAGACCAGTATGGCAATGAAATTGGATTCCATTAGTGCTCTGACCGGGTTGTTTACCGCGCTGAGCACAAGGTTTTTCAGGATTTCCCCAATATTCGAGGGAGGATTGCCGCTAACTCCACTCAAATCCAGCGATAGCTGGGTGGGAATCAGAAAACTGGCGACCACAGCGACTACTGCTGCCGCAAGTGTTCCGATTACATAAAGAAGCAACACTCCGCGTATGTGGGTGGGTTGCCCCTGTTTGTGGCCGGCTATGGCAGCAGCTACCAAAACAAAAACCAACACCGGGGCTACGGCTTTCAAGGCTTTCACAAACAGCTGGCCAAGCAACGCGACTGAACCCGCAGCCTCAGGCGATATCATCACCAACAGCACACCTGCGACAATCCCCAAGGCAATTTGGGCAACAAGCCCCAATCGCATTAATGGGCGGAAAACCGCACTCAGTGCTGAAAACATGAAAACCTCGCGTTGCTTTTGCAATGGATGAATATATTGGCGGCCTATAGTAACGCATTGAAAGCCTGCCCGGTAAATGGAAGCTGTCCTGGGCAGAATGATTGCGGAACCAGGAGCATAACTGAAAGCCACTTCCTTTTTCAGACCAACCCCCTAGAATCAATGGAGTCATTTGCTCCGGAGCGTTTGTTGTATGCATTTGGACCCCACATCATTGCGGCTGTTTGTGCGAGTTCTGGAAACGGGCACGATAGCCGCTGTGGCAGAACAGGAATTCATCGCTGCCTCAGCAATCAGTAAACGCATCAGTGAACTCGAAACCAGCCTGAACACTCAATTGCTGGTGCGCACAAACCGGGGCGTTGGCGGCACCCAAGCTGGAAAAGCACTGGCTCAGCTATCAAGAGGTGTACTGCATCAGCTTGAAGAGGTTCATGCGCGAATGCATGAATACTCCCAGGGTGTGCGGGGCGAAGTCAGAATCGTCGCCAATATTTCAGCCATCACTCAGTTCTTGCCCAGCCAGTTGAAAGCGTTTCTGGACCAGCACCCCTTTATCCAGATTCAACTGGAAGAACGTATCAGTTCAGAAATTATTGAAACCGTGGCGCAAAACCAGGCAGACATCGGCATTTTTACCGAGGTGCTTGGCAACACGGAAAACCTGACCATTTACCCATATCAATCCGACCGGCTGGCCCTGATTACCGCCAACCAGCATCCCCTCAGCCAGGCCCAAAACCTGAGCTTTATCGATACGCTGCAATACGACTACGTTGGTCTACATACAGGCAGTGCTATTAATAACAAGCTATTGCAGGCCGCAGCCGCAGCCGAAAAAACCTTTCGTATGCGTATACAGGTCACCAGCTATGAAGCACTGCTGCGCATGGTCGAACAGGATCTCGGCATTGGCATCATGCCCCAAGATATTGCACAGCCTTATGTGACCACCCACCGCGTTAAGGCCATCCCCCTTAATGACAGCTGGGCAAGCCGCAACCTGAAGCTATGCACCAGCAACCAGCACTCCTTGTCGCAAGCGACCTTACGCTTGCTCGAACACCTCACACCCAGCTGAGGATTTCTGCCATCGTATTTCGAGATGGCAGGCTCACATTTAACCATTTTGTTATTTCTCCCTCCCGGCTCATTATTTTGTAAAACAACACGATAACAATGCCATTCAATGTGAGATGAACATGACCAAGGAATCTTCCTGCCCAGGGGATCAGGAGAAAACACCGCAGCCCCTGGAAGGCGTTCGCGTGCTTGAACTGGGGTCACTGATTGCCGGTCCCTATGCCGCCAGCATCCTTGCCCAGTTCGGTGCCGATGTCATCAAGGTGGAACCACCGGGTACAGGCGACCCACTAAGGCGTTGGCGCAAAATGCACAACGACACGTCGCTGTGGTGGTACTCCCAGAGCCGTAACAAAAAGTCGCTTACGCTCAACCTCAAAGATCCCGAAGCCCAGGCCGTCATTCACAAGCTTGTGGAAGAGTGCGACATCGTTATCGAGAACTTTCGTCCTGGCACACTGGAAAAGTGGAATCTGGGCTGGGAGCAGTTGTCGGCTATTAATCCTGCGCTGATCATGATTCGGGTATCTGGCTATGGCCAGGACGGCCCCTATGCAGCACGCCCGGGCTTTGCAGCGATTGCCGAATCAATTGGTGGTATGCGTCATCTTGCGGGCTATCCGGACCGCCCACCGGTTCGTGCCGGCATCAGCATTGGCGACACTCTGGCCTCCCTGTATGGCGTGATCGGCGCAATGATGGCAATGCACCACTTGAAGGTTAACGGTGGTAAGGGTCAGTTCGTTGACGTGGCTCTGTATGAGGCGGTTTTCGGCGTTATGGAAAGCCTGATCCCGGAGTACGGTATGTTTGGTTTTGTTCGGGAGCGCACTGGTGCCAGCATGCCCGGCATTGCTCCCTCCAGCACGTATCGCAGCCGGGACAATCGATACATAGTCATTGCCGCCAACAGCGACAGCATCTTCAAACGGCTAATGAACGCTATTGACCGCCCGGACCTGGCAGATGATCCCGAGCTGACCCATAACGATGGCCGAGCGAAGCGCAGTGATGAGCTGGATGAAGCCATAGAAGCCTGGACCTCCCAGCATAACCTTGCAGACGCCCTGGCCGTTCTGGAAAACGCTGCTGTTCCCTCCAGCGGAATCAACACCGCCGCCGAGATTTTTGAAGACCCTCATTTCCGCGCCAGAGAAATGATTATCGAGCGCCCCCTACCCGGTGGCGGCGAGATTTCGTTGCCGGGCATAGTGCCAAAACTGAGCGGCACACCCGGAGCAACCCGCTGGGTAGGCCCAAGTCTTGGCGAACATAACAGCGAAATTCTCGCTAGCCTGGGCTACTCCGATGACGATATTCAGGCGCTGAAAGCCAAGGAAGTGATCTGATGTTTACTGATATCCCAAAACGGGTACTCATCAATGAGGTGGTGACGCGCGACGGTTTTCAAAGCGAGCCGGATTTCGTGCCAACCGAAACCAAGGTTGAGCTGATCAATGCCCTTGCGGGCCTTGGCTTGAACAAAATCGAGGTTACCTCGTTTGTTTCACCGCGCGCCGTCCCCAATCTGAGCGATGCCGCCGAGGTCATCCAAGCCATCCGAAAGGACACCCCGACCCGCTACGTTGCCCTCGTGCCCAACCAAAAAGGCTGTGCCCGTGCGCTAGAGTTGGGTGTGGATGAAATCAACCTTGTTATGTCGGTCAGCGAAAGCCATAACCTGGCGAATATGCGCATGACCTGCGATCAGTCGTTGCAGCAATTCAAAGATATTGCGGAGATGGTATCGGGCACACCCATGCGCCTGAACGGCTCATTGGCCACCACCTTTGGCTGTCCCTTTGAAGGCCAACAGTCACAGGAACGCATACTGCGATTTGTGGATGCGTACCTGGAACGCGGCCTTCATAGCCTGACCCTCGCCGACACAACCGGCATGGCAGTACCCAATCAGGTGCAATCACTGTGCGAGGAAGTTCGCAAGCGCTGGCCAGAACTGGAGCTGACACTGCACTTTCATAACACCCGCGGCCTTGGGCTTGCGAACGTGTATGCAGCGCTCGCTGCCGGGGTTAACCAGTTCGATGCGTCGCTCGGCGGGCTCGGCGGCTGCCCATTCGCTCCGGGTGCGACGGGCAACATTTGCACCGAAGATCTGGTACACATGCTCAGTGAAATGGGGCTGGATACCGGCGTAGATCTCGATGGTTTGTTGCTACAATCGCAACGCCTGGAAGAAATCGTTAACCATGATCTTCCCGGTCAGGTTCGCAAAGCCGGAAAACGTAGCGACACTCGACCGCTCCCACAGTCTGTAAAAGAATTGATGCAAAACGGCCGCAGCTGATCAGGCCACCTTAAAAAACCAAAAACAGCCAATAATAAGGATCTAACATGAAATTAAAACACCTTCTCTGCTCAGGCGTGTTGGCCTGCTCCCTTGGCGCAGCCATGCCTGCACTTGCAGCAACCACTCTGAAAGTAACACTGCAACTGCCCCTGAAACATCACTTGGGCCAGAACCTGGTCGACTTCAAAAACGAAGTTGAAAGCAGCAGTAATGGTGATATAAAGATCCAGATTTTCCCGGCTGCACAGCTCTATAAGGATAAAGAAGTTCACAACGCCGTGAGCTCTGGCGCCATTGAAATGGGCGTTATCAGCGTTACCCAAATGGCGGGCACCATTCCTGCAGTGGATGTGTTCTACGTACCGTTCATGTTCCCTACAAACGAGAAGGTTGTTAAAGCCACTGAGCCTGGCAGCCCTGTACGTACCCTGCTGGACGATGAAATCATCAAAACCGGCGCTCGCCCTCTGTGGTGGCAGGCTTATGGTGGCGTTGCGCTACTCTCCAAGAAAAAGCCCATTCAGCAGCCAGACGACATGAAAGGCATGAAGGTGCGTGTATTTGGTAAAACCCTTGGTGAATTCGCCAAATCGGTCGGCGCTGCACCGACTGTGATGGCAGGCTCTGAGCAGTTCCTGGCGTACCAGCGCGGAACCGTTGATGCAGGCATGACCGGCGTAACCGCTGTTGGCCCACGCAAGCTGTATCAGGTTATGGATCACCTCACCCTGACCAACCACGCCAACATCGAATTCATGACGCTCATTAACGAGAAAACCTGGCAGGGTTTGACTGACACTGAGCGGACCATTCTGCAAAACGCAGCGCTAAAGGTCGAAAAGCAACTGCGCGACAAGATTCAATCCCTTGAAGCCGATGCCATTGCAGAAGCCAGAAACGAAATGAACGTGATTGATCTCACCCCGGAAGACATCGCCAAGTGGCAGGAGGCAACCCGCCCTGTGCTGAAGAGCTTCATCGAAAACGCCGGCCCTTTGGGTGAGCAAGTGATCGAAGCCGCAAACGCGCTCTGATCTGAATACTTTCTCCCGTATACGGACGCTTGCTTTGCAGGCGTCCGTTATTGTTTGTTTTTCTGTTGTCGGGATTATCCATGTCAACTAACAACGCCACATCAAAAGACCCGCAGGCCTGGCGCGCGAGCCATCCCTCCGCCTGGGTGCGTATAAATCATGCAGTCGTTACCCTTTGCGGGCGACTCGCTGCAGCCTTGTTTGTAGTGATTGCGGCCATGATCACCTATGAAGTCATTGCCCGTTACGTCTTCCTGTCCCCCACTATCTGGGTAGAAGACCTGTCACTGCTATGTCAGATCTGGGCTTCCTGCCTGGGCGCAAGCTGGCTACTTCAGCACCAGGCGCTGATCCGCATCGACATGTTGATCGGCCGCTTTGGCCCTCGTATGCGAGCTGTTGCAGAACTGTGGTCGTTGCTTATCGTTGCGTTGTTTTCGGGCTGGGTAACCTGGTACGGCGTGTACATCGTGAAGGATGCAATCGCCATTAATGCCGCCTCAGCCTCCATGTTAGGTATGCCGATGTGGATCACAAAAAGTGCCATTCCAGTGGGTTTTGGCCTTCTTTTTATTCAATGTCTCACAGAGGCTGCGCTTGTACTAACAGGGCATATTCAGCCTGCTGAAGAGGTTCACGTCTGATGACTGTTGCTCTGATTATATTCGCCCTGTTGATGTTGTTGCTTTCCGGAGTACCGGTTGGATTTGTACTGGGTGGGCTTGGGCTTGGCATGCTGCTACTGGCCGACATGTCACCTTTAATGGTGCCCATGGCCATGTATTCCTCATTCGACAGCTTTATTTTGCTGTCTGTACCGCTCTTCCTCTTGATGTCTAACATCCTGCTGCAAGGTGGCGTTGGTAAAGACTTGTTCAACGCCGTTCAAACCTGGGTTGGGCATTGGCCCGGCGGTTTGGGAATCGCCACCATCGCCTCGTGCACTATTTTTTCGGCAATTTCCGGGTCGTCTGTTGCCACTGCCGCAACCATTGGCAGTGTTGCCATCAAAGAGATGACCGATCGCGGATACCACCGCCCCTTTGTGTTGGGCTTGATTGCCGCGGGCGGCACGCTCGGCATACTTATTCCGCCGTCGATCCCGATGATCGTGTACGGTGTTATTACCGAGGAATCCATTGTTGACCTGTTCCTGGCCGGTATTATTCCGGGCCTGATTATGGCCGGCAGTTTTATCATTTTCAGCTTCCTGTACGCGACGCTTGGCAAGGCCTGCACACCAGTGCCCAAGGCCACTAAAAGTGAACGTCTTGCAGCCACCTGGCGGGCTCTGCCCATCATCATTCTGGCCGTCATTATTATTGGTGGAATCTATGCAGGCGTGTTCACGCCGACAGAATCCGCAGCCATCGGCGTGGCTCTCTCGTTGATCATTGTTCTCGCATTGAAAACAATGAACTGGGAGCGCTTTAAGAAAGCCTGCATCGACACCATGAAAACCACGATCACCATATTCATCATCATGGCGGGTGCCAAAGTGTTTGGTAAGGCCATTACCCTCTACCAAATCCCGCAAGACATCTCGATGTTCGTCACCATGCACATTGGCAGTGCTGGCCTGTTCATCCTGGCGGTGTGCCTGGTATTACTGGTGATGGGATTCTTCCTGGAGTCCATCTCTATGCTGTTGATCATGATGCCGGTGCTCTACCCTTCATTGGCACCACTTGGCATAGACCCCATCTGGTTCGGCATCATTTTCGTGATCATGATCGAATGCGCTTTGATAACCCCTCCCGTAGGGCTAAACCTGTTCGTAATACAGGCTGTCGCCGGGGGCAGAGTGATGGATGTGGTGCGAGGCGTGTGGCCATTTATCATCATGATGTTCGGCTGCCTGCTGATTGTTTACTTCTTCCCTATCGTGGCGCTTTACTTGCCCTTTTATCTATAGCGAGGACGGGCCAAGTGATAGTCTGAATTGAAAACCACGTGCGACAGTAGATCGTACTAAATGCACACACATGAACGAACATCGTCATCGAGGTAGATCATGAAGACATTCAAGTACGTTGTTGCACTGTTCCTGGTTGTGGCTTTCTCCCAAGCCCAAGCAGCGGATGGCCTGATTACGGTTAAGAGCCCTTACAGCGCTCAAGCAACCATGAACAAGTTCGAAGACGTTGTTAAAAGCAAAGGCTTGAACGTTTTCGCGCGCATAGATCATGCGGCAGGGGCAGAAAAAGCAGGTATGGCGCTCAGGCCTACTGAGTTGCTGATTTTTGGCAATGCACAGGGCGGAACCCCATTCATGAAATGCGCGCAGACTGTCGCGATCGATCTGCCTCTCAAGGCGCTGGTTTGGGAGGACGAATCAGGACAGGTATGGTTGGGCTACAACGATCCAACCTATTTGGCCAAGCGCCATGACGTTCCTGAATGCGCGGTAGCTGAAAAGCTTCGCGGGGCATTGGCTGGTTTTGTGAAGATGACATTAACGCCTTAGCATGGCTGAGCCAACCCTTGACGATCCTGTCAATTCTGAACATCAGGTAGTGTTCGACCTCAGCACCATCCTGAAATACCCAATTCAGTTAATTGTTCAGAGTTGGCACTCTGCCATGCCGCTCCGTTGGTTCAGCCGGAATTCCCTGGGAACTAGAGGATATCATTAAGGCACTGAGACAGCCTGAACACGGCCGCCGGAATTGTACAAAGGCTGGAACAGCTGCGTTCCAGACCGGCACTGCAAGAGCTGCACGACCGTTTGGTCCAGCGCTTTAACAGCATGGGGTCTGAGCAAAAACGGGCCGCCCGTGCTGCGGCACTTGAGCAGGAACATGGGGATTACCCAACGCTCCCTTACCCGCCATCGAAGGCATTGAACCACTCACATCGCGGTTAGAGCTGTTGGATGAAGGTTCCACAATGCATCATTGCACGGGCAGCTACGATACGTTTATTGCACAGGGAGAGGTGTTTATCTACCGCATGACAGCGCCGCAGCGGCTGACTATTTCTCTCGAGCAGCGAAATAACACCTGGGTTGTTGGTGAAGTACGCGGGAGCCGAAATGCTAACCCTTCGCAAGCCGCTATGGATATCGTGAGGCGCTGGGTTGAGCTTTAGGGCGCAAATAAACCAGCCGATCCTTCAATCACCGATAGAATTGAGCCTTCCGGGAATCACACATTTAAAGGCATAAAATTCACCGGGAAAAGCTACCCCTGCTGGACCTTCAGCCATTTGAATATCTCAGTACGAATCATTGGGAAGTAGGCCCCTCCCACGGTCCAGTGGCAGCAACTCTCTATTTCCACTAGTGACGCCTGTGCACCGAAACGTTTGGCGATGCTACGCTGGATATTGATGGGGGTGATTCGATCCGCAGTGCCACCCACAATGAGAACCGGGCATTTGATATTCTGTGTGTTCACATGTGTTGCAGACCTGCTTCTCAACAAAGACCCGACGCTGATCTGAAATGTAGCCATGCCAGATTCGTATGTACAGCTTTCGTAGATTTCCTTCTGCACAGAGCGGCTTTGGGCATTGGCGATACCATACTCCACGTTGGCAAGCCCGACTTCCGTAACACTATTCCACAAAGGAAAACGAAACAGATTGCGGCCCAAAGTGCGAATTGCTGACCAACTCAGGCCATTTATACCTGCCGGGGGCGCGGAGGATAAAAGAACCAGTCGTTGGCAGGGTACCTGGGCGGCCACCAACTGGGCCAAGAGTGCGCCCATTGAATGTCCCACCAGAATTGGCGGGGAGTCGAGACGCTTTACCTGCTCTACAATATATGCGACGTACTCCTGCACGCGTGTTTTAGCCAGTTTCGAACGACTGGCCGCTGTATGCTCTTTTTTGGGAAAATGGTATGGCAGGCGCAGAGAATCCACAGTGTATCCCTGATACACAAATGCTTCGTTCACATCTCGCAATGTCTCTTCATTGCTCCACATTCCATGAATCAGCATTACCGGCGGTTTGCCACTGCGTCCCCTGTTCATAACCCTTCCCTTTTCTATCGCAGTTTGGCTTTAAGCTGTTCTGGCCTGCTGAAGAACATCTGACTCCCGGGCTGAAGCGGAAGCCGCAGTTTCAAACTGCATATTCCCATCATCCACAGGGTCGTTAACCAGCATTTTTTTATCCTTGCCGTAGTGCATGGTTATCCTCCAGGGATCTGCCTTACCCTGCCGAGGCATTTTATCGATTGCCCGCACGATATACCCGGGTGCAAACCCATCCAGCACACTGGCATCGGTCGCGTTATTTCCTGTGTCTACTGCGGTTGCAACAGACACTCCTGTTTTATCCATGTGAGCAAGCAATCGGCACAAGTAGCGCCCGCCAATATCGCACTTTAGGGTCCAGGGCGCGTTGGTATACCCGAAAATCCACCCGTAGTTTGGTACATCCTGAATAAGGATACCTTTGTAAGCCATTTTTCTGGGCAGATTCACCTCCTCGTTGTCGATGCTGAGTGTCGATCCCCCCATCAACTGAACCTCCAGGCCAGTCGCAGCAACAACAATATCTGCGTCGATATGCTGGCCGGATTTCAACACGATACCTGTTTCATCAAAATGATCTATATGGTCGGTTACGATGTCCGCCTTGCCCGAACGCAAACTTTCAAAAAAGTCGCCATCGGGCGCAGCGCACAAGCGTTGATCCCAAGGCATGTACTCAGGTGTAAGGTGGCGTTTATCAACGTTTGGGGCATGTTTGTACATATGCGACAAAAACATCTTGCGCATCGGTTTAGGCCAGCGCTGGCAGGCGAGATATAGAGCACGCTGGAATAGAATGTTGCGCCGGCGGGCGAGCTTGAATACCCAGGCTTTTGGCAAAAACCTGTTCAACACCATGGATATTTTATCGGTGTTCGGCAGGGACATAATGTAGCTGGGTGAGCGTTGCACCATGGTGACTTTTGCAGCTTTATCCGCCATGGCGGGCACCAGTGTTATGGCTGTAGCGCCACTGCCGATAACCACCACTTTTTTGCCACTATAGTCGAAACCTTCCGGCAAACTCTGAGGGTGAACGATATCCCCTTTAAAGACTTCTTCCTTTGGAAAATCCGGACGGTAGCCCTGATCGAAGTTGTAATACCCGGCACAGTTAACCAGGAAGTTACAGCTCACCACCTTCTCTTCGCCCGTTGCTTCCTTCACGGAAGAAAGAACCCACTTTTGGTCTTTGGTCGACCAGTTAGAGTTTTTGAGTTTCAGGCCAAATTTGATCTTGTCGTACAACCCGAACTCTTCTGCCGTTTCACGTACGTACTCGCGAATATCGCCGCCTTGGGCCAATACGTTATCGGAATGCCAAGGCTTGAAGTTAAATCCGAAGCTGGCCATGTCAGAATCGGAGCGTATACCTGGGTAACGGAACAAATCCCAGGTGCCTCCCACATTTTCCCGGCGCTCCAGTATCGCCAGGGACTTTCCGGGGTGTTCCCGCGCAATGTGGCATGCCGTGCCAATGCCGGAGAGCCCGGCACCGATAATAATAATGTCGTAGTGTTCAATGGCCACCTGAGTTTCCTTTTTGTTATTCGTCAACCAATGGTAACTCTGATTCTCTCAAAGGCAGTTGCGACAATATCGACAAAACAAGACAGATTTTTGATATAACACGACAGTCTGTCGCCATAGTGGCAAATCACAGATTAACCGGGAGTCGCTCACAGCCCAATTGCCGACGGATTAAGAATGCTGTGCGCGCCCTTCTCGGCAATCATCACCGTAGGTGCATGAATATTGCTGCCGGTGATAGTGGGCATCACAGAGGAATCGATAACCCTCAGCCGTTCCACTCCATGTACCCGCAGCTCAGCATCCACTACAGCCATGACACCCTTACCCATGTTACAGGTGCCAGCAGTGTGGTAGACCGTCTCCACATGGTCCCTCACCCACTGGGTCAATTCCTCATCGCTCTGGATCTCCGGCCCCGGGCTTTCCTCACCGCCATGGAAAGGTTTCATGGCGGGCTGGGACAGAATGCTTCGGCCCAAGCGAATGCCCCGCACCAACGCATCAAGCTCCTTTTTCTGATCAAAGTAGTTGGCCTGAATAACCGGAGCTGCAAAAGGATCGGAACTGCGCAACAAAACACGCCCACGGCTTTCCGGACGCAGGTGGCAGATGTGCAGCACGAAGCCCGCAAGCATGGATGTAAACAGGCCACGCCCATGGGGCTGCATGCGTATGGCGGCAAACTGCAACTGCAGATCCGGGATTGGCTCGCTGGGCTGCGAGCGCACGAAGCCACCGCAGTCCGTGGGGGTAAACACGAAATTTTTCTGCCTGAGCATCCGCATGAAAAACGCCATGCTGTTGCGAGTTGGAGCCACCGCCAGCGAGGTGCCGGTTTTGTCCCGGCAGCGAATGATGACATCGGGATGATCCTGCAAATTCTCACCAACACCTTGCAGATCATGGACCAAGGGGATGCCGTGGGCTTCCAGTTCCCCGGCCGGGCCAACACCGGAGAGTTTTAGCAGCTGCGGTGAGTTGATAACGCCCGCGCTGAGAATAACCTCTTTGGCCGCGTTCAGGATTTCGCGAGGCCCCTTGGGCCCGTTGCGGCCAATTTCAACGCCAGTCGCAACCCTGCCCTCAAAGCAGATCCGGGTAACATGCACGCCCGTCAAAACCGTGAGGTTGGGCCGGCCCGCGGCTTCATCCAGAAACGAGTAAGCGCTGTTGGCCCGCTGCCCCGAAGGGGTCTGTGTTACCTGGAAAAAACCACAGCCTTCCTGCTCTGCATCATTGAAATCCTTTTTGACGGCCTGGCCAGCTTCACCACAGGCCTTCACAAAAGCCTCGCTAACAGGAAAATGGTAGTTGGTATCCACAACATCCATGGTCCCCTGATCGCCATGCCAGTCGTTCGCTCCACGCCCTTGCCGCTCCGAATGGCAGAACCAGGGTAATACACTCTGGTAATCCCAGCCGCGATTACCCAATGATGCCCAGTGGTTGTAATCCTCCGGATGGCCCCGGGTGTAAATCATGGCATTGATTGAACTGGACCCGCCCAGTGCGCGCCCCCGTGGCCAGAAAAACGGGCGGTTGCCGGTGCGTGCTTCAGGCTCGGTGTGATAACGCCAGTTGTAGGTGCGGCTATTCATCAACATCAGCATGTTCAGGGGGTTACAGTTGCGTATCCAGTGTGTGCGGTCGCTGGGGCCAGCCTCCAGAAGGCAAACCCGGTTTCCCGGATCTGCTGACAGTCTGTTGGCCAATACACAGCCGGCAGATCCGGCGCCGATGATGATGTAGTCGTACATGGCGGCTCCCGGTATCAGGGTGCGATCTTGTTTTTCAGGGTACGGGTTACCGACACAGGCAAGCTCGGTAACGAACGCAACACCCAAGGTAGGATTTTTCTTTTCAAGCCACTCAGGGATTCCGGCACCATGGCCTCGATCAAGTGGGGGCCCGGCTGTGACAGGGCGTAGTCAAGGGCATGATTGAAGGCCTCGGCGGTGTCAACCCGCACGCCGTGAACTCCCATACCTTGGGCCAATTGGGCGAAGTTCAGCACAGGGCCATTCAGATCCAACTGGGATTTGGCCTTGTCGCCCACCTCTTCAGCGCCTACACGCTCCAGCTCTATATTCAGCACCGAGTAAGACGCATTGTTGAAAATAATGGTGGTGACATTCAACTGCTCACGGGCCATGGTCCACAGGGCTTGAATGGTATACATAGCCGTGCCGTCGCCGATCAATGCAATCACCGGGCGTTCCGGACAGGCAATCGCGGCGCCGACAGCGTTGGGCAGGCCCTGGCCAATGGCCCCTCCGGTAAGGGCAATCATGTCATGACGAGGCGAACCTGCGGTCATGGCATTCAACATTAACCCGGAGGTGATGGCCTCATCGATAATAATGGCGTTCTCTGGGAGGTAGTGGCCAACTGCTTTACAGACTTTCGGCGCGGAAAGGCGACCACGGGGTGCCGATGGGCGCTGTAGCTGCTGCAATTCGGGCTGAGCTTTGTCAGCTCCCAGTGCCGCGGCTAGCTTTTCAAGGCTGCCCCGGGCGTCCTGTTCGGGGCTGGACAAGGTGTGAACGGTGCAACTATCCGGTACGAGATAACTCTTTTTCCCGGGATAGGCAAAGAAGGAAACGGGCGCTTTGCTGTCCACCAGTATCAGGTGATCAATGTCGGCCAGTTGCACGCCTGCCAGTTCCGCCAGATAGGCAACTCTTTCAACCGGAGGCAGGCCTTCGCCGCGCTCTATGCGTGTCGGAAAGGTTTCTGCCAAAAGCTTCACACCTTTAGCGGCGGCGATTTTAGCGGCTGCCATGAGAGCCGGTTCCCGCAGAGCTCGGCCACCCAGCAGCAGCGCTGTCTTTTTTCCGGAGCGAACGGCATCAACCGCAGCTTGAATGGCGCTATCGCCGGCAGTTGGAGACTCAACTTGTTTGGGCACAACCGAGGGGCTACCACCCTCTCCCCACGAAACATCTGCGGGCAGGATCAGCGTAGCCACCTGGCCGGGCAGTCCGCGGGCTGTCGTTATGGCATCGACGGCATCTTTGCACAATTCGGCCGTGGTTTGAGATGTGCGGACAAAACCCGGTGACACATTACGGGCAACGGTTTCGATATCCGACTGGAGCTGCGCATCGTATTTCACATGGTCGATCGCGTGATCACCAACAATGTTTACCACCGGCACCTTGCCTTTGCGCGCATTGTGCAAGTTGGCCAAGCCGTTGCCTAATCCGCAGCCCAAGTGCAGAAGTGTCACTGCTGGCTTGTCAGCCATCCGGGCGTAACCATCAGCCGCACCAGTTGCCACGCCTTCAAACAGTGCCAGCACGGCGCGCATTTTTGGTTCATCATCCAGCGCTGCCACAAAGTGCATTTCGCTGGTACCAGGGTTGCTAAAACAGACTTCGATACCCGCGTCCACCAGGGTTTTCATCAGGGCTTGCGCACCGTTCATCTTTATTCTCCTTGTTATTTTCTATCAGTATTCGGCTAGCTTCTTTACCTGGATTAGGTGCTCGAAACGATCGACCGCGCTGCTGCTCTGGCAGTCAAAATACAACCAGGCAAAAAAGTGCCTTCCAGAGACCGCTTGCCGTTACAGCCGCCGCCACCGAAACCGGCGGCTTCACCCACACAGTAGAGCCCTGATATCGGTTGGTTGTCTGGGCCAAGGGCGCGGGATTGCAGGTCAGTACGCAAGCCACCAAGGCTTTTGCGGGTAATCAATTGCATGCGCACGGCGATAAACGGCCCGGCACCTTTCTTTTGCAGTGGCGCAGGCTTGCAGGTACGCAATTTATCCGGCCCCCACTGGCGGGCATGAAGAATACGGCGAATCTGATCGTCATTTTCCAGCTTGCTGCCCGCGGCAAAATTCGCATCGAAAGCATCAGCCGTAGCCTGCAGTGTGGCCGGATCGACATCGTGGGAGCGGGTCAGCGCATTCATTTTTCCTGTCAGCTCTTCGAGTGTGTCAGCAACCAGGAAATCATCACTTTCACGGGCCATTTGTTTGACCAGGTTATGGTTGCCGGTCAGGGTCTCGAACACAAAACGAATCAACTGCTTGTCGCGTATTCTGTGATTGTGTTCGGCTCCGGAGATGGCGAATTCCTTGGCGGCAATACGCCAGTTCAACAGGTGCCAGGTCCAGGGTTTTTCCTGCTCGGCAACACGTTGGCAAAGCCAATGGGTGTCAAAGCCGGTCACCAGCGGCTCCGGGCCGATTCGCTTGCCTTTGTGATCAAGCCACAAGGCAGATTTGCAAGGAATGGTCGATAAGCCGTGGCCTTTAAAATGGGGATACGGATGGGGAAAGCCGGCGGCGTAGTTCCACATTTCACCCGCATTAACGATATTTCCACCCAGTTTGTTGGCCACTTCGTGGTGCAGCTTGCCATCAGCGTATGGGTGGGCACCGTTCAGCATGGTTTTTGGCATGGGCCGATCTTTCGGCCAGTTAGCACGGGTTTGCTGGTGGTTGCCGTTGATTCCGCCAGTAGCCACCACTACCGTCTGCGCCGTTAAATGGATCGGCTCACCGGTTTTATCATTGCTGCCAATGGCTCCGGTAACGCGACCATCACTGCTCTCCAACGAACTGATACTGTGCTGATGCAATACCGTGAGGCGATTTCCCTCGGCGGCATCCTCCATAGCCGAAATCAGAGTTCGGGTGAGCTCTCGGGAAGTTCCAAACACTATGTGATAGCGCGGCACACTATTCCCTTCGCCTAGTCGACCCCGCTCAACCCAGTTCACTGCAGGCAAAAACTTGATGCCTTCGGCTTTCAGCCAGTCGTAGACCTCGCTGCAGGAATTCTCCACATAGTAACGAGCCCAGGCCAGGGAGTGCTCGTCGCTGGTGTCCAGCTCACCAAAGCTGATCCAGTCTTTGAGGGCACGCTCGGGATTATCCGGAATACCCATTTTTCGTTGCAATGGTGTGCCGACCAGAGCCATGCCGCCAAACGCCCACAACGCCAGCCCGCCCAAACGCTCTGGTGTATCCCTGTCTACCAGCGTGACGGTTTTGCCCGCCCGAAGGAGCTCCAGCGCGGTGACGATACCGGCTATACCTCCGCCAATAACAAGCGTGTCTGCAGTAACATGGCTGGCCATAAAGAATCTCCTTGGGGCAAGTAGAACATCAACCTTGGTTGGCCGTTAGGATAACCAGATTAGAACAGATCAACCTTATTTACTTGACCAAAGGCGAATCACAATTTGACAATACACGAACATAAGTCATTTTCAGGACAGGCGTCATGCAATATTTTGCACGCAGCGGTGCGTTAGTGGGCTTTCCCGAACTGGTGCGTAGTTATGGCGAGCACCCCTACCGCTTGATGCGGGAGGTCGGCCTGAGCCCAGCGGTCCTGAAAGATACCGATCTGTATATTCCTTACACGAGCCTGGCAGCGCTGTTGGCCCTGGCTGCAGAACGATGCTGTGCACCGGAATTTGGCGCCCGGCTTGGGTATCGTCAGGGCTTGGAAGCAGTGGGCGCACTGGGATCATTGATGTGCATGCAGTCCACTATTGCAGATGCAGTGCGCATTCTGCTGAGAAATCTCGCCTTTCACGCTCACGGCGTCCAGATTGATGTGGATATCAGTGGGCCGGTGTTGGAAATGCGGATGGCATTCGCGTTTGAAGCCCGTACGGACTGCCACCAACTGATGGCACTCAGTTTGGCGCTGCTGGTCAGTGGCACAAAGCAACTGAATGCGGGAGCCCCGCGGCCGGAAGAAGTGGAATTGACCGCACGCGATAACGGAAATTTCGAGGCATACCGGGCCTTCTTCGGCCCGAACCTGCAATTTGGTGGGCTCGAAAACCGCGTTCAATTTCCTGCATCAATCCTGCATCTGCCCGTTCTGGCCACAAACGATGTGCGCCAGCGTATCAGTCAGCAGTGGCAAAAGAGCCAGCCCCAACTCAAGGTAACTGGCCTGCGCTCACAAGTAGACAGAACCATCACAGCCCTGCTCCCCACTGCCGAATGCAGCCTGGATACCGTTGCCCGTGTATTGGGCAGCCATCCACGAAGTTTGCAGAACCGCTTGAAATCCGAGAACACCAGTTTTGGCGAGCGCCTGAGGGTTAACCGCCAGCGCCTGGCTTGCCAGTACCTGAAAAACACAGACATTGATCTGTCCCAGCTCGCAATGAGCCTGGGCTATACGGACCTGGCGCCATTTAGCCGGGCTTTTAAAACATGGAAAGGATGCTCGCCGCGGGCTTGGCGCAAACAAGCCCGATCTGGCTCTGTGGATTTCGAAGTGCCTGCAGACCCGGTTAACGGGCGGGAATAAACGTACCGTAGCCCATCTCGCGACCAAACTCCGGCAAGAACTGCTCATCATCCACCGCCAGTTTTCCATTGATCATAACGGTTTTCACAATACCCGGGTTACGGTTAACCAGTCTTTGAAGATCGAAGTTTTCCATTTCGCCCCAGGACACGTCTTCCAGATTCTGGTCAAAGCCTGAGGGATCCAGCACCACCAGATCGGCTCGGTCACCTACCCGGATCTTACCGGCTTCTATACCAAACCAATCGGCTTGATCGCCTGTCAAACGGTGAACAGCCTGCTCCATGGTCATTACCGGATCGCCCTCGTCGATGGACTCCTGGACCAGCTTCAACATGCGCAACGGCAGGTTGTAGAACGCCATATTACGGATATGGGCACCGGCATCGCTGAAGGTAATAAGTGTAGTGGGGTCTTTAACCAGCTGTTTGAGAACCTGTTTTCGGTGGTTTCCGACAGTGGTGTACCAGCGTATTTTCTTACCGAACTCCACCACCAGGTCGAGAAACAAATCCACCACATGAATACCGCGCGCCTTTGCTACTTCTTCAAAGTTCTTACCGATCAGTGATTCATCAGGGCAATCGATGATCATGGCATCACCGAAATCCCTCTGCCAAACCCGAGGGCTCAGTTTTTCACCATAGAACTTCCGGAAATTACGACGGTATTCCTCGCTTTTCAGCAAGTCATTTCGCTCGACCGCATCTTTCAAATCCAGAGCCATTTCCCCGGCTCCAAACTCTTCAAAGAACACAACATCAATACCGTCTGCGTAAACCGTGAAAGGTGTAGGCAGCACCTGCCAGCGGAAGTCTCCCCGCAAGGCATTGGTAAACATGGATGTTAGCTTGGTGAGAGTTGTTAGCGCGGCGCTGCCTTTCAAATCCATCTGGCTGATCAAGGTGGTTTTTAACGGCCGCCGTAACAACCCCACACACTCCCGCACATATTGCAGAATCTGCAAGGGCGTAGCAGCATTCGGCGCGCCTTGATGCACCCGATTATACTGGCGCACCAACTTGTTTAAACGTGCGACCTCACCCCACTTGGCGTAAGTGCTGGGCAAGCTCTTTGACCACTCCCGATCACCATCCACCTTGTCCCACTTAAGGCACATGGTCGACAGGCCGAGAAACCCTTCATCAAGCGCCTCTTTCAGCAAACGCTCCATGGTCCGCATTTCTTCTTCGGTGGGCTGGACGGCCAAATCTGTGGCTCGGCTTAATCCCATCACCCCAACTCGCATGTCGCTGTGGCCCAGCAAGCTGACAACATTCGGGCCAAGGGGCATCTGCTTGATGTGCTCTACCCACTGTTTTGGGGTCGTCCAGGTTTTGTGCTCTTTCAGGATCGGCAGCACCCGTTCCCTCGGCACGGTTTCAACGCGGGTAAAAATGTCTGAGGCATCCTCATAATCACTGCAGATCATGCTTAGCGAGCAACTACCCACCAGCACCGTCGTTACGCCATGACGAACCGATTCAGAAAGGCTCGGGCTCACCAGCAATTCGGCATCGTAATGGGTATGAGTATCCAGAAATCCCGGCGTAACCCATTTGCCATTGGCATCGATTACGCGGGTTGCCTGATCATGGGGAATAGGGTCTGCAGTCACTTTTGCAATACGGCCATCTTTGACCGCCAGATTGCGAATGGAAGATGGTGCGCCAGTGCCGTCGAAGTACCGGCCGCCTTCGATGATAAAGTCGTACGGGGTCATCGCGTTATCTCTTTTTGGATCTTGTTATTGTAGGTATTCGATCTTATCAGGATAACTGAGAGTTTTACTCGGTAACTCCTTCAAACATTCTCCGTCGAGCATTCTCCAAGTGTTCGCGCATGCTCTCCCCTGCCTTATGTTCATCCTTTTCGGCAATAGCATTTACTATAGCCAGATGTTCGTCCTGGACTATTCTCAAACGCTTCTCTGGCGCAAGCAACGACAGGCCTCGCGTTATATTCATGCCTTCCTTGATACTTTCATGGAGGGACTTGAGAACAGTAGCGTAATAGTGATTGCTCGATGCCTCAGTAATCGCCAGATGAAGCTCGAAGTCTTCGTTCGTTGCCAGGTAATGCTTGCTATTTGCCTGATTGATGGCTTCGTACTTTTCCCATATGCGCTTTAGCTGCTCATCCGTTCTTCTAATTGCAGCCAGGGAGGCCGCGCTGGACTCTACATTGGTACGAAATTCAAAACACCGCTGGATATCTGCAATGCTGGCTATGCGCGCAAACTCTAACACTGCACTATCTGGGCGATTAATTACAAAGCTGCCTGACCCACGACGGGAGATAACCAGGTTATCCTCACGCAAGCGTGCAAGCGCCTCTCTCAATATGGGGCGAGAAACATTAAATGATTTCCCGGTCGGGCCCTTAATACTGGCCGTGATCCTTGGCCCCATCATTGAGAGGAACTTCATGCGCTCAATCATTAAGGCCAACGGGGACCTAACGGCCTTTGTTGATCGGCCGATTGCAATAACGCTAGCGGTTGCCGCTACCTTGATCTGGGGAATGATTGTGGCAAACGGTATTGCCTCTAGCCGGACTAAAAGCAGGTTGTCCTTCAATTAGTAAGCAGGGCTACTCTGAACCACGCGGGGTTTGTGTAGATGCACCCCCCACTTTTAGTGGGGGGGGGGGTACCGGGCAACCTAAAGAGCTGGTCGCCTCAAAAGTATTTATCAAGATTATAGCGCACACGCTCCCCCCGATCGGTGATTGCCCCTTCGGGGAACACAGAGAACGAAGGACGGATGTTCGCTTCCTCAAGCGGCTCGCCACTGAGCAGCCTGTCAACTTCCTTCTTGCAGATTTCTCTACTGCGGTTATTTATATCGCTGTTCTCGTAGTATATCGTTTGCAAACGCTGATCGTTGTGAAATATATAGCAAAGCACATTATGCTCAAACACTACATAGTCTTTCTTATGAATCGCGTAATCGGAATAACTAACAAGCTCCGAAACGATACTAACCTTAAGGCTATCATCGGAGAAAAAGCTCTTTAACTGCTCGGCTTCATTCGGTGGAAATTTATAGGCAACCCCGGAGGCATTTACGGATAGCTTTGAAAGAAACCTATCGGAAGACCGATAGGTCGTATGGTTCAAGAGAACCATATCCCTTACCGGTTCAATTATGGGTGGCGTCGGCGCGCCTTGGAAAAACGTTCTATACCGACGCAGGGACCCTGCGTTATCACGGTAGGTTGAATAAGTAAGCGCATCGGTGTTTGGCACTCGAACTTCTTCAAGGCTATAACTCTCGCTTTCGAAATCGTAATCACTGAACTCTGCGAATCCCTCGATAACGAATACGGCATTATCTAACAATGACTCCCGGGATTTACGTTTTTCTTTAAGATCTTCAATTATAGCGCTTCTTACTGATATTCCTTCAAATTCATTGATATTTACCCATCGCTTTTCATCAACTGATACGTCAATAAAAACATCGGCCAAAATATCGGGCCGAAATTCTGAGTCGCCGTCTTTAATCAAATAAAGCTGATGCCAAAAAGAATCGCTGTGAGCCAAGAAAGCGATATTATCCAAGTCATATATTTTTGTTGCTCCATCCTCATTTTCAACAACGCCCGGGTGAACCCCCAAAATTGATTTTGTGCTCGCGCAACCAGCCAGCAACAAACACATTGAAAGTAAAAAAACCGTTCTCACTCATCCACTCCTCTTTGCTTGTGTTTTCACTTGAAGGTTATATTTCAGCCAGGATGCTAACTGTGGCCTCCGGGATCCGATGCCGCATGATTCATATGGCTAATTATGAGCACGATCATGCGCCAGATTAACTCGAGGGAAAAGGGAGACTCTGTAAAAGTTTGTCATTTAACTGGTTGTTTTTTATAAACTTGCTTCTTTCAACCTGCCTTAACTGACCTCGAGCGGGATGGCGGGGACACGCACTATTAGATCGGTTTTAAGGTTTTCGATCATTACGCCCACTCTCTCTAAAATTTACAGGGATTTTCATTTTCAGAATTGACCCGACGGAGAAACCAAACCAGAGTACTGTATATAAAAACAGTAACTAGGTGTAATATGCCCGTCACAGTTCTTGGCGACCATAAGTCGCTCGCTCAAGCGTGGAGGAAACTCATGACGATGTCTCACCCCATTTCCTTTGCTACGGTTCGACGCCGGTTCGATTTCCGAAGCATAGAGGTCGGTCGCTGGGTGACACCCGCAGAGCGGGATCGAGCTGCTGATCGGTTTTACCGAGCTCTGTGTGATCTTATGACAATTCTGCAGGGGCCCGAGAGCCTGATATCACTTCGTGGATCTCTTGGCATGCAATACGGTATTGGTGGTCGGCCTGGGGTATCCGCCCACTACATTCCAGCAACCCGTCAGCTGGCACTCGCAAAGAACGCCGGCGCCGGCAGCCTGGCGCATGAGTGGTTCCATGCGTTTGATCATTACATGGGGAATAGAGCCTTTCAGGGTTTAGGTAAGTTTGCGTTTGCCTCCAGCGGCTGGCTCGGTAGCGCCAAGCAGAAAGAACACCCGCTAAACAGCCTGCTGTGCACCTGTCTTAAAACAATTCTGCTGACTGAAGACGGAACAGCACCTAGCCCCCTGTTTCAGGCATCCAAGGAAGCCGACAAGCAACTAAGGGTGCTGTACTACGCAAAGCCAGAAGAGCTTTGCGCCCGGGCTTTTGAGGCGTTCATCGAAGACAGCACTCCCAACAATTCTTTCCTGGTGCGCGGTACTGTTTACTCCGATGAAGCTAGTGCAGGCCTTTATCCAAATGACGTGCATCGCCAGCGTATCAACGACGCATTTCAAGACTATTTTTCTGCCCTGGGTGCGGCCTTGTATCGGGAACAGGCGAAAGCGGGATAGAGCGCGCATGGCCCGACCACGCTAGTGCATTTACCCACTCTGTCCTCAACGGCTAAACGGTGGGTAGTCCTTACGCGCCTCGGAGCGTCGGAAACTGTCAAAAGACTCAATCTCCCATGGGCGCATGGCCATGAACAGGCTCACCCCGAAACGATGCTCCAAGGGCAGTGCAAGATCTTCCTCATGGCAGTGCCTAAACTCCAGAGCCAAGCGTTTGAGCTTCTGCTGAACCACCTCGTTGGACTGAGCGGACAGCATGCCACTCACAAACAGTCTCAATTCACCGGGGTGATTAAACCGGCACTTCAGAAAATCCTGCTGCACTTCAGCCTCGAAAAAGCGCTGTATAGGCCCGCCCGGCTGCCAGGCGAAATCATGACTGAGCAACAACTTGAATCGGTTACCGGGTAGCAACTCCAGTACCCCCATACGATCCAGCTTGGCGAGATAGCCAATCAAATCGGTTTCAGACACATCGTAAACCTGATGGATCTCCTGAAACTGCCACCGGTTCATGGCGCAGACTGCCACCAGTAACAGTCGCACATCCGACACCAGTTCCTGCTCTTGTTCCAGACTCAGTTGCTCGACTTCAAGCTCTGGCGACAGCTTGCGCACAACATCACTGATCTCAATCCCCATCAGCGCACAAATCTGGTCGAGACGCTTGAGGGAAAACTGCTTCTCGGAAAACAAGCGCTTAACACTCGCCTCTGAGAGATCCAGAGCATTAGCTACGTCCTGATAGGTCAGGCCGTGAGACCGTAGCTGTCGTTTAAGCTCACCGACAATGGCACTGGTTTGCGCCATGGAATCACCTCTCTTTGAGTTCCAGCCAACAAAAGTATCATCAAACGATACTTTAGATATACACCACTGATACTTTTTGGGAATCACTCGCGGCGTATCCAGCGATAGCGCACAGTTCGGCTGTCCCAACAACAAACCCAAAGAGGAAGAAATCATGGATAGCGAACTGAAGAGCAACTCAAACTCCTGGGTATTTTTTGTAAAGGTTTCGTTTGCGATTGCACTGTTTGCCGCCGCCGCGGGTGTGGTGCTTGCGCCCGTTGATATCGTGATAAAAGGCTACATGGCGATCAGCGCTCTTTTTCTAGTAAGCACCACCATCACCTTGTCGAAAACCCTGCGTGATGAACACGAGCAACACCGAATTGCGAACCGCATTTCCGAGGCTAGAACCCATCAGCTGCTAAAAGAATACGGGGAGTAACACCATGAGCATTTGGCGCAAACTGAACACACTATTCAGAGCATCGGCCCACGAACCGGTCGCAAAGTTGGTGGACGCTAACGACATGCGTATCTTTGAACAGGAACTGCGGGACGCCGAGCAAGCCATTGCCCGATCAAAGCGGGAGCTGGCGCACCTGATGGCTGAGAAAACGCGACTGGAACGCGACAACGCCGGCCTGCAAGCTGCTATTAACAAACGGGAACAGCAAGCCAGCCAGGCATTGGCGCAAAACGAAGAAACCTTGGCGCTGGATCTAGCCAACCTGATTGCAGAGGATGAAACCCTACTGCAACGCCAGCAGCAACAGCGCGCAAAGCTACAGCAACAGGAAAGCGAACTGCGCCGCCAATTAAGGGATTCCGGCCGTGCGCTGAAACACTTCTACAGTGAGATGCGTCTGGCGAAAGCCAACCGACACGCCGAACAGGTCACCCGCCAGCTTCGGGGCCACGCAACCGGATTACACAGCCACATGGAAGACTTGAACGTTTCAGCCAATCGAATACGTGCCCGTCAAACCGAGGCGGAAGACGTAGAGGACGCTTTGACTAAGCTGGACCAGGAACAACAGCACGGTGACCTGGATGCCCGCTTGAAAGCCGCCGGCATCGACAACGGAGTGAGCGATGGAGCGAAAGTTCTGGAGCGATTAAGGGCTGCCCAGGCTGACAACAGCCAGTCTCAAGCATGAACGAATCGAGCCAGGCTTCCGATTGGCGGCCTGACGCCGCAGAAAGTCACAACCTCACCCGCTTGTAAAATATAACAAAAATTACACAGCTTTGCATGAAAGAACTGACGCTTGCCCATACACTGAGTGACAGATTATTAATCTTGAACAACCCTTGATTTTAATGAAAAATAATCAGTTTTGGCTACATGTGGACAAGATTTAAGTAGGCCGGCTTTATTGGCACCCAGGGACCAGTTTTTGATCGGAACCAAAACGCTCACAAAGAGCACAACTGAAAAAGGAAGCGAAATGGAAAGTACCAATGTTACAAGCGCCGGCACTCAAACAGCCCAGGCATCCACCGGCATCAATGAGTCCGAGAAGCAATTTGCACTGATTGTTTATATTCTGCAGGCTGTCAGCATCTTTATCGGCATCACAGGCATAGTCGGGGTGATTATGAACCATGTTAAAAGCGGTTCATTAACTGACCCTGTCGTTAAATCCCACAATAGCTGGCAGATTCGCACTTTTTGGTGGATGTTCCTGTGGAGCGTACTGTGCATAATTCTGACAACAGTCACGTTTGGTATTGGCGCAATTCTGTTCCTCGTTCCCATTATCTGGTACATCTACCGAGTTGTTAAAGGCCTCCTGCGCCTTAATGAAGGCAGCTCCATCTAAAACGAAATAGCCGACCTGAAAAAACCACTGATTCCCGAAGAGTCAGTGGTTCAGTCCCCGCCAAATACCCCGCCGCGGCCACCCCGGAGAAGCTACTCCAATTGTAGTGGTCAACACCTAACTACGGCGGCAATCCCATCGTCCATTCGGATACGCACTCTATTTAGCAGTAAGTGGTTCAGAATAGCCCACAGAGTTCTGCAACTGCTGCTGGAGGCTTTGAGGATGCGGTAGTGAAGCTGATCAGGAACTGTAACCTAATTTAAATGGCGAGCTAGGATCAACCCTTCGACATGAATCGATTTCGCCATTAATACGCCGGCTCTGACCGAAAAATGCTAAGCGACTGAAAACAAAGGGAAATAATGGAGGCGCGGGTCGGAATCGAACCGGCGTACGCGGAGTTGCAGCGCCACATCACTGATCCAAGATAACTCACCCAAGTCAACAGCTTACAGCTTTACTCGGCAATTCCCCACCGCTCACAAGCGCACATTCAGCCCTTGAAATATCAATAACATACGGTAGCGTTGTCGACATCGAAAAGCCGCAATAGCCATCCCTCTTCCAGCAGCGCCACTTACCTCCACATCATATTGTCACGAAGCCAAGGATGTGCGTTTCCTGTTTATAAAAGCTCAGATCTTTTAAGGGACATACGCGTGTGCGGGCGTGTGTGCGTGGCGGTCTGGCTCAGAATCCGGGAGGGCTTCGGAAAAGTGTAATAACTGCAATAAGTGTAATAAGTTAACCTAACCTTATGTTTTATATATAAATATTAAATTACACTTTTAACTATATAACTGTAATCGATTACACTTGCCTACTGTCACAAGTGGCACTTTTAAAAGCCTTATAAATCAACAACGTGACATTTTGATTACTGTAGATTACGTTTTGACTGTAACCACACTTTCCGTTAAAAATCATAAGCCTACGATTCAAAAAAAGACCGATTACAGTTATTACACTTTTCCGCGCACCCCCCTAGATCTCTGGAAGATTTGCCCGTAAAACCAAGGATCTGACCGGCTGGAACCGCATATTCCCGTTTTATCTTCTGCTTTGATAAAGACACATATGTAGACGAGCACCGGAGGCGGGGGGGAGTTCGCGCTGGCATGGTCGATGCCCCCCCCACCCAGGGGTTGCCAGCCAAAGACATGATCTGTGTCCGGGCTTTGGAGTCTGGGGCAGCAATCTGCAGGCACAAAAAAGCCCGCACGAGGCGGGCAAAGGCTGACGCTATTCAGTAACTAAGATTCTGGAGCAACCTCCCCCAGAGAATAAGGCTTGAACTTCAGCACCTCTTTGCCGGCGATATCGTTCATTTCAAGCATACGCTCCTGCAAGGGTTCCAGTTCGTTAGCAGCGAACACCCGCGCGGCCTTTTCAGCATCACCGAAGCCGCTGCTATTGGTTGGGATAATTCCCATCAGTTGTGGTGGGACACGGTGGCCTGCCAGCTGGTCGTCGCGTGTCGCGTTCTTGATGCTCCAGAATTCATCTTTGGCGGCGACCTCACTGACCGGTATTACCTGCAAACCATCCTTTTTCCCGTTCGGTGCATACATGAAAAGGTTCTTGAAATTGCCCGGGCCTTTGCTGTTGCGCAAAGCTGTTCGCAGTTCATCGATGTCGCCCTGCTGTTGCGCGGCATCGGTCATGTACATGATGAATCCGGCATGGCTTCCGTTCTGGTAGTACTTGCGCCGGAACAGTGTTGCGCTTTCATTCAGCCAGGCCGACTGCAACGAACCGATGTAATCAGGCACCCCATAAAGTTCCTGGTCCAGGTCGGGCTCCATCAGGTGGATGATGCTGCCCTGTGAAAACTCCTCTGCCTGAAGCCACCCATGCACCCACCAATAGGTTTCTGGCTTGATTCCACGGCGACAATACTTAGCTAGTACAGGTTTGATTTTTACCAATCCACCCAGCCTGTTGGTAATCATCTCGCCGTAAAGGTTGCCGAACACCAGGTAATCCAGTGCCATGCGGGCAAAGTCCTGACGGCTGAGATACTTAGTGGGCTGGAAGGATTTCACCAATATGTTGCGCTTAACCTGCAGCGCGCTGCCGTGGTGCGCAGTAGCCCGATATGATTTTGCCAGAGCACTCAGGTCAACCGGTGGTTCGTAATAGTCCTGGCCTGCCATCCAGCAGCCGGTGTACAGCATTTCATACCGATCCATCACCGGCGTAGGCTCGCCGAATGTGAATGCTTCGATCTTGCCGTCGCTCATCAATAAATCTCCATCATGCTGCCGCCGTGCTTGGCCGGGCCCTCAAGGGGTTCGTGAGCGAGGGCATGCATAATTGCCCAGGCTATATCCGAGTGCCCGATGTCGCCCCGGCGCCCTGCAGCGTAGGTTATGTGTTTTTGGGAGTCAGTCATTACACGGCGGATAGCCATGAAGCTTTGGGCGATCGCGGTGTCGCCGGCGTCGAACTGGAGCCGGCCGCGATCGATGATGTTCTGGGTTTTGATAACAAGGCGCGCTTTCACGTCCATGGAATACTGGTACCTGGTAACGCCCGGGAAAAACTTCTCAACCAGTTCGGCCACCGCCTCGCCCAATCCGGTCACATCAATGCCAATAAATTCAACGTTGTATCGGAAGGTCAGCTTTCGGATTTCTTCAGACTGCTGCTCGTAATCCAGCCCCCGCAATCGTATCTTTTCAACCACCCGGTGTGGTCGACTGTTGGAGTGGGATGGAGACACCACGGCAAGGCCCGCGCCATCGCCGTCCTCTCCTGTTCCGGATGGGTCGTAACCAATCCAGACCGGACTGTCACCCAGAGGCCGATCTGTGTAAGGCTTCAGGTCACGCCATTCAATCCAGCTATCCACCATGCAGCGTTGCAGTTTTGCCAGAGGGAACACAGCGTGGGTATCGTCGACAAATTGGCACATCAAAAGGTTGGCGTATTCATCCTCTGAATATTCCATCCGCAACTGATCGATATCGAACAGATCGCAGCCACCGGCAATAGCGTCCTCAACGGTTACGATCTGTCGCCATTGGCCGTCCGGGCAAGCAAGGCCATTGGCCAGCGCCGCATGGGAGGTTTCAACAACGACGCGCTTGTCTTTTGCACGGTGCTTGTTGAACAGCTCGCCCGTCCAGAAAGGATATGCGTCATGGGTTACCGCCGACGGTGTGGAAATGTAGGTCTGGCTCCAGCGCTTATGCATGGCCATGCCGCTGGCCACTTTCCGGAACTGCTGGAAGTCGTGGATCCAGAAGTACTCATCCATGAACAGATCGCCGTGATAGCTCTGGGCGGTGCGCACGTTGGTGCCGAGAAAATACAGCGTTGCCCCGTTGGGCAGAATCAGCGGGTCGCCCTTCAATTCTACGTCGCAGGTATCTTTGATGAACTGGACGATGTATTGCCGGAAAACGTGTGCCTGGGCCTTCGATGCGCTCAGGAATATTTTGTTCTTTCCAGTATGGAACGCATCAACAATCGCTTCCCGAGCAAAGTACCAGGTAGCGCCAATCTGCCGTGATTTGAGAATATTTCGGATTCGGTGTGTGCCAGCGGCGACGCTCCACCGGTGCTGATAGTCGAAGAGCGATTCATTGAACGCGGTGGTGATCAGCTCCAGGCCTTCTTCACCGATGTCATTTTTCGATTTTCTAGGCGCCTTGTTACGCTCCAGAATGTTTGGGTTCAAGTCTGATTCACGCCCGGTTTCGCTGTACTTGTGCACCCGCGCCAGGCGCTCTATCTGTCGCCCAAGCAGATCGATTTCCTTGAAATCCTTGCCTTCCTTTTCGTCCTTAAAGACCAACTGCAGCATTCGGGCTTCAATGGAACTCTCCACACGTTGAATGGGCTCTGAATCGTCCCAGCCAAAGCGCTTTTTCCAGTTATTGAACAGCTGCGGGCTGATGCCCAGGCGGTCACAAATGCGCACAGCTCGCCAGCCCATCCAATACAGGGTGCGAGCTTCGACAAAGTGTTCTCTGTAATCCGATTCGACTGTTTTATCCATGCAGCCAGCGTAATGGCTGCGGCGGCGCCATTATCGGTGCGGGTTTTGTGGCATGAAACGGCACAACTGGAAGACGTTGGAATTGATCGGCTGTGCCGTGAATCTGTGGGCCAATGACGAGGTTTTACAGAATCGCCCATAAAGCACTGGAGTGGCAACATGAAAAAGAAATTTCGAGTGGCAACGGAAGGAGCCACTACCGATGGCCGCGCAATTAGCCGCACCTGGATTGAACAAATGGCTGCCAACTTCGATCCAGCGAAATACGGCGCACGGATTTGGCTTGAGCACATGCGCGGCATGCTTCCAGACAGCGTCTTTAAAGCATTCGGCGACGTAACGGGCCTGGAAACCCGCGAGAACGCCGAAGGTAAGCTGGAGCTTTTCGCTGAAATCGATCCCACGGACGATCTGGTGAAAATGTCGAAAGATCGCCAGAAGATCTATACATCGATTGAAGTAGATCCAGATTTCGCCGGCAGCGGTGAGGCCTACTTTATCGGCCTGGCTGTTACGGACTCCCCCGCATCTCTGGGCACCGAAATGCTGCAGTTCAGCAGCACCGCGAAAAACAGCCCTTTGACTGCGCGTAAACAGCGCCCGGAAAACCTCTTTTCTGCCGCCCTGGAAGCGGAGTTGGACTTTACCGCCGAAGATCCGGCAGCCGCTGATACCGAAACCCTGTTTACCAAGGTGAAGGCTCTGTTCTCCAAGCATCGCGACGCCAGCGCGGCGAAATTTGGCGACTTCCGTGCAGACCTCGAAAAAACTTTGGAGCTTTTCGTCACCGATGGCCAGCAGCTGCGGGCATCAATGGATGAAATGAGTGGCGAGTACCGGCAGATGAAAACCGAACTGGACTCGCTTAAAACCAATTTCAATTCGTTGAAAAGCGAGATTGAGTCCAGCCCCCACAACCATAGCCAACGCGCACCGGCTACCGGTGGGCAGGAAGAAATTCTGACCGACTGCTGAGGAAGCAAAACCATGCGTAATGAATCCCGAGTACTTTTCAACAAGCTTCGCCAGCAGATCGCGACTCTGAATGGTGCGGAGAACCCAGCCGAACAGTTCAACGTAACACCGTCTGTGCAGCAAACCCTGGAAAAACGAATTCAGGAATCCAGTGCGCTACTGCAAGCCATCAACATGATTGGCGTGGACGAAATCAAAGGCGAGAAAATCGGCCTTGGCGTTGGCACCATCGCTGGCCGAACCAACGTATCCAACAAGGATCGAAACCCGCGCGACGTAAGCGACTTGGGCGCCAATGGCTACGAGTGCGTTCTGACAGAATTTGATACCGCGCTACCGTACGCCAAGATCGATGCCTGGGCGAAGTTCCCGAACTTTCAGGCACTGGTTCGTGACGCGATTCTTCGCCAGCAGGCCTTGGATCGGATCATGATCGGCTTCAACGGTACGTCGGCTGCAACAGAAACTGACCGGGCAACAAACCAGTTACTGCAAGACGTCAACATTGGCTGGCTTCAGCACTACCGGACTAGCGCCCCCGAGCGCGTGATGTCCGAAGTAGTGAGCGCGTCTGGCGTAGTGAATGTGGGCACTGGTGGCGACTACTTAAACTTGGACGCCCTTGTTTACGACGCGTTGCACAACATGATTGACACCTGGCACCAGGGCAACCCCGATCTGGTTGTTATGCTCGGCAGCGGATTGCTTCAAGACAAGTACTTCCCTCTGATCAACAACAATCAGACCCCGTCCGAAAAATCAGCGACCGACATGATTGTTTCCCAGAAGCGCATGGGCGGCCTGCCTGCTGTAGCAGCACCGTTCTTCCCTGCGGGCGCGCTGATGATCACAACCATGGAAAACCTGTCGATCTACTACCAGACCGGTGCTCGTCGTCGCCAAGTTATCGACAACCCGAAGCGTAACCGCATCGAGAACTACGAGTCGTCCAACGAAGCCTACGTGATCGAAGATTTCGGCGCGGGCTGTCTCGTTGAAAACATCACCATCGTCTGATCGAGGTTGATATGACAAGCCCAGCAAGAAAGCACTTCTTGCGAGTACGCGCCGCCCAGGAGGCGGCGCAGACTACGCCGGAACGCCCGCAAGGCGAATCTCATGAGCTGCATCGAATCGCTCTGGTTGAAGACTCGCGCCGTTTACATGACCTGCAGAGCATCGAGCGCAAAATTGACGCCAAACGCGAAATGCTGCCGAAGTATGAAAGCTACGTGCAGGGTGTTCTTGAGGCCGGTACCGGCCAGCAAGATGATGTCCTGGTAACACTGATGGTTTGGTATCTGGACACCGGTGATATCAAAACCGGTTTGGATATCGCGGAATACGCCGTGGCGAATGGGCTGGAAACCCCGGATAAGTATGCCCGAACCACAGCGACACTGGCAGCAGAGGAAGTGGCAGGGTTCGGCCTGCAGGCGATAGCCAACGAAACCGTAACCGACGATCTCCCGGAGCAACTGCAAAGGGCAATCGATCTGTTTGCTGATGCCGACATGCAAGACCAGGTTAAGGCAAAACTGTTCAAAGCCTATGGCTATATTTTGCGCGAACAAGGCAGCGATCAGCAGGCACTCGCAGCCCTCAACCGTGCTCTGGAACTGAACGAGCGCGTAGGCGTGAAAAAGGACATAGAGCGCCTTGAGCGTGAGCTGAAAGATTCCGGCGAATAGCCGGTACCGAGTCGGCCCCCGACGCCAAGGCGGCACGGGGCCATGATTTGCGGCTTTGCCTGCAACTCTACGGCCCCGTTCACCGCCTTCTTTGGAGCATACCGTGAGCCTTATTGCAGCCGGCGGCACCACCGCACCCGTCACCATTACCAACGCACCGTTTTTCCCAGACCTTAGCCTGGTCGAATTCCGAGACTCCATGCGCCTTGATGGCACAGTTACCGATGCGCGCGCAGTTCACGCATTGGAGGCTGCCATGTTCCACGTTAACGGCTCGTTATCGGTGTTCATGAAGGCCCGCAAAGAACAGGGGTTTGAAACGCTGGAAGACGTGCCTGATCCCGACTGGCAACCGCTGGGAACCGGCGTGCGCCTTTACTTGCGAGCTGTCTGGTGCCTGGCAAAAGCAGATTTGATCGAGCGGTACCGGGATTACGATGCCACCGGATCTGGTCACGACCAGGCAGACGGCATGGATTTAACCAGTGATGACCTCAGAAGGAATGCCTCCTGGGCCTTGTCTGACATTCTCGGGCACCACCGAACAACTGTGGAGCTGATTTGATGGCCGACGTGCGCGCGATCCAGGGCGATACCGTCGACCGCATATGTTATCGGTTTTATGGATACACGGCGGGCGTTACCGAGGCGGTTTACCAGGCAAACCCGGGCCTGGCCGATCTTGGCCCGGTATTACCCACAGGAACCTTGGTCAGAATGCCGGAGGTGGCCGAACAACCCACCACCACAACAGTTCAGCTTTGGGAGTAACCGTGGCATCCGAGCAAGACCAAACCTCAGAGGAAAGGCTCTACCAGGTCGTAGCTCAAGATCTGGCTGCCAGGCTGAGAGATCTGGAGAAGCTGCATCCGCGTGTTAACGCCTTGGAGCATGCGTTCACCGAAATCAGGCATGACTTTCGCGAGTCCAGATCTGAACAACAGGAAGCACACAAAGAAACCCACGCCGCTCTGAATGCTTTTCGAAAGCGGATGGATCACGAAAACCGTGACACTGTAAAAGCACTTAACGATACGGCGAACGCGACAACGAAGGCGATCACAAAACTGACCGAAAAAGTCGAGAGGCTGGCGACGAAGGTGGCGTTTGCGGCCGGGGCAATATGGATGGTGCTTGGTATTGGAGGGCTAATTATCGCCTTTCGAAGTGAAGTGTTGAGGGTATTGGCAATCGCGATTGGAGGGATTGGCTCATGATTCTAAGGCATGGTGATGTTGGTCAGCAGGTAATGCTTCTCCAGCAGAAGCTGATTGCCACTGGCGCGAAGATTGAAGCAGATGGTTGGTTTGGAGATGCAACCGAAAAGGCCGTTGTTCGCTTTCAGAAGCAGGCTGGGCTGTTCGTCGATGGTATTGCAGGAGAAGCCACAGTTGCGGCACTGGACCCTGTCTACCCATCTGAAATTGCCAGCAAATCGCTGACAGAAAAAGACATCAAGGCTGCCGCTAAAAAGCTGGGAGTTCAGGTCGCTGCTATCAAAGCAGTGACTGAAATCGAAAGTCGTGAATCGGGCTTTTTGCCTTCGGGCCGCCCAGTCATTCTTTTCGAGCGCCACATCATGTATCGCCGCCTGCTACCGAGCGAGCGCGCCCATAATGCGGTTAGCTTCCCGGGCATAGTAAACAGGAAGCCTGGTGGTTATGTGGGTGGAGAAGGTGAATGGCGCCGCCTTCGTCGCGCCTGCGGCATACATGAACCCACGGCCATTGAGTCGGCCAGCTGGGGGCTGTTTCAAATCATGGGCTTTCACTGGCGCTCACTTGGGTACGAGTCAGCTCAAAAGTTCTATCACAAAATGATACTGAGCGAGGGTGAGCAGCTGGAGGCGTTTGTTCGGTTCATCAAGCAGGACAGCCACCTGCACAAGGCGCTGAAGGATAGGGACTGGCCGGATTTTGCCGAACGCTACAACGGCCCGGCCTACGCCAAGAATCAATACGACACTCGTTTGGCCGCCGCCTATCAGCGCCACAGAGAAATCGGGCGGATATCGTGAGCATGACACCCCAGAAGCTTGACGCATGGCGCGTGGTTCCACGGTTTTTGGTGACGCTTTACGGATGGCTGTGCTTCGACACTCACCAATGGTTCACCGCCCTGCCAGACCCAACCACCGCGCAGCAGCTCTACGCAAACGTGATCTGGACAGGCGCTGCGGCGTGGTTCGCTTTCTACGTAAACAGCGGGAGGCGCCAGGAATGAAAGTTTACCTTGTAATCGGGTTTCTGGTTACCGCTCTCAGTGGCGCCCTCTGGTACAGCATCGAGCGAAACCTCGAAACCAGCACCAAACTGGCATCCACCTCAGAAGCGTTGGAACTGCAGAAGCAAGAGGCCACCGATACCAAAACCCGCCTTACGGAAATGACTGAAGCCCGCAACCGCCTCGCAAAACGTATCGATCAAATCCGGGCAGTAGAAGCACGGCTTGAGTCGCAACTGGAATCTGAGCGTGCCACCCGCGCCCGGCTGGAGAGAGAAAATGAAACCTATCGTCTCTGGTCTACTACTGACCTGCCTGATGTTGTTATCAGCCTGCTCCGGAAAGGTTCAATACCTCCAGAAAACGGACTACCTGGTATGCGGGAACGTGAAAGCACTGGCAACACCGGAGAATCCACCGGGGCGGGAGTGGATGCGGAAAAACGGCGATCTGCTGGATCTGATTGACCGTTACGACGCCAAGCTGGAAATGCTCAACGTAAGAATGGGCGAAATCCGGGACGAAATCGACAGCTGTGAGAATCAAGCGCAGCAGATGAACAAACAGGGATCATCATGAAAAAACTCGCGGATTTGCGTGCTCATATCCTTGCCAATGTGCCGAGCCTGAAGCGTAACCCGGACAAGCTGCTGACGTTTATCGAAGACGGCAACATCGAATTCTGGCAAGGCGCGAACCTGAGCCACAACTACACCCTACCCGTGCGGCTGATCGTCACCGACTACGCCGGCGAAGTCGACCATATCATCATCCCGATTCTTTCCTGGCTGCAGATTCGCGAGCCTGGTCACGACCCAATGACTACCCTTAGCTTTGAAGCCGAGCTGCTGAACAACGACAGCTACGACATCAGTGTGACCGTGAATATCACTGAGCGTGTGATCGTAAAAGCGACGCCAGCCGGCCTGGACGTTGAGCATGTTTTACCAGAACCGCCCTTGGTTATGAACGACGATGCTGAATGGCAAATCATCAGCGATCTTCATGGCTTGAGCGAGCCCGTAGAAAATGACCAGTAACGACATCGAAGCCCTTTCTGGCTGGATGGAACCACTACTCCGAAAAATGGAACCTGCTGAACGCCGCAAGCTGATGAAACTGGTATCCCGAGACCTTCGGAAAGCCAACCAAGAGCGGATGCAAAAGCAGCAAGGCCCAGACGGTGATAAATGGGAGCCTCGAAAGCCCCAAAACCTGCGAGGCAAAAAAGGCGCCATTCGCAAAAAAGCCATGTTCACCAAGCTGCGCACAGCAAAATATCTCAAGATCAGAACAGATTCAGAGAGCGCAGGTCTCGCCTTTACCGGACTATCAGGACGAATTGCTGCTATCCATCATTACGGACTGCGAGCCAAAGTCGATAAGAACGGCCCAGTTTACGACTACCCCGCCCGACGCCTGCTCGGATTTAGTCGAAACGACCTGGAATTAATCGCCGATCGCGTCCTCGAGCACATAGAACCTTAGCGGATTTTGTAACGCATCCGCAGACAACTGCCCCGCCTTCACGTACGCGAGCCATCCCGCACAAACTGGCCCCATGAACACACTTGCTGAAGCCTTCCGCTTGATAAACAACTTGATCCGAATCGGTACCGTCTCCGAAGTGGATCATGGGCGTGCCCGTGCACGGGTAAAAGCGGGTGACAACCTGACCGGCTGGCAGCCCTGGATGACCATGCGTGCCGGGACAACCGTCGACTGGGATCCACCAACCGTGGGTGAACAAGTTGTTCTCATCTCACCATCCGGTGACCTGGCCCAAGCCATCATCATCACCGGCCTGTTTCGCCAGAACGCCCCGTCGACAAGCGCAGACGAGCACAAGCGTGTGTATCCAGACGGCAGCGAGATTACCTATGACCACGCCAAAAAAGAGCTGGTCGCAAATTTTGCAGGCAAGGTGAACGTGAACATCACCGGAGACGCGACGGTAAACATCGGTGGCAATGCAACGACCGCCGTTGCAGGCATCTGCAAGGTTAATGCGGTGAAAGTCCTTTTGAATGGTGGCGCGCCCGTGGTGACCACTGCGCACATCTGCCATTTCACCGGCACCCCGCACACAGACGGTTCAACAACCGTATCGGCAGGTAAGTGACATGGCGCTGAGTAAAGATTCTTTGAAGGGTCGGATTATCGCCGAAATGGTTGCCCAAGGAGCTCAGCCAGCCGGGCCACACAGTTGGGTGGAAAGAATGGCGGAAGCTATCGCCAATGCCGTTGTGGATGAAGTGAAAGCGAACGCCAACGCCAGTGTTACCAGCGGATCAAGCGCCGGCACATGGCCCATAACGTGAGGCAGAAATGACCGGAATGAACGTCGCAACAGGCGAATCAATAAGCGGTATGGATCACATCAAGCAGAGCGTTGCCGACATTCTCACAACACCGATTGGCAGCCGTGTGATGCGCCGTGAATACGGCTCCCTGCTTCCTTCGCTCATCGATCAGCCGCTAAATGGCGCCAACCTCCTGCGCGCTTACTCTGCGGTGGTCGTGGCCATCAACGAGTGGGAGCCGCGTATTCGGCTGGAGCGAATCGTTAACCTGATAAATGCTGACAAGCCAGGAACAGCGATGCTGGAAATGGATGTTGTACTTGTTAATGGTTCCCAGCCAACAGCCGAACGCATTAATGTCGCTTTGGGTCGCGGAGGGTCAGCCTGATGTCAGGAACGATTAACCTGGCGCAACTGCCAGCACCTCGCATTGTTGAAACCTTGGATTTCGAGACCGTCCTCGAGGAACGCAAGCAATCCCTGCTCTCATTGGTCAGCGACGAACAGCGGTCCAGCGTTGAAGCCACGCTGCAAATAGAGAGCGAGCCGCTAACCAAACTGCTGCAGGAAAACGCCTACCGCGAAATTCAGTGGAGGCAGCGCGTAAACGAAGCGGCAAAAGCCGTCATGTTGGCCCATTCAAGTCAGGCAGACCTCGATAACCTGGTTGCCAATTACGATGTTGAAAGGCTCATTATTGATCCGGGTAACCCGGATGCATTGCCCCCGGTACCGGCCACCTTGGAATCTGACGAAGATTTGAGATTGCGAGCGCAGCAAGCCTGGGAAGGTTTGAGCGTGGCCGGGCCCCGTGGTGCCTACGAGTACAAAGCGCTCTCTGCCGATGGACGCGTATCTGATGCCACGGCCACCAGCCCTTCACCTGCCCAGGTCGTTGTTACGCTATTGGCAAACGAAGGCGATGGCACAGTAAGCCAGGAAGTTATAGATCGGGTTGAAGCCTCACTATCTGACGAGGACACACGTCCAGTGGGTGACCGGCTCACTGTCCAGTCGGCAACGATTGTGAATTACCAGGTAGATGCCACCCTTTTTGTTTACCCCGGCCCAGAGCAAGAACCAATCCTTCTGGCTGCGCAAGCCTCTCTGCAGAAATACATCGGCACTCAGCGCCGAATTGGCCGGGATATTCGCATATCAGCAATTCATGCAGCGCTGCATGTCGAAGGAGTCCAAAGGGTAGAACTGGCGCAGCCGACAGTTGACGTAGTGCTCGATGAAACAGAGGCGGCTTTCTGCACATCCTCCGCTGTTGTGATCGGTGGCAGCGATGAGTAACCAGAAACAGCCTCTACTACCCAACAACACCACACCGCTTGAACGAGCAGCGGCTGAGGCTCTGGCCGAAATACAGAGAGTGCCGGTGACCCTTCGCCAACTATGGAATCCCCAAACATGCCCTGCCCACCTCCTGCCTTATCTGGCCTGGGCGTTCAGCGTTGATCGCTGGGATCCCACCTGGACAGAAGAAGCGAAGCGGGAAGTAATCGCGTCATCGTTCTACGTCCACAAGAAAAAAGGAACCATAAGCTCGCTTCGCAGAGTGATTGAACCCTTCGGGTTTGTCGTGAAAGTCGACGAGTGGTGGCAGCTGCAGCCCGAAGGCCTGCCAGGAACATTTTCTCTGGACATCAGTGTTCAGGAGCAAGGCATAACCGAAAGCACGCTCCAAGAGATGGAGCGTTTGATCATTGAAGCAAAGCCAGTTAGTCGGCATCTGACTGGGCTTGCAATCAAACTCGAATCTCGGGGGCACCTGTACGTTGGCGCAACAGAATACTCGGGCGATGAGCTTACCGTTTACCCATTACCACCAGGCCCGATTGAGGTGAGCGGAAACGCTTACGTCGGCACCGGACAATACATCATCGATACAGTGAGCGTGAACCATGGCTGATTACTACGTTATCCCCACCAACATTGGCGAAGCCAAAATGGCCAATGCATTAGCGTTAGGCACTCCGCTTGCCATTACGGAGCTGGCTTTGGGTGATGGTGAAGGTAGTGGAGCCCGCGGAACGCCAATCCCGAACCCTGAGGCGGTGGCACTGGTTTCTGAACGCCGGCGTGCACCGCTGAATTCCTTTTCGGTCGATCCAGACAATGCAAACGTTCTTATAGCTGAGCAAGTTATTCCGGAAACCGTGGGCGGCTGGTGGATCCGGGAGATGGGATTGTACGATCAAGACGGCGATATGATCTTTGTCTGTAACACGCCTCCCACTTACAAGCCACAGCTGAGTGAAGGCAGTGGACGGACTCAAGTGGTAAGGATGGCTTCGATCGTTTCAGACACTGCTGCCGTCACGTTGAAAGTCGATCCATCTGTGGTTTTGGCCACCCGGAAATATGTTCAGGAAGTGCTTTCTATTCATGCTCAGGAATTTGAAAGCAGATTAAACCAACGCACAATTTATCTTAGAGGTGTTGCGGATCTAATAGGTATCGCCGCTCCGGTTGAGGGAGCGCACTACGACTTAACAGGCTACCGCTTGGACTCAGACACTGGTGGCGGGCGATTTTACTGGGATTCCTCCCGGTTAAAATCCGATCACGATGGCGGCACCGTGATTAGCAACACAGTTCCATGGCAATATATTCCTGACTTTTTGAAAGGCGTCGGTGAAACCAACCCGGCTGGTTCTGGGTGTTTCATTCGGTTATCTAAAAAAGTCACCATTGAAGATTTTGGAGCATTTGAAGGTCAAACTGTTTCAGTATCAACAGCGATCATCAACCATGCGATAGAGGCTTCCCATGGCAGGCCCGTCTATGTGCCTGCAAGACGTTATAAGTATAATGGCGTGATTTCGTCTGCGGTAACAACTCTGATAGGCGAACGAATGCCCAACGTTGGCAATAGTCGATCGTCGCTTGAAAATGGTTCAATTTTCGAGGGTACGTTCCTTAGCCGGTCCATCAAGGTTCATATTGAAAATTTAGGTGTTGACCACGGCTCGGCAGCCTTCCCAACCGATGCCGGCGATGCTTTTAAGGTATCCCCTGCCACAGCCAATACCGGAAAAGCGGTGAACGTTGAGAATATAGTAGGACTTGGGCGCGCGCCGGAAGATCAATATCACGCTGTATTAATCGAAGGCTACGCGAACATCAAAGCGCGGAACATCATTGGGGTGCGGACCTATTATGGCGCAGTGATCAAAGGGGTTCGTGTCAACGCCAGCAACATAACGACCATTGAAAACGGACTGTACGGTGGCATCATCAAAGCCGATACCGCATCCGGGGACAGTTCAGATATTGTACTAAAGGGCTTTATTCATGATGGCATGGGCGCATCAGGACTTGGCCTTCAAATAGAAAGTAGCGATGACGATATACGTCGGATTAATGTGTCGGGTATTAACGTTCGGGACTCGGGCGGCGTGTACCGAGTAGCGGGGAACGTGCTTGCGGGTGATATTGTTATTTCTGATGTGGTTGGCAGCAATATCTCTGGGGATGCCATACGACAAACCGGGTTGGCTTACTCTCTTTCAACCTCAAATATTGCTCTAACCCAAATAGGTGGCAGGGCCATCAACATGGCCGATGTTAGGCACCTGAGCATCAATGGAGTCATCGCCGCCGCTGCAGATGGAAACACCACATTTGCCACTGATTTCATACTGATCGGAGCATCGTCACGACGGACAAACCTGCTTGGGATAAACCTGAACAGCGACTACAGCTCTGCCAATGGTTCCGCTGGGATGATCAAATACGACAATCTTCGTGGTCAGAATATAATTGGGGAAGGCTTCTACAAACTGACAGGTGTGGGTGCTCCTGTTACAGAAGTCACCACAATTAGCACTGAGCCGGCAGGAACAACCTCCCATCCGACCTATAAGGTAGCCATAATCAATGCTAACTATACCTCTACAGGCCCAAAACAATTCAATTTAACAGCTGAAAATACACCCGACGGCCATCTCATCGCGTTTCACAACAACACAGGGGGGACTCAAGTTGTTGATGGGATAGTAGGAGGTGGTATTTCCGTACCAGCTGGCACTTATGTGGAGTTCATTATGACCAGTGAAGGCTTTGTAAAAATGCGCGCGGGTGCACTTTAAGACCTGAGGAACTCTTACGTTTTAAAAATTGGGGCGAATCCTGCAGGCTGGCCTTGTCTATACAGCATTGGTCAGCAGGGGTTGGTAGCGATTAAAGGCGTAAATGGGCTAAGCTGCACCGATAACGAATGAAAAATTGGAGTAAAAATGCGGTTTAAAGTGACGTTATTATGCCTTACGTTTTTAGTTTTAAGCGGCTGCGGGGGCGGAGATAGTTCAAGTTCTGAAGAGCGACCCTCCGCCCAAACACCACCACCCCAAGTGCCGCTAACCTATCCAAGCGATGGGGATTCTTACAAGATTGCATTTATTGGAAATAGCATTACTCATCATGTACCTCGCAAGGAAATTGGATGGTACGGCGACTGGGGCATGGCTGCAAGCAATCTGCATGGGGACTATGTACATCAGCTTGAGGACGTTTTTCAGCACTATAAGTCAGAGATGGTGTACCAACCTCGAAATGTTTCCGCGTGGGAACGGGATTATTTGGGGTATGAGATCGATCAGCTACAGAACCTGCAAAGCTTTAATGCTGACATAATTGTCGTAAGGCTCGGTGAAAACGTCCCCCAAGTGGACATTAATGATGATTTCCGTGCTCACCTAAAAGAATTGATCGAATATGTTGATGGTACTCAGTCCTCCCCAGTTATCATTACGGATACATTCATGCCTAATCCAGCAATGAATGAAGCAATTAAAACTACTGCAGAAGAACAAAACTACACCTTTTGCCGTATTTCAGACTTATTCGATAATATTGAAAACACAGCCGTTGGCCAGTTCGAAAACGCCGGGGTAGCACGCCATCCTAGCGATCAGGGGATGTATGAAATAAGCCAGAGATTGTTTCGGTGTTTTCAGGAGGCCCGTGTTTTTGATTAGCGAGCACTGCGCTGAATGAGGCTAAAAATTCAATCTCATTGGCGACCATGTTTTCTGTTCTGCACAATGCACCGCCATACCTACCTAAGCATTCTCCTAGTGTGTAAGCGTGAAACAGTGTGCTCCGCCCCGGCTGACGACCATTTAGTGGGGGCAAAGGCCACGCAAAAAAGCCACATGGAGGAGCTTCGAAATCGCATAGGATTTCCGATAATCACGTTAATATTGTAGAGATCTACAAGATCCATTCTTCTGGATCGAGCACAGCACGTTATTGTCAATAATTTGTCTGTGCGAGCATGACAAAAAGGAACGCTGGAAGCACATGGCTTAACGGTCATCATGACACCTATTACCAGGTAAATCACACCAGGAGGCGTCATGCCCGACCAATACCACCACGGCGTACGGGTGCTTGAAATCAATGAAGGCACCCGCACAATTCGCACTGTTGCAACAGCCATTATCGGGCTGGTTGCAACAGCACCTGACGCTCTGGCCGGCCTGGCCGCTGAAGCAACCCTGAGCCCGATTGCCCAGAACGGTGACATTGCATTCACCGCGAAGCAGATCGGCACTCAGGGCAATAAGATCCGAGTCCGCTATGTGGATCCAGGTGCAAATTCCTCTTCAATCTCCGTAACAGTTTCGGGCAACGATATTACCGTCAGCCTGGGCACCGGTGCGACTGGTGATATATCCAGCACCGCCTCGAATGTTATGACAGCCATTGAGGCCAGCACACCGGCGGCGGCCTTAGTTGGTGTTGCACTTGAACCAGGCAATAACGGCACTGGCGTGGTCAACGCTATCGACTGGACGCAGCTCACCGGCGGCGAGAATGAGCCCTTCCCCCTCAATACACCGGTGCTCATCACCGACCTATCCGGCGCGATCGGAGATGCCGGAACTACCGGCACCCTGCCCTCCGCGCTCGATGCAATCGCAGACCAAGCCAGTGCACCGGTGGTTGTCGTTCGCGTTGAGGAAGGCGCTGATGAATCCACCATGCAAGCCAACGTCATCGGCACCACAAATGCCCAGGGCAAGAAGACAGGCCTAAAGGCCCTTCTGGCTGCTGAGCAGAACCTTGGTGTAAAACCCCGCATCATTGGTGTACCAGGTCTGGATACCGAAAACGTGACGGCTGAGGCAATCAGCATTGCCCAGAAGCTCCGAGCGTTCGTGTACGCCAGCTGCTACGGCTGCGAAACCCTGGAAGATGCCATTCTCTACCGCAACGGCTTTGGTGCTCGCGAGCTTATGCTCATCTGGCCAGACTTCACCTCGTTCGACGTAAACAGCGCCAGTATTGGCACTGCCCATGCCGTCGCCCGGGCAATGGGTATGCGTGCGAAGATCGACCAAAGCGTGGGCTGGCACAAAACCCTGTCCAACGTTGCCGTGAACGGCGTCACTGGTATCGACAAAGACATCTATTGGGATCTGCAGGATCCAAACACCGATGCCGGTCTGTTGAACGCGAACGATGTCACCACACTGATTCAGCGAGACGGTTTCCGGTTCTGGGGCTCGCGCACTTGCAGCTCTGATCCGCTGTTCGCGTTCGAGAACTACACCCGCACCGCCCAGATCCTGGCCGACTCAATCGCCGAGGCGCACATGTGGGCGGTAGACAAGCCCATGCACCCCTCATTGGCCAAGGACATCATCGAAGGGATCAACGCCAAGTTCCGTGAACTGAAGAATCTGGGGCTGATCATCGATGCCCGTGCCTGGTTCGATGGTGAGATCAACACCAAAGACACACTCAAGGCGGGCAAGCTGTACATCGACTACGACTACACCCCGGTACCGCCACTGGAAAACCTGATGCTGCGCCAGCGCATCACAGACCAGTACCTGGTCGACTTCGCCAGCCGCGTAAACGCATAAGGAGCACTGACCCATGGCACTCCCAAAGAAGCTCAAACACTTCAACCTGTTCGGCAACGGCGACAACTGGCAAGGCCAGATTGCATCGCTAACACTACCGCCCCTGGTACGCCAGATGGAAGAATTCCGCGGCGGTGGGATGAACGCACCGGTCGACATCGATCACGGCATGGAGAAGCTGGAGTTCCAGTGGACACCAGCGGGGCTGATCCCCGAGCTTTTCGACAACTTCGGCACGAGCCAGCTGGACAAAGACATGCTGCGCTTTGCTGGCAGCTACCAGCGCGACGACACCGCCGAAACCGTGCCGGTAGAGATTGTTGTGCGTGGTCGTCACCGCGAAATCAACATGGGCGATGCGGAATCTGGCAGCGACAACACCCAGAGCATCACCACCACCGTCAGCTACTACAAGCTGACCATTGGCGGTGAAGAAGTGGTGGAAATCGACGTGATCGGCATGGTCGAGAAGATACGTGGCGTCGATCGCCTGAAAGAACACCGCAACAACATCGGCCTGTAAGGAACCCCTGAGTCATGAGCAAACCTGAAACCATTACCGTGGCACTGGATACGCCCATTGCCCGTGAAGGCGAGAAAATCGATAAGGTGACACTGCGCAAGCCAATGGCTGGCGAGCTGCGAGGCCTAAGCCTGGCCGAAGTCATCAACCTGGACGTGGACAGCATCACCAAGCTGGTACCGCGTATCAGCAACCCTACTCTCTCCGAGCAGGAAGTACGCAACATGGACCCGGCAGACCTGACCGAGTTTGGTAAGGAGATCGCCGGTTTTTTGCTACAGAAGCGGCACAAGGGCTGATCCCCCGCCGCGTTGAAGACGCCATGGCTGACGTGGCCGCCATCTTCCATTGGCGGCCCGCGGATATGGCTGACATGCCGATCAGCGAACTCATGGCGTGGCGGGAACAGGCCCGCAAGCGTAGCCAGCCGGAGGAATAATGGCCAAGTCCCTCGACCTAAAGGTCATCCTCGCTGCCCGTGACAAGGTCACCGGGCCCCTCAAGAAGATTAACGCCACGTCCGGAAACACAGCCCGGGCCTTAAAACAGGCTCAGGCTGAAACCCGCAATCTGCAGCGGGCCCAGAAGGATATATCCTCTTACCGCAAAGCCGACAAGGCCCTGAGAGACAACGCCGCTGCACTGTCTGCCTCACAGCAGCGCGTGCGCGAACTGGGCAAAGAGCTAAAGTCTACTGCACAGCCGACAGCCAAATTGCGAGCCGAATACAACAAGGCCCGCAAAGAAGTAGAGCAGTTCAACGACAAAGGCCAGAAACAGCGCAAAGAGCTGGGTGCCGTTCGTAAACGCCTGAAAGATGCCGGTATCAGCACCCGAAACCTGGCAGAGGAAGAGCGAAAGCTGGCTGATCAGATGAAAACAGCGAACAGCCGCATCCAGCGCCAGAAGAAGTACCTGGAGCAACTTGGAAAAGCTGATGTCGGCGGCAAGTTCAACAACATGACCAGTGAGGTAAGCCGATTCGGAAAACGCGCCCTGGTGGCAACCACCGGTGTGGCCGCAGGTATCTTCGGAATCGCCAACTCAACGGCCAGCTTAGGTGACAAAGCCGCTAAAACGGCTGACAAACTGGGCATGCCTATTCAGGCGTACCAGGAAATGCTCTACGCCGGCGAGCGATCCGGAATCGCACAGGATTCAATGAGCGCCAGCATGCGTCGATTTGTAAAGCGTACAGGAGAGGCTGCGCGGGGCTCTGGTGCTGCACAGCAGGCCTATGAGGCACTTGGACTATCTGCTGCTGAGCTTTCCGAAATGCCTGTAGCTGAGCGGCTAGGCATCATCTCCGACCGGATGAATTCCATTGCCAGCCACGATCAGAAGGTAGACATCGCCAGCCAATTGTTCGGAAGCAACAATGGCGCCGACATGATAAACCTGCTTAAAGGCGGTAGTGAAGGGCTCAAACAACTGCGCAGAGATGCACAGGCCACCGGTTACGTGCTAAGTGAGCGCGCCGCCAGAGACGCAGAAACCTTCAAGGATGCCTTGCTGGATGCCCAGCTTGGCATGGCTGGCATGAAAAACACCATCGGCGCTGAATTGATGCCAGCCGTCACAGAGCTGATGGGCGACCTATCCGGGTGGATGCGGGAGAACCGCGACCACGTGAAAGCCTTTGCCAAAGAGTTCGGCACCAGGCTGAAGAGCGCCCTGCCTATTCTGCGTGATATCGCAGTCGGAGCCGCCTCCACCGCAAAAACCTTGGGCGTGATCACCAGCAACCTGGCCACAATGGTTGGCGGGTTTGATAACCTGGGCATGATTCTGGCGTTCATTTTTGCACTAAAGCCTGTGTTGGCCATTCTGGCATTCGGCAAAGCTATCTTCATGGCAGGTTCCGCAATCGTTGGGCTGGCAGGCGGTCTCCCCGCTGTGGCTGCAGGTATAAAAGCGATCGGCTTGGCGCTCACTGCAAACCCCATCGGGCTGATCATTATGGCCATTGCCGGTGCTGGTTACCTGATCTACAAGAACTGGGGCGCCATCATGGACTTCTTCAAAGGCCTGCCGGCCAAGTTCTCAGGCTTCGGCTCCATGATCATGGATGGCCTGGTAGGCGGCCTGCTCGGTGGCTTGAAAAAGGTCAAGGACACCATCGTCAATGCCGGGAAAGAAACCATCGGCTGGTTCAAAAACGTGCTCGGTATCAAGTCCCCATCCCGTGTTTTCATGAGCGCCGGGCAGGACACGCTTGAAGGCTACCGGCAAGGCCTCAAAAAACAGGAACCGAACACCCTAAAGCAGGTCAGCGGGTTTGGTAAGCGCGTTCGCCAGGCCGGCGCCGGTATCGCCATTGGTGCCGCAACTCTGCCTGCTGCAGCCGGCATACAGTTTGATTCACGGCCACCCGTGGCCGCCCAAGCGTCGTCAGCAACCCAAGGCGCAGGTGATCAATACACATTCAACGTGTACGCCGCCCCCGGGCAGAGCGCTCAGGAAATCGCAGCGCAGGTGCAGCGTATCCTCCAGGAGCGTGATCGCCGCAAAGCCACCCGCGCAGGCAGCGCCCTTTATGATCGGGAGTAGACCAAAATGATGATGACGCTGGGCATGTTCGTATTTGAAGTAAAGTCCCTGCCCTACCAGCAGCTGCAGCGATCCACTCAATGGCGCCACAGCAGCCAGAACCGTGTTGGCCAACGCCCTGCCTATCAATACCTGGGCCCGGGCGAAGATCGGATCACGCTCTCCGGAACCTTGGTACCGGAGATCACCGGCGGCCGTATGACTCTGGACGACGTGCGCGTAATGGCTGACGAAGGCAAAGCCTGGCCGCTCATCGAGGGATCAGGGCGGGTGTACGGATTCTGGAGCGTCACCGACGTGCAGGAAACCAACAGCGTATTCTTCAGCGATGGCGTGCCCCGCAAGATCGACTTCACCATCCAGCTGGTGCGCGTGGACGATTCAGACTTCCAATCATTGCGCGATCGCGCGGCAACCAGCCGGGATGCCGCCGTAGGATTGGGCCTGTATTCACCACGGCGAAGCAATAACGGCGGAGGCATGATTGCCTAATGCAGCACCTGGCACCCGCGTACCGTCTGGTCGTTAACGGAACCAACATCACACCCACCATAAACGGGCGGCTGATCGACCTTACCCTGGATGAAACCCCGGGTGACGAGGCAGACACCCTCAGCATCACCATCAGCGACCACGATAGCGCCGTGGAAATCCCACCCAAGGGCGCAGAGATTCAGCTGGCTATTGGCTGGCGCGGGCAACCACTGGTAGAGAAAGGGCTGTTCATCGTCGACGAAGCCAGCTTTGCCGGGCCACCGGACCAAATCAACATCACCGCCCGAAGTGCCGATATGGGCAAGCAACTGCCCACCCGGCAAACTCGCAGCTGGCACCAGACCACCATTGGCGACATAGTGAAAACCATCGCGGCAAACAACGAACTGGAAGCGGTGGTAAAGGATCGCCTTGCCTCCACCACCATCGAGCACCTGGACCAAACCGACGAGTCCGACCTCAACTTTCTCAGCCGCCTGGGCCAAAAGCACGATGCAATCGCCGCCGTAAAATCTGGCCGGTTGCTGTTCACACCCCGTGGCGAGGCAGAGACCGTCAGCGGTACCCCACTCCCCACCATCACTATCTCACCGGCAGATGGCGATCAGTACAGCTACAGGGAAACCGATCGTGAAGGCTACACCGGTGTAATCGCGTTCTACGATGATCTGGATCTGGGGCAGCAGGTGCAGGTGCTCGCCGGCACAAACGAGCGCGTTAAGCGACTGAGGGGAACATTCCCGAATGTTGCAGAGGCAGAAGCTGCGGCCTGGGCAGACCTGAAGCGTTCCCAGCGGGGTGAAGCCGAGTTTGGTATCACGTTGGCCAAGGGGCGGCCAGAGGTGGGGCCAGAATACCGGCTGAAGGTTTTCGGGCTAAAGCCGCAAATCAACAGCCGGGATTGGGTAGTTACGCGCGCGAGTCACAGTTTGAGTGATAGTGGTCTGGTCACCAGTATCGATGCGGAAACGCAACAGAATTAGGCCGCTTCTGCCTGACACCAATTAGAAATTGACTCTCCGAGTTCGATAAGGTGCTCATGGGATTCAATCTGAATATCATGCCGCTTCACGAAGGCATAAAACTCTTCAAATTGGTGCTCCAGAGTTTTGAAAACATCCGTTGAGAGACCTTCTCCAGGCATGACCACAAAAAGAGCGCCCTCGTCGCTCAAGCCATTTTTCAAGGCAGTTTCTACCGATCTAAACCCTTCCCAAAGGTGGCTTTTAACACGCCAAGGGTCTGCATACGCAGCTGATGCCAGTGTTGCGACACCGTGCTCCCTCTGAAAAGGAAGGTAAAGCCGATCGCGGCCAAATTCATCGTTTACTTCTCTGAAGGGGTCTTTCGGAACATGCTTTTCGTAATCCAGATTGAGTCGTTTTTTTAACTGCTTTCTTAGGTTTTCGTAAGCGTAGTCCCGGGACACCGGAACAAACGGCTTCTTTTTCCCTTTGGTTGGTCGAGCCCTACCGAGGGTCACAACTTCTGAGTACAGGCGCCCGATTATGCCTTCGTTGTCCGAACCCTGGGCGAATCCCTGTTCCTCTATGGTCACCCCGGCGAGAAGATTTCCCCTTCGTTGTGGGTCTGCTCGCATGCATTCTTCCACGATCTGACAAGCAAGCTCAGCATGAAACGCAGCATTATTGCTGTCGAACAGGCACTCAAGACGTCCGAATTCATTGAGAAGTCGAAGTGTCAGCTCGCCATCATTAGAAACAAAACCAACACCAATGTTTAAGACTTCTCCGGTTGCAATGTCGGGCTGCCAGCGAGCTGCAAACCATTTTCCCTGGATACCAGATTTTGCGGCAGCTTTTTCAAAGAGTTCTTCGAGGCCGTTCATCGTTACACCGCCATGAGGTAAAAATTTGAACTGATTCGATTGTGCCCTTCATCCGCTCTAATACGAAGGAAATCTTCAAGAGCCTTGCGCCTGGATGGGTCACCCGAAAGAAATTTATCCCACCAATACTTTAGCTCATCAAAAACGCCATTATAGGCATCGGTATGCTGGCTTGCAGCTACGGCAATGGCGCGCTTTTGCGGCAACGTACCATTCTGGCCAATCTTCAGTATCACGGCTAGAACATTTCGGTATTCAGCGCCGGCATCCAAATCTGCGGCTGACCAGGTTGGGCTTATCGGCAAATTGGAATGGTCGATAAGGAATATTCTCCCGGGGCCATCTACCACGATGTTCTGAAGATTCCTGTCTGTGTTTGCAGTCCAGTCGTCGAACGCCACCGTGTCATTCAATTTCGGCCAATCACGAATCATATTCATCACGGAGTCAAGCTGCGTGTGAGTGATCGGATCGGTTATCTGGCAGATCGTCGTGGGTGTGCGGCCTGGGGCCTCACTTATCACAAATGCGACTGGCAGGAATTCATCTTGATTTTTAAGCAAACCACCAGGTAGTTGGATAATTCCTGCGTGGGAAGGCAAAGGAAGGTCACAGGATTTTCCCAGTAGATAACCAGTGATCTCATTCAGCACCCCAAGAGCCAGCGACTTTGAGAACATCTTGAGATAGGTTCTGCGAGGTTTACCATCATTCCAAATAACGCTAGTCAGCAGGGTAACCGCAGTTTTCCCCTCGCCTACCACATTGAAAACGTTGGCCAGTCTGCTCTGGTGAAGGACTTCTATATTATTTTTCATTATTGCTCCAATGCATACAAAACACTCCAGGCCTGCCTGCGATCCGACGAAAACCGTGGATTCCAGACTCAACGCCCGAAGCTATCTACCAGTTCACCCGTATCAACAAAGCAAAGCATTTCAATCCGATCAGCGCGAAATGTGCGGAAAGCTTTCCGCGTTTGGCAGATACCTTTCACGTAGGTCACCCCGCCTTTTTGCGAGGCACTGCGGTATAGAATTTCACGATCGGAGCTATCGCCTTTGGAGTCGGTATACATAAAGGCCAAGATGTCATCTGGCTGTGGAGCCCGGCTCTTTTCCCTCGCTACCCTTGGAGCACGTTTTTTTGGTGGCGCAGTTTTTTTCTTGGTGGCAGCTGGCTGTTTGCTGGGTTTGGATTTCTTGACCGAAGGTTTCTCTGGACGAGCAATCGGGCGATCGCAGATCTCACTCAGCAGAGCTTTAATTTCCTCCGCCTCGTCATTGTCCAGAACGCCATCTTCCAAGCTGGCAATCAATACCTGGTGCAGAGCTCTACAGGTTGGGTCAAACCTTATAATGTCCTGTTTATCGAGCAATTTTAGCAGCAGCTCAGCCTCACGCTGATCAACCATGTCATCCGCAAGAATCAGCTCAGCTGTATCTCTAAGGGAGAAGGAAAGCTCTGAGGTGGTTGCGGTTGCGGAGGAAGCTGCAGGATCTTCACGACTTTGGCTGGGCTCCTTATTCACGGCGCGCTTAGAACGCTTAACCGTTGCTGGCACCAATGCTGATCTACTTGCTCTGTACTCTAGGAACACGAAACCCGCGAGTATGATCAGGCCGGCAATCAGGTTACCGGTTGTGGCTGGGCTTTCACTACCTGGCACCACTGGCAAGGACGCAAATATGCCAATGAGAGGCCCAAAGATGAAGCCAAGCGCATGCCCAACCCACCTTTTACCGCCACGACCAATCCAGAACCGGCATATCAAGCGCCAGCTCATGGCGATAAAAACCAGCATAAGAAGCACAACTATCAGATCCATTGCCTACCTCCCTAATCTACAACTTCCTTAAAAAACCCTGCCAGCCCGCCAATAACACTGCCCGATAATTTCTATCTGGCTCATATTCTCCGGATGGATTGTCTCGGGTTGGTACATTGCGTTATCACTGAAAACACGAAGGCTTCCGTCGGTCATTTTTTGAAGGCGCTTGATCCTCAGAGCATCACCCATCCGAACCGCAAACACGCCATCCGGCTTTTTCTTGGAGCGATCAATCACAACGGTATCGCCGTTGGAGAGCGTGCCGTCCATGGAATCGCCGGAAACGCGAACGGCCACCAAGTCTTTTGCATGCAACCCTTCACGGGTCAACCAATCGTTTCGGAACTTTAGGTGACTGGCTATCTGTTCCTGGTCAAAGAAAGCACCATTCCCCGCACTGGCTTCAACATCGTATAGGGGTACTTCGGTGTAGAAGGGGTCACCCGTCTGGGACACATACTCTGCATCAACCTCACCTTCGCCCAGGCCCAATAGAAGCCAGTCAAGACTGACGCCTTTTTCTTGGCGCAGCTGAATGCATTGGTCAATCGGAATTGTTCCGCGCTTTCGCCAATTTGTAACACTCGCCTGTTTAATCCCGAAATGCTCAGCGACATCCTTATCCATCGCCACGCCGAGCACATCTTTCATCCTGTTAATTATCAGATCACCTAAACGACTTCTATCGGTCATGTGGTTTTCCATAGTTAATTATCATCAGTCATTCTGTTGCATGATTAACCGTATGACGTCTATCATTCTGTGTAATTCAGCGTTACACAGAGGATACACCATGCAAGGTGCAAAAAAACCCAACTCCAGCCACCGCGCCCCCGTGGGTGTGCTAACTGCGAAGCCCATCGCGCTTCGCCTACTCACCGAAGAACGCGGTGCCCTCGAGCAAGCAGCTTCGGCAGAGGGGCGCTCCATGGCATCCCAGGCCCGCATCTTCTTCCTGCGTGGCCTTAACGAATACCAGCGCAACCAATCTGCCTGACGCCCTGAAGGAGTAGCCCGATGTATCAGGACCCGAAACGAATCCGCAAACACCGTGTAAGCCTCAATCTGGACGACTACGAGGCCGCCGTGATCAACGCTCTGGTGGATTACACCGGAACTGATCGAGCCAGCTTGTTGCGGCAGATGCTGATCGCCCAAGCGGAAGCAGCCCTTCTGCCCACAACTCAAAGCATGGCCGGTGGCGCGCCACTTTCCGAGGCCCACATTCGCACCATTTGAGGCCCTCAAAAGATGCCCGAACTAACCCTGGAACTAACAGAACAACAGGCCCAACTGCTGAACACCGTTCGGGAGCAACAAGGCCTGGAAACCATGGATCAGGCCGCTGAATGGCTAATCAAACAACGCATGCGAGGCGCGAGCCTGAAGCTAACCGGCAGAAACCGGGCACTTCACGCCGTAGGAGGGCCACGAAAGTGAAGCTCAACCAGATAACACGCAACTACCTGACCATTGGTTGCCCAGCATGCGGCGAATCCTGCTCGATCCAGTCCAGCAGAAGCATTCAGCAAAGAGGCAAAGATGCGTTCGTTCAGTGCCGGAACATTGAATGCGGGTATCGCGGTTCCGTTGAGTTGTCTTACGGCCCAGTGCTCCAGGCAATGAACCCGAAAGCTCCTGACCCAGACAGCCAACAGAAGCTGCAGGCCGGGGTTCGGAACTCGTTCCTCAAGATTCTTTGTCCCCACTGCGTTGGTGTGTGCCGTGTTCGCACCAGCGTTCAGATGATTTCAGCCCAACGACAGCTTTACGTGTTCTGTCAGGACACCGAGCACTGCGGATACAAGGGCGTGGTGTTTTTGACGCACACCGATCGCCTGTCCCTGGACCCAGAAGGCAATGTCCGGGAAATACCGCTTGCGCCGGAAGTGCGCGAGCAGTGCCAGCAGGAAATGCAGCTGGCTCATGAAAGGTTCTCACTCAAAAAGAAGGACACCGTGAAATGAACGCTATTCAAAAAAACATGACTGACGCCGCCTACTCACAGTTGATCGCCCTGCGGAAAAACAACATCAGCGGCGCCCAATGCGTCGAAATGACCACAGACAGCCTGATGGAAGAGTTTGGCTGTTCCCGGCGACAGGCCGTGCTGAAAGTGACAGCCGCCTGGTATGACCTGGAAGCCGCGGGCGCTAAGAGCGCTTACATCGATGTGAGCCGAACAACCGGTAACTCCGTGGTGATTCACGACACAGCTACCGGCCGCACCTCTATTTTTTCTGTACGCGAATTGCTGCAACTGCGTGACCAGGCAGTAAACCCAATCGCCATCAACGCCTGATCCGGAGCTTTCCGAATGCAAGACCAACTACGGGCCGACATCCTGCTCAGGCTCCAAAGCGACTTTGACGGTGTAGAACGTGGCGCTTTCCTGCGCCGCCTTCGCTGCCCGTCCTGCGGTAAGCGCGAGGCCTTCGTGGGCACAGAGAGCCCATGGATGGTTAAGTGCGGCCGTGAGAGCAAGTGCGGTGATCAGCACCATGTTAAGGAGCTGTTCCCGGACCTGTTCGACAGCTGGACAGAGCGCTACGCCCGAAAAGACCTAAAGCCGGGAGAGAAATCCACTGGTACCGAAGTTGCAGACGCCTACATGGCCCATGGTCGCGGTTTTGATCTGGCAACGGTTAAAGGCTGGTACAGCCAGGAAACCTATTGGGATTACGAGCGCAACATCAGCAGCGCCACCGTGCGTTTCCCAATCAACGATCGGGACTACTGGGAGCGCCTGATTGATAAGCCCCAGCGGTTTGGCAAGAAGAAAGCCCACTTCAACCGTGGCGCAAACTTCAAGGGGCTGGCGTGGGTACCGCCCGGGTTGGATCTCGCTCAGGGCAAAGAACTCTGGGTTGTAGAGGGCATATTCGATGCGATTGCCCTTTACCACTCAGGCATTCCGGCGGTTGCCGCTTTCAGCTGCAACAACTATCCAGAGCGCTTCTTATCCGAATTGCAAAAGGCTCGCGACGAAGCCGGTGAGCAAGCCCCGCGCATCATCTGGGCTATGGACGGCGATAACGCCGGCGTGAAGTACATCCGCAAGTTCGCCAACATCGCCCGGGCGGACGGATGGAAAGTTGGCGCTGCAGTTATCTCACAGGAAGGCAAGAGCAAGCGCGACTGGAACGACGCTTGGCAGCGCGGTGAACTGATCAACGAGCATGGCGAGCCAACCACAAAAGAATTTCTGTACCAGGGCGACCTGGTCATTGCCCGCAGTGCCAGCGAGAAAGCAAACCGGATTTACAGCCACACCGGGCGCAACGAATTTCCCTTCGGCTTCAACAACCGCCTGTTCTGGTTCAAGTTGAACATGGAGGAATTCCACAAGGCCTGCCGCGACCTCGAGGAAAGCGACGAGCCGCTGACAGACAAACAGATCACCACCAAAGCATTGGAACAGTGCAACGCTGTGGTGGAGATCGCCAACTGCTACCCCAGCGCCCTGTACTACCTGGCGAACAAGATCACAGACGAAAGCTGGTACTACTACCGCGTGGACTTTCCCCACGATGGCCGCCCCGTAAAGAACACGTTCAGTGGCGGCCAGCTGGCCAGCGCGTCGGAATTCAAAAAGCGGTTACTGGGCATTGCACCTGGTGCTGTGTGGACGGGTTCCAGCCACCAGCTTGATCGCCTACTGAAGCAACAGATCAGCGGCATCAAGACTGTCGAAACCATCGACTTTATTGGCTACAGCAAGGAACACGAAACCTGGGTATTCCCAGAGCTTGCGGTACACGCTGGGCAAACACACGAGCTCAACAACGAAGACTATTACGACATCGGTCGCATGAGCGTTAAAACGCTGTCTGAATCGGTGTCTCTGAACATCAATAAAAACGCCGCGGACTATCAGCGGGGCTGGGCTCAAGACCTGGCCAACTGTTTCGGGCCGAAAGGTATCGTGGCCCTCGCCTTCTGGCTGGGCACGCTGTTTGCCGAGCAGATCCGGAAGGAGCACAAGTCGTTCCCGTTTGTGGAAATCGTCGGCGAGGCAGGTTCTGGTAAATCCACCCTGATTGAATTCCTCTGGAAGCTGGTTGGCCGTCAGGATTACGAAGGCTTTGACCCCAGCAAAGCCACCCTTGCCGCCCGGGCGCGGAACTTTGCCCAGGTATCCAACCTGCCGGTGGTGCTCATTGAGTCCGACCGAGATCAGGATTCCGGGGCCAAGCAGCGCCAGTTCGATTGGGATGAACTGAAAACCGCTTACAACGGCCGGAGCGTGCGCAGCCGGGGTCACAAAAACAACGGCAACGACACGTATGAGCCGCCGTTTCGCGGCGCGATTGTGATCAGCCAGAACGCCGATGTGAACGCCAGCGATGCAGTACTTCAGCGGATAGTGCACCTGAAGATTACCCGCGAAGGCCACAGCGAAATCACCAAGGCTTTGGCTGAACGCCTCGAACGCACACCCATGGAGTCGGTGAGCGGGTTCGTGCTGCAAGCCACCACCAACGAAAACAAGATCATGAAGCTGGTTAAAGACCGGTCTCCGATCTATGAGCGTGCCCTGGCTGAACTCCCCGACATTCGCATTCACCGGATTGCCAAAAATCACGGCCAGATGATGTCCCTGGTGGACTGCCTTGGCCCGGAAGGATTGAAGCTTCTGCCTGAATCCTTTCTGGAACCAGCCCGGGAGCTCGTCCAGAAGATGGCGCAAGAGCGCCAGAGCGCCGTGAATGCTGACCACCCCATGGTTCAGGAGTTCTGGGAAGCGTTCGATTACATCGAGGGCCTGAGCGGAACACCAACGCTGAACCATTACGGCATCGATGGCCAGCTGATCGCCGTCAACCTGAAGCACTTCGAGCATGTGTGTGCAGAGAACAAGCTGCGCATACCGCCCATCAGCGAACTGAAGCGCCACCTCAAAACATCACGCGGCCGCAAGTTCGTCGAACCCAGCCGCACCGTCAATTCCAGGCTCCGGATGGACGCCAATGTAGTGGCCGCCAAGTCGGTGCGTTGCTGGATTTTTGAGAAAGAGCTGTAAGGAGGAATACGCCGTGGAATACACGTTCGACCAAGCCGCCGCACTTCTGAATATGGGCCGTAACAGCCTGATTCGCCGCCTGCGCGAGGAAGGAATGCTGGGCCAGGACAACCTGCCCACGGGTCGTTGGCGTGGCCGCGGCGTGTTCAGAGTCATCACCCGCATGTACCGACACCCTGTAACGGGCTACTGCCACTACGGGCGCACGGTGATCACTGCCAATGGGCTGAATGCCGTAAGCCGAAAGCTGGGCTTATCCCGGTACCGGCCAGAAGTGGGCCGGCCCGCAACTGGCTGGGTTAACTAGGCCCCCAGGGGTTGCACTTTGAAATCACGTGATAGGACTGGGGTAACCCATTCTTAAAAATCAGGAGAGCAGTATGCAACAAGCAATCAACACACCCGACGCCCCGCAAGCCCGCTTGCACGATGTTGGCGAGCTGACCGTGATCAACGAAGACCACGGCCGCTGCCACCACCGCGTGGCCATGGTTCTGATTTTCGACTCAATCGAAGAAGCGGCCGCCTGCATGGAAGCCGGACTGGTGCGCTTGGTGCCAGCCAACGATCTGAAAGCTGACGTTGTGGAGCACTTGAACCATGGCTGACAAAGCAGACGTTGCCGGTGAGTACATAGAAAGAGAGCTGGAAATGGCCCTGGCAAAACACCAAAACCAGCCCGCGCGAGTGGGCACCGACCCGGACTGCGAAGAGTGCGGCGAAGAAATCCCCGCCAAACGGCGGGAAGCCCTGCCCGGCTGCGCCACCTGTGTGGACTGCCAGCAGGCACTGGAACACCACAACAAATCCTTCGGAAAGTAAGGAAATAACGATGACAAAGCTGACGCTATCAAAAACAGAAATGATTGATGACCTGTACCTGGCTGCGGAGGAAGTAACGCTTCAATGCATGATTCTGAATCGCCGTAAGCTTGTGCAGGCTTTCATTTACATGCATCCACATGTTGAAAATATGAATGTGAAGATAATGCCCGCAAACACGGTTCACCGGGAGGGTGTTGAGCGCCCGGAACCGCTTGGAGTTTTGGATATCAAGCTGAAGTTCTGGGACAACGATGATTTGGACGAATGCAAAGATTTCTACAGTGAACAGATGGAGAAAATCGAGCTGTTTATTCGTTATCTGGACCACCTCATCACAGCCGGGAAGCGGATCGAAGCAGAGATCAAAAAGGAGGCCGCATGAGCATCGAGCGGCCATCTGAATTCAGCCAGTCCGTAGCCGAAGCGGATATCAACCTCGCTAACAGCGCAGAGCGCCGCCCGGTTGATTGCCTGGAGCGTGTGGCCGCGATCTTCAATTGGTGGTGCATCTCCGGCTGCAACCAGGAAGAACACAAAACCCTACGTAAGCTGGCAGCCAAACACGCCCGCAAAGCACTAAAGAACCTGGAGGCCCGAGATGGCGCAAAAGCGTAATCATCGAAAGCCCCACAGCGCGCTGGCCAGAGACCAGCGCCTGTTCGCTAACTCCCGCGTGTGGACTTGGGAAGGTTTGGCCAGCCCCGATAACGGCCAGGCATACACCACCGCCGAAAACCGAACCCCGTTCGGCTGGACAGTGCTGCCACACGACCTTGCACAGCAGCTGGTGAAGCGGCCACGGAACTGGTTCATAGGAGTGCGCGCCTTGTGCCGCGCTCCCGATGGTGCCGAATGGATGGAAAGCCGTCTGATCGACCTGCCCAGCCGCAACATTCAGCAGGTGTCCAACGCATACCACGAGCTCCGGGCAGACACCCTGGCCGCCCAACGCACCAGCCAGGTGTACGACATGGGCTGGATCTGCCAGACCTGGTCCGGCAAAAGGCCCGAAGACCCGATGGAGCTTTGGCACTACCACTACGCGCCGGAGGGGATCATTCGCCAGGCAACCAACGATGAAAAACTGATACGCCGAATGGCCGGCCCGGGCTTCAGCCAGGAGCGATACGACCGGTGGCAGCAGGTTAACCGGGAGTATCTGGAAGACAGGAAGCGAGTTTTGGAACAGGAGAACGCAGCGTGAAGTACATCCATGTGGCCGCAAGCCCACTAACCGGAACAATCTATGCCGGCGCCGTGCTGAAAAATGGCCGTACCTGGGCTGCCAATAAAAGAGACGTGACGGTGGAAGCATTGGTTGCAGTTGCTGAGCATGCCTTGAAGTTCGGCCATCCAGTTGAAATCAGCAGAGCGGATGGAACACCGGAATATCGAATCACTGTTGAACGCATTGGGGAGGATAAGGTTTGAAAGAATCAATGATCGACATGATGTTTGAGAACAACCTCCGTGCTGAGGCCATCATCCACATCCCTACCATGCTCGCTCAGGACGCATGGCCGGACATTGCCCGGGAAGCGTTCATGAAGGACGAGCCAGACCGGATCTGGGAGGAGATCGGAATCGAGCCGCCATACGACCTCGATGACGAAGGGCTGATCTTCGAGCACCTTACTGATCACCGGAAATTCGGTTACCTGGTCAAGTTCGCCACTCCGGTACCTCAGGACATCAAAGCTGATTCACACCGCCTGTCCTGGGGCTACTACAGCATGAAGTGGATCTATGCCGAGACCTACGAACAAGCCTGCGAGAAAGCGCTGGACTGGCGCCAGGAGTTCATCGATCAGAAGCGGAAGAAGGCGCTCGAGGAGAAGTCCAATGGATAATCAAAAGATTGTAGAGTCCCTGATCAACGGCTTAGAAAACCTCAGACGGAACGCCACCGATGAGTATGACCGCGGGTATATCAAGGCAATGCTCGGTGACGCGAATCGACTTCTAACTGCCAGCATTAAGGACGATATACCGAAAACTCGCCTTAAATGCGCCGGCATGATCGATCTCTATGACGAAGATGAGCCCGGGAACAAAGAGACCGTTCAATACGGGCTTGTCCTGGAGTTCCCAACCCGCGAGGCAATGGCGGAAGCATTCGAGAAAGGAATCTGCCGGTACTCATTCGGTTTCGAGGTTCCAAAACCAACCACTCCAAAAGAACAGACTGAGCAGGAGTTCGGCGAGCCGACAGTATTGCCAGCATGCCCTGAATGTGGATCCGTGATGAACGAAGCAAAGCCAGAGGATCCACTCTGTGAAATCTTTTGGTGCGGTGAATGCGGCTTCAACGAACCTTCGGAACAGGAGGAAAAGGCGTGAGTTACGAAAGCTGGAGAGCGACTTTTCAGAGCAGTGAGCAGGCTGCCAGAGCTGCGTACCAGGAACTGCAAGCCGCTCTCGCTCAGAGTGGTCAGGGTTCTGATCACATCGAAATCGCAGATGATACGCCGGAATGGATTAAAAAATATCTTCGGGAAACAGAGTTTAAGTCTGTTCTTGAGTTGCAAGGGGCATATCAAGCTTTGATGGCGTCCGGCACAAGGGGCACCCAGCAAGGTGTGCCGGAGGATGATGCATGGATGCCAACGCTGGAATGGGCGGTGAAGCGGTGCCAGGCGCTTCAGGATCAAGGCTTTGATCGCGTACGGCTGGACGTTCTCAAGAAGACATTCAGCAATGCCATCGAGGCCCACCGCCAATACCCCACGGCTCAGGAGGAATCATGAAAGTCAAATACAAGGGCCATGAAATCGATGTGAGCCGGGAAAAATGCATGGGTGGTTGGTCGACGCTCTATTACAGCGTGTTCAACGATGAAGGCAGGGAGTGTCTGACCGGTTTTGAAGATAGCGCAGAATCAGTCAGGGACAAGATCGCGCAGCTCAAAGAGCGCATTGATAACGAGCTTTCCAGTGATGACCCTTGGGGCTTCGAGGAGGGCTCCGGCGATGACTGAGTTTAAGAAACTGATCAACGCCGCAGCCATGGCTTTTGGCATCGGCTTCTGGTTCGCCGCCGGCGCCACACTTGGAGTGGCCACTGTTTCCGGATTCGCGGGCTATGGTGTCGATTACATCATGGTCGTAGACCAGCCGGAAGAATGCGAGGGAGGCCCGTGTGGATAACGTCAAAGGCGGCCACCTGGCCCGATCGGCAGCCATGCTCTGTCAGGACCCAGCGTTCCGGCTCTATCTCGACCGAGCCCAGAGCGTGAAGGGCAACGTCGAGATTCCGGACGGAACCCACACCGAAGAGGATGCCCGGGACCTGATCACCACCGCCTGCCAGATCAGCAGCCGTGCGGAGCTGGATCATAACGTCCGGGCCGCCACCAAGTTCCGGCAGATAAAGTCACACTTCCAGCGGTGGAAAAGCCGGCAGGATCGGCGGGAGGTAGCGAACCAGTGAGACCGGTCTCCATTCAGACCTTCATCGAGGTGGTCTATTGCGACGACAATGAGCCGCCTTCGCTGGCCACCATTCGCAGGCGCTGCCCGGAAATCCCGGGCGCGTTCCGCGATGGCAGGCGCTGGCGAATCGATCTTGATACTTACTTCGAGACCATGGAGCGGCGAATCAGGGGTATGCCGGAGAGCCCTCAGGAGCTAGGATTAATTCAGGATTTGGCAGAACAGTTGCAATAACATGGCCCCACCACGCAGAAAACCCGGCCAGGAGTGGCTTTCCCGCTACCCTGGCCTTTACATCAATTCTCGGGATGGCGTGTTTCATGTGCGCCATCCTGTTACCCGCAAGCAAGGCAGCCTCCAAACCAGAGACAGGCAAATAGCCATTCGCCGTTGGGCCATGCTCCAGCAAATGTGGGAGCAATCATCAACAGACTTCGACACGCAGCTGATGGCTGGCAATATGGCCGCTGCCCGACCCCACCAGTCGGCAAACCGCACAACCATGCGGCAATACTTGAAGCGCTGGCGCACTGAAGTTCTGGGTCATCGCGTGGTAAATGGCCGGGTGGAGTGGGCTGATTGCCACGTTCTCAGTGAGCGCGGCCGCAACCGTGGCCGACCAATCGCCATACCAACTCGCCGGGATTACGCGAACGACGCGCAGCAGCTGGAAGCCAGCGAACATTCCCATTTTACCTTGGCTGACCCAGCTATCCTGAGAAAGGTTCGACGCTTACTGTCCCCCTGGAACACCAAGCCTGTTCACTATAACGGACTCCGAAATACTCTTTCTCGTGTTTTCAGCAATGCCGTCGAGGCCGGACTGATCGACAGAAACCCCATGCCGGACGTAAAAAAAGCGACAGAGCCCAAGCGGGAAGTGCTCATTCCAGACGATGCCTATGCCGAGATATCAGCCCACCTGCTCAAGCACAAACTGCAGCGCCAAACCCACGATGGTACCTGGCGCGCCAAGATCTGCGACATGATCTATATGATGAGCCAGCAGCCGATTGATGTTTTCGGGCTACGAGAAGACCAGATCCACGATGACCAAGGCCCAATGGGCGAGATCCACTTTGCCAGGCACAAAACGGGCGTAGCCATCATCCTCGAAATGAACGAAGACTTACGCCACCTGGTGGACTGGTTCAGGACCTTTAAGCGACAGCAGGGCATCATCTCCCCTTACCTGATGGTGTACCCATCCTATTTCGACATGCGCAGCCGGCACCAACCGGTGAAACATCGCTTCATGCAGGGTTCCTGGGCACAGGCCTGCAAGGATGCCGGCTACAGCGGCCAATACCAGCTCCGGGACCTCAGAAAGAAGGGATTAACAGACGAGTTCGTTTCCCAGGGCGAAAACAACAAGGGTGGCCACCAGACCGAGGCAATGCGCCGGCACTACCGCCTGATTACGCCGCCGGAGCGGAGCAGGTCTACGCTGAAATCTATTAAGAAGGAAGCCGGAATCGTTGACAGTTAACCGGGCTGCGGCTAGTGTTCGCTTCAAGAGGCGTAGCAACCTCGTTCGAAGCGGTAAGCCGCACCCGACAGTTTCGCGGTTTTTTTGTGCCTGAAATAAGGCGCACCCCTGCCAGTTTATGGCCGGGAGTCTTGCCGAATAAAATACCCGAAAGGGGAATAGGCAAGGCGGTCTCTTCGAGCCGTTGCTACCCTCCCGGCCGCCCTATTTGGGCACATTTCTGTAGCAAGAAATCGAAGGAGTCCACCATGGACCAGAACATCACTATCCCTGCCAGCACTTTCCTTTCCCTGTGCAACAAGATTGAAGACCTGGAACGCCGAATCGGTGCCCTCCACGGCTTCGCCGCTGGGCTTCACTTCGTGGTCGACAACGACCAGGTGGACGGCGAACACCTGGAAAACCTGATTGATATCGTCGCGGATCGACTCACCAGCGATATCGGGGCGATCAGTGAGCAGCTTATATCCGTAAAGAGGAGCTTCTAAGATGACTATGCCTACCAAATACCACAACAACCCGTTTAATAATGCAGTGGAAATCATCCACGAAAATCGAAATGGGCAGGCGCGAGAATTCTGTGATGCCAGGGAGCTTCACTCAGCGCTCAAAGTTGAAACCCGCTTTGCCACATGGTTCGAGCGTCGAGTTTCTGAGTATCAATTCGTTGAAGGTCAGGACTATTTCCCATTTTTGGGAAATAGGAACGATTCTCGAAAGGGTAAAGCGCGGGCTGAATATCAAATCTCGCTCAACATGGCTAAGGAGCTGGCCATGGTGGAAAGGACTGAGGTTGGTCGACAGGTAAGACAATACTTCATCCAAGTCGAAGAGTATGCACGAAGAATGCTTGAAGAGCAGGCCAACCAGGTGCAGCCGATCGAGCAGGTTAAAGACCGTATTAAAGACAACGGCAAGTTTAAGTTCCTGATTATATTGCAGGAGCAGAGCCGAGCCACAGCAAAGAAGCTGTCTCAGGAGACCGACCCTGTCGAACGATACAACCTACACTGCCAGCTCAGACAGATAAACGGAGCCCTGGGAATACCCACGTTGCCGCTGGATGCCATTGCCCTTCCAGAGAAATAAAACAGCGTTTTTGAGCAAAAGGATGTCGACATGATGTCGACATGATGTCGACATCCGAAAATCCGCAAACGATCAACGCTGCAAAGTACTGGATTTAAAAGGGAAATAATGGAGGCGCGGGTCGGAATCGAACCGGCGTACGCGGAGTTGCAGTCCGCTGCATGACCACTCTGCCACCGCGCCTAAAAAGATCGAAGGAATCGAGTCTTTGTGCTCTCAGGTTGGCATTGAGAGACTTGAAGAAATTGGAGCGGGAAACGAGATTCGAACTCGCGACCCCAACCTTGGCAAGGTTGTGCTCTACCAACTGAGCTATTCCCGCTCTTAGCTACTGAAGCAATGCCTCAACAACGGATGCGTATTCTACGGATTACGGCGGTTTCGTCAATACCTTTTTTTAAGTTTTTGTTTTAGTGGAGGTTTGCGAGCATTTTTTAACCAGATTCTCCTTGGGTTTTTAGTGCCTCAAGGTCTCTCGGCTCTACGCCCAGGTCCCGCCATTTTTCCGGGTGGCAGGTAAATAGCAGTATTTGATGGCGGGTAGCTGCGTCAAACAGGATACGCTTCATGCCGTCCAGGCGCCCAGCGTCGCTGTGTACCAGGGTGTCATCCAGAATGATCAGCGTGGGTCGCCCTGCTTCCTGCAATAGGTCTGCGTAGGCCAGGCGGCTGATGAGGCCCATTTGCTCCCTGGCGCCAAAGCTCAGCTCGGCCATTTGCCCTAGTTCGCTGCCCCGGCTGAATTTGCCGGGCATCAGGTTTTCGTCAACTTCCAGGCTGGCTTCGGGAAACAGCACGGTCAGGTAATGATCGAGATGTTTCTGCAAAGGGGCCTGCAACCGCTGTGTGAGCGCCTGGCGCTTTTCAGTTAACAGATTCAGTAGCAGATCCAGAGCCTTTGCTCGCCGATCAAGCTCCACATACCGGCGGTTGACGTGCTCCAACTCAGCAAGCAGCTCGTTATATTTCTCCTCTAATCCCTCGGCACCCCAGGCTTCCAGTCTTGCACGGATTTCACTCAGTTCCAGGGCCCGCTTCTGTTGGGCAGCTTCCTGGTGCTCAGCAGTAGCGCGGTAGCGCACTATGTCTTGCTTCAAAAGCTCTGGGCGAGCTTCTCGAATAAGGGTTTCACGGTCTTTCAAGGAGGCTTCGAGTTCTGCGTTCTGCTTTTCGGCAGTAGCAATATCGCGAGCTATGCCTTCTATCTGTGATTGGCGCTCTGGGCTGTTCAGCTCATCCTGCATGCGTTGCCATTCCCGCATTGCCGTTTCGCTAACGTAGCGGGCTTTATGCAGCAGGCCTTCCTGATTCCTCTGCCCGGTCTCCGCTTCCGTCAATCGTACTTCCGCTTGTTTTAGCTCCGCCTCTGCTTGGCTGAGCGGCTTGGCGACACCAGCGGACGCTGCAGCTTCTGGCAAGGCTTCAAGCTCAGTGGTTCGGGCGAGCAATTCGGACTCAATCTCAGATCGCTCAGAGCCAAGCTGGTCGACGCCTTTGGGCGCCAAGGATCTCAGAAGGGCATCAAAGCGCTGTATCTGTGCTTCAGCATCTTGAAGTCGCGTCAGCTTCAATTCCGCCGCCTCAACAGACTCAACTGCCAGCTCTGTGAGCTGCTGCGTCACAGATTGCGCCAACCGCTCGAGCTGTCGTCGGAGGCTGGCAAGATCGGCGCCACCGGGCTGAATGCCAAGGTCACCGATACCTGGGATCGCCAGCACGCCTTGCTCCAGCAGAAGCTTCTCACCCTGCCCCTCAACGCTCTGCCCATCCAGATCCAGTGATGTGCCTGGCTTCAGGTTCCAGGTAACACGGGTGGCTACGGTCTGGATTCGAATATTCGCATCGTCAAGTTCACGTTGATTCTTCTTTAGTTCTCGTAATGCGCCGATATCTATTAGGTTTATCTTTCTGGTATTTCGTGCTGAGTCCAGCGAAACCTGAATGCCTTTGGCCTCTTCCTGGCGTTGTTTCAGTTGCGCCAGATCCGCTTTCAGTCTGGCGCAGTCATTCTCCAGGCGCTCCCGTTTATCTCTAAGATGGGCCTGCTGCACGGTTTGATTGGCAAGCTGGTACTGGCTGCGTGCAGCCTCAACCTGCTTAACCAACTCAGGGCTGGCGAGCTCTTCCTTTTCCAGTTGTTGCTTGGCCTTCAGGTAGTTCTGATGGCGTAACTCAAGTTGTTCATTTTGGTTACGCCAGTGAATCTGGCTTTGCTGAAGCAGGGAGAGGTTTTGTTGAATCTGCTTTTGCGACTCGATTCCCCGAGCTTGTTGCTCCTGCAGCGCCTCAACTTCACGGTATTTTGTTTCTGCGAGCTGCATCTCGCGCCGAGCCTCTTCCCAAGGCCGTTCGCGACTGGCTTGTTCATGTTCAGCGGCCAGAGTTCCCAATCTATCCACTTGAGCCTGGTATTGCTCAACCCGTGATTTCAGGTCCGATACCTGCTGCTGCAGTGTCTCCCGAGTATTCGCGAGCTCCAGATAGTCGCCTCTTGGCCTCCCGGTTGATGTCAGCAGTTCTTTGCGCTGCTGTTCCACGGCCTGAATAATCTCGTCACCACCGGTGGTGGCGACTTCACCTACCAGTCTATTCAATGCGGATTTCAGGTGTCCACCGGCGTGCAGTACGGCGTTCTCAATGTTTTGCCCGGTTCCCTGTTCAACCCAAAGCAAACCGGGGATTCCCCAGTGCTCCTCTTTACTGGCGCCTTTTTTGGGGAACTGATAGCCCAGTAACTCGGCAAGCTTTTCTTCGGCTTCTTCACCGCTGAACACTGCATCATCAACCTTCAAGTCACAGCGATGGCGTTTGAGGAAACGCTTGTCCAACTGCCAGCGCTGGCCTTTGTGCTCGAATACCAGCTCAACGGTCGGGGCAGCGGATGAATCTCCCCAAGGGGCAAGATCTTCAGCGGATTTGGATCTGTAACGCTCGAAGAAAGCGGCACGGATGGCGCGAACCAGGGTACTCTTACCGGATTCATTAGGGCCGTGAATCAGGTTAATGCCGGGCTGCAGGCTTTCCAGCTCCAGGCCTTGCCTGAATTGGCGAAACTGCTCAACACGTAAACGCTGGAGTTTCATTGGGCCACCTCCGCGTCTTTTGGTTTGAGCAGGCCGGCAAGAATGCCGAGCGCGTCCCGTACTACGGCAGCCTCCTCACCCTTTTCAGTCGCCTGCTGGTTCTCCCTTAACTCTTGAACCACTTCTCCGAGATACCCATCTGCGTGCAGATCGGCAATATCTTCTTCTGTGGGCTCCAACTGCAAGCCGCTTCGATCACAGGTAACACTGCGGTAGCGGGCTTCTGCGACAGACAGTGCTTCGGTCAGCTTTTGGTCACCGGCCAGCGTGAGTGTGCCGCTAAGCTTCAAGTCCAGAACCGAAGCCTCGGGCAATTGGCCTATGCGAATCAGCAGTTCGTCCAGATCGGATGGCACAGATAGAGTCTCCCGCCACTGGTGCCATTGATAGCGGGCGGTTTCATGGCGGGTCACTTGAGGTGTCGCCCCCGGACTTTCAATATCAACAATCAGCACATACCCGGCATCGTTATTGCGAAAACGCTCAGGTTCAGGCGTGCCGCTGTACCAGGTTCGCTCGTTTATTTGCTTAACGCCGTGCCAGTCGCCCAAGGCCAGGTAATCCAAATTAGCTGTGGTGGTTCTGTCGGGGGCGATGGGGTTGGTTGAATCAATTTCGTCCGGCAGCAAGCCTTGAACGCTGCCGTGGGCCAAACCTATGCGGAGCAAATCAGGTGCGGTTTCCATTTCGGCAAAAGGCTGGGTCAGGTCGCCATAGGTGTGTCGCTGGGTAAGAGGCGCCGACAGCACAGCGATACCCTGGTCCAGCAAAGATGTAACTCCGGATTCAAGCGCAAGGTAAACGTTCTGTGGAACGGCTCCCAACCGCTTTGCCCGAGACCATACACTCTCTGCAAGTGCCGCATCGTGGTTGCCTGGCAGCATTACCCAAGGGCCCGTAAAACCACTGGTGGCATTAAAAACGCGCCTGATGGTTCGATCAGATACCGTTTGGGCATCGAACACATCGCCCGCCACCAACACCACATCGCACTGATGTTCAGTGGCCAGCGCCGCCAGCCGCTCGATGGCTTCATATCGTGCCTCAACCAATGCAGCGCCATCTTCGGCGTCAAACCGGCTGTAGGTTCGGCCCATTTGCCAATCTGCTGTATGTAAAAACTTTGGCACCTGCGTTCTCCTTGCCTCTTACCATTGCCAACCGCCAGCATGGTACACTTTATTCAACTCAACGGGGTGCCGGGCAAATGCCGGGCTGAGACCATACCCGCGGAACCTGATCCGGATTATGCCGGCGAAGGGATTGAGCACTCACCACCCTCGGTGGGACCCGCGACATGGCTGCCAATTATCGCCACCCTTAACTTGTTGCGGAGGTTATACCACCATGCTCATCCGAGCGTTTGCACTGTTTCTGCTTGCTTTGGCGTTTGCGCCTGCACACGCCCAAAAGGCAGCCATCCTTACTGTGTATACCCACCCCTCTTTCGCCGCAGAATGGGGCCCGGGGCCAGCCGTTAAAGAAGCCTTTGAGCAAACCTGCAACTGCCAGATCAACTATGTGGTGCTGGACAGCGGTGGTGACATTCTCCAACGCCTGCGCCTTGAGGGCAAAAGCACTCAGGCCGATGTGGTGCTGGGCCTGGACACCGCCACCATGGAAACAACCCGGCAAACCGGCTTGCTGGCAAACCACGAAACCGATCTTTCAGCCCTGAACCTGCCTATCAACTGGGAGGATCCGGTGTTTGTACCTTACGACTGGGGCTACTTTGCGTTCGTTTACGATACCGAACAGCTGCCTAACCCACCAAAAAGTCTGGAAGCACTGATCGCTGCCCCTGACGACCTGAAGATCATCATCCAGGACCCAAGAACCAGCACCCCCGGCCTTGGATTGCTGCTCTGGATGCGCCATGTATACGGCGACCAGGCGGCTGAAAAATGGGCACAACTCAACGGCAAGATTCTCACCACAACCAAAAGCTGGAGCGACGGCTATTTTTCGCTGTTCATGAATGGCGAAGCGCCGATGATCCTTTCCTACAGCACCTCCCCGGCTTACCACATGGCCGTAGATAAAACAGATCGATACCAGGCCGCTCAGTTCGAAGAGGGTCACTATCTGCAAGTTGAAGTGGCTGCCTTGGTTGATTCATCCGATCAGAAAAAACTCGGGCGTGAATTTCTCGACTTTATGCTGAGCGCGGGTTTTCAAAGGCACATTCCCCTTAAAAACGTGATGTACCCGGCTACCGATTTGGGCGATGAATTGCCATCCGTTTTCGACAAGCTGATTCAGCCAGAAGAAGCACTGTATTTTGACCCCAAAACCGTAACCGATAACCGCCGCCAATGGATGAACGAGTGGCTGGATGCCATGACACGGTAATCAAGGCCCATGAGCAGCCTCGCTAAGCGCCAGCAACACGCGTTACCTTCGCACTCGACACCCGGGCGGCCTGCACCTTTCAGCCGCCCCGGGTGGCAGCTCTGGCCCGGGCTTACGATCGCCAGTGCGCTGGTGCTGCTTTCGGTGGCGGGGCTGGCAGCCCTTATCTGGGAGGCTTCACTACCGGATATCAGCCAACTCTGGCAAAGCCGCTATTTGCGCACCGTGGTTACCTTTACGATTTGGCAGGCGTTTCTTTCGGTTTTACTCAGCCTGCTTGTGGCTATTCCGATTGCCAGAATCCTCGCAAGACAAACGGCTTTTCCCGGGCGCGCCGTGCTTCTTCGCCTCATGGAGCTTAGTTTGGTGCTCCCTTCAATTGTTGCGGTATCTGGATTGGTTGGTGTGTACGGGCGCCAAGGTTGGTTCACCGGCTTTGCCCATGACTGGCTTGGCGCATCATGGAACCTCTACGGCATCAACGGCATTGTGTTGGCCCATGTGTTTTTCAACGCGCCGCTGGCCGCACGGATTCTGTTGCAGGCAATTGAAGGTGCACCCCCATCGCAACTCAGGGTTGCCGCCCAGCTCGGGCTTGGGCGCTGGTGGTATTGGCGAGCGGTGGAGTGGCCTGCCATCAAGCCTGTCTTGTCTGGCGTTGCGGCACTGGTATTCACACTGTGCTTTACCAGCTTTGCCATAGTGATGACCTTGGGCGGCGGGCCAGCGGCAACCACCATTGAAGTTGCGATCTACCAGTCTTTGCGATTCGAATTCGATTCCGGCCAAGCTGCTCTTCTTGCCATGGTTCAGCTTATTATTTGCGGGTTCCTTTGGTGGCTGGCAGCCCGCCGCGGGCTTACGGCTTCTCTACTGCCGGACAGGCGCGTTGCGTCGCACCGAACCAAAGCAGGCAGTTCCCTCCATGCGCGCTTGGCAGATGGCACCGTCCTCGGATTGTTTGTGCTCTTTCTGGTAATGCCGCTGTTGGCCATTTTAATTAGAGGCCTTCCCGGTATGGGCAGCGCTTTCTTTCCGCAAGGCAGCTTCTCGGTCAATCCAGCTTTACTTGACGCCACAGTGAGAAGCCTGGCAATCGCCCTGCCCGCCGGGTTGATGTCTGTATGCGCTGCTCTACTAATGCTGGCTTCGGGATCGGTATCGAAGAGACCTGCAATCACTCAGCTAACCGATGTGGCAGCGTATTTGCCTTTGATGATTCCACCGCTGGTTCTCGGCACAGGCCTGTTTCTGCTGTTCCGACCCAGCCTTGGCAGTTCAAGTGAAGGGTTGGTGCTGGTTACGCTAATCAACGCGATGATGGCTCTGCCCTTTGTATTGCAGATGCTCAAAGGCCCACTGGGGAGCCTCGACTCCGCCAGCCGCCAGCAAGCAGATCAGCTTGGCGTGCTGGGCTGGTATCGCTGGCGATGGCTGCACTGGCCAAGAATGCGCAAGCCATTGGCTTTAGCCATGGCCTACGGCACAGGCTTATCGCTGGGTGATTTCGGGGTTATTGCGCTGTTCGGCACACCGGGCCATCCTACCCTGCCAGTGCTGCTGTATCAGCAGCTTGGCAGTTACCGAATGGATGCCGCGGCCGCCACCGGGCTCTGGCTTGTGCTACTTTTGCTCGTGCTGTTTAGCGTTTTTAACAGGCTGGGATCGCCGTTACACCAAACCGGTTTGGTAACCAAATCACCCAGAAGTGTTCCGGAGCCTGAACATGCTTGAAGTAAGGAATCTGGTATTTTCATACCCGGACCAGGAATCTCCCTGGAATTTTCATTTCACCGTGGAGCCAGGGCAATGCATTGCGATTCACGGCGCCAGCGGATCGGGCAAATCCACACTGATGAACCTGCTGGCAGGTTTTCTTGAGCCACAATCGGGCGACATCCTTTGGCAGGATGAAAGCCTGCGCCAACAGGCACCCTGGCAACGACCATTCACCAGCGTGTTCCAGGAGCACAACCTGTTTGAACACCTCAATGTTGAGACGAATATCGGCCTTGGCATCCACCCCGGGCTAAAACTCACACCTGAGAACCAGCAGGCTATCGAGCAGGGACTGGACAGCGTTGGTCTTGAAGGCTTTGGCAAGCGTTTACCCGGAGACCTTTCTGGCGGCCAGCGACAGCGTGTTGCCTTATTACGGGCGCTGCTGCGCAAAAAGCCAATACTGCTTCTTGATGAGCCACTTACGGGCCTGGACAGCGAAGCACGGGATCTTCTTCGACAATTGCTGCTAGATGAGAAAGCTCGGGGTACACTCATTGTGCTCGCCAGCCATGATAAGGAAGACCGCCAGTTACTGGCAGATAGCGTTCACAGACTCTAAGCTAGTAAGCTAATAAACCAACCTTTGGAATTCTGACACCCGTGCCCATCAGTGCCAGCTCCCCGGAACACGAAAAACTCTCATTGAATCACCGTCAGCCAGGATCTCTGACGAGTGAACATGGCAACTTGGTTATTCAGGGCGACTGGACTCTGGCCAACTATAAAGCACTCAAAAAGCGTGTTGAGGCGAATTCCGACCAACAGTGGGCCGCTGAGCGCATAGACCTGAAAGGTCTGGGGAAAGTTGATACGGCCGGCGCATCGCTTCTGACCACCCTGCTTGGGCCGGACACCCTCATTTCGCTGACTGAACAGGATGGTAACACCCCGACAACCCTGCCTCAGGAACAAAGCGCACTGCTGCAAGCAGTGGCAGATGCAATGCGAGAAGAGCCATCCCCTGAGCCTGAGGGTCTTACGCCAGTTGCTGAGTTTCTGACCGAAACCGGCAAGAGAGTTGCTGCCGTTTGGCATCTTGCCTACTTGTTGTCCGGGTTTGTCGGCCAGATTATCGCAATGCTGGTGTATATCCTGCCACGACCCAAACGCTGGCGTATCACGCCGTTTGTCGCAGCAATTCAGGCTACCGGCCTCAACGCGCTACCTATCGTTGCCCTGCTCACCTTTCTGGTTGGCGCCGTGGTTGCCTTTTTAGGTGCCACGGTTTTGAAGGACTTTGGCGCGACAATCTATACGGTCAATTTGGTGGCCTTCTCATTTTTTCGGGAGTTTGGTGTGTTGCTTGCGGCCATTTTGCTTGCAGGCCGAACGGCCAGCGCCTTCACTGCACAAATCGGTGCCATGAAAGTAAACGAGGAGCTGGATGCCATCCGCACTCTGGGGCTGGACCCGGTTGAATTGCTCGTCATTCCGCGAGTTCTGGCGATGATGGTCAGCCTGCCGATTCTGACCTTCGTGGGCATTATCTCCGGTCTTGTTGGCGGTGGCATGGTCTGCGCTCTTGCTCTGGACATTACTCCAACTCAATTCATGGCGATTGTAGAGCGGGACATTGCGCTAAAGCACTTTCTTGTAGGTATGTCGAAAGCGCCCATTTTTGCCTTTTTGATCGCGGCCATCGGCTGCCTTGAAGGATTCAAAGTGGGCGGCAGCGCTCAGTCCGTTGGCGTGCACACCACGTCTGCTGTAGTGCAGTCGATTTTTATGGTTATTCTTCTTGATGCGGTGGCTGCACTTTTCTTCATGGAAATGGGCTGGTAAACCATGGCAGAGCAGACCATTCACGCAGCCAACACTCGCCCAGCGTCCGTTATTGAAGTGCGCGGGCTTGATAACCGCTTTGGTAGTCATGTAGTCCACAAAAACCTGGATCTGGATCTCGTCAAAGGTGAAATCCTGGGTGTTGTAGGCGGTTCAGGAACGGGCAAGTCGGTGCTCCTGAGAAGCATAGTGGGCCTCCTCAAACCTTCAGCCGGCCGTATAAGGGTTTTCGGGAAAGATCTCGATGAACTGAGCGCTGCAGAACGCTCGCAAACCGAGCAGCGCTTTGGCGTTCTGTTTCAAAGAGGCGCGCTGTTCACCTCATTGAATCTGCTTCAGAATATTTCACTGCCATTAATTGAGCACTGCGACTTGTCCCGCCCGGATGCGGAAGAGCTTGCCCACATGAAACTTGCTCTTACGGGCTTGCCAGCAGACTCCGCCCTAAAATACCCGTCAGAACTCTCGGGCGGCATGGTCAAACGCGCTGCCTTGGCGCGGGCGCTGGCAATGGACCCGGAAGTTCTGTTTCTGGATGAACCAACCGCCGGGCTCGACCCTATTGGCGCTGCAGCATTTGACAAGCTGATCGTTACCCTTCGGGATGCTCTGGGGCTGACTGTGTTTTTGGTCACCCACGATCTGGATACTTTGTATACAACCTGCGATCGGGTGGCAGTGCTGTCACAAAAGAAGGTTCTGGTTGCAGACTCCATCGAAAACGTCGCTGCAACAGACGATGCATGGATTCAGGATTATTTTCAGGGCCCCCGCGGGCGGGCCGCCAGTTACGCATTCCGCGCTCAAGATACGAGACGGTTACCGGAGTAAGAGGCTATGGAACCAAAAGCACACCATCTTATTATTGGGCTTTTTACGCTCACTGCGGTGCTGGCGGCCTTATTGTTCGCATTGTGGCTGGTCAAGTCCTCTGCAGACCGCGAATGGTCCTATTACGAAATCGTGTTTGACCAGGCCGTGGGCGGTCTCGCCAAAGGCAACCCGGTTCTTTACAGTGGCGTTGCTGTGGGCGATGTACTGGAACTGAAACTCGACCCGGACAACCCCGGCCACGTGCGAGTTCTGGTGCGGGTTGAACAGACTGTTCCCGTACGGAAAAACACCCGTGCGGGCTTGGTGCTGGCTAATATTGCAGGCAGCATGAGCGTTCAGTTCAGCGGTGGCACCAAGGATAGCCCAGTGTTGACGGGCACCCGAACTGATCCGGCGCAGATTACTGCCGAACCTTCAGCGTTTAAAAGCCTACTGACCAATGGCGAGGTCCTTTTGACAAAGGCAGAGCAACTGCTGACCAGCGCGAACACCTTGCTCTCAAAGGAAAACACCGAGAACCTGACAGCGATTTTCCGCAACACCCGCGAAGCGAGTGAATCCTTACTGGACAGCCGTGAACAGTTGACGGCCCTTCTCGAACGTATGGATGATGCCAGTCAACGTGCCGCTGAAGCTGCATCAAAAGTATCCAAGGTTTCGGATAACGCCAACGCCCTGCTGCAAAACGAGACAAAATCGGTATTAAGCAGCATGGGTTCAGCCATGACCCGTGTTCAGGAAGCGGTTGTTCGTATCGACGACCTAACCCGGAAAAACGAAGGTGCTCTGGATTCAGGGCTCCAGGGAATGGGCGAATTAGCACCGGCACTGAGAGAACTTCGTGGCACCCTTAGAAACCTGAACCAATTTACCCGTCGTTTGGAAGAAGACCCCAGAGGCACTCTCTTGGGCGCCCCAACGATCAAGGAGGTATCACAGTGAGCCGTTTAGCGATCAAGGGTTTAAAGGCTGCGGGTGTCGCGTTTGTAATTTCTGGCTCAATGGCCGCTTGCACGGTATTCCCGGTACCTGAAGCGCCCAGAGTGATGGATTTCCCAACCCCTCTTAAACCCGACAGCAACGCCATCAGCAGATCCAAAAGCCTGAGGATTGATATGCCGGTAGCATCTGACCCGTACAACAGCTCACGGATTCTGGCAAAACCTCAGCCGTGGGAGTTCAGAGTGTATGGCGGAGTGCGGTGGCGAGATACGGTACCGGTTCTGGTAAGGGACATGTTGGCAGGCGCTTTCAGAGCCAGCGCAAGCTTTCAGCATGTGGTCATGGATCCTGCCCCAGGCAGTGCTGACTTGAGCCTTTCTACAGAAATTAACGCCTTTCATGCGATCAATCAGGGAGACAGTACTCGGGTAACCGTATCGGTTTACGGGCAGCTGGTTAATAACCGTTCACAGGGGATTCTGTGCTCAAGGAGCTTCACCGTGTCTACACCCGCGGAGGACACGAGCATTGATGCGGTAGTACTGGCCTTTGGCAACGCAGGAGAACAACTTGCAGATGAGCTTATTGCCTGGGCAACAAGCTGTGAAGCGACTCCGAGCTAACCCTTCTCGGGGAACAGGTCTGGCCAGGCCGCTTTGATATACAACCCCATAGACCAGAGCGTTAAAATGGCGGCAATATACAATAACCCCACGGCAATTTCGGATAGAAGTTGGCCGGGGGGAAACGCCAGCAAGCCCACAATCGACGCCATCTGCGCGGTGGTTTTAATCTTACCGATGTAAGACACGGCAACACTTGCCCGGCTGCCGATTTCAGCCATCCATTCCCGCAATGCGGAAATCACGATTTCACGGCAGATAATTACAGTGGCTGGAATGGTCAGTAGAATTGCCGAGTATTCCTGAATCAACATCGCCAGAGCCACAGCCACCATCAATTTATCAGCAACCGGGTCGAGAAAAGCCCCGAACGGTGTGCTCTGGTCAAGCTTGCGAGCCAGATAGCCATCCAGCCAGTCCGTTGCCGCCGCCAGCCCAAAAATCGCCGCACTTGCCATATAACTCCAGTGCATGGGGAGATAGAACACCGCCACAAAGACCGGAATCATAATGATGCGGGAGAGTGTGAGCAGGTTTGGTAAGTTCATACGGTTGTTACTCGTCATGCAATGCTGCGTATATGTTTTCAGCCAGTGATTTACTGATGCCCTGAACCTTGGTCATCTCGTCTACACTGGCTTTGCGAAGTTCCTGTATTCCACCAAAATAACGAATCAGCTCCCGGCGCCTTTTGGGACCAATCCCTTCAATACCTTCAAGTGTAGACTGGCGGCGCTTTTTATCGCGTCCTGCCCTGTGTCCGCTGATGGCGAAGCGGTGAGATTCATCCCGGATGTGCTGAATCAAATGCAAAGCCGGTGAATCAGCAGGCACACGAAACACGTCACCGGTCATCGCATCGATCAACTGCTCCATACCTGCGCGCCGGGTAACACCCTTGGCCACGCCAATAAGGGGAATATCAGAAACCCCAAGTTCATCAAATACTTCCCGGGCAATATTCAATTGCCCCTTACCGCCATCAATAAACACAAGGTCCGGGCGCTTGCCCTCACCTGCAACCATTCGGCGGTACCGTCGAGTCAGAACCTGGCGCATGGCATCGTAATCGTCTCCTGCCTTCACGCCCTCGATATTATACAGTCGGTAATCACTTTTAAGGGGACCATTCTCATCGAAAACAACACAGGATGCGACGGTGTTTTCGCCGTGGCTGTGGCTAATATCAAAACACTCCATCCGCGAAGGCGTTTCCGCCAGCTCCAGCATGTCTCGCAGGGCCAGCAAACGACGATAAACGGTTTCCTTGCTGGCGATATGGGTAAGCAGTGTTTGCCGGGCATTGGTCATCGCCAACTCCAGCCAGCGCCGCCGCTCCCCGCGAACATTACCACGAATGCGGGTTTCCCGATTGGCTGCATCAGAAAGCGCCTGAGCGAGCAACTCCTGGCCGTCAACATCAACCGGAACCAGCACATCTTTTGGAATCTCGCGGCGCGTGTTGCCACCGAAGTAGTACTGGCCCAGAAACGCACTTAACAACTCGCCTTCTGATTGCTCAAGAGAATAGCGGGGAAAGTAATCCTTGGTTCCCAAAACCCTGCCACCACGCACAATAATGACCACGATACACACAACACCGGCATCCTGCGCAATGGCAACCACATCCGCATCCCCGCCTTCGCCATCCACCGACTGCTGTTCCTGTACATGACGCAGATGATTGATCTGGTCACGGTAGGCAGCGGCCTTTTCAAACTCGAGGTTTTTGGCAGCCTTTTCCATGGCATCCATCAGGTCACGAATAATGGCGGGGTTCTTGCCTTCGAGAAACATGGTGGCGTGGCGGATATCCTGGAGGTAGTCCTCTGGCGAAATATATCCAACGCACGGCGCCGTACATCGATTGATCTGATACTGCAGACAGGGGCGCGATCTGTTCTGAAAATAGCTTTCACTACAGGATCTTATCCGGAAGACCTTCTGCAATACATTAAGACTTTCCTTGACGGCACCCGAGCTCGGAAACGGCCCATACCAGGTGCCTCCACCCTTTTTGGTGCGCCCACGCCGAAAGGTCAGCGAGGGATAATCACTGTGGGCAGACACGTAAATGTAGGGGTAGGATTTATCATCCCGAAGCAGGATGTTGTATGGCGGGCGCAGAGACTTGATCAGGTTCTGCTCTAACAGTAGAGCTTCTGTCTCACTTCCGGTAATAGTGACTTCAATGGAGGCAATCTTTGCGACCAGGGCTTCCGTTTTGGGCGCCAGGCCAGTCTTCCGAAAATAGCTGCTGACCCGCTTCTTCAGATTTCCGGCCTTACCCACATACAGCACCGAGCCACCGTCGTCGTACATTCGGTAGACGCCAGGTCGCTCGGTTAGCTGTTTCAGGAAGTGCTTGCTGTCAAACCCCTCGCTGCTTTCACCGGTGGAATCAGACCTTGTGGGCATCGAGCAACCCGAGCCGTACTGCCATCAGGGCCAACTCAACGTCGCTGGAGATCTCCAGCTTTTCGAAAATCCGGTAACGATAGCTGTTAACAGTTTTCGGGCTAAGGCAGAGTTTGTCTGAAATGTCCTGCACTTTCTGGCAGTCCACTACCATCATGGCTATCTGCATCTCGCGCTCAGACAGGCGATCAAACATGGATAGCTCGCCTTCCTCTTCCTTGTCGCCACCCAGCTGTTTGAGGGCCATTTTCTGAGCTATTTCGGGGCTGATATAGCGCTGGCCCGAGTGGGCCATACGAATGGCACGAACCATTTCCCGGATATCCGCACCTTTGGTGATGTAAGCGGAGGCTCCGCTTTGCATTACGCGAGCTGGATAAGGGTCGTCGGCACAGGCGGTTACCACGATCACACGAATAGAGTCATCGATTCGCAGGATGCGCCTGGTAGCTTCCAGGCCGCCAATGCCAGGCATCCGGATGTCCATCAATACGATATCCGGGCGTTCTTTACGCACGAATTCTATGGCGTCTTCTCCGGATGGAGATTGACCAATAACATCAATATCGGGATTGTCCGCGAGCATCCGGGTTATCCCGGAACGAACCAGCTCATGGTCATCTACAACCAATACCCTGATCAAATTTCACCTCGCAAACCGCTTCAAAGAACTGCGCGATTGTACCGGTTACGGTCGCCCCCGGGTAGGTGCAAACCGAAATACTCTTCGAGGTTGAGCACTCATTCCGGTACGCCAAGCCCGGCAGTGTTCTCTACCGGATCAAACCAAACCACCAGATCTCCCCTCTTGATTGCCGCCTGCACGCCGCTCAGTTCTGCCAAGGGGTTTTCGTTATCATTTAGACCATGGTAGCGAGTACAGTACTCTTCTGCCAAGCCAAGCAACTGATCCTCGGCCAACAACTCCTTGTCTACAATGAACTTTTCCTCGCGAGGATCGGATTGTGACTGGTGCCCGGTTTCATGATTCATAGTATCTCCTGTACGGGCCACTATACCCACTTTCAAAATTCGGATCGATTCTCTATCATCCTTCACTTTCAGAATGTTTGGATGCTAATGAACTCTCTGGTTTTTCGCCTCACACTACCAATCCTGTTCGGCTACCTCCCATTGGGCATGGCTTTCGGGGTGCTGTTCACAACTCAGCTCGACTATGCATGGTGGGCAGCACCGCTCATGGGCGTAGTAATCTACGCTGGGGCCGGCCAGATTCTCGCGGTCAGCCTGTTAGCGGCGAGCGCCGGCTTGCTGGAAGTATTCATCGCTATGTTTGTACTCAACGCCCGCCATCTTTTCTATGGCCTGTCTCTGCTCGGGCAGTTCCGAGGGGCCGGCTGGCGCAAGCTCTATCTTATTTTTGGCCTTACCGATGAAACCTACTCACTTCTCACCAGCCGGGCGCGCACTCAGGATAGACTTCATGAGCTGGACGTGGATTTCCGTATAACGGCCTTCAATCAGGTTTACTGGGTGATTGGCTGCACTCTGGGGGCGCTTCTGGGTCGTAACGTGGCGTTCGACAGCACAGGAATCGAGTTTGCACTTGTGGCGCTATTTATCGTACTCACAATTGAACAGTTCAAAGCCTTGGGGGATGCGTTTCCGGTGTGGGCTGGCGCAGCAGCTGCCGGTGTTGCCATGATCCTGCTACCACCGGCGCATCAGCTAATTGGCGCTATAGCCATAGTGACTGCTGTGCTACTGCTGCAGTACCGGCACCTGCGCACCAAATCCATCGCGGAGGGCCACAGTCATGTCTGATACAGTGTATCTGGCGGCATTTGTGGCTGTTGCTGCAATCGCAACCTTCGCAACCAGAATCATACCGTTTCTGTTTTTTGAACGTCATACCGAGCATCCACTCATCAAGCACCTGGGGCGATACTTACCGGCGGCAGTTATGGCTTTGCTGGCGACTGTGTTTTTGCAGCGTTCAGGGGATTGGTCAGCCACAGTGCCCGGGCTTGATGCCATTCTGGCGGGAATGCTTGTGGTGATTATTCATCTCTGGCGCCGCAATGCCCTACTTTCTATCGCTGCAGGCACAGCGGCATACATGCTGATACGACAGACTGGCATACTGGATTCAGGGCTCGCGGGCTGAAGTATTGCCTCAGCGCTGACCTTCCAGATTGGCAACCAGTCTCGAATCACTCAAAGCAGCGGTGCGATGTTTAACCACACCCTTGTATTCAGAGCTTTGAATCATTGCCATAAATGCGTCAATTGACGGATAACGCACGAGCAGCACTTGATCCCAGGATTCATCAGGCGGTGCAATAAGAGAACCAACACTACGACCAGACCAGATAACTTCGGCACCCACAGCGCTCACGCACGCAGCCGCTTCCTGCATATAAAGCTGGTATGCCTCTCGACCGCTTCGCTCACCGGATTCATCGACATAACTTGCTTTGTCGCGAAACCGTAGCAGGTTCAGCATTACCACTGGCTGGTCTTTGGGCGTATCAGCCAGAACCTTCTTCAGCTGTTCCGGCGTAGGATTAACGGCGTTCATGCTGGGCCTTTTTGATGTTATCGGTTGCACCATACTATAGCCCACCCTTTACGGGCTTCGGCAAGTGATTTCATTACCGTTCCGTCAGATCTATCATACACACTCAACTCTTCAGCTTTTCGGCCACCTTACATGGATTTGATCACACTCTTCCAACAAACACTGGAAACCACCCTCCCGGTTTTTGCCATGGTGTTTATCGGGCTTGGATTACGAAGGGTTGGCTGGATTGACGATACGTTCGTTCACACAGCTTCTGCACTGGTATTCAAGGCCACACTGCCAACACTGGTGTTTCTGAGCATCATAAAAGCTGATCTCAGCACCTCACTGAATCTGCGCCTGCTAACTTTCTATCTTTTTGCCACCCTCGCCAGCTTCGCCCTGGCCTGGCTATGGGCGCGCTGGCGCGTTGCCCACGAAGATCGCGGTGTGTATGTTCAGGGCGCCTTCCGGGGCAACTGCGGTATTGTCGGGCTCGCACTGGCAGCGAACCTCTACGGAGACTTTGGTCTTTCGGCGGGTAGCATTTTATTGGCTGTAGTCATTCTTTCCTACAATGCGCTTTCTGTGATCGTACTCACTGCCTATCAGCCCGGGCAATCCGCCCAATGGCACCGTATTTTTCAGGATATCCTGCGCAATCCGCTGATACTTTCAGTATTCGCCGCCATCCCTGTGGCCTGGCTTGATCTGCAATTGCCAGAATGGATTCTTACCAGTGGCGACTACTTTGCATCGCTCACCCTTCCACTGGCCTTGTTATGCATCGGCGCAACCGTGTCCTTCAGCGCCCTGCGCAATGACAGCTCAACGGCATTTAGTTCATCCCTGATGAAAATGGTTTTCTTGCCAACACTGTGCACTGGCGCTGCCTGGGCGGTGGGTTTCTCGGGGCCCGAGCTTGGCCTACTGTTCTTGTTCTTCGCGAGTCCGACAGCAGCTGCAAGCTTTGTGATGGCCAAGGCGCTTGGCGGCAACGACCGATTGGCGGCGAACATCATTGCAATAACCACACTGATGGCAAGCGTCACCGTAACCTTGGGAGTATTTGTCCTGAAGGGCGCTGGCCTGATATAAACATCTGTCTACGCTCGAACCTCCAACAACCAATCAGAGCCTCCAATGACTGACGGAAAGCCGTACTCCCAAGCCTGCGAGAACAACAAACAAGTTATTCTCGAAAAGATTGCCACTGTGTTCAATGAGCCTGGAATTCTATTGGAAATTGGCACAGGTACCGGGCAGCATGCGGTTCATTTTGCCCAGCACCTTCCGCACCTTCAGTGGCAGCCCAGCGACCACCCAAATAACGCTCAGCTGTGTATGCCTTGGCTGGAAGATGCGAACCTGCCAAACATCAACACCCCCTTGCCTCTGGATGTCAGCGCGCCTGACTGGCGACTCCCGCCAATCAATGGTGTTTTCTCTGCCAACACAGCACACATCATGTCCTGGCCTGAGGTTGAAGCAATGTTCCGGGGCGTGGCTGCCATTCTCGATGCGGGCGAAGCCTTCTGCCTGTACGGGCCTTTCAACTACGGAGGCCAATTCACAAGCCCCAGCAACCGGCAGTTTGATACTCATCTGAAGCAGCGAAACCCGGAAATGGGTATTCGGGATATGGATGACCTCAAACGAACCGGCGATGCGATCGGGCTGGTTCTGGAATCCGACTTCGAAATGCCTGCCAACAACCGGTTGCTGGTCTGGAGGCGATGCTAGCATCGGGGCCGGCCTCAGTATGCACCCTCGCTGTATATCAGCTCGTAGCTGTGGCTATAAATCTCCACAATGTTACCAAACGGGTCTTCCATATAGATCATGCGGTAAGGCTTTTCGCCTGGGTAGTAGTACCGCGGCTTTTCCATTCTCTTCTTGCCACCCGCCGCAACAATCCGATCAGCTAACTCTTCAAGATTCGGATCCTGCACACAGAAATGAAAAATGCCGGTTTTCCAATATTCAAAGTTATCTTCCGGGTTAGTCTGATTTCTGAACTGGAACACCTCTACCCCAATCCTGTCACCGGTCGACATATGAGCAATTCGAAAACTCCCCCAACCTTTCCCGAATACTTCTGTACACATTTCACCAATGGCACTTTCATCCTCGACGATTTCAGTCGGTTCCATGATCAGATACCAACCCATCACCTCGGTATAGAATTTAACCGCTTCTTCCAGGTTGGGGACTGAAAGCCCAATGTGTGAAAAGTTTCTTGGATATACGTTACTCATGCTCTGCTCTCCTGTTTAAACCTCGCTTCAGGTTACAAATGCAGAGTGATTACGTAAAATTATCATTCGTCATAACAATGAGTACGCTTTGTAATGATTAACACGACATGGCTACGCAGTTTCTGCACGCTGGTTGAAACAGGGCACTTCACTCGTACAGCTGAGCGCCTCCATATGACTCAATCCGGCGTTAGCCAGCATGTACGGAAACTGGAAGATCAAACAGGAGTAGCGCTACTTCTAAGGGAAGGTAAGCAGTTTTCACTCACGGATGCAGGCGAACGCCTTTACGCTGAAGGGCGCACTCTCATTCAGGCGCTATCGAGTCTTGATCAACGAATAGCGGAGGATCCTCCATACAAGGGGCTGGTTAGGCTGACGTCGCCAGGAAGCATAGGTCTTAAGCTTTACCCGCACCTTCTTGAGTTGCAGAGCAAGCACCCCGAACTGGTGATTGACTACCGATTCGCACCAAACACGGATGTTGAAAATGCGATCGCAGACTACAAATCCGATATTGGATTCATGACCAGCGCCCCAACCCTCGAGAAAGTGAGCTGCCAAGCGATTGCACATGAGCCCTTGCTTCTGGTGACACCTGCGAATGTCTCTGAGCCAAGTTGGGACGCGTTAACACAGTTAGGCTTTATCGATCACCCTGATGGTGCCCATCATGCCAACATGCTGCTTAGCGCCAACTTTCCACAGTTTCAGCACAGCAATCTGTTTAAAAGGAATGGCTTCTCAAACCAGATTGGCTTGATCCTGGAACCGGTTAGCATGGGATTGGGATTTACCGTATTGCCGGCTCACGCAGTTGAGGCCTTCAATCGGCCGCAGACCATCAAAAGCCATCAATTGACGAAACCCGTCAGTGAGACCTTGTACCTTGTCGTTCGGCGCGAGCAGTCCTTGCAGAGCAGAATGCATACAGTGATTGCGGAAGCCAGAAAGCGGCTTTGACACGTACAATAAAAAACCCCAGCACTTCTGCTGGGGTTCAGTATTGGCGGAGAGAGAGGGATTCGAACCCTCGATACGCTCGGCCCTTTAACTCCCTCTAACCACCTGTATTAGCTGAACTTTTTGACCGCTTGGTTATGCATGAAAAGTTACCAAAACAAGTCTAATTGAGACGCTCAATGAAGATAGAGCCAAAAACAATTTCTGTCAATAAAACTACCGTTGCAATGATTACCTTTTCTTCCCGCGGATAACGTCACATCGACATCCGAAATGCTCAGCTTTGAGGAATCCATGCTTAAATCATCGGTCGAAAAAATTCTGTGTAACAAATTGTACAGCCGTAACTCCTTCAATGATTTTAGTTTTATTTATGACATCGACTAACTCTTATTTTATAATTACTCTATCGTTAATATATATAAATTTACTATTATCATTTCATATGATAAACTAAATTTGTGTTTTAGTTCAGGCACTTAAAAAGAAAGAAGCAAAGAGTAAGACATCAATGATTACACCTTGCCTCTCCCGCGAAGCGGGCCCTCATCATATCTTTTTGGAACCAAAAGACGAGAAAAATTTGAAAAATTTTTCTCGGGAATTCTCAGAATTTTTGACAAAATTTAAAATGAGTATATTAAGATCTAAACTAATCACTCATTGTTGGAACCAATCTCCTTTAGTTGATCATTGATTGCTGGAACGCTCATAAAATGCCCTCTAGCAAATCGGCTTGCTTCCCGTCTAATTACCTCTATAACTTTGGGCATATCTTTAAAAGAGACAAAGAGCTCTGCGAGAAACATTGCTAAACACTGCTCTACAGAGCAGCCAGCTTCAAGGCTCTCGCGCCTTCGTGACGAAGCAAGGCAACATGAGTAGAAAATGGCCTGGGTGCCGCTTTCAAATCTTTGGGATAGCCTCCCATCAGTTCTTTGTATTTCGCCAACACGAATTGCCCTGAGAAGGTTTGCAGTGGCGACTTTAACGATAAACTGACGCCCCTCGTTCATTTCAATTAGCTGACTGCGGTATTTGTCGAGCATTCGCACCAAAAGTTGTTCATGTTCAGTTTCTTCACTCAATGCAAGTTTAATGAGACCGTTCTCGGTAATAGGCAGTGGAAGGCCAGCCTCCAAATGCGAATAGAGGCCCGATGTAGCAAATCCGACATCAAGTTGCTGGCTTAAGCTTTGAGATAATTGGAAAGCATTGATCGCGTAGCCTCCCTTTTGAATCAAAAGCTGGGAAAATAAAGGATCCACTGAAAACAAAGGCAAATTATTAGAGTAAGCAAGAACTAAACTTGACTGAACCGATGAATCGACAACTTCTTCACATACAGCAATCTCTTCAGGCAAATTGGACCAACGTGGAGGCTCAACGGTGCTATCATCTAAAACTTTAAATAGCCACTGTTGAAAGCTATCTGTTGAAGTAGCGATATCCTCAGCAGTAGTTCGAACCAAATCCCCCTCCTCTGAAACTCCCAACGAAAGGTAATCTGGACGATTAATGTCTTTCAGCCATCGCTCAATAATTATTTTTGTTTCACGGGTAATAACTATTTCGATCGGCAATAGGCTAAGCTGAGCATGGAGTCCGGCGAAAAAAATATAACTTATGGACCAGATGTCCAAGACAACGCGATCAACAACCTCGCTTCCAAAATTTGGAAGACCAGGCTTCGGATACCTCGCGGAAGAGTAGATTACAATCACCGCTCTGAGCGGATTAGATGCGTCGTACCTAAAACCCCTCATGAACAATGGGATGTCCTCTCTCTCGAGCAAAGGGTCATCGTTAGCGCTGAGATACGACATCTTCCTCTTAAGGGTTTCAATTAACTCCTGTGGTTCGGTCGGAACCTGTATGGTCTGAAATGAATCGCTTCCATCATTCAGAGCACTGCGGATTTTCACTGATAAGCGAAACACTGCTACGTAGGGTGGCAGAATTTCTCTGACGCAGATTTCGCTCATGCCAATAGTAAAGGCATCCCCCGAACTCGAGCCAAGCAACGACTTTCCGAGGGGGCTAGTAGAGTCGATAAAAGCCGTGTGCTGTAATTCTGGCGCTTCAACGATCAGTTTGACCTCATTCTGGCCGTCAGAAGTGTAGTGAGCTGCTCCGAGACATTTTCCAACAGACTCACTTAGTTGAACTTCCTCTGAAAGAAATTCAAGAACTGAAAATTGAAGATTCGTTATAAACGTAGCTGAACCATCAGGGTCACGCAGAAACCAATCTACAACAATGGACTCAGCTTGTGCGGTTCGGTTGCATCGGAAGCACTCAGCTACAAGCTGAAGCGCGGGCTCAGATAAATCATGGAAAACATCGTCTGGTATCTCGGCAAGGGCCTGTGCAATCTGAACATCGGATGAGCCACTTCTTCGGTGAAGATATACCAAATTCCCCCATAAACTTGCTGATAATGGGTTAATTTCAAGGGCGTTTTCGATTGCTAAAAAAGCGTCTGCGATCTCATCAAGAAACTCATGCTGTTTTGCACATAGTTGCCATGTATGCTCGGTCCAGTGCTTTTTCGGTATCTTCTGAAGTGTTTCATGAAGAGTCTCTAACTGACGTCCATTCAATAATGCTTCCAGATACAACTGTATGAGTGGCGATAACCAAAGATTCCCTTCTGGTATGAACTTGGACAATATTTTCGACGCGAGCGAACTTAGATCCAACCTTATCAAATTGTGACAAAGAGCGCAGATTCGAAATGGATTGATAAGCGCAATTGAATCTTCATGGGTTGAAATGAAGCCCTGGACCAGCTTTCTCAGGTTTGCTCTATCTTGGATAGCTTTTTCACATATATGAGTTCTAAGCTCGATAAGTACAAAATCTCTGATACAGGAATTTTCTTCGGATACTTCACCACCTTTCTCAACCCAATCCCGAACCTGTTTTCTATCCGCAACACTTAAGAGAACGGAGGATTCTTCAACACTTATATAATCACTTTGTAATATTTCCAGAACTTTTTTGTTTCGAAACTGTTTATTATTTCTGCATTTTTCAATAAGGAAGGCAAGGCCATCTTTTTCATTATACTCTGAGGATTGGTTTGCACGAATTAACTGAGCTATTTCAGGGTGGTAATTTTCAATTACTTTTATGTGATCGAGACATACTTGAAGAAGTTCTTTCCTTTCTCCGTTCGAAAAATTGAGAAAATTACTTGCCCAAATAAGCGGACGCTTATCTTTCCCGTCAGTTTCGTCAATCAGTTTAAGCGAATTATTGCAAAGATGTTCGAACTCTTCACGATCAGCTTCATTCATAGTCCAGTAATGGAAGCTGGCATCTCGTTCAAAAAAGCTTTGAACTTTACATGCCTCATGAACGATCCGACTATTTATACTCGGGAATAAATCAGCTAATGAATTTGATAAATCTAGCGCGGCTTCAGTTTCGCGTACTCGAAGCAGCCCTCTTATCAGCCCGATAAGCTCAGGTTCTTGGAAATCTACTCCCGAATTTTCTTTCTCGGAGATCAAGAATTTCTTGCTTGCAGCAAGCTCGAAATAGGCCTCTCGCGTCAGCTGCATCTCTCCATTCGAGGGGCACTGAAAACTGGCTAATCGCTCAGACTTTCTTGCTGCGAATATTCGTATCCAAATTGATTGTGCTAAGTCCTTCTCGAAGTCCCCTTTACAACTGCCACGTATTTTGTTGAGCTTAGCGAGCGCCGTTTCAAGATCATCACCACGCGCTAAGTCGATAAAGATTCGTGTAAGGGATATAAGCTGAGTGGCCTCTCGACTTAAGCCAACTGAGCTTTCCCAGACTTTTAATGCAGAGTGAGCTGTCTCCTCCTGTCGACAGCGTAATAGGGCTATAATTTCTTGAACAGAGCCTTTTACACTGTCAGCTGAAACAGTTGCGTTAACAATTTTGTCGCGGGCAATGTTATCACCCGTGCCAAAATGCTTCTGCGTAAGATCGTTAAAGCCCTCGGGGTTTTTGTCATCATCTCCCTTAGACATCTTTACCTACTTTGTCTCTTCCCACATTATCGCCGCTACCTGAGTGATACTGATTGATCGTCGTAGAGTTGGATGGTTTTACCTCCTTTAGTAACTGGGTCAGTTTTTCCGAGTGACTAATTTGCCGCTCTATTACTGCTTCACTTTGGTCTTGATTCACGCCAAGCCGGTTTACTTCATCAGCAATTTTTTCCGCGGTTACGTCGTCAACTATCCAAGCTTTCAAACGCTTTTTGATCGCGCTGCCAGTCACCCAGGCCTGGGTTTTACAGATGTCGTAAATGACACCTGACAATACCGCTGCTGAGATAAATTCAACCATCTAATGTTACCTCTATTGTTGGACTGCGTAGACTTACTTACACGGCCAGCTATCTAAGACAAAGACTGAATATACTGTTCACCATAAATGAACTGTTTTCAGATCGCTGGGCAGCTAGGAACGGGGTAGAACCCTCCATTTTCTACCCCCGTATAAACGCATAACGCCGGAAACAGCTGCGGCTTTGTAGTGGGTTGTTTTGCGGTAGCATAGCGTTAAACTGCAAAACAAGGAACGGAAAAGCCGTCAGACTGATTTGCTTTGTTAGAGAGCAGTGAGCCATCAATAGGCGCAGACCCCATTCATTGATTCGCCTATGAATCTTCGCACCTCCGGATCCATGTTGGACGCTTCCGGGACAACTCAGAATAAATTGCATTTATTAACGCGGGGTTGGATCCGACAGGACTATACAAACCAACTACCCTAGGAGTTTTCGTTACGTTCTCGCTAGCGTCTCCCGAGCTGTAGATGGCCGACCTCGTGCTGCCCAACGAAAGAATTCCATTCTCAATCGTCGTTTGATCCAACTTGCTTGGCAACGGCAGTGCTGTCGCAACAGCCTGCCCGGTGACCCCAAGCGTTTGGAGAGTAAGCGTCCCTGTTAATGATTCGGCCTGTGCCGCCGCTCCAATAGCGCCCAGGCTGCTTAACGCTACATCGCCTTTGAGGGCTCGGATATCAGCGGTGATGCGAAGCCCTAGGCCAACGTAGACAGGTATTGTTACTAGATCGTACTTTTCTTCTATGTATTCCGTCCTCAGACTCTCAATATCCGAGTCACGATCAGGAATCCGTGCATCGAATGTGACGATAATGTCGCCTTGGTTCAGGTCAAGGGGCGTCAGAAGACCCACCCATACAGCTTGATTCTCCCTACGTACTAACTTACGGATGTAGAAATCTACCGGTATAGCATCGACGTTAATGTAGTCGAGAACCGCTTTGTATGTCTCTCCTTTGGCAGTGACTTTAGAGGGACCGAACGATAGCGCACCGTTAGCGGTTACGCTCGCAACCGCGAAACGAACGGAAATATCAGGGAGGCCCTTGAGAATCGAGATAGGATTGGGTGGTGTAGAACCCGGCTGCTGCTTGCACGTTTCCGAATCAAGTTCCGTCCTGACTGCCAAGGGGTCCAGTGGTATATAGCCGTAAGCGCTGGCGCTTTCCCCCAGAGTAGAGGGTAGGTTGGAGGTAGAAGCGCAGCCGCCCATGAGTATGGCTGCCGCTAGCACCGATGGCATTTTCATGTGGCACCTCCTATGAGTGTGGGGAGCCTTCGTTACTGTCTGAACAGGGTCTGGTTCGCTCTCTAACGCCGCCATCACCGGTGACAAAACTGGAGCGAAGCGGAAGTTTTGGCATCCGGTGCATGGCTTGGTTATATGGTTTGGAGCAGATGTCGAGGATCATTTTTTCTCCAAGACAAAGGGAGTGCTTTTACCCCCCATAATTAAGTCTAACTCATCTTTATTTCGGTGGTCGTAGTTAACAATATATTTACTCTGACTTTTCAAGTAAACCTCGTCTCCATTACGAAGATAACCATTGAATTCGGTTCGTTTCACATATGTAGATAGCTCATCATGGCGTACGTACTGTGACATATCTGGATTAATCACGTTGTTTTTCCGTTGAGCATCTCGAATTGTCTCCCACGCTGTCCACTGACCTCCAAAAAAGAAAGCTGCCGTTGCTATCAGTGCAACGATAGACCATGCAATTCCAAGAAACTTTAATACTTTATCGAATGACATAGTTTTCTCCTTGAGATGACATCTCACCTGTGAAAAATAGCCATATGACAGTGATTTGATCGAGCCCTCGACGATTGCAAAAGCCTGACCGCTTCATGATTACACTCCCGCCCTGCGCCTGCACGAGATTCAAAGCAATGTAGATCAGCAGATTAGTTCAGCGCCACTGTTCTCGCCATGTAATTGTGTGACATCAGTGACCTGCTCTTTCGATAATACCCCACAGCTTCATACTATCGGTCGTCGGTAGCCCACTAAATAAATCTACTCGGGAGCAATTTGGTTCTAGCCCTTGTCTGCTGGTGGGAGGTCGAACATCGCTCGATCTTGGTCTCTAACCAGGAATTCATTGAGGATTTCCATCAACCTCCTTTCCGCTCTCGTCGTCTTTGCGCACTCGTTCTGTACTGCCGCACCAATCAAGTGTAGTGGTTCAATGATTCCGGACACCAACGTAGGTGGTAATATCGCCACCATAAACGAGGTGTCTGATGACCAGAAAGCGACGTTCTTTTTCTCCTGAGTTCAAACAGGAAGCAGCCAGCTTGGTGCTGGATCAAGGTTACACGATTCCCCAGGCGAGCGTGTCTCTGGGAATTGGTGAAAGCGCTATCCGGCGCTGGGTTAACCAACTGACCGAGGAGCGTGACGGTGTCACCCCAAAGGGCAAGGCGTTAACCCCGGAGCAGCGCCGTATCCAGGAGCTGGAAGCCCGCTGCAAGCGCCTTGAACAGGAGAAAGACATACTAAAAAAGGCTACGGTGAGTTCAACCGGTGAATGCAACATACTGCATTTATCACAAAACTGGGCATTCACTCATGGCAACGATGAAGGCGCGCGGGTTCTCAGCTTCACAAAAGCGAGAGC
>NZ_VCGZ01000011.1:0-61464 GCF_016597775.1 Marinobacter sp. 1-3A
ACCTTATAACCTTTGCTCAAGACAAAACTCAATTTTCGACGAGTCGCTTGCCTTGGTATTTCTTGTCGAAATACTCCAGCCAGCGCCCACACGAATTACTTGGTCAATTTGTTAAAGAGCGGTTGAGCCGTTGCTCAATCAAGGTGGCGTATTCTACATCGTCTCGCCGCCTTGTCAACCGTTTAATTAAAGAATCTTCAAACTCGTTTTCTTTAATACTTTCAAACAGTTGTCCTTCTCAACCCACCCCGTCTCAGCGGTGTGTCCCTCGAAGGAGATGCGCATTCTACAGACGCACACGAAACTGTCAACGGCCATTTTCAATTAATTCTGAATAACTTCGGTTTCCACCTATAAATACACCAAGCCAAGGCAGAAACCGATCAAAAAACCAACAGCTTGAGCTTTATTTAACGCTCGAAGCCGATCTGCGCGGCTTGCGACGAAACAAAGCTCGAACTGGGCCGGACAGCGCATAGATCAGAAAACCGGTAAACAAAACGGTCGCGGGATCCAATGCAATCACTACAAGTATTAGCACTACTAGCAGTATTGCAGCAAAAGGCACGCGGCCACGGAGATCCAAATCCTTAAAGCTGCTATACAATACATTGCTCACCATCAGCACGCCTGCGCCACCTACAACAACTATAGTCAAAAAGGTGAGCCAACCCGCAGGCTCAAAGGTATGGAAGCACCACACGAGCCCTGCAACACAAGCTGCTGCTGCTGGACTAGGCAGACCGACAAAGTACTTCTTATCTACTGACCCGATCTGGGTATTGAAGCGCGCAAGGCGCAACGCTGTACCCGCCACATAAATGAACGTAATAGCCCAGCCGATTTTATCCAAGCCATTCAAAGACCAGAAAAACGCAACAAATCCTGGAGCAACACCAAACGCAACCATATCTGCGAGACTATCGTACTCCTCGCCAAACTTGCTTTGGGTATTGGTCATACGGGCTACGCGCCCATCAAGCCCATCCAGAATCATGGATATAAAAATTGCTATGGCTGCGTTATCAAAAACACCGCCAGCCGCAGCAACAATCGCATAGAACCCCGAGAACAGGGAGGCAGTTGTTAGCGCGTTGGGAAGAAGGTATATCCCCTTCTTTCTCACCGGAGCACCCCCAACAAACTCTTCCTCTACAACCTCTCCAGGCTCAATATCACATTCACTCTCTGCCTTGACGGAGAGGTCCGGATTTCCTTTCGTGGATTCCAGGTCAGTATCTTTTCTTTCTTCAGTCATTCCCATTACTCCGGAAAGTATTTGAGCGGAGTATATACGAAAAACGCGGCCACTCGGGCCGCGCTTTATTAAACCAAGCGAAAACGTGCTTAGTTTTTGTCCTTATCTACGATCTTGTTCGCAGAAATCCACGGCATCATTCCGCGCAACTTCTCACCAGTCACTTCAATCTGGTGCTCAGCATTCTGACGACGACGCGCAGTCATTGACGGGTAGTTGAGTGCACCTTCAGAGATGAACATCTTGGCATACTCACCACTCTGGATGCGCTTAAGCGCGTTGCGCATGGCTTCACGGGACTGTTCGTTGATGATCTCTGGGCCGGTCACGTACTCGCCATACTCTGCGTTGTTAGAGATGGAGTAATTCATATTGGCGATACCGCCTTCGTACATCAGGTCTACAATCAGCTTCAGCTCGTGCAGACACTCAAAGTACGCCATTTCCGGAGCATAACCTGCTTCGGTCAAGGTCTCGAAGCCTGCCTTAACCAGCTCAACTGCACCACCACAAAGAACAGCCTGCTCACCGAACAGGTCGGTTTCAGTCTCGTCCTTGAATGTGGTTTCGATGATGCCGGTACGACCACCACCAATGCCGCTCGCATAAGAAAGAGCTACGTTCTTGGCGTTGCCAGATGCGTCCTGAAAGATAGCAATCAGGTCAGGAATGCCACCGCCGTTAGCGAACTCAGTGCGAACAGTGTGGCCTGGCGCCTTAGGGGCAACCATGATTACATCAAGGTCTTTGCGTGGAACGATCTGGTTGTAGTGAACAGCAAAACCGTGAGCAAACGCCAGAGTGGCGCCCTGCTTAAGGTTCGGCTCAATCTCGGCAGCGTACAGCTGGGACTGAAACTCATCTGGAGTCAGAATCATTACAACGTCAGCGGCCGCAACGGCAGATGGCACATCGCTGGTCTTCAGGCCATAGGCTTCTGCTTTGGCGATGGACGAGGACCCCGGGCGCAGACCTACAGTTACATCAACACCGGACTCTTTCAGGTTGCACGCATGCGCGTGGCCCTGTGAGCCAAAGCCGATGATGGCAACTTTCTTGCCCTGGATGATAGAAAGATCGCAATCCTTATCGTAATAAACCTGCATGACTAACCTCTATGATTTGTGATGGCCTTTTCAAGCGGCCAAAGCTTTCGTTAAACACTAAACCGTTTTAAAGACTTAAAACCTTTTCGCCTCTGGCGATTCCGGAAATCCCCGAGCGTACCACTTCCAGCACGCCAGATGCTCCAATCGCCTGAACAAAGCCATCCAGCTTATCGCTTGGCCCTGCCAGCTGAACTGTATAGACCGAACTGGTCACATCAACGATCTGCCCCCTGAAAATATCCACAGTACGCTTGATTTCAGCGCGCTGAGAACCAGTTGCTTTCAGCTTGATCAGCATTAGCTCTCGCTCGATGTGTGGGCCCTCAGTAAGGTCCACCAACTTAACCACCTCAACGAGTTTGTTGAGCTGTTTGGTAATCTGCTCAATCACTCGATCCGGGCCAGTTGTTGTTACCGTCAGGCGAGACAGAGTCTCGTCCTCCGTTGGCGCAACAGTCAGGGTCTCAATGTTGTAGTTACGCTGCGAAAACAAACCAACTACTCGGGACAGAGCCCCCGGTTCGTTTTCCAGCAAGACAGAAATGATTCGACGCATGATCACACCCTCTCCGTTTTGCTGAGCCACATATCTTTCATGCAGCCGCGAGCTACTTGCATCGGGTATACATGCTCAAAGCGGTCAACCTGAATATCCACGAAAACCAGCCTGTCCTTCATAGCCAGAGCTTCCTTGAGCCTGGGCTCCAGATCTTCTTTCTTATCGATCCTGATACCCACATGACCGTAAGCTTCAGCCAACTTGATGAAATCAGGCAGGGACTCCATGTAGGAATGAGAGTGCCTGGACTCGTAGTTCATGTCCTGCCACTGCTTCACCATACCCAGAGCCTGATTATTCAAGTTGATAATCTTCACCGGCAACTTGTACTGGTTACAGGTGGAGAGCTCCTGAATATTCATCTGGATACTGCCCTCACCTGTAATACAGAGCACTTCGTCATCCGGATGGGTCAGCTTGATGCCCATAGCGGCTGGCAAGCCAAAGCCCATGGTGCCGAGTCCACCGGAGTTGATCCAGCGATTCGGCTTATCAAACTTGTAGTACTGAGCCGCGAACATCTGGTGCTGCCCCACATCAGAGGTAACAAATGCATCCCCATTCGTGAGGCGGTGCAGCATTTCGACGACTTCTTGCGGCTTGATTACATCCGGGCTGGTTTCATAGCGCATACCATGGAAAGCGCGCCATTCATCAATCTGCTTCCACCAGGATGCGATAGCCTCTGCATCCGGCTTTTCCTTGCTCTCTTTTACCAGTGCGAGCATTTCCTTGAGAACCGCATCCACCGGCCCCACGATCGGCACGTCGGCGTCGATGGTCTTGGAGATTGATGCCGGATCAATATCAATATGAATAATCCGTGCACCAGGGCAGAACTTCTCTGTTGCGTTGGTGACGCGATCATCAAACCGCGCACCAACCGCCAGAATAAGGTCCGAGTGGTGCATCGCCATATTCGCTTCGTAGGTTCCGTGCATGCCAAGCCAGCCAAGGTGCTGCTTGTCGCTGGCCGGATAACAACCAATCCCCATCAGGGTATTAGTAATCGGATAACCCAACTTGCGCACCAACTCTGTTAGCTGACCGGATGCCTTGCCCAGAATGACACCGCCACCGGCATATATAACAGGGCGTCGCGCCGCCAGCATCATATCGACCGCTTTTTTGATCTGGCCTGCATGGCCACGGATAGCCGGATTGTATGAGCGCAGCTTTACTTTTTTCGGATAAGCGTACTCGAAGCGCTCATTAGGCGCGGTCATATCCTTGGGAATATCCACAACAACAGGACCAGGGCGACCGGTAGAGGCGATGTAATACGCTTTGCGGATAATTTCCGGAATCTCTGACGGATGACGCACACTGAGGTTGTGCTTAACGACAGGCCTGGAAACACCCATCATATCGGTTTCCTGAAAGGCATCTTCGCCAATCAGAGTGGATGCAACCTGCCCGCACAGAACCACCATGGGGATGGAGTCCATGAATGCAGTTGCAATACCGGTAATGGTATTGGTGGCTCCAGGGCCGGAGGTCACAAGCACGGTTCCCGGCAAGCCAGTCGCGCGCGCATAGCCGTCAGCCATGTGTACCGCCGCCTGTTCGTGCCTTACCAGAATGTGTTTGACTTCGTCCTGCCTGAACAGCGCATCATAAATATGAAGGGCTGCACCACCCGGATAGCCATATATGTACTCGATCCCCTGATCCTGCAGGGAGCGGATCAGCATATCGGCGCCAGACAATAACTCCACGATTTTCTACCCTCTTTTACGAGTGAATGAGCCGGGCACACGCCCGGTTGCCTGGGTTCACGGTTTCCCTGCTTCTTTTGAAAGCGGAACCGGCTGCTCCACACTTTGTTAAGAGGTTGTCTCCTGGCCAGCCGCCCTCCTGAGGGTTGCGGAGAACGGCCAATCGACGGGTTGCACGTAAGCAACAACCATTCCGCGACAGATGCGCGGCACGCTCAGTGTGGTAAATAACGGGGGATACTTGCAAGGGATTGCCTGCCGTTAGCCCCAGTCTTCAGGCAATCCGTAATTCTGACAGCGCGAAACTCCCTGTCAATAGCCACAGTTGCTTTCTGTACCCATACTGACGGATGCTCTGCCATAATTAACTGAAACTCAGGTGCGGAGTTTTGAACCAGGCGGAAGAAAAATCCGTACCCAGGTGGCATGATGGACGCACGTACAACACAACGAGTAGAGCCATGAACAGAAAATCCCTGATGCTGACATTATTAATTTCCGTAGCACCCGGCATGGCAATGAGCGCCTCTGTGTACAAATGGACGGACGACAATGGTGTTACCCATTATGGCGACCGTCAGCCGGTTGGAGCCAGCTCCGAGACTGTCAACGTTCGCTCTGGCACATCTTCTGGATCTGACAGCAGCCGCACTAGTCCCCAGCAACGCCTGAACGAGTTACAAGAGCAACAGCAGAAAAAAGCCGAGCGGGAAAATGAGACTGCGGTTGAAGCGGCGCGCCGCAAGCAGCGTGAGGCGAATTGCGAGACAGCACGGGCAAACCTGGAAATCATCGAGAGCAACGCGCGTATCCGGATCGAGGAAAATGGCGAGCAACGCTACCTTGCACCTGAAGAAATCGCTGAACAAAAAATGAAGTTCGAAGAAGTTGTCGCTGAGAACTGTGGCCCAGAGCCCCAAAAATAGGCCTTAAACCCAAACGCCAAGACAGCAAAAAGTGGGCAGGGCCGAAGCCATGCCCACTTTTCCCTGGTTTTTAATCATGCTTTTTCGAACACCAGCACACTGCCGTCCGCAGAGGCACGAATAGTGTCACCAGAGACAAAGTCTCCCCGCAACAATCTTTGCGCCAACGGGTTTTCAATCATCCGCTGAACGGCTCTCTTCAGCGGCCGGGCTCCGTATACGGGATCGTAGCCGACTTCGCCCAGAAGATTCATCGCAGCATCATCCAGCTCCAACTTCACTCCCTGTTCCTGCAGGCGCCTGTTGAGTATCTCAACCTGAATTTTGGCGATTCCATGAATCTGGTCTCCAGCCAGCGGATGGAACACAACCACTTCATCCACACGGTTAATAAACTCAGGCCGGAAGTGAGCTCCTACCTCCACCATAACCGCAGCCTTCATGGCTTCGTAATTTTCAGCTCCCGCTTTTTGCTGAATGATGTCTGAGCCCAGGTTTGAGGTCATCACGATAACTGTGTTGCTGAAGTCCACCGTTCTACCCTGGCCATCTGTAAGACGACCGTCATCTAGAACCTGAAGCAGTATGTTGAAGACATCCGGGTGCGCTTTCTCAACTTCGTCCAGTAACAGCACGGAATAGGGCCGCCGACGAACGGCTTCGGTAAGGTAGCCGCCCTCTTCATAACCCACATACCCTGGGGGCGCACCGATCAGCCGGGCAACGGAATGCTTCTCCATAAACTCCGACATATCGATTCGCACCATAGCGTCATCGGTATCAAAGAGGAACGAAGCAAGCGCCTTGCACAGTTCGGTTTTACCGACTCCTGTTGGCCCAAGGAACAGGAAGGAACCATTAGGCCGCTGCGGATCTGCCAAGCCGGCCCGGGAACGGCGTACGGCATTCGATACCGCCTCTACCGCCTCACTCTGACCAATCACACGTTTGTGCAGGGCCTCTTCCATACGCATCAACTTATCGCGCTCGCCTTCCAGCATTCTGGATACAGGAATACCTGTCCATTTCGAAACAACCTCTGCGATCTCCTCGTCGGTGACACGATTTCGCAGCAACTTCATTTCCATCATTTCTGCCTGGCTTGCCATATCGAGCTGACGCTCCAGCTCCGGGATGCGGCCATACTGCAACTCGGACATTTTGCCCAAGTCACCTGCCCGACGGGCGGTCTCCAGATCAATACGCGCCTGCTCAAGCTGGCTCTTTATTTTCTGGGAGCCGTGCAAGGCAGCCTTTTCCGTATTCCAGATTTCCTCAAGATCAGCGTACTCGCGTTCCACACCCCCGATAACACTGGAAAGCTCTTCAAGGCGCTTCTTTGACGCGGCATCGGTCTCCTTTTTCAGAGCCTCTCGCTCGATTTTTAGCTGGATGAGCCTGCGCTCCAGGCGATCCAGGGGCTCCGGTTTGGAGTCCATCTCCATCCGGATCTGGCTCGCCGCTTCATCGATCAGATCAATCGCCTTGTCCGGCAACTGGCGGTCTGTAATGTAGCGCTGAGACAACTTGGCCGCGGCGATAATCGCTCCATCCGTCACCTCAACACCGTGGTGTACTTCGTAGCGCTCTTTCAGACCCCGGAGAATCGCGATGGTGTCTTCTTCATTCGGCTCATTCACCAGCACTTTCTGAAAACGGCGCTCCAGAGCGGCGTCTTTTTCAATGTTCTCACGGTATTCGTTCAACGTGGTGGCACCCACGCAATGCAACTCGCCCCGGGCCAGCGCCGGCTTGAGCATGTTACCCGCGTCCATGGAGCCTTCGGCTTTACCTGCACCCACCACCGTATGGATTTCATCGATGAACAGAATGATCTGACCTTCCTGTTTGGCGAGTTCATTGAGCACCGCTTTCAAACGCTCCTCAAACTCGCCACGAAACTTGGCGCCAGCTATAAGCGAGCCCATATCCAGAGACAACACTCGCTTATTTTTCAGACCTTCGGGTACTTCGCCGTTTACAATCCGTTGGGCCAAGCCTTCGGCAATGGCGGTTTTACCTACGCCCGGCTCGCCGATAAGTACCGGGTTGTTTTTACGGCGGCGCTGCAGCACCTGAATAGTGCGGCGTATTTCGTCATCACGACCAATTACCGGGTCAAGTTTCCCGGCTTCGGCCCGCTCGGTCAGATCAATCGTATATTTGGAGAGCGCCTGACGGCTTTCCTCTGCACCTGCATCATCCACAGTTTCACCACCTCGAACGGTATTAATAGCGTTTTCCAGGGCAGCTTTATCTACACCCTGTTCACGCAACACACGACCAAGCGTGCCACGGTCTTCCAGAGCGGCCAAAAGCATCAACTCACTGGATATAAATTGATCTTTTCGCTTCTGCGCCAATTTATCGGCAATATTGAACAGTCGCCCCATGTCGTTCGACATAGCGACATCGCCTGCGCTGCCACTCACTTCAGGCAGGTTTTCTATTTCTTGCGCGACAGCCTTGCGCACACGACCAGGTTCAGCGCCAGCCTGCTTAAGAAGCGGGGTGATGGAGCTGCCTTGCTGATCCAGCATGGCCTGCATGAGGTGGAGAGGCTCAATAAAGTTATGATCCTTGCCAACCGCCAGTGATTGCGCGTCAGCCAGTGCGGTTTGTAACAGACTGGTGAGTTTATCGATTCTCATGAATTCGTTTCCCCGATTTGTCCAGCGAATGCGATCAGTTATTGCACATTCGATTAGCTTTGGGAACTAATGTAGGGGCTATCAGGGGAAGTTCAAGGTCACCACGGACAAAACCGTCAGAAAATTGACAGAGCTCAGGTTTTCCAGATGGCGGTGGCCATGCGACCGGTCTTGCCATCGCGGCGATAGGAATAAAAACGCTGTTTATCGGTAACCGTACAAAAGCCGCCGCCGAAAATCTTTGTAACGCCCATATTCTGCAGGCGCTGCCGGGCAAGCAGATAGATATCGGCCATATAATGTCCCTCTCGAGCACCCTCAGAACTGAATGCACTTTCGGCTTCTGGATCATGCGCCATAAACGCCGCTTTCACTTCCGGGCCTACTTCAAATGTCCCTGGGCCTATGGCTGGTCCCAACCAGGCCATCAAGGTGTTGCCGGGCAACCCCATAGCGGAGACCAGATTTTCCAGAACGCCACCACACAAGCTGCGCCAGCCTGCGTGGGCAGCTGCCACGGTAGTCCCATTCAGGTCACAGAGCATAACCGGCAAACAATCTGCCGTAAGGATAGTGCAGGCGTTATTAGCCGCCTGAGTCCAGCTTGCATCCGCATCAGGAATACTCACACCCTCTGCTGGAGGAAGGCGGACAACGTCAGTACCGTGGACCTGGTTGAGCCACACGAAAGCATCTGCCGGAAGGCTACAGGCACGGGCCAGCCTCAGGCGATTTTCCGCCACGCGTGCAGGTTCATCGCCCACATGACTCCCAAGGTTCATACTAGCCCAAGGCGGCATGCTAACGCCGCCCAACCGGATAGTACACACTGCATGGATGTTCGAGGGAGCAGGCCAATCCGGACGGATCAGCGGCACTTCTGAAACCCAGTCAGAACTCATCGCTCTCCAAATCCTTAACATGCTTGCGCAACGCTGCTAACAAACCCAGGAAGTCTTCCGGCAAAGGCACCTCCCAGCTCAGGATCTCACCGGTTTCCGGGTGTTCCAGCGTGAGCTGTCGCGCATGCAACGCTTGCCGGTGAAATGCCGAGAGTACCTGGCGCAACTCTTCTGTTGTGCCTTTCGGTAATCGAAGGCGGCCGCCATAGAGGGGATCACCCACCAACGGGTGCTTGACATGAGCCATGTGGACTCGAATCTGGTGGGTACGACCGCTTTCAAGCTTGCAGCGCACATGAGTATGAGCCGCAAAGCGCTCAATCAGGCGATAATGGGTTACCGCGGGCTTGCCACTTTTGACAACACCCATTTTCTTTCGTTCATGGGGATGACGGCCAATGGGCGCATCCACCGTGGCACCACCTGTGAGGGTACCAACAACTACCGCCTCGTACTCCCGACCCATGCTGCGGGTTTGCAGCTGATCAACCAGCGATGTGTGGGCAATCAGGCTTCGGGCAACCACCATAATCCCTGAAGTATCCTTATCGAGACGATGGACAATGCCAGCTCTTGGCAGGTTTTCCACCTCCGGTGCATAGTTCAACAACGCATTGACCAAGGTGCCATCTGCGTGGCCAGCTGCAGGATGAACAACTAAGCCCGCCGGCTTGTTGATCACAAGCAGATGCTCATCTTCATAGACAATATCCAGGCTGATGGCTTCGGCCTGCCAGGTCACCTGAGCTTCAGGCTCTGCGTCCAGCTCTATCCGGTCGCTGAGCATCACCTTGTCTTTCGGCCTGCGAACTTCCCCATTTACTGTTAACGCACCACTGCGAATCCAGGATTGCAGGCGCGAGCGCGAGTGTTCGGGCATAAGTTCTGCCACCGCCTGGTCCAGGCGCCGATCGCTCAAAGCGGGTGGCACAGCAAAACTGGCAACTATTCGGTTTTCAGATGACATTAAGCCCCCGGGGCCGGTAAGTGTTAGGTTTTGGTCAGTATATTTGAAACAGTCGGGCTGTGCTTTGCACATTTATCCACATGTAATCATGTGAGGCTGCACATAAGGCGAGTTCCCCGCTACAATAGCGCCCTTGAATTTATCGACATTATACGGGATTCCGGCATGAGATCAGGTGTTCGTTTATTGCTACTTTCAACACTGGTTGTGCTGATCAGTGCCTGCGCCTCTAAAGGGCCAGAGGAAGTGCTTCCGGAAAAAACCTATTATGATAATGCGCGCCAGGCAATGAACTCCGGCAACTTCAATGAAGCCGAACGAAATCTTGACTCCCTGGAGACCTACTACCCTTTCGGCCGGTACGCGGAACAGGCTCAGCTTGACCTCATATATGCCCGCTACCAAAACCTGGATCTTGAAGGCTCCAGAGCTGCTGCAGACCGCTTCCTGCGCCTGAACCCTCAAAGTGATCACGCGGATTATGCACTCTACATGCGCGGGTTCGCCTCGTATAACCTGGATATCGGCCTGGCCGCTCGCTACTTTGCGATTGACGTTGCTGCCCGGGATGCCGGGGAGCAGCTCCAGTCTTTCCGTGACTTCAGTGAACTGTTGAACCGTTATCCGGAAAGCGAATACGCAGCAGACGCTCGCCAGCGCATGATCGCCGTTCGCAACCGCATGGCGGAACTGGAACTTCACGCGGCGCGCTATTACATCAAGCGGGAAGCCTATGTGGCAGCCAACAACCGGGCACGCTACATCGCAGAGAACTACCCTACATCACCCGCGGTTGAAGAAGCTCTGGTTATCCTCGCAGAAACCTTTGATTTTCTTAAATTCAAAAAAGGCTCTCAGGACGCTATCGCTCTGCTGCGCCAGAACTTCCCCGAAAGCGACGCCTTCAACAGCGATGGCGAGTTTGAAGCCAACTTGCTGAAACGCGAAAACCGCTCACTCTCCAGCGTAGTTACCTTCGGGATCCTGGGCGACGAATAACACCCCGCCCGGTCAATTGCCGCTTTTCCATCCACTGGTGATGGGATAGCGGCGATCTTTGCCAAACCCGCGCTCAGTAATGCGAATGCCAATAGGTGCCTGGCGGCGCTTGTATTCGTTGAGGTCCACCAAACGGACAACACGGGTAACATCCGCCGGATCAAAGCCCTCCGCAATAATCGCATCCGCACTGAAATCCCGCTCTACATACAAGTTCAGGATCTTATCCAGCACATCGTAACCTGGAAGATTGTCTTCATCTTTCTGGTCCGGGGCCAACTCCGCAGAAGGTGGCCGCGTGATGACTCGCTCGGGAATCACCGGAGAGACGGAGTTGCGATACCAGGCAAGACGGAAGACCAGTGTCTTGGGAACATCCTTGAGCACATCAAAACCGCCCGCCATATCGCCATAAAGGGTTGAGTAGCCTACCGCCAACTCACTCTTGTTACCGGTGGTCAGCACCAGGGATCCAAATTTATTGGAAAGCGACATGAGCATAACGCCGCGAATACGGGCTTGCAGATTTTGCTCGGTGGTGTCGATTGCTGTGCCCTCAAACGGCTCCGCCAAAGCAGTCATAAAGGATTCATACATAGGCTCGATCGAGTAAACATCATACTGAACGCCCATGGTCACCGCCTGAGCCTCCGCATCCTCCAGACTGATATCCGATGTATATCTGAAAGGCATCATCACAGCACGAACACGCTCCGGCCCCAAGGCATCCACCGCCACCGCCAAAGCGACTGCAGAATCTATGCCGCCGGAGAGCCCAAGCACCACAGACTTGAAACCGTTCTTGTTTACATAATCGCGAACGCCTGTCACCAGTGCGTTGTAAACGTTTGCCTCAAGGGTGGGTTCTGCCGGCAGGGGCTGGGAGACCGGCTGGCAGTGGTGCTCACACAGGAAATCCACCGAAAACAGGCCCTCGGTAAATTGAGGGGCCTCTACCGCCAGGGAACCGGAATGGTCGTAGACCATCGAACCACCGTCGAACACCAGCTCGTCTTGGGCGCCCACCAGGTTGGCGTAAACAATGCTCACCCGGTTATCCCGAGACTTGCGCTCAAGCAACGCCTTTCTGCGCGCCTGCTTGTCGATATCATAGGGCGATGCATTCAGGTTGATGATCAGACGTGCACCGGCAGCCGCAGAGTCTTCAACAGGCCCGTCGGCCCAAATGTCCTCACAAACAGTCAGGCCAATTGGCACGCCGCAGATATTGACTACGACGGCACCATTACCTTCAGCAAAGTACCGTTTCTCATCAAATACCTGATAATTTGGCGGGAACCGCTTGAAGTAACGCCCTGTTATTTCGCCGCCCTCAATCACTACCGCGGCGTTGAAAAGCCTGCCATCCTTCCGAAACGGAAGACCAACAACAATGGCTGCCCCCAGATCTGCACCTTGCAGGCGCTCCAAAGCCTCATTTACCCGAAGATCCATACTGGGCCGAAGCAACAAGTCTTCCGGCGGATACCCGGTAATACAGAGCTCCGGGAAGACAACAATGTCGGCTTCTTGTTCGGCGTAGGCACGCTTTGCTGCCTCAATGATCCGACCGGTGTTTCCTGGAATGTCCCCCACAAGAAAATCCAACTGCGCCATCACTACCCGCAGGTTACGGGGGGATGAAGGTGAAAACGGGGTGTTCCCGGAAACAGACATACTTTGGCTCCTGTAACTCATTGCCACGAAAAGGCTATTATACCCTCCCAAAGACCCGGATTTCTTCCGCTCGACAACGGATTTCCAAAAACCATGGCTACAGACTCGGTATCAGCAGTCAAGACCGGCAAACGATCCCCGGGGATCCAACAGGCCAAGCTATTCCGCATCTACAATCATTATCGGGTTGTAATCAGCCTGATGCTGGTGGCACTGCTGTTTGTTGAACCGGTTAATTTTGACACCCGCTTTCGGTTCCTTGACTACTACCAGTTTGGAGTGATGGGTTATTTTGCTTTAAACGGCTTTCTTGCATTCATCATGCTCGCAGGCTTTCAGCCGCGGCAGCAGCACATCACGATATCTATTCTTCTGGATATCCTGATCATGCACGGGCTGTTATTTGCCAGCACGGGCATCACCAGCGGCTTGGCTAATCTTGTGATCATCTCGGTTGCAGCGGGTAATATTCTTACACCCAGCAGAATGGGCACCTTCTACGCAGCTCTTGCCGCAATTTGCTCACTCGGTATTTCAGGCTGGGCGATTCTGACTGTTGATGGGAACGGCGATGACATAGTCCGCGCCGGCTCCTTCGGCATTCTGTACTTTGCGGCCGCATTCGTTCTACAAAACATTTCTCGGAGAATGATGCGCAGCGAAGCGCTCGCCACCAGCCGCGCCAAGAGCATTGTAGAGTTGGAGCAGATCAACCAACAGATTATTCAGCGCATGCGTACCGGCATTCTTGTGCTCGATCGATATGGGCAGGTGAGGCTCGCAAACGCTGCCGCAGAGGAGTTACTTTTCGGAATCCCAACAGATCTAGCCCGACACACCACGCGCTCCCGAACCCTTCCCCAGGCGCTGAAATCGGGGCTGGACGCTTGGCTAAAGCACCCTGAAATGCGCACAAAACCGTTTCAACCGGCGCCTACCTCGCCACTTTTACAGGTAAGCTTCACCCAGCTTGATCAGGAACCCGGGGAACAGATTCTTGTATTTATTGAAGATATGAGCAAAGTGACCCAGCAGGCACAGCAAATGAAACTGGCCTCTCTGGGGCGCCTGACTGCAGGCATTGCTCACGAAATTCGCAACCCGCTTGGCGCCATAAGCCACGCGGCCCAACTAATGGAAGAGTCGCCTCACCTTGATGCAAGCGACCTGCAAATGCTGGACATAATCCAGCGACACTCTCGGCGGGTCAATGGCATTATAGAAAACGTTCTCAGCCTCTCCCGTCGCAGACCAGCAAATGCGGATTTGGTTGATGTGGCCACGTGGCTGGAAGAGTATCGGGCTGACTTTCTGCAGACCCAGAAAGAATCCGACCCACCTACCGATGTAGTTTTAAGCATTGAACCGCACATTCCCGATGCGCGATTTGATAAAAGCCAGATTGAGCAGGTACTGGTAAACTTGTGTGACAACGGTTTGCGGTACAGCCAGCAGCACTCTGGCGAACGAAGGATCGAGCTACGCGCGGGAGCCACTGCTGATGGAGAGCGCACCTATTTGGATGTGAGGGACTTTGGCCCCGGCATAGCTCCTGAATTCAGCCATTCAGTTTTCGAGCCATTTTATACAACGGACAAAGGTGGTACTGGCCTCGGGCTTTATCTGGCCCGAGAACTGTGCGAGGCTAACCAGGCCCACTTGTCCTTGATCGAAGACGATCAACCCGGCTGCTGTTTTCGTATCACCTTTGCCCACCCGGGGCGAATGATCTGACAAGGAACGAGCACGACAAGATGACCACTTATACCGCGCTGATTGTTGATGATGAACCGGATATCCGAGATCTTCTTGAGATTACCCTTACCCGCATGGGTATAGAAACCCTGACTGCTCCAGATATTACCAGCGCACTCAAATTGCTGGAAACCCACAACCCCCAGCTTTGCCTGACAGACATGAACCTGCCAGATGGTAACGGTATAGAACTGGTGCAATGGATCCAGAAACATAAGCCAGCCACACCGGTAGCCGTCATCACGGCCTATGGCAGCATGGATACAGCCATCGAGTCGCTCAAGGCTGGTGCATTCGATTTCGTTTCCAAGCCGGTTGAGTTGTCGAGACTCAGAGAACTGGTAAACAGCGCACTTAAACTTACCAAAACCGAGCCAGACGCTGACGATGTTTCGGATGAGCCGGGGCTTCTGCTTGGCAACTCCTCGCAGATAAAGAAACTCAGGAACCAGACTCGCAAACTCGCCAGAAGCCAGGCACCGGTGTTTATCAACGGTGAATCCGGCAGCGGTAAAGAACTCGTGGCCCGTATGATTCACTTACAGGGCCCGCGCAGCGACGGCCCTTTTATAGCCGTTAACTGTGGGGCCATTCCTTCCGAGCTGATGGAAAGTGAATTTTTTGGGCATAAAAAAGGCAGTTTTACAGGCGCCGTTGATAACAAGGACGGGCTCTTTCGCTCTGCAAACGGTGGCACGCTGTTTCTGGATGAAGTGGCCGACTTACCCTTGGCGATGCAAGTAAAACTGCTGCGCGCCATTCAGGAAAAAGCCGTGCGACCGGTAGGTGATACCAAAGAACTGCCCGTCGACATACGATTGCTGAGCGCGACCCACCAAAACCTGGCGGAACTTGTTCAGGAAGGAACCTTTCGACAGGATCTGTTTTACCGTATCAACGTGATTGAGCTGGCAGTGCCCCCATTGCGGGACCGCAAAGATGATATTGAATTACTGGCAAACCACATTCTTGAGCGCATCGCGCGGGAATACGAATGTGATGCAGCTACCCTCACCCAGGACGCCATAGATCGACTGAAAGAGCATGACTTCCCCGGCAACGTGCGGGAACTGGAAAACATTCTTGAACGGGCCTTCACGCTCTGCGATGCGGACCGTATCAGTGCTTCGGACCTGCATCTGGGCAGTGGCGCGGGCGCAGACGGATCAGAACACACTACCCGCACGGCTATCTCCGAGGCTTGCCCGACATTAGTGCCGGATGGGGATATTGACCTGGAGGGCTATCTTGAATCCATTGAGCGCCAGGCTATTGAGAAGGCGTTAGAAGCGACCCGTTGGAATAAGACGGCGGCTGCGAAGAAACTGGGGATCAGTTTTCGGGCGTTGAGGTATAGGTTGAAGAAGTTGGGGATGGAGTGAGCAGCTATTTGCTTTAAAGTATAAATAATTTGTAAAATTCCCGGCAGCAACCCAGCTACGGATCAGCTTGGGTTATTTGTTTTATCACATCAAGTGACACGGAGGTCACACATGCCTGTATTCCCAAAACAAATGGGGCTTTCACTTCTAGAACTGGCGATATCGCTCACACTCATTTCTATACTTGTCACCAGTGCTCTACCCGATTTCCAGGGTAGCCTAGCTAAAAACAAAACCCAGAGAAAGACCCGTGACCTTCTGTCATTGCTACACTTGGCCAGAAGCACCGCAGTCAACGAAGGCTCTTTGGCAACTGTGTGCCCGCTCAACGAACAAAACCAATGCGTAAAAAACTGGAATGACCACCCAATCACCCTGTTCCTCGACCCGAAAAACCAAAGAATGCTGACAGGCGACACCCGTCTGATCCGGGTACTTCCGACAACCAGGAATGTCATCCTGTCGGTCGCCCCCCTGCAAAAAAGCTACTTCCAGTTCGATGGTCTCGGGGCATCTCATGGGAGTATGGGCAACCTCTCTATCTGCAACACGGGCAATGCTCTTTACTCATCTAAGCAAATCGTTATAAACCTATCAGGCAGGGTCCGAACAAGCGTAGACCTGAATGGCGACGGTATCGCCGAGCGCAGCAACGGAGCGCCTGTTGAGTGTTAACTCCAAACTTCGTAGCACCGCTTCCGAACGCTACCAGCAGTCACTGCTCGTGGCTGTTTTTCGACCAATGTTATCTATGGTAAATGTAGCGCAGTCTGTATCTGCTGCTTGCCCACCAACAGCAGTCGCTGTGATCGAAAAGCACATGAAAGGTGGGCCCGAACACGCTGAGTTGTCAACCGACAATTCATAGTGCCCCTCTGGTGAACTTTTGCCATCACTGTTGGTTACCAGAACGTCCCTATCAGCGTTCGTTGCATAGGAGTTGTTCTCTGCAAAGAACTGTTCTTGGCGGGCCGCCGCCTCTGAAAGAGCCACCTTTGCATCTGAACGCTGGGTCTTACGGACTGTGCCCATATAGCTCGGCAATGCAATTGCAGCGATGATACCAACGACAGCAATCGCGATCATAAGCTCGATGAGCGTGAACCCACGACGTCTATTGATCATTCGAATCTCCTGAGTAGGCGGGGCAACATGCCCCGCTCTTGCTCTTACTTGGTAATTTCTCGCCAGGACTGGCGCGAACTCGTTGTCGCCCCTACTTTAGCCTCCGTTAACTGAAGCTGGCCTGTCGAACTTTGCGTGACGATGGTCACAATGCTGTCATCACTATTCTGCAGCCTTCCTCCGGATCTGTTACTGACAATAGTCGGCGCGGAGGCTAAGCCCTGCCCCAGCAGTATAGAAGACGGAACTACTTGATCCGTAGGTGCCAGACTACTGCTCTGTGGAGAAAACACATTGAAAGGTGGTGCGACCCCTGTCTGGAAGTCAACACCGAACAGACGGCTTGTACCCTCCGGCGTGCATTGATTGGTAGAAGGCTTATAGGTTGTATAAAACAGGACTGAACGAATAGAGTCGGCCCTGCTTACATTCCGTTCCGTTGGGTGTGTACCGTCATTCTCAAGGTTTCGATACCACCCTTGCCTTTGGCGTGGCAGCTCGTATTTGAGCTTGTTGAAAGTATCAACACTTGTCGAATCTGGCATGGCAACGGCACTGCCGCCCTTAGACACCGCTCCAGTGTCCTTTACCACAACGTCTGTTATATCAAATAGGCTGGCAAGACTTACCTCTGCACTAGTCTCGTTTCCAGAGGAATCCACCGGCTCATAAAGCCCGTAAAATCGATTCTGAGCTTTGGTCACGTTATCCGCAGCAGAAAGCAGGCGACCAGTGCCAAAATATACCCAATGACGCCCCTGACCATCCTTCGTCAAATGAGGCTTTGCACCTACCGGGCGGCCAGTAGTCAACAGCGTGCTGATTGTTCCCGTGCCATTGCTACTTAACCGCAGTCGCCCAACGGCGCCAGATGAAGAGGATGCAGGATCACCGGAAGTAATGCCAAAGTAAGCCGTATCGTCCAAGTAATTGTCATCCCAGTCGACAACACCCACATCGCCAACAAAGCTATTTGGGTATCCAGCCATTACTCTCGGATAGCCCGACTTAAACGATTTAGCTTCAAGATCATAAACATAGATCCTTGCTGGCTGATCACTAGTCACTTTCGTAATATCCGTTGGACCAGAGCCGAACACCAGATACCAGTTGTCCTGGGTGGGCGAGCTGAAACTTGTTCCTCTCACTCTCTGTTTGAACAACGCAGGAGTACCTGTAGTAAACGCTAGGTCAGGGTGAGTGATCTCTGCGAGGAGTGCCGGCGGTTGCTCAGGATCTGTTATGTCTAGAAGGATATAGGACGACCGAAGGGTCTGATCATCCACACCATCCGCATCGGAATCAACCTGCGTGGTGCCGCCGCCAAGCCCCATGCCCACTACCAGCACCGTACCCCAGCCACCTGGATGTGTCGCATCGTCGGGGAAAATTTTTGCATCAAACGTCAGAGGCTGGCCGTCGACATAGTATGTATGTGCATAGCTGGGATTAGTCAGCCACTGGAGGTGCGGCAGTGCAGGCTTGGGGATGTATGCCCACAGCTCGGAGCCCAGAGGGTGAGCAACAGCGGTGCCCGAAGCGCCTGTGAACGAATTGGTGGTCTGAAAGCTTCGGTCAGAACCATTCCAGAAACCGGCGTTAAACGCGTGCAGCATCCCATCGTTACCACCAACATATACAACATTGCGGCGATTTTTGTATTTCTCACGGAACTCTGCGTAAGTATCGTCGCCGTATTGCACGTCATACCCACTGTCCGGACTGGCTACAAGGGCCGGGGTAGAGTTCACGATATCTCCCAAGCGCCAAACTTCCGAAGTACCGTCGCCATTATAATCAATGGTTCGATTCCGGAATCCGCTAATTCCCTCTTCACCGCGAATAAAGCGCACCACGTTATTGGCTGTCGTACCACTACTCGTATCGAGGTAATTCAGGAACGTGCTGTTGAATGCTTCTCTATAGGTTGCCTCGGCGGCGGCTAACGTCGCAGCCCTGTTAGACAGCGTGCTAGAAGCCGTGTCCCTATCAATTTTATTAAGATCCAGGACTTGCTTTTCACTCGCAATATCCGCGACAGCCTGAGCGCGCTCTGCAACAGCATTATTCAAAGCGTTTTGGGCAGCAGCTTCGCTGTCTTGACGAACCTGGTAGTCAAGGTACGTGCCTACTACACCCTGCACGAGGCCTCGAAATTTATCGGATTCAGCCTTGAACTCTGCAGCTGCACTGCCGGCGTTGTAGAAATCAAAAGTACTGGCTGCGCGGGCATCACTGCTTGACATCTTACCTATATAGTCATTCCTGGCGTCTTGCACTGTCAGCTTGGCTGCGTCAGCTCCAGAACTAAGCAGCGCATTCACATAGGCATCCCGAGCAACTTTCACGTCATTACGCTTGAGCATGACTTGGTCAGCATGAATGTTTACGTTTGTAAGCGCATTTTCTACGCCCAACTTTTCGGCCTCATACAAAGACTCGCAGGCAGTTCCACGGTAAAGATCCGTTTGGATGCAGTCACCAATCGTATCGGCAGATTCTGAGTAGAAGTCGCTTTCTTTAGACTGGTAAGTATTCAGGCCATCTACAACACCTGAGGAAATGCGTAGTTCAAGAGCGCTCAGAGCTGCCTCATAAGCAGTCTTTGCTGCCTGTACATCAGTATCAGTGGGCTGGCCACCCTCGGCAAGCAAGACCCCAACGTAAGTATCAAAAGAAGCATCTGACTGCGTTTTCTGTGCATTGTACGCCGCTACATTACTAAAAAAGTCATTTGTTGCATCTAACGAGTCGTTATAAAAACCGAGTTCGTTGGCGGAATAGCCACTCAGCGTATTCTCATAAGCAGTCTTTGCTGTTCCTGTGTTTGCACTTGCTTGAGCCAGATCATCCGTTCTCGCAACAACATTGTTTTCGCGAACCACCAACGTACCTTCGGCATTTGCCACAATAATTTGTTGGTCCGCCACGCTGTTTTCGGCTCCGTTATATTGGGCCTGAGCGACGCTGAAATCTGCCCTTGCAGTGTCCAGAGCAGTCTTCGCTTGCTGCTCCGCATTGGTCAGCGCTACAAGATCGCCACTGGGAAGCGGCTTGAAATCCAGCGTATTGATACCGTCGATAGATGTAAGGATGTACCGGCCATTTGCGGCGGAGGTGTTGTAGCTGCGCTGAGTGACCGGGTCGGAAATAGCACTAAGTTGATCACGCGCTTGCCAGAGAGGTTTGATGTCGTTAAGCGCCACGGTTGCAACCGGGGTATCGTTTTCGATATCCGGCGGGGTTGTCGCGTCCGCTGTTGTAAACAGCTCAACTTTGGTTTTGTTTTCAACAGCGTCGTAAATATAGTTGGCCGTCCTGTCAACGTTGTAACCATCCAGCTTGGCATTTCCATTGGTATCCTCCCGGAGGAGGCCCAGCTCATCTATAAACAGGCCAAATAGACTGCCCGTCCAGGTTACCTCCGCGCCGCTGGAGTCCTGAACCGAAGGGCTATAAAGTGCTTGAAACACAGCACCCTCGCCACGGGCGTTATTGGCAAGCACTGCAGCTGCAGAGGAACTGGACGTGCGATTGAAGATATCAAGGAAGATTCCTCCAAGGGCATTGTTCAGTGTGACCGAGTCGTTCGCCAGCAGTGTTTTCTTTGTACCACCCGCTTCGGCAATTTTATCCAGTAGAGTCCCGTCAACACCCGACGGCAGAGCAAAACCAACCACGTAGGTGCGGATGCCCTGACTCAGCAAAACAGCGGCTTCATCAGCCGACGCCTGGATAGCCGCTGCAGTATCAGTAATCGTGTTGCCATTCTTGTCTACTGATGGCAAACCATCCGTCACCATCACCACGAAATTCTGCACGCCGCATAGGTTGGCTGGAGGCATAGCCCTATCCACCCCTGAAGCAGCATTCGAGCTCGGCAAGGTACCACCAAAGTACTTACTGGCGCTTTCCAACGTCCCGGCTATGGGCGTAAGCCCAGCGTTACGCAAGGGGGTATCCGTAGTTGTCGTGAATTGTGAGGTCCCCAGTTTATTCAGAAGCGCACTCTTATGTGTTGCATCGACATCGTCAATCGCTACGTGCAAGTAACCTTGCCCTGGTGACGTATTTGAATACCAAGTCCGGCCTACATACTGCCAATTGAGATAGGTGCCAAAATCAAGAATATTCTGGGCATAATCACTATCAGTTGGCGTAAACTGAGTGTTTAGCCAGTAGCCACTAAATCCGCTGTTAGGATTGTCGCTTATGCCTGTTTTAGTTCGATAGCATTTGTAGGTGTCCCAAGGTCCAGTGCCTGCGTTTTCGGAGCCATTATCAAAGTCAGCTGAACTGGAATAACAAAATGTAGTCTGTAAATTGCTTGTCGAATATAAAGGTAAAGCGACGTTATAATAAATATAGTTATTTGGGTCCGTCGGGTTAATCACCCGATATTTCTTCGTTTTCGAGGCTCGATCCCCAGTAAAGTTAGGGTCATAGTTGCTCGGGTCAAAGCTGGCATCGTATTGGGCATCATGAAGACGCCGACTCGAAACTCCCGACTGTCTATATGCCATAAGCCCCAGACGGCTGCGGTCACCAAAGCTATTAATGATATTTTTAACAGCATTCCTGGCAATCTCCGACTTACTGCCTGCGTTAGCGCTTCCTACTGCTTGTCCCGAGGGCGCCTCATCCATACTGTTCGAGTTATCAAGAACAATCATGATGTTAGGTTTATCCCCGGATGCGGTCGCATTAATCAGGGGCGGCACCGCCACAAAACTGGAGGCGTCCTCGCCGTAGGAGTACCCCGACAACAGCAGAAGACTAACTGCCGAAATCAGGAACAGAAATAAATGTGTGCTGGCGGTTTGAACCCGCTTAAAATAAGACATATGGCCTCCAGAGACGCTGTGCATCCCAGACTTAATAAATCGTGACTTCGATCAGGTAATCATTCCTGAATTTAAGAACAACCTGAACAGCGCTGGCTGGCACTTCATCACTTTTCTCTCTGTGATCAATCACTTCAGCGTTGGCGGGGATATCAAACGTACCCACCGAGGTGACCAGTTTCCGGCCCTCAGTTAGTCGTATAAATTCACCGCGTAGGTAACGCTCACCAGAAGTCGACGGCGCGGCATCGATCTGGGATGTTACTGTCACGGCACTGGCTGGCATGGCCATGCCAGCACATAAAACCACTAGAACCGAACAGAGGGTGACTCGCTTAAACAGTTTCAGATAGGTCATGCCTGTTCTCCTTTAAATCAACCTGCAAGATTATTGAATAACTTTGTACGTGGACTGAAGTAACACTCGTGCACCACCGTTTGCACCCACAGCGAGACTGCTGATGCGATACATATATGCCCAATCAGCATCGTAGGGTGGCGGCACACTGGGCGTGCCGGCAGCTAATGGATCCGCAACAACAAAACACCGAAATTCAATAATGTACCTTGGCGCCACAGACAGATCGGGAAAGTTTTGCGTGGATGCCGTAGACAAGGCATTTGAAGCCCAGGTTGCATCCAGTGTGGCGGGGCCAGCTGCGGTGTTATCCAGAGTACAGAGATTCCCTGCGGAGTATGTTCCGCTGAAGCACTTGCCTTTGTTACACGCGGCAGTAAAACAGTCGTCACCTGAACATCCTGAGGCAAAGTGAGCCTCATCAAAACCTTGGCTCAAAAGGTCAGCAGCTCTTTCTCCCTCTGCCAGCACTGCTTCTGCAGCCTGAAAGGCCTTGCCACGATTTTCATAATTGGACGCCATTTTCTGCCCCAGGGATACACCCTCAATAGACCCAACAGCTACAAGAGTCAGAATGAGCAGTAACAAAAGGCTGACCAACAAAGTATTTCCGCTCTGTGCCTTCATCATGGCATCACTCACTTATTACGAATTTTGATCGTTGATACAAACTGCTGCCGCAGAAACCTGTCTGATGGCGTATAGGTTGCGCCTGCGAACCTGAACTGCTGGGGCTCAAGGGCTACCTCCACCAACGACCGCACCAGCATATACAGCCTTACTACCGTGACCCTATCCCAGTCGCCTACATCACTGGCATCTACATATCGCTCTGGAGCCCCATTTCCGCTCAGGTCTTCACCATAGAAAACCTGAACATTTTCAATCCCCTGAACCAGCTCATTGCTGACCGTTGCGGCTGACCCGCTGGCCAATTCCCGCCTATAAAGCGAGGGGACTCCATTAGGCGCAGTGTCCACATAATAGGCGTAGGCTTGCGCGCGCATTACGTAAGCGCCGCTACCTGGCAAATACTGGTAGGCATTGGAGGAGCCTGACACGCAACGCGCCGGCCCAAGGTATTTGGTACAATTCCCAGGACTCACTGAACCGCCCGGATTGTGATTGACTTTGTTTGTTCCGTTTCCAGTTTGTTGCATCACGGCAGTATTACTGCAGTCCGTCACCACCAGAATGTCGCCTTTAGCAAAATGGTGAGTACCGTCGACGTCGATCACCGCCGAATTGGTGTTGTGCCCCGTAACGCTGTACTGTCCGGAAGAATCATCGGCCCGTCGGACCGTAAGCAAATCGCTATCGGGAACCGTGCCCCCACTTGCAACAACCACCGCCCCCAGATTGGGAAACTCTGGGGTCGGGTAAGTACCGTCGTCTCCATCCCAACCACGCACAGCCCTACTGAAGTCAAGCTGCCAACCACTTCCGGAACCTACCGGATTCAAGGTGTCAACAAAGTTTCCATCTGCAGCGCAGCCCCAATAACCGGCCATACGAATGTCCCGCTTCACTTGATCCATTGCAAAGCGAGCGTTTTCCTGCATCCAACCGATTTCTTCGTTATAGGAGTATGTGTTCTTGGAGGACAAAAATACCTGGATCGCACCAAGAACCAGTAGCAACCCTAAGGTGATAGAGATCATCAACTCGATCAAGCTCAGGCCCGTCTGCTGTCTCGATACTGTTTTCATTACAAAATCCTCAAAACGCAGTTCGGAAAGAAACTTGCTGGATAATTGATTCACCGGCCGCGAGTTTTTCCTGGCCCGCTGCACTCGCCGATTCAACTCGCGAACTATCGAACTGAAGAGTCACGATAAAAGACGGCTGAGCTCCGCCTGTCCTGACAATTGAACTTGTGCCTGACGGCAACACGTTTTCAACTTCGTCACGCCAGGAACCCAAGTCAAAATCGGTCATTTGAGCCGGCGAGCAGTTGGCAGTTGACAGCTGGCAATTTGTGTAGGCTGGCTTTGGGTCAGTAAGTCCAATCTGGTAATTATCAATCTGGGACTGATTGCTTCTCATCCGGTCCATGATGTCGTATGCAAGAACATTTGCTCGCGACTGATAGAGCACGCCCTGATTCAGCTGCAATGCACGAGTCTGCAAGCCTACAATCCCCAGAATGCCAACCGACAAAACCAACAGTGAGACCAACACCTCAATGAGTCCGACGCCAGCTACGCCTTTTATACCCCGTTGTTTTCTATGTTTCATGCCAAACTACTCTACATTTGTTGGGCCGTTTCTGGCTTCACGGACAGCTCAGGTTATTGCCCTGACCTTCTTCCCGAATACCATCTGAGTTCGTATCCGCTGCAAGCCTCAGACTCCCTGAATTCTGAATAATCAAGGCACGGGCATCACTGGCTCGTTTCTGCTTGCCGCAGACCTTGAAGGTCCCCTGTTGGCTGACCGTGTAGCCGCGCCCGTCAAACCTGACAAACCCAGAATTCGTGCCACTCCAGGTGATTGCATAGCCTGGCTCGAATGCATCTTTCACGCGCAAGAGCGGTTCAGAACCGGCCCTGCTACCATCGCCATTCAGATCATCGAAAATAATCCAACCCTGATTCCAGCTGCCTGCGCAGCTGGTCTGGTTCGAACTGGCGCAGATCGTAGCGGTCCTATTGCTCTTTATAGCCTCGGAACGGGTATAACGCACCGCGCCCGACACTTCCTGCAGGTAGGAACTAATGCGATTGCTTTCTATGGACGATATAAAGCTGGGCACTGCAACTGTGATCAAAATTGCCAGTATGGAAATAGTGACGACGAGTTCAATGAGGGTAAACCCATTAGTGTTCTTAAGCTTGGTAATAGCTGTCATATCCCGAGTCCATTATCACGTACTGAGAAGGTTAACCAACGTTAACCAAAGCCGCCAGTTTCTGGCGACAAACGGAGCTTCTTAAGAGATGAGCGGTATTAGGGAAGGGAAATATGTGAAGCTGTTCAAATTCGGTTGAGGTCAGTTGACCTCAACCACATCAATCCGCAACTCCTTAGGCATGGAGAAAACAATATTCTCCTCACGTCCAGCGATCTCCTCCGGCACATCACCACCAAGATCCCGCAGGCGGTTGATCACGTCATTTACCAGTACTTCCGGAGCAGAAGCCCCGGCAGTCACGCCAACAGATTCTTTGCCTTCCAGCCATTGCGGATCAATCTGGGAGGCTTCGTCGATCAAATAGGCCGGTGTACCCATGCGTTCCGCCAGCTCGCGCAAGCGGTTGGAGTTGGAACTGTTGGGCGAGCCAACTACCAACATCAGGTCGCAGTCGCCAGCCAATTGCTTTACAGCATCCTGGCGGTTCTGGGTGGCGTAGCAGATGTCGTCTTTGCGCGGGCCTTCGATCAGCGGGAATCTTTCACGCAGGGCGTCGATGACGCGGGCGGTATCGTCCATGGAGAGGGTTGTCTGGGTAACGTAGGAGACGTGGGCCGGGTCTTTTACTTCCAGCTTTGATACGTCTTCTTCGTTCTCCACCAGGTAGATATCGCCGCCGGTACTGTGATCGTACTGGCCCATGGTGCCTTCGACTTCCGGGTGACCGTGGTGGCCGATGAGCACGCACTCGCGGCCGTCGCGGCTGTAGCGCATTACTTCCATGTGTACTTTGGTGACCAGCGGGCAAGTTGCGTCGAACACTTTGAGGCCCCGGCGCGCTGCTTCGTTCTGCACGGCCTGGGATACGCCGTGGGCACTGAAGATGACCAGTTTGTCGTCTGGCACTTCGTCCAGCTCGTCCACAAAGATGGCACCGCGGTTGCGGAGGTTATTGACCACAAACTTGTTGTGTACCACCTCATGGCGAACGTAAATAGGCGCACCGAACACATCGAGGGCGCGATTTACGATCTCGATGGCGCGGTCTACGCCTGCACAAAAGCCACGGGGGTTTGCCAATCTTATCTGCATAGTCAGTGCGCCTGCCCTGCCGGTTCTACGTCAATTACTTCCACATCGAAGGTCAGTGTACGCCCCGATAGCGGGTGATTGAAGTCCACCTCCACTTCGTCGCCCTCCACACGGCTGACAACACCAGGCAGTTCCTGTTGGCGCGCGTCGGCAAAGGAGATCATCACCCCCGGCTCCAGCACCATATCGGCGCTGAACTCGTGTCGTTTGAAGGTTTGTACGTTATTCGGATTGCGCTGACCAAACGCCTTTTCTGGCGGCACCTGGTAACTGGCCTTGTCGCCGGCTTTCATGCCCATCAGGTAGGCTTCAAAGTTCTCAGGCAGATTTTCATCTCCGATTTCCAGAGAAGCCGGATCTTTGTCGAAGGTGGTATCAATCACTTCGCCACTTTCGAACTTGAGCGCGAAGTGCAGGGTTACGCGGGTACCTTTATCTACAGGCAGTTCTTTCATGGGCTTTATTCACTCCCGTTCGCAGGCGTGCCGGAATCAGCGGGCTTGCGAAACATATCAAGAATCATCATGGCAGCACCTATGGTAATGGCGGTGTCAGCCAGATTAAATGCGGGAAAGTGCCAGTCCTGCCAATAGAAATGCAGGAAGTCGACCACGTAGCCGTGCACTACCCGATCGTACACGTTGCCAAGCGCACCGCCCAGTATCAAAACGATGGCGATGGCGGTCCAGGTTTCATGGCGCTGCAGGTTTCTCAACCAACCTACCAACACCACACTGACAACCAGCGCCAGAGTCACAAAGAACCAGCGCTGCCAGCCAGCGGCACCTGCGAGAAAGCTGAACGCCGCTCCGGTGTTGTGCAGCAACGTCAGGTTGAACATGGGAACAACCGGTACCGGGTTGCCATAAGTCAGCATGGCCGTGGCCATGGCCTTGGTGCCGAGATCAAGTGCGATCACCAACACTGCCAGCCAGAGCCACTTGAGCTTGGTTCCGGTTATCTGCTCGCTCATTGCCGCATCCATCAAGCAAACGAGCGGGTTTCGCCCGTTCCACTCACGTTAGTGATGCAGCGACCACACAGGTCTTTGTGCTCGTCATGGCTACCCACATCTTCCCGGTGGTGCCAGCAGCGCTCACACTTGGCATGGGAAGCCGGAGTTACCTTTACGCGCAGGCCTTCGTAGCTCGTCATCTCAGCACCCTCGGCTTCCGACACCGGCCTTACGGCGGCTTCAGAGGTAATCAGCACAAAGCGCAGCTCTTCGCCCAGGAACTCCAGGTCAGCAGCCAGATCGCCTTCACAATACAGAGTCACCTCAGCGCTCAGAGAGCCTTTGATTTCACCCCGAGCCCGCGCTTCTTCCATGCACTTGTTTACGGCTTCCTTGATACCGAAGATCCGGCGCCAGTAGTCACGACCCAACTCGGCATCTTCAGGTAACGCTGTGAGGCCTTCATACCAGGTTTCGTAGAACACGGTATCGCCGCGCTCACCTGGCAGGTGCTGCCAGATTTCATCGGCAGTGAAGCTCAGGATGGGGGCGATCCAGCGCACCAATGCTTCGGCAACGTGATACAGCGCCGTCTGGCAGGAGCGTCGGGCCAGGCTGTCTGCCTGTGTGGTGTACTGGCGATCTTTAATGATATCCAGGTAAAACCCACCCAGTGTGGCTTCACAGAAGCTGTACACCTTCTGGTAGATCCGCAGGAAGGCGTAGTTCTGGTAGTCCTCATGCAGTTCGTTCTGCAGTTGCAGGGCACGATCCACCATCCAGCGATCCAGAGCAATCATATCCTCCGGCGCAACCATGTGCTGTTTGGGATCAAAGCCGGTGAGGTTGCTCAGCAGGAAGCGCGAAGTGTTGCGAATACGGCGATATCCGTCGGCTGTTTGCCTCAGGATATCCTTGGACACCGTCATTTCGCCGCTGTAGTCAGTTGCTGAAACCCACAAGCGCAGAATGTCGGCACCCAACTCGTTCATAACTTCCTGAGGCGCGATCACGTTGCCCATTGACTTGGACATCTTCAGGCCTTTGCCATCCACCGTGAAACCGTGGGTCAGCACCTGCTTATAGGGTGCAACACCATTCATGGCGATAGAGGTCTTCAATGATGACTGGAACCAGCCGCGATGCTGATCCGAACCTTCCAGATACATATCGGCCGGGAACTGGCCCAACTCCGGGCGCACGCGCAGGACGGAGTCGTGGGTCACACCGGAATCGAACCACACATCCAGCGTGTCCGTCACTTTTTCGTAGTGATCCGCCTCATCACCCAGCAGATCGCGGGCATCGATCTCATACCAGGCATCAATGCCGCCGGTTTCGATAGCCTGAGCCACTTTTTCGATCAGGTTTTGGGTGTCCGGGTGCAACTCCTGTGTTTCCTTATGGATAAACAGGGTGATTGGCACGCCCCAGGTGCGCTGGCGTGAAATGCACCAGTCCGGAGACTGCTGGAACATACCCTCAATACGGTTTTGGCCCCAAGCCGGAACCCAGCGCACACCCTTGATGGCTTCCAGCGCATCTGCGCGGAGGTTTTCTTTCTCCATGCTGATAAACCACTGCGGCGTGGCGCGGTAGATCAGTGGTGTTTTGGTGCGCCAGCAGTGGGGGAAGCTGTGACGGAATTTTTCCTTCCGCACCAGCTTGCCTTCACGCGCTAGTGCGTCGCAGACGGGCTCATCGGCCTTATAAACATGAATACCTGCAAACTCGCCAGTCGCACTGGTGTAGGTACCGTCGGCCTGAACCATGCTCAGCGTGCCGATGCCATAGGCTTTGCCAACCACGAAGTCTTCCATGCCGTGATCAGGTGCCGTATGCACGGCTCCGGTACCGGCCTCGATCGAGACGTGGTCTCCCAGAATCGCAGGCACCTGCTTGTCGTAGATCGGGTGATGTAGAGCCAGGTGTTCAAGGTTCGAACCGAGGCAGTGGCCCAGCACTTCGTATTTTTCGATTTCCCAGCGTGCCATGATGCCTTCGACCATGGCGGAAGCCAGAATCATCCGCTCGGGGCCGTTGCCTGCGTCAACCTGCACCAGTGCATAGTCCAGATCTGCATTGAGAGACACCGCTTGGTTAGCCGGAATAGTCCAGGGTGTGGTGGTCCAGATCACCACGGACACATCACCTTCGCCTTTGTCCGTTGCAAAAAGCGACAGGGCTTTGGCTTGGTCGACGGCGGTAAAGCGCACATCAATCTGGGTTGAGGTTTTGTCCTGGTACTCCACTTCGGCTTCTGCCAGCGCGGACTGACCCACCACACTCCAGTAAACCGGTTTGAAGCCACGAACCACATGCCCCTTGGCGACGATCTTGCCCAGCGCACGCACAATGCCGGCTTCCACTTTCGGATCCATGGTGAGGTAGGGCTTATCCCACTCACCCATGATGCCAAGGCGGATAAAGTCGGCTTTCTGGCCGGCAATCTGCTTGGTGGCGTAATCGCGGCAGGCCTGGCGGAAGGTTTTGTGGTCGACCTTCACACCGGCTTTGCCGATTTCCTGTTCAACCTTGTGCTCAATCGGCAGACCGTGGCAATCCCAACCCGGCACATAGGGCGCATCAAAGCCCATGAAACCGCGGGATTTGACGATCATGTCTTTCAGAATCTTGTTGACCGCGTGACCAATGTGAATGCTGCCGTTGGCGTAAGGAGGGCCATCATGAAGGATGAACTTGTCACGCCCTTCGCGCTGCTTGCGCAGATTGGCGTATACGTTCAGATCCTGCCACCGCTTGAGCATTTCAGGCTCGCGATTGGCCAGGTTACCACGCATGGGAAACGCGGTTTCCGGCAGATTCAGAGTGTGCTTATAGTCGCTCATGGTTTGTGTGCGTACTCTTCAGGTCAGTTGGTTTGGCCAGCCACGCTCTGGCAGCGTCGAAATCTCTGGCAATCTGCGCTTTGAGCGCATCTATCGAATCAAATTTTTCTTCATCCCGCAGTCCATGGCGGAAAACAACATCAATTCGCTGGCCGTAAAGTGTGCCAGTAAAGTCAAACAGGTGCACTTCCAGGGCCGGCTGCTTACCATCCACGGTTGGGCGCAGGCCAATGTTGGCAACGCCATCCTGCTTGGTTCCGTTTTCAAGCGTAACGTCGACCACATACACACCGCGCAACGCAGGCATCTGATAGAGCAGGATATTTGCCGTGGGCGAGCCAATTTGTCGGCCCAGCTGACGGCCGTAAACCACCCGGCCCTGAATATGGTAACGGCGCCCCAGCAAAGCCTCGGCTTTTTCCAGCTGGTTCGCCAGTAGCAGGTTACGGATTCGGGTGCTGCTTATGCGTTCGCCGGCAACGGTTACAGTACGGGTATTCTCCACTGAAAACCCGGCCGTTTTACCCACCTTCTCCAGAAGTGCGAAGTCCCCGGCCCTGTCACAGCCAAAGCGAAAATCATCGCCGACAACAAGGTGGCGCACCGCAAGGCCACCAATAAGCACGTCGTCGATGAAACCCATGCCGGAATAGCTGCGAAAGGTTCCATCAAACCTCAGGCAAAGTACGATATCTATACCCGCCGCACGCAGGGCTTCAAACTTTTGCCGAAACCCCATTAACCGGGGAGGCGCTTCCATTCCCTGAAAGAATTCCCGTGGCTGAGGCTCGAATATCATTACGACCGAAGGCAGGCTCAACGCCTTTGCCTTGTTTTTTACCTGGTCGATAATGGTTTGATGGCCCAGATGAACACCATCAAAGTTGCCAATTGTGGCAACACAGCCTTGTGCCAGCGGGGAATCCGCTTGCCTTGAAAGCATTTTCAGGTTGGTCAGGCCCCGGATCAGACGCATGCAATGCGAACCTTCATTTGCCAAGTGGCTTTCCGCGCTCAATCTATGCGCAAAGCGCTGGTGAGAAAACGCGCGATTATACCTTACCTCTGGCGAAAATGTCTTACCCGCACCCCGGTTAGCGCCAGAACAGTGAAGTAGGCACCGGCACTCGCCACGACTATTACACCCATATACAGAGAACGCTCGATACCATCTGCCGACAGCCAGCGCATAACGGGGTAGTTCAGCCAAAGGATAACCGCGACCATGGCAGCATTAGCCAGGCTTATCTGCAGGAGATATTTGCCCCAGCCTGGCTGGCTTTTCCATGCACCCTGGCGCTTGAGGCCCTGCCAAAGCAAAACCGCGTTAAGCCAGGCCGAAAGTGACGTAGCCAGCGCCAGGCCAGCGTGGGCCAGAGGAACAATAAGTGCCAGATTGAAGATCATATTGGCAACCATGGCAATAATGCCAATCTTCACCGGCGTGCGGGTGTCCAGACGCGCAAAAAAGCCCGGAGCAAGCACCTTTATCACCATAAAGGCCAGCAGCCCTGCAGAATAGGCTCTCAAACTCTGGGCCGACATAGCCACATCCCTGTCGGTCACCTCACCATAGTGGAATAACGTTGCAATGAGAGGCTCTGCCAGCAACGCAAGCGCAAGCGCGGCAGGCACCCCGATAATCAACACCGCACGAACGGCCCAGTCCAGAGTGGCGGAGAACTGGTCAGTCGAGGCAGCGGCGTGTTTGCGGGATAAACTCGGCAAAATAACCGTAGCGATGGCAATGCCAAATACACCCAAAGGCAACTCGGAAAGCCGGTCTGAATAATACAGCCAGGATACACTCCCGGTTTGCAGAAAAGACGCCAGAACCGTGTCGAGCAACAGGTTGATCTGGCTGACCGATACACCAAACAACGCCGGCACCATAAGTTTGAGAATACGGCTGACGCCTTCATGTCTGTAATCAACCCGAGGCCGAGGCAGAAGCCCAAGGCGCATCAGGAATGGCAGCTGGAAAAACAGCTGCAAAGCACCTGCAATAAACACACCCCAGGCCAGAGCCATAACTGGCTCGCTCATCAAGGGAGTAAGGTAAACAGCGGCACCAATCATCGCGAGATTTAGCAGCACTGGCGTAAAGGCAGGCACTGCGAAACGATCGTAGCTGTTGAGAATGCCGCCAGCAAAAGCCGTCAGGGAAATCATCAGCAAATAAGGAAAGGTGATGCGCAGCATGTCGCTGGTCAGCGCGAACTTTACGTCATCACCAAGAAACCCCGGGGCAAATACCGCAGTCAGAAGCGGCGCGCCCAGCATGGCCACCAGCGTGATACCCAGCAGAACCAACCCCAGCGAGCCCGCAACCGCATCCACCAATTGTTTTACATCCGAGGCCGACTGATTCTCGCGATAGGATGACAACACCGGCACAAACGCCTGAGAAAACGCACCCTCGGCGAAAAGCCGGCGCAGAAAGTTAGGGATTTTGAAGGCTACAAAAAAAGCATCAGCCCCCGCGCCCGCACCAAAATAGCGCGCAATGACCATATCCCGAACCAGCCCCAGAACCCTGGAAAGCATGGTCATAACGCCGACCAGACCAGACGAGCGCAGCAGCCCGGGCGCTTTAACCGGCGGCTTGTTTTCAGGCGGGATTGAGGGTTGCGACGACATGCGGGTTCGTATCCGGGTTATGCATTGTTTTCGGTCGGGTGTCTCGGGAATTACCTGCTTCCCCGCCATACCCTTATCCGGCGAGCCGCGAGTTTAGCACAGGCCTTTTATACCGGGGGACTATCTGTCACCCTGACGGGGTTTGGTATTGACATTTCCGGGTTTGAGCGGCATAGTTCCGCGTCATTTATTTCGACGCGCTGGTTATGGGCGCGCCCGCGATTTCAGGGTCCCTCTGGATGGTATTTTGCCCAGAGTTTCCCGTACGAATCATTCAGTAACGAATTTAAGTACTTTCAGGAGTTTTACGGTGGCAAATTCCCCGCAAGCCAAAAAGCGCGCACGTCAGAACGAGAAGAACCGCAAGCACAATGCCAGCCTGCGTTCCATGACCCGCACTTACATGAAAAAAGTTCAGGCCAAGATCGAAGCTGGCAACTATGAAGAAGCTCAGGCTGCTTTCCAGGCCGCCCAACCGATCATGGATAGCATGATCAACAAAGGCATCTTTACCAAGAACAAAGTTGCCCGCCAGAAGAGCCGCATGGTCTCCAAGATCAAGGCCCTGAAGAGCGCCTGATAGCGTCTAACGCTTGAACGCTCTTACTGTGAATCAAAAAAAACCGGCTCATGAGCCGGTTTTTTTTGATTCAGATTCTATAGCTTCAGATAATGATCATGTTATCCCGATGAATCATCTCCTCTTCTGAGATATACCCCAGAATATCAGAGATGCTATTACTGGAACGGCCCGCTATCGCCACGGCCTCATCCGCATCGTAATTCACCAAGCCACGCGCAACTTCAGCGCCATCCTCTCCGACACAAGACACCATCTCGCCACGCCGGAACCGTCCAACAACGCCTTTCACTCCAACCGGCAACAAACTGCGACCACCTTGGCGAAGCACCTTTACTGCCCCATCATCCAGCGTTAGCTTTCCTCGAGTTTGCAGATGGCTTGCCAGCCACTGCTTGCGTGCCGCAATACGGCCCTGTTCCGGGAGCAACAAGGTGCCGTATACATCACCTTGCCGCAGGCGGGTAAGCACGGATTCAATACGACCACCGACAATCACTGTGAAAGCTCCGGAGCGTGCCGCCAGGCGCGCAGCGCGCAACTTGGTCAACATTCCTCCGCGGCCAAGCTCACCAGCACCGCCGCCTGCCATAGCATCCAGGGCGCGATCTCCGGCAAACCGCTCGGTTACCATAACGGCATCCGGGTTCTTGCGGGGGTCTTTGTCGAACAACCCCAGCTGATCGGTGAGGATAATCAGGCCGTCGGCCTCAACCACGTTCGTGACCAGCGCACCCAAAGTATCGTTATCGCCAAAACGGATTTCGTCGGTAACCACTGTGTCGTTTTCATTTACGATGGGCACAACACCAAAATCCAGCAAGGCCCTGAGTGTGCTACGGCCATTCAAATAGCGCTTGCGATCGGAGAGGTCATCATGGGTCAACAGGATCTGGGCGGTGTGAATACCGTGGCGCTTGAACTGTGCCTCCCAGGTTTGCACCAACCCCATCTGGCCAACAGCCGCAGCCGCCTGCAGTTCATGCAGCTGTTCCGGGCGTTTTTTCCAGCCCAACCGACTCATCCCCTCCGCCACTGACCCGGAAGAAACCACGACCAACTCAACGCCCTCGCGGACCAATGCTGCCATCTGGTCTACCCAAAGACCTAATGCCTCCACATCCAGGCCCTGGCCGTCATTGGTCAGAAGGGCACTTCCAATTTTAACCACCAGGCGGCGAGCCTGCTGCAGCTGGGTGCGTTGCGTCATGATACTGGCTTGTCTCTCTCGGTCAAACGGGATAACTCAGACATCAAAAAGCCGAAATCTAATCCTTCACATACACCACTTCAACGTCGTAATCATCATCGTCGTCAAAGTCATCATCATCGCCAGCGGCCTCGCGAGCAGCCCGACGAGCACGCCGCTCTTCCTCTACGCCAGCCCGTGCTTCTTCGTCCATCCTCCGACGCCTTGCCGCTTCCTGCTCAGCAACCTCAGGATTCTCTGCCTCTTCCTCAGCACGCTCTTCAATCCAACGCATAACTGCCTGAGTCAGCGGCTTGGTGCCCTCACCACTTAACGCTGAAATCCGGAACACCGGCCCCTGCCAGCCAAGCTCATCAACGATCGCCTGACAATGAGCCTCCCGATCTTCTTCCGGCACCATATCGACCTTGTTCAACACCAGCCATCGATCCCGGCTCGCCAGGGTTTCACTGAACTTCTCAAGTTCGTGGGCAATCACGTTTACCGCATGTGCCGGCGATGAACCGTCGTAAGGCGCCACATCCACCAAGTGCAACAACAATCGAGTGCGCACCAGGTGTCTCAAAAAGCGCACGCCGAGGCCTGCGCCTTCAGCAGCACCCTCAATCAAACCGGGGATATCGGCAATAACAAAACTCTGATGCGCCTGCACACTCACTACGCCCAGATTCGGCACCAGGGTGGTAAACGGATAATCTGCCACCTTGGGCGTTGCAGCAGATACCGACCGTATAAACGTCGACTTACCCGCATTGGGCAACCCTAGAAGACCCACATCGGCCAAAACTTTCAGCTCCAGCCGCAGGTTCCTGAGCTCGCCTTCAGAACCTTTTGAGGTTTGGCGGGGCGCACGGTTTATGGATGACTTGAACCGAGTGTTGCCGAGGCCATGAAAACCACCCTGAGCCACCTTCAAGCGCTGACCTACGCGAGTCAGGTCGCCAAGCACCTCGTGGGTATCGACATCAACCACTGTGGTGCCAACAGGCACAGGCAGTATGAGATCCTCACCCTTGGTTCCGGTGCAATTACGCCCCGAACCCTGCTCACCGCCTGGCGCTTTGTGCTTGCGCTGAAACTGATAATCAACCAGCGTGTTAAGCGAATCGCTCGCCTCAAGATACACGGAGCCACCATCCCCGCCATCGCCCCCATCAGGGCCGCCCTTGGGAACGTACTTTTCACGCCGGAAACTGAGGCAGCCATTCCCGCCGTTACCGGCTTCAACGATGATTGTGGCTTCGTCTACGAATTTCATGAATCAACCCTTTGCGCATGGCGCATAAACTAAAAAGCCCCGCAGCCTCAAGGAAGACGCGGGGCTCAACAGAACCGGATCGCCGCTGCTTAGGCAGCAGCTGGAACGATACTTACGAACTTGCGGTTCTGTGGACCTTTCACTTCGAACACAACCTGACCGTCTGCTTTCGCAAACAGCGTGTGGTCTTTGCCCAGGCCAACATTGGTGCCGGCGTGGAAACGGGTTCCGCGCTGACGAACGATAATGCTGCCTGCAGATACTGATTCGCCGCCGTAGCGCTTGACACCAAGTCGTTTCGACTCGGAATCGCGACCGTTACGGGTACTACCTGCTGCTTTTTTGTGAGCCATGACAAGCCTCCTGATTAAGGGGTGTTTTCCAGACCTTAGCCCTGGATACCCGTGATCTTGACTTCAGTGAACCACTGACGGTGGCCCTGACGCTTCATTGAGTGCTTACGACGACGGAATTTGATGATGTTAATCTTGTCGTGACGACCGTGGCTAACCACTTCCGCAGTCACTTTGGCACCATCAACTACCGGCGCGCCAACTTTGAAGTTGTCGCCATCAGCGATCAGCAGAACGCGGTCAAACTCGATGTTGCCGCCTGTTTCCACTTCCAGCTTTTCCAGCTTCAGCGTTTCGCCTTCTTTAACACGGTGCTGTTTACCACCGCTAACAATAACTGCGTACATTAACTTTACTCCGCGATTGACCCATCCCTGCTCTTATCCACCTGGTTCTAAGGGAAGCGCTTCGGCAACCCTATAGCAGGGAGCGCAGGTTGGGATGAGTTGGGCGCGTGATTGTACGAAAAGGCAGCCAGCAATACAAGCCAAGTTGACACTAACCGCCGCAATACCTAGCATTGCCGCAACCTGCCTGTATTAACAGTACACCAGACAGCTATCTAACCACGACATCAGCAAGGGATCCACAAGCCGCATGACAGCCCAGCGCATTTACGACACCGTGGCAGACGATTTCAGCCGCGTTAATGACCTGATCATCCAGCGGCTTTCCTCCGATGTCCCCCTGGTAGAAAAAATAGCCCAGCACATCATTGAAAGCGGCGGTAAGCGGTTGAGACCCTTACTGGTTTTACTTTCCAGCCGAGCTGCTGGTTACAGTAAAGACGAACACTTGAAGCTGGCTGTGGTGATTGAATTCCTGCACACCGCCACCCTGCTTCACGACGATGTTGTGGATACATCGGATATGCGCCGGGGCCGCAGCACAGCAAATGCCAACTGGGGAAACGCCCCCAGTGTATTAGTAGGTGATTTCCTCTACGCCCGCGCATTCGAGATGATGGTCGAGCTGAAGAGCCTGCCTATTATGGAGATTCTGTCGCACGCCACAGCCGTGATCGCCCAAGGCGAAGTAATGCAGCTGATGAACGTGAAAAACCCGGATCTCACCGAAGATCAGTACATGACTGTGATTCACAACAAAACCGCCATGCTGTTCGAAGCAGCATCACACTCCGGCGCCATACTCGCCAATGCGAGCGAGGCTCAGGAGCAGGCGCTGAAACACTACGGCAAACACCTGGGGCTGGCCTTCCAGCTAGTGGACGATGTTCTGGATTATCGCGGTGACGCCGAAACCATGGGCAAAAATGTGGGCGATGACCTGGCGGAAGGTAAAACTACCCTGCCACTGATTCACGCAATGGCGAACAGCAGCGAAGCAGACCGCCAGCTCATACGCCAGGCCATCCGCAAAGGTGGGTTGGATGATTTGCCAAAGGTTCTCGAACTGGTAGAAAGATCCGGCGCACTGGAGTACACCATGGAGAGAGCCAGGGCCGAAGCCACAAAAGCTTCTGACACCCTGGCTGTTCTTCCTGACTCACCCCACAAAGCCGCCCTGGAGCTATTGGCCCAGGTTGCTGTAGCGCGAGTCAGCTAGAGACCATTTACAGACCGTCGCGGCCGTGGGGTGCGGTGAAATCCAACTGCGGCCCCACAGGCACGACCTGTGTGGGATTGATAGTGCGCTGGCTCACATAGTAGTGCTGCTTGATCTGCCCAATATCCACGGTACCGGCCACACCTTGCACCTGGTACAACTCCCTCAGATAACCTGAAAGCGCCGGAAAATCGCTGATGCGCTGACGATTACATTTGAAGTGGCTGTAATAAACCGCATCAAACCGAACCAGGGTTGTGAACAGGCGCCAGTCCGCTTCTGTTATCGTATTCCCCGTCAGATACCGCTGCTTCGACAGCTTCGCTTCCAGCCAGTCCAGAGACTCGAACAGCTCGACATAAGCTTTTTCATACTCATCCTGAGCCGTTGCAAACCCTGCCTTGTACACACCATTATTAACCGTGTTGTAAACCCGCTCGTTCACCGTATCAATGTCTGCCCGCAGCGCTTCCGGATAAAAGTCCAGATCAGCGTTCACACCTTCCAGCCCGTCAAACGCCGAGTTGAACATACGGATAATCTCCGCCGACTCGTTGCTGGCGATGGTATTCTGGTGCTTATCCCACAACGCAGGAACCGTGACCCGTCCCGAATAATCCGGCGCTGCTTTGGTATACACCTGATGCATAAATCGGAAATCATGCAGATCATCCTTGTGCGCACTATCGCCAGGTCGGAATTCCCAGCCATTCTCGACCATATCCGGGTGCACAACTGACACGGAAATGTGCTTTTCAAGACCTTTCAGCTTCCGGAAAATCAGCGTGCGATGGGCCCAGGGGCAAGCCAAAGACACATACAAATGATAGCGCCCGGACTCGGCTTTGAAACCACCTTCACCGTCAGGCCCCGGCGAACCATCTGCCGTTACCCAGTTCCGGAACCGCGCTGCTTCGCGCTCGAATTTTCCACCGGTTTTACTGGTGTCGTACCACTTGTCCTGCCATTTTCCGTCAACAAGAAGACCCATAATGAATACCCCTCAAAAAAACTGAATTTATGTGCCAACATATGCAGAGAAGAATAGCGGCTAGCCTGCTAACCTCACAAGCAACCAATTCTGGCCAACAACTTCAGATAATTCGAACATGCACACAGCCATTACTATAGACGCCCTGCGAGTCCTCGATGCCATCAGCCGCAAAGGCAGCTTCGCCGGTGCTGCTGGCGAACTATTCCGGGTGCCATCGGCGATCAGCTACACGGTGCAAAAGCTCGAGGAAGACCTGAACGTCACCCTGTTCGACAGAAGTGGTCATCGCGCCGTGCTCACGCCTGCAGGCCTTTACCTACTCGAGGAAGGCCGCATTCTGCTTGATGCCGCCGAGAACCTTGCGCACTCAACCCGGCAGGTCGCGCAAGGCTGGGAAACCAGGCTGCGGATCGGATTCAACTCATTACTGCCAGCGGAGTGCCTATTCCCGGCCATCAAAGACTTCAGCGCCTTGGGCGTGCCTGTCGATGTTCAGATTGTTGAAGAAGTGTTTGCCGGCACCTGGGATGCGCTTCAAAGCCGCAGGGTGGACCTTGTTGTGGGAGCCGACGACATCAGCAAGCCCGCCGGAAACTTTACGTGTCAAAACCTTGGAGTAATGGATTTCATTTTCGTCGTCTCACCCGGCCATCCTCTGGCGAACGCGGAAGAACCTCTGAGCGAGGAAGATATCTTACGCTTTCCCGCTGCCGTTGCCGCTGACTCGTCTCGATCTCTTCCCGTTGGTCACGCAGGCATCTTCCACCGACAGCGCACCTTGACCGGCACCAACATGGATCACAAAATCGCCTTGCAGAAAGCAGGCCTCGCCGTAGGCTGGCTGCCCAGATCCCGAGTGAACACCTTGGTTGCCAACGGCGAACTCATCGAAAAGCAGGTGAGAGAGGCGAGGCAATCCGTTTCGCTCCAGGCCGCCAGGCACGCGGAGAACAAGGGTAAGGCCCTGATGTGGTTTTGGGACCGGCTGATCGACGATCCGGCAATAGCAGACTGGCTCACCACCTGAGCGTACGCGCAAGGCATGGGGCGAAATGGCTCCGCAGCAGAACTCTGGCAGGCAAATGAGTCAACGGCATCAACAGACAGTTCATTTATACTGCAGCGAACCACACTAACGAACGGAGCTCATTGATGCGGCAGCTATCGGAACTGGATGCCTCCTTCCTGTACCTGGAATCAGCCAATGCACCGATGCACATCGGCAGCATTTACGTGTTTGACGCCAGCGAACGGGAAACACCCCTGGCGTTCAGCACCTTTATTGCCTATCTACGGAGCCGACTTCACGTCGTCCCGGTGTTCCGCCAGCTACTAAAAGAAATCCCGCTGCGCATGGGTCGGCCCTACTGGATAGATGATCCGGATTTCAGTATTGAGCGACACCTGGCCTATGTCAGCCTCGGCGAAAACAGCCGTGAATCACATCTGATGACTCTTGCATCCAGGATACTCGAAGATCCTCTGAAGCGTGATCGCCCACTCTGGCACATTACCTTCGTGGACGGTTTCCGCTTGGGTGACGATAAAGAAGGCAAGGCCGGCTTCGCTCTCATTGTAAAACTGCACCATGCAGCCATCGATGCCTTCAGCGGTGCTGAAATCATGGGCAAACTGATGGAATACACTCCTGAGCCACAACCCATCCGTACGCCACGCCCCTGGCAACCACGGCCGAAACCTTCAGAAGAGCGTGTTGTTATACAGGCAGGCGTCAACATGCTGCGAACCCCCTGGCGCGCGACGTCTCTCGCCGTTGGTGCGGCAGAGGCAACAGTTCGCGGCCTGATCCAGAAGCAACTGCGGAAAATACCTTTGCCATTCCCGCTGTTTTCAGCTCCCCACAGCCCATTCAACCGCCAGATCACAGCCAATCGCCAGATAATCTCAGCGAAGGTAGACTTATCTCGCCTGAAAGCAATCAAGGCATCCCTGGTGGATGTAACACTTAATGATGTGGTGCTGGGGCTTTGTGCAGAAACCCTGCGTCGATACCTGGATGATCAGGGTGCAAGCACTAGTGAGTCGTTGATTGCCATGACGCCCATCTCCGTGCGTTCAAGTACATTGAACAAAGCCACCGGCAGCCAAATGTCTGCCATGCTTCTGGATCTGGCAACCGATGAGCGTAACCCGGCCCAACGTATTCGCCGGATTCACTGGAACGCTGTCGCCTCCGAGCCATACCGGGAGGCCATTGCTGCAGATCGACTTACTGAATTATTGCCCTCAACGATGCTGGCGTTGTCAGCACGACTGTATTCGGAACTACAGATTGCTCAGCGCTACCAACCGGTATTCAACCTGCCCATTACCAATGTGCCCGGGCCACAGGTTCCCCTTTACTTACAAGGTGCGAGACTGGTTCAACAGTACAATGCCGCTCCACTGTTCGACAGTTTGGGGCTGGTTATTGTGGCCGTAAGCTATCAAGGTAGCCTCACCCTCAACTTCACCATCTGCCCGGATGTGGTCGCTCATGGAGAGTCTCTCCGAAGTCATGTCTGTGACAGCCTTGACGCCATAGAAATCGCCGCCAACAAGCTTGCCCCCGAGGAAATGTACACCCCGCTCGAAGAATCCCGGAGCCAGACACTGGCAGACGATGCCATGAATCTGCTTGAAGGCGCGCTGCAGAAACTGACCGCGCGCTTCAGGCGATAGCGAGCAATATTAACGCTGGGTTCTTACTCAAAGGCCCAGCGCAGAAATGCCTTTTTGTCTTCATCGCTCGCGGTTTCCCAGACCGACTTGAGACGGCTAAGTGCATCCACGCCATCATCAGCGACAGCATTCCCATCTGAAAGCATTGGAGCCCGATCTGCGCGGGGGCTATCGGCGGGTGACCAGTTTGTGGAGTAAGCAAGCGCTGCGCCTTCAGCGCCTACAATCGCTGCGGAAAACTCAGGCATCTCTTTTTCGGCCTGCTTGCGGGATTCCGGCTTGGAGAACTCAAACTGGTATATGGCATCAGGGCTTGCTTCAAAGCGCACGACTTGCGGCTTGCTTTCAATCACGTGGACCTTTGACTCACCGTTATCCACAACACCGGATTTGGCCCAAATGGTTTTGTAGGTGAACACTACCTCGTTTTCACCCGGCAGCAGTGCATAATCCAATGCCAGGTCGTCCATCAAATAACTCTTCATCTCGCGCCCGTTAACCTGGCTAACGTGAATAACACCCGGCGCCTTCAAGACTGCTGCATTCTCTGCACCTGCCGGCTCACCCTCCCAGGTTTCGAGCTTGGTTACTGCCATTGAGCAACCAACCAGAGTTGTCAGCAACAACGATGCAAACACAAACCGGCACATCTGCGACCACCGGTTCAGACAGCGCATCTCCAACCTTGCAACACGTAAAATGTGAACCATACTCATGTTATCTCCTTGAGGGTAAGAGGAAGCCCGGTGCGAGGGTGCGACCTGCTATGGCGCATTTTGAACATCAAGACTACCAAGCGCAACCAAATGCGCAAACATGCGCAGCAGGCAGACCGGCCATGGCAACTTCAATTTAATTGTTAATAATTGTTGAATTTGCCCCAAATTGGTTTAATTTTAAACAGAACATCATCAATCACACTGCGCCCGACACACAACATCAGAAGTCAGGCACCGGAGCCGGCCATGAACACCCAGGTCAGATCAGGAGAAGACAGGCACATCCCCTTTCGCAGCAGTCGGTACTTTTGCGTCGGAAATAAATGGTACTTCACGACCAGGGAGGGCTTTGACAGCGGCCCCTTCGCATCAAGGGAGCGCGCTGAAATCGGGCTGAAGCGCTTTCTTCATGTGGTCAAGCTGCTTCCGGAAGAGTCGCAGGTGCATTAGGGTCTGTTGCGGGCCAGCCACCCAAGCCGGGCCCAAATGCCTCTTCTATTGGATGAATGGCATCAGCCAGGTGTCGATTGCGAGCAGGCAAAGAAGTGCCATGACTGCAGCGACGACATCGTCCACCATGATACCCAACCCTCCTGGCAACCGTTCATCCAGCCAGTTGATTGGCCACGGTTTCAAAACATCGAACAACCTGAAAACCAGAAACGCCAGTAATACGCCGTAAACGTGCTCCGGAAACAGCCCCAGAGCTATCCACATCCCTACAAACTCATCCCACACGATACCGCCATGGTCGTGCACTTTCAGATCCGCAGCAGTTTTGCCACATATCCAGATACCGGCCACAAATGCCAGTGCAACAACAAGCCAGTAAGCAGCCGGCGGCATCCATGCAAAGCAGTACCACAGTGGAATGGCGGCGAGGCTTCCCCAGGTTCCCGGCGCCCTTGGGGCTGCACCGCTGCCAAAGCCGAAAGCTAAAAGGTGCACGGGATCTTTCAGAAAACCCGGCGGCAAAATAGCCTGCGGTATATCTGGATCCGGCCACTGATCTTCCTGGTTCATGCTCTTCTCCTGAAATGGTCAAAACCTGTCGCTTCTGAGCCCGAAGCTACATCAATACCGTCGAGGCGCAAGCCTGGGGCAGGCTCAATCGCACCAACTACCGTGAAATGCTGCTTCAGCGCCTCAGGCGCAGTTGCCCAAGTTGCCTCCGGGATGGTCGCGCATAGTTCGTAATCATCGCCGGAGTTCAGCGCATAATCCACGGCTGCGTCGCCCTTCAGGCGAGCAAGCGCCAGCGACACTGGCACCTGGGCCCGCACTATATTTGCGCCTACACCGGACGATTCGAGAATATGATTGAGATCCGCAAGCAACCCATCAGAGACATCAATGGCAGCCGTAGCGAGACCTCTCAGGGCTATGCCTAATTTCAGCCTCGGTTGCGGATGATGGTATTGCTCCAACACGCACTGTTCGTCTTCCGAAGGACTGAGGGCATCAAGATAATCCAGGGCTGCCCCTGCATCGCCCAGTGTGCCAGACACTACAACCAGGTCGCCAACACTGGCTCCGGCACGCCGGATGGCCAGCCCCTGCTCCACCAAACCATGCACTTGCAGGCTCAATGCGAGTGGGCCGCGAGTTGTATCCCCTCCGGCAAGCACCAAACCGAAGGATTCGGCCGCACGACCGAGCCCGCGGGCGAAGCCCCGCAACCAGGGTTCGTCGACTTCAGGGAGTGTCAGTGCAAGGGTAAAGCAGGCAGGCTCGGCACCCATGGCGGCCAGGTCACTCGCAGCAACTGCAAGCGCCCTCCAACCAAGAAATTCCGGGCGATAGCCAATGGGAAAGTGCACACCTTCAACCAAGGTGTCGATAGAAAAAACCAGATCAGAGCCGGGAGGAATACTTTGAATTGCACAGTCGTCGCCCGGCCCCAGCAGAACAGAGCGAGAACCGTGCAGACGCGCTAACGGCATGAAATACTGCCGGATCAGCTCAAATTCACCCATCGGTTAGCGTGAGCGGGTCTCGGCAAGACGCAAACGACGGCCCAGCTTATCAAGCACACTGTTAACAAACTTGTGCCCTTCCGTGCCCCCGAATCGCTTCGCCAGCTCGATACCCTCATTGATAACGACCTTGTAGGGCACATCAACCCTGTGGCGAAGCTCATAGGCACCCACCCGCACAATGGCAAGCTCCACAGGATCCACCTCTAGTAGCGGGCGATCAAGGAACGGTTCAATCAGCTTGTCCAACTCGGCCTGTTCACGGTGAACGCCTCGCAGAACATCACGGAAATACAAGGAATCAACCTTGGTCATGTCGTTATCGACCATGAACTCCGCTTCAATATCCGTAATCGGACTCTTGGTAAAGTGGCGCTGGTAAAGCCCCTGCATTGCCAGAATCCGGGCACGGCGACGATCGCCAGCTTTTGGCTGGCCTGACGGCGCCGGGCGGGGTGTCGTACTGTCAATATCGCTCATTACTCACCCAGCTTGTTGAACAGGCTAACCATTTCCAGCGCTGTGATAGCCGCCTCGGCGCCCTTGTTACCAGCCTTGGTACCGGAACGCTCAATGGCCTGCTCGATTGAATCTACAGTCAGCACACCAAAGGTAACCGGCACGTCTGTTTCCAGACTCACAGCCCCAATGCCACTGGACGCTTCACCAGCCACATACTCAAAGTGCGGCGTACCGCCACGTATAACGGCGCCCAGTGCAATAATGGCACTGTAGCCACCAGTTTCTGCCACACGCTTGACGGCCAGTGGCATTTCATAGGCACCTGGCACCCGCACAATGGTGATGTCGCTGTCGGGAATGCCGTGGCGGCGCAAGGTGTCGATAGCACCCTCTACCAGGCTTTCCACAACAAAACTGTTAAAACGACCAACCACCAGCGCATAACGCCCAGTGCACTGGGTAAAATCACCTTCAATTACTTTGATATCCGCCATTGGTGGCTCCTTCTCGGGTTGCAGCCACTATGCTGCAACCAGGTTTATCATTCCGGGGTGTAGGGTATGTACTCAACCACTTCCAGATCAAATCCGGAAATCGCCGAGTATTTTACGGGCGGGCTAAGCAAGCGCATTTTGCTTACACCCAGATCCCGCAGAATCTGAGAGCCTGTACCCACGGTGAAATACACACCGGAGCTGCCCTTGCCAGCGGGGCCTTGCCCCTGGTCAAAGAATTCCTGGATTCGGTCTTCAAGGTTGTAGCTGTCCTCTGCACTGTTGAGCAGGACTACAACGCCGCTGCCTTCAGCGGCCACTTTCTCAAGCGCATGGTGCAACGGCCAGCTGCGGGAATCCTTGCGGCGCGCACCCAGCAAATCCCTGAGCGTGTCGGTAATATGAACTCGTACGTGCACAGGCTCATCTGCCGGAATCTCTCCGTAAATCATAGCCAAGTGCGTGGAGCCCTGAATAATATCCCGGTAAGTGCGCAGCTTGAACACACCGTACTCGGTATCGAGCAAGTTCTCTTCAATGCACTCGACCGTGCGCTCGTGCGTCGTGCGGTAATGAATCAGGTCAGCAATGGTGCCAATCTTGAGGTTATGCTCTTCGGCAAAACGTTCAAGGTCTTCCCGACGCGCCATGGAGCCATCATCGTTCATGATTTCACAAATGACACCTGCGGGCTCACTACCTGCAAGGGCGGCCAGATCACAGGAGGCTTCCGTGTGACCTGCGCGACTAAGCACTCCGCCAGGATCAGACATCAGCGGAAAGATATGCCCGGGCTGAACCAGGTCTGACGCCTTGGCATTGCGAGCCACTGCCGCTTGAACCGTACGTGCACGGTCCGCCGCTGAAATACCGGTGGTTACGCCGGTGGCCGCTTCAATAGACAAGGTAAACTTGGTGCCGAAACCTGACGCATTCTGCTGAACCATCAATGGCAAGCCCAGCTGCTCACAACGATCCCGTGTCATAGGCATGCAGATAAGACCGCGACCAAAACGTGCCATGAAGTTGATGTCTTCGGCGGTACAGTGTTCGGCTGCCATCACAAGATCACCTTCGTTTTCCCGATCTTCATCGTCCATCAGGATAACCATCTTGCCCTGGCGGATGTCTTCTATGATTTCTTCAACGCTGTTCAGTGCCATACTGTTTTGCACCCTTTCAATGCGCCCATTGCCACTTTTCAGAAGCTGCCATGGTGCGCACCGTGAATTTAATCGCTTAGCGGCGAACCAGGATCAGACGCTGGTCTTCTCCAACCTGTCGCCTGTCTTGTACGGTCCATTCGATCTTGTCTGCCATCGTCTCCAGTGGAAGATGCGCCGTCGGTCGACCGTTGCTTCCCAGAAAAACTGGTGCCTGATAAAGCCAGAGCTCGTCTACTAGCTGTTCGTTGATAAATGTGCCTGCCAACGTCGGCCCAGCTTCAACCAACAATTCATTAATGCCCATTTCCCCCAGCGAATCCAAAAGCTCGGAGACATCAATACCATTATCCTTCCATGCGACGCCCTTCAGGCGAATTCCCAGTGCGGCAAGATCCTGCGCCGGTGCGGTTGTCAGCGTCGAAGATGCGCAAAAAACCTGAACTTTTCCGCCCCGCAAAATGGTTGCGGAGGGAGGCGTTCTGGCGTCCCTGTCTGCAATCACACGCAATGGTTGCCGCGAGGGCTCGGTAGCAGCGCCAATATCCCCGAGTTCTTCACGGCGAACGGTCAAAGAAGGGTCGTCCGCGAGCACGGTGCCAACACCGGTTAGAATTGCATCGCTCTCGGCACGGAGCCGCTGTACATCACGACGGGCTTCGCTACCGGTAATCCATTGACTCTCTCCGGACGCCATGGCGGTGCGGCCATCGAGGCTGGAAGCCATTTTAAGCCTGACCCAGGGGCGCCCCGTATTCATGCGCTTCATAAAGCCACGATTCAGGCGCGCCGCTTCTTCTGCCAGCAGCCCTACATGAACCCTGATACCGGCTTCGCGGAGCATGTCGAGCCCCCTTCCGGAGACCGACGGATTCGGATCTTGCGTGGCCGCAAACACGCGGGATATGCCCGCATCAATCAGCGCTCGGGCGCAGGGCGGTGTGCGCCCAAAATGACTGCATGGCTCCAGAGTGACATAGGCTGTAGCGCCACGGGCATCCGTGCCAGCCTGGCTCAATGCCCGCGTTTCCGCATGGGCTTCGCCGGCCCGTTCATGCCAGCTCTCGCCCAAAATCCTGTCGCCACGGGCTATCACGCAGCCAACCCGAGGGTTGGGGTGCGTTGAATAGCGGCCCCGCCACGCAAGCTGCACGGCTCGGGCCATCATGGACCGGTCCCGAAGCTCCGTCATTTCTTTCTTTCCGGGGGCTGCTTGCCCACCAGGACTTTTGCAACATCAACCGCAGTTTCGCCGTTAGTTGCCGAAAGCCGCTCGATTTCTTCTTTAAATTCGTTGATATCCTGGAAGCTGCGATAAACAGAGGCAAACCTTACGTAGGCCACTTTGTCGAGCTGACGCAGCTCTGTCATCACTTCCTCACCCAACTGCATGGACTTTACCTCACGCTCGCCGGTCGCTCTCAGGCGATAGCGAATGCGATTCAGTGCAGCATCAATTTGCTCAATGCTCACCGGGCGTTTTTCCAACGCTTTCATTATTCCGGAGCGCAGCTTTTCTTCATCGAAAGGCTGACGAATACCATCCTGCTTGACCACCCGTGGCATGACCAACTCGGCGGACTCAAACGTGGTGAAGCGCTCATGGCAGGAAAGACACTCTCTGCGGCGGCGCACCTGATCACCCTCGGTCACAAGACGCGAGTCAATAACTTTGGTATCTGCTTCACCACAGAAAGGACAATGCATAACGGTACTCCGGAGAGGGAACCGGGAGGTGCGATGTTTACGCACCCTACCCGGCAGGTCTTACCAGACGTTTAGCTGTATACCGGGAAGCGCGCGCACAGGGCTTCAACCTGTCCACGAACACGGCTGCTAACAGCTTCGTCTTCCAGATTATCAAGGATATCGCAGATCCATCCTGCAAGCTCACGGCATTCCGCCACACCAAAACCACGGGTAGTGATCGCGGGCGTACCCATGCGCAGGCCAGAGGTCACAAACGGCGAGCGTGGATCGTTGGGAACCGCGTTCTTGTTGACGGTAATGTGCGCACGACCCAGGGCGGCGTCGGCATCTTTACCGGTGATGTCCTGCTTGATCAGGCTCACCAGGAACAGATGGTTCATGGTACCGCCGGAAACCACATCGTAGCCACGATCAACAAACACGTTCGCCATGGCTGACGCATTCTTGACCACTTGCTGCTGATAGGCTTTGAACTCGTCGCTCATGGCTTCTTTGAAGCAAATTGCCTTGGCGGCAATCACGTGCATCAGAGGGCCACCTTGGCCGCCCGGGAAAACAGCCGAGTTCAGCTTCTTGTGCAGAGCTTCGTCGTCGCAGGCCAGAATCAGGCCGCCACGGGGTCCACGCAAAGTTTTGTGAGTTGTGGTAGTTACCACGTGTGCGTGGGGCATCGGATCGGGATACACGCCCGCCGCAACCAGACCGGCCACATGGGCCATATCCACGAACAGGTAAGCACCAACCTTGTCGGCAATGGCGCGGAAGCGGGCGAAATCCAGTTCCTGCGAATAGGCGGAGAAGCCGGCAATGATCATCTTCGGCTTGTGCTCAACGGCCATAGCTTCCAGCTCGTCGTAATCAATCAAGCCAGTATCTGTGTTGATACCATACTGCACAGCATTGTAGATCTTGCCGGAAAAGTTAACGCTGGCGCCGTGGGTAAGATGGCCGCCATGCGCAAGACTCATACCCAGAACCGTATCACCCGGTTCAACCAGCGCCATGAAAACGGCAGAGTTGGCTTGGGAACCAGAATGTGGCTGCACGTTGGCATAAGCGGCGCCGAACAGTTCCTTGGCGCGATCGATCGCCAACTGCTCAGCAATATCAACAAACTCGCAGCCACCGTAGTAGCGCTTGCCGGGATAACCCTCGGCGTATTTGTTGGTCAGATCACTACCCTGTGCTTCCATAACCCTGGGGCTGGTGTAGTTCTCTGATGCAATCAGCTCAATATGAGCCTCCTGACGCTTGCTTTCCGCCTGCATGGCGTTCCAGAGTTCGTCGTCGAAACCGGCGATCTTCATATCACGATTAAACATCGGTGCGCTGCCCCTGTGTGCTTGACTGGCCCGGAGGGTCTTGGGAATGCCTCCGGAATCCCTTAAAATTCGGGCCGCTATTCTAGCCCATTACCGGGTTGGAAATCATCCTTTATGCTGTGCGCAGATACCGTCATGCATATATCGGCGGTTTTCCTGAAATTGCTATAGCCCCCTTGTTTCGATACCTTACAAACCCAACTATTTATTCCTGTTTACAAGGTTCCATGGAGCTATAGCGAAAAACAGCGAAAAGCGCCTCCGAAACCTGCCACATCCTGTTTGAAAAGAGGGTAATGCCTTTATGGCTCAGTACGTTTACAGCATGAATCGCGTTGGCAAGGTGGTTCCGCCCAAGCGCGAAATCCTCAAGGATATTTCCCTGAGCTTCTTCCCGGGCGCCAAGATTGGCGTACTCGGCCTGAACGGTTCTGGTAAATCCACCCTCCTACGCATTATGGCGGGTGTGGACCAGGATTACATCGGTGAAGCCCGCCCCCAGCCCGGCATCAAGGTGGGCTACCTGCCTCAGGAGCCGGAACTGGACGATACCAAAACCGTGAAAGAGATTGTCGACGAGGCGGTTTCTGAAGTTCATGACGCACTTGCCGAACTGGACAAGGTTTATGCAGCCTATGCTGAGCCGGATGCGGATTTCGACGCTCTGGCCAAGAAGCAGGGCCAACTGGAAGCACTGATTCAGGCCACCGACGGCCATGACATAGAACGCAAAATGGAAGTTGCGGCAGACGCCCTGCGCCTACCCGCCTGGGACCAGCCGGTAAAGAACCTTTCGGGTGGTGAACGCCGCCGTGTGGCTCTATGCCGCTTGCTCCTCTCCGGCCCGGACATGCTGCTGCTCGACGAGCCCACCAACCACCTGGACGCAGAGTCCGTAGCCTGGCTGGAGCGCTTCCTGCACGACTATGAAGGCACTGTGGTTGCCATCACTCACGACCGCTACTTCCTTGATAACGTGGCTGGCTGGATTCTGGAACTCGACCGGGGCCAGGGCATCCCGTTTGAAGGCAACTACAGCCAGTGGCTTGAGAACAAACAGCAGCGTTTGAGCACCGAAGCCAAACAGGAAGCCTCACACCAGAAAGCCATGAAGCAGGAACTGGAATGGGTGCGCAGCAACGCAAAAGGCCGCCAGTCCAAGAGCAAGGCCCGCCTTGCCCGCTTCGAGGAAATGAGCTCTCAGGAGTTCCAGAAGCGTAACGAAACCAACGAAATCTACATTCCACCCGGCCCCCGCTTGGGCGATAAGGTCATCGAAGTGGAAGGTATCAGTAAAGCCTTTGGTGACCGCTTGCTCTACGAAGATGTGTCCTTCACTGTGCCGCCAGGCGCTATTGTGGGCATTATCGGTGGTAACGGTGCGGGTAAATCCACCCTGTTCCGCATGATCGCCGGCCAGGACGAGCCGACCTCGGGCAGTATTACCGTGGGCGAAACGGTACAGTTGGCCTATGTAGACCAAAGCCGCGATCTGGATGGCTCGAAAACCGTGTGGGAGCTGCTCAGTGACGGGCAGGACATGATTAAAGTAGGCAACTATGAAACCCCTTCGAGAGCCTATGCCGGCCGCTTTAACTTCAAGGGCTCGGATCAGCAGAAGCGCGTGGGCGATTTGTCGGGTGGTGAGCGTAACCGCTTGCACCTGGCCAAGCTGCTGAAGGAAGGCGGCAACGTATTGCTGCTGGACGAACCTACCAACGACCTGGATGTAGAAACCCTGCGTGCCCTGGAAGAAGCCCTGCTGAGTTTCCCTGGCTCAGCCATGGTTATTTCTCACGACCGCTGGTTCCTTGACCGTGTAGCCACGCACATTCTGGCGTTTGAGGATGATGGTGAGGTGGTGTACTTCGAGGGTAACTTCGCCGAATACGACGAAGACCACAAGAAGCGTAAAGGGGATTCCGCCATGGTGCCCCAGCGCATGAAGTACAAGAAGCTGGCCTGATGGCAAAAGCCAAAACCGCTTATGTCTGCACCGAGTGCGGTGCAGACTATTCCAAATGGCAGGGTCAGTGTACGTCCTGCCAAACCTGGAACACTGTCAGTGAAGTTCGTGGCGTTAGCAGTAATGCCAAAGGCGCTCGCGGGGTTCGCTTTGAAGGTTTCGCCGGCAGCCTGTCGGCCGTCCAGAGCCTGGATGACGTTAGCCTTGCCGAGCAGGAACGCATCAGTACTGGCATGCAGGAGTTCGACCGGGTTTTAGGCGGCGGGCTTGTAGAAGGTTCTGCTGTGCTAATGGGCGGTCACCCTGGCGCCGGCAAAAGCACCTTGCTGCTTCAGGCAGTGTGTCATCTGGCCGCCAGCGTTCCCGCGTTATACGTAACTGGTGAAGAGTCACTGCAGCAAGTAGCCATGCGCGCCAAGCGCCTTGGCTTGCCCACCAAAGATTTGAAAATGCTCTCTGAGACCAGTGTCGAGCGACTGATTCAGGTGGCTGAAGCTGAGAAACCACGAATTCTGGTGGTGGACAGTATTCAGGTGATGCATGTTGCAGATATTGAATCTGCTCCCGGCTCTGTTTCTCAGGTTCGTGAAAGCGCTGCATTTCTGACCCGTTTTGCCAAGCAAACGGGCACGATTCTGTTCCTTGTGGGTCATGTTACCAAGGATGGCAGCCTGGCTGGACCCAAGGTTCTGGAGCATATGATTGACTGCTCTATCCTGCTGGAAGGTTCCAGTGACAGCCGTTACCGGACGCTGCGAGGCATCAAGAATCGTTTTGGCGCCGTGAATGAGCTGGGCGTGTTTGCCATGCTTGAGCAGGGCCTGAAGGAAGTTAAAAACCCCAGTGCGATTTTCCTGAACCGCGGTGAAGAGGCCGCGCCTGGCAGTGTGGTCATGGTGGTGTGGGAAGGCACCCGGCCGATGCTGGTGGAGATTCAGGCGTTGGTTGATATGGCTCAGGGTGGATACCCGAGGCGTGTGGCGGTTGGTCTGGATCAGAATCGCCTTGCGATGCTTCTTGCTGTTTTGCACCGGCATGGCGGCTTGCATGTATCGGATCAGGATGTATTTGTGAACGTGGTGGGTGGCGTGAAGGTGAATGAGACCAGTGCGGATTTGGCGTTGCTCGCTGCCATTGTGTCTTCGTTTCGTGATCGGGCTTTGCCGCAAGATTTGGTGATTTTTGGGGAAGTTGGGTTATCGGGGGAAATTCGGCCGGTACCCAGTGGTCAGGAACGGATAAATGAGGCGGCGAAGCATGGGTTTACTCGCGCCCTGGTGCCTAAAGCCAATGCGCCGCGTAAGGCTATTGCGGGTATGAAGGTGATTCCGGTGACCAAGCTTAGTGAGGCGATTACTGCCCTGGAAGAGCTTTGACCTCGATCTTCTGAGTTTACGGCAGGGTTAGGCTTTACCGTCCAAAAACCGCTACGAGCACATCCATGTGCGCTTGTCTTCGGCCGTCCTTGGCCTACGACATTTTTGGACGGTAAAGCCTAACCCCGCCTGCAGACGCAGACGCAAAACCTCCAACTTAGTCGCTGATCAAACTAGTCAATTAAGTGGGCCAACTCCCTCTCAAGAAGAACCTGATCCCCCAGGTTTAATTCAACAAGACGCCTCAGGTGCGTTGCGCTCTCCAGGTCTATGTACTGGCATTTGAAGCCCAGCCTGTGGGCTTCAATGTGTTTTAGCTCAACCGCCATAACAATTCCTACCTTCTCCCCATCAAGATGAACAACCACTTCGCAGGGTTGATTCAGGGGCACATCCCAGCTTTGCGGGCGTTTGACCAGCACGCCTTTCAGGGAGATATCCAGCACTTCGGTTGTCCACTGGCTTTCGAGAGCATGGAGCTCGCACGGGGCATCGAAGCTTATGCGGTGGAACTTCCGTTTTTCGGATGCTTTGGCAGGCAAGGGATTGCTCCTTTTTATTGTCGGTACGTCTGATACGACTATAGCCGGAACGGGGTCACGCATCCATACAGGCTTTAATGGCAGCGGCAATCGGAGCTCAAGCAGGAGGATGGATTAACAATCCTCTCCGTTTTCCTCTTGGCATCGTGGGTCGAGGTCTGTTGCCATGGGAGCGGCATCTGGCAGGGGGACGATTTTTTCTTTTTGTTCTTCGGGTGCGGCCGGTTTCTTGTATACGCGCATGAGCACATACATGGCGTAGATCAATGCCACTGCCGACTCAAACACGAAGAAACTGAAGGGGCCAGAAACTGCCATGAGTCCTGCTGCGAGTAGTGGCAAAGGGTACGCCTGAAGCGAGCAGGCTCAGCAATACGGCCCAGGAGCCGCCAACCAATATAAGCGCAACCGACATAACCAGTCGCCGGTCAAGCCTGTCTGCCAACGCGCCAATGGGTAGTTGGAAGACCAAGCCGCCCAGAACTACCACGCTCATGAACATGGCGGATTCAGCCACGCTCAGGCCGATTCTACGGGCGAAGACCACGCCCAAAGCGTAGAAGGAGCCAATCATTACCCCCGACACCACTGCCCCGACCATGCCAACCGGTGATGCTGCATAAAGAGTTTTCAGATTGAGTGCGCGGCTTTCGCTGAGATTTGGCTCTCCCAGGCTGGTCATGGCAACGGGTATTAGAGACAACACGATCAGGGCGGCCGTACCGCCCAATAGGGGACGTACCGAGACAAGAATCTCGCTTACGCTTCGCACCATTGTCCGGTAGTCACCCATTGGCTCAGCTCTTTTTTAGCTGTGGTATTCCGGGCTCAATTCAACAACGGCTTCAATGAAGGCTTTGGCGTTCTCGGGCTTCACTTCAGGAGTGATACCGTGCCCAAGATTGAAGACGTGCCCGGGGCCTGAACCATAACGACGCAGGATGTCACCCACTTCCTCGCGGATCCGTGCCGGTGAAGCGTACAGCATAGTCGGGTCCATGTTGCCCTGCAGAGCGACACGGTCGCCTATACGGGCACGGGCGTCGCCGATATCCGTGGTCCAGTCCAGCCCAACAGCATCGGCTCCTGTATCTGCGATGGACTCCAGCCACTGACCACCATTTTTGGTGAACAGAATCACTGGAACGCGGCGACCATCGTGTTCACGGATCAGGTTATCCACGATCTTCTGCATGTAATTCAGCGAGAACTCTTTATAGGCCCAAGTGCTCAAGAGTCCGCCCCAGGTATCAAATATCTGAACAGCCTGGGCGCCTGCCTTAATCTGGCCATTGAGGTAATCAATTACGATATCGGCAAGCATGTCCAGCAGGCGGTGCATAACCTCAGGCTCGCTGTACATCAGTTTTTTGGCTTCGCGGAAGTCTTTGGAGGATCCGCCTTCAACCATGTAGGTTGCCAGTGTCCAGGGGCTTCCGGAGAATCCAATCAAAGGAACGCGGCCATTGAGTGCGCCACGGATGGTGGAGACCGCATTCATTACGTAGTCGAGGTCGGTTTCTGCCTTGATAGCTGGCAGGGCATCCAAGTCTGCTTTGGAGCGTATGGGGTGCTTGAACTTGGGGCCTTCACCCGTTTCAAAATACAACCCCAGGCCGAGAGCATCCGGAATGGTGAGAATATCCGAAAACAGAATCGCGGCGTCCAACGGAAAACGCTCAAGGGGCTGAAGTGTTACTTCACATGCCAGCGGCGTGTTCTTGCACAAGCTGAGGAAATCGCCAGCTTTCTCCCGGGTAGCACGATACTCGGGTAGATAGCGTCCGGCCTGGCGCATCATCCATACCGGGGTACGATCAACAGGCTGGCGCATCAAGGCGCGCAGAAAGCGGTCATTCTTCAACTCGGTCATAGGGATCCCAACGTTGTCTCTTTCAGATGGTCTTTGTAGAACGGATGCAATGATACCCCGTTTATCATAATAAAAAAGGCCGGCTTACCCTTAGTCAGCCGGCCTGTCGAGTCATGATACAGCCTTAATCAAATATCAAGATAATCCATGATGCCTTCGGCTGCCTGGCGACCTTCCCAGATTGCCGTAACCACCAGATCAGAACCCCGAACCATGTCGCCACCAGCGAATATCTTGGGATTGCTGGTCTGGAAACCAAACTCTGCCTTTTCCGGGGCGGTGACCCGGCCCGATTCGTCGATGTTAATTGCATGGTCAGCAAACCAGTCGGCCGGGCTGGGCCGGAAGCCGAAAGCCACGAGCACGGCATCGGCTGGAATGACTTCTTCGCTACCGGGAATCACTTCCGGGCGGCGACGGCCGTTTTCATCCGGTTCACCGAGCTGCGTCGATACTACTTTTACACCTTCAACCTGACCCTCACCAACAATGGCAATGGGCTGGCGATTGAACAGGAATTTTACCCCCTCTTCTTTGGCGTTGGACACCTCTCGGCGTGAGCCCGGCATATTTGCCTGGTCGCGACGATAAGCACAGGCCACACTCTCCGCCTGTTGGCGGATGGAGGTTCTGTTGCAGTCCATCGCGGTATCACCGCCACCGAGTACCACCACCCTCTTGCCTTTCATATCAATGAAGTCAGCAGCATCTCTTTCGAAACCTAGACGACGATTCACATTGGAGACAAGGAAAGGCAAAGCATCGTAAACACCCGGAAGGTCTTCCCCCGGGAATCCGCCCTTCATGTAGTTATAGGTACCCATACCCATAAACACGGCATCGTAGTCATCAAGGAGTTCCTGCATCTGCACATCCTTACCCACCTCGGTGGACAAGCGGAACTCTACACCCATTTCTTCAAAAACCTGGCGCCGGCGGGCCATAACGGACTTTTCCAGTTTGAATTCGGGAATGCCAAATGTGAGCAGACCGCCGATTTCCGGGTAGATATCGAACACCACTGGCTTCACACCGTGGCGAACCAGCACATCGGCACAACCAAGGCCTGCCGGGCCAGCGCCAATTACCGCCACCTTTTTATCCGTCCACTTGACCGCAGACATATCCGGCTTCCAGCCCAAAGCAAACGCCGTGTCGGTGATGTATTTTTCAACCGAACCAATGGTCACGGCACCGAAGCCGTCGTTGAGGGTGCAAGCACCTTCGCACAGGCGGTCTTGCGGGCAAACACGGCCGCAGACCTCGGGTAGTGAGTTAGTTTGATGACACAACTCAACCGCCTTCATGATGTTGCCTTCCGCAACCAGCTTCAGCCAATTGGGAATGTAGTTGTGAACCGGGCACTTCCACTCACAATAGGGATTGCCGCATTCCAGACACCGGTGGGACTGGGATGCTGCGCTATCGGCAGTGAACGGGTGGTAGATTTCACCAAACTCCTTTTTGCGTTTCTTCGCAGGGACTTTTTTCGGATCTGCCCGCCCTACTTCTACAAACTGAAAATCGTTACTAAGTCTTTCTTTCATGTTGGCGCTCTCATCAACTCAATTTCGACAGGGGCTGCACCACTCGGCAACCCTGAACCCTCGCAAGTAACCAGCTTAAAAACACAGCGCTTATTCAGGGCGCGCACGGGTACTTGCCAACAAGCTGCGCAAACTTGCAGCCTTGGGTTTCACCAGCCAGAAGCGGCCAATGTAGTCGTCGAAATCTTCAAGAATATGCTCGGCCCAAACACTGCCGGTTTCCGATATGTGCTCACGAATCACGCTGCGCAGATGGTTGCGATAAGCTTCCATTTCTTCACGGGAAATACGCTGTATTTCCACCAACTCGTGGTTGTATTTGTCTACAAACGTGTTGTCCATATCCAGCACATAGGCGAAGCCGCCCGTCATACCGGCACCAAAGTTGGGGCCTGTAGAACCCAACACGGTAACCAGTCCGCCGGTCATATACTCACAGCAATGATCGCCGGCGCCCTCAACAACTGCATGGGCGCCAGAGTTGCGTACTGCGAATCGCTCACCGGCGGTGCCAGCCGCAAACAGTTTGCCGCCGGTGGCTCCGTAGAGGCAGGTGTTACCGATGATCGCGGTCTTCTGGGACTCGAAAACACTGCCGCGGGGTGGCTTGACGACCAGTTTGCCGCCAGTCATGCCTTTGCCCACATAGTCGTTAGCATCGCCCTCAAGAATCAGATTAAGCCCGCCAACGTTCCAGACACCAAAGCTCTGGCCCGCAGTGCCCACAAGACCCAAGGTTATTGGCGCGTCTGCCATTCCCTGGTTGCCGTGCTTTGCCGCAATCTCACCGGCAAGTCGCGCACCAATCGAGCGGTCGCAGTTAGTGACGCGATAATTCCAGGCACCACCGGTTTTGCCTTCAATGGCCGGAGCAATGGCTTTCAGCATCTCTTCCGCCAGCAAGCCCTGGTCGAATGGCACATTGCGCTCGATCTGGCAGGTTTGCGGTTTGTCCGCAGGAATGTGATCGTTAGACAGCAACCTAGTGAGGTCTAGCTGTTTCTGGCGCTCGGTATCGCCAGGCAAGCGAACGAGAAGATCCGTTCGGCCTACAAGCTCTTCCAGCGTACGCACGCCCAACTTGGCCATCCACTCACGGGTTTCTTCCGCGACAAAGCGGAAGAAGTTCATGGCCATTTCCACCGTGCCTTTGAAGTGCTCTTCCCGCAGGTGCTCGTTCTGGGTGGCAACACCGGTAGCACAGTTATTCAGGTGGCAGATGCGCAGGTACTTACAGCCCAAAGCCACCATGGGGGTGGTGCCAAAGCCAAAGCTCTCGGCACCAAGAATAGCGGCCTTTACAACATCCAGGCCGGTTTTGATGCCGCCATCTGTTTGCAGCCGAATCTTTCCACGCAAGTCGTTGGCGCGCAGCGCTTGCTGGGTTTCGGTCAACCCCAGCTCCCACGGTGAGCCGGCATAGCGAATCGATGCCAGAGGGCTGGCCGCCGTGCCTCCGTCATAGCCGGATACGGTAATCAGGTCGGCGTAGGCCTTGGCTACACCTGCTGCAATGGTGCCAACACCCGGTTCTGAGACGAGTTTTACAGAGACCAGAGCTTGTGGATTAACCTGTTTGAGGTCAAAGATCAGCTGCGCCAGATCTTCAATGGAGTAGATATCGTGATGCGGCGGTGGCGATATCAAGGTAACGCCGGGCACAGAGTAGCGCAGTCGTGCGATCAACTGGTTGACCTTGCCACCGGGTAGCTGTCCACCCTCGCCTGGCTTGGCTCCCTGAGCAACCTTGATCTGCATAACATCGGCGCTGCGCAGATACTCTGCGGTTACACCAAAGCGGCCGGAGGCCACCTGCTTGATCTTGGAGCGCTTTATGGTGCCGTGGCGAACCGGGTCTTCACCGCCCTCACCGGAATTGGAACGGCCCCCAAGCGTGTTCATAGCCACGGCTAAAGCTTCATGAGCTTCTGGCGACAAGGCGCCAAGGGACATGGCAGCCGAGTCGAACCGGGGAAAGATTTGCTCCACTGGCTCAACAGCTGAAAGCTCGATGGCTTCTATACCTTCACGAAACCCGAACAAATCCCTGATCGTCGCGACCGGGCGCTCATTGACCAGCGCCGCGTATTCTTTGTAATGCCCGTAGCTGCCACTGGTTACCGCTTCCTGCAACTTGGTCACCACATCCGGGTTAAAGGCATGATACTCCTGCCCATGGATGTATTTCACCAAACCGCCCGGGGTGATGGGCTTGCGCGGCTTCCACGCTGTCGCGGCCAACTGCTCCTGGTCTTGCTGCAAATCGAAAAAGCCTGCTCCCTGAATGCGGCACGGAACGCCTTTGAAGCACAGATCTGCAACGTCATCAGCCAGACCAATAGCCTCAAAAAGCTGGGCGCCCCGATAAGAGGCAATGGTGGAGATGCCCATTTTGGACAAGATCTTCAGCAGGCCCTTGTTGATCCCTTTGCGATAGTTGTTCTTCGCCTCGATAGGATCCATCAACAACTCGCCGGTGCGGATCAAATCATTCAGTACCTGATATGCGAGGTAGGGATAAACCGCGGTAGCTCCAAAGCCCAACAGCACAGCAAAATGATGGGGGTCCCGCGCCCAGCCAGTTTCCACGATGATATTGGAATCACAACGCAGACTCTTTCCGGACAGGTGGTGGTGAACCGCGCCTGTCGCCATCAATGAACTCACCGGCAGCTCGCCCTGCCTCAAATCCTTGTCTGAAAGAATAAGTAGTACCTTGCCGCTGCGAACAGCTTGCTCAGCCTCATCACAAATGCGGCGAATTGCCTGCTCAAGCCCCTGCTCCGGCAGGTAGTTCAAGGAAATCCGCGCCACGGCGAACCCCGGGCGCTCATTGTTGGCGATGCGAAGAAACTTGGCTGGAGACAAAACCGGTGTCGTCAGGATAATTCTGTCTGCATGCTCTGCGGTCTCCTCAAAGACATTACGCTCGGCACCCAGACAGGTTTCCAGCGACATCACAATGGCTTCGCGGAGGGGATCAATCGGCGGGTTGGTTACCTGTGCAAACTTCTGGCGAAAATAATCTGCCACGTGCCGAACCTTGCTGGACAATACCGCCATGGGCGTGTCGTCTCCCATGGACCCGACGGCTTCCTGGCCATTTTCCGCAAGTGGGCGAAGGATCTGGTCGCGCTCCTCATAAGACACCATAAACATTTTCTGGTGCACCAGAAGATCATCGGCATCCATCAATCGGAATTCCGGTGTCTCCTGGTTCAGTGTTGCCTCTACTCGCAGTGCATTTTCACGCAGCCAACGCCTGTAGGGCTGAGCCGTTTTGAGCCGCTGATCGATATCCCGGGTGTGCAACACTTCTCCGGTCTCCGTATCAATCGCCAACATTTGCCCAGGGCCTACCCTGCCTTTGGCAACCACGTCTTCTGGTTTGTAGCCGTAGGTACCAATCTCTGATGCCAGAGTAATGAAGTCATCCTTTGTAACTACCCAACGCGCAGGGCGCAAACCATTCCTGTCCAGCATGCACACAGCGTAACGGCCATCCGACATAACCAGTCCGGCAGGGCCATCCCAAGGTTCCATGTGCATGGAGTTGTACTCATAAAATGCACGCAGCTCGGAGTCCATGGTGTCAACATTCTGCCAGGCCGGTGGAATCATCATGCGCGCAGCCCGGAACAGGTCCACGCCGCCCGCCAGCAGAATTTCAAGCATGTTGTCCATGCTTGAGGAATCCGAACCGGCAAGGTTCACAAGAGGCTGCAGAGTTTTCAGGTCCGGCAGGTTTGGCGAGCTGAACTTGGCGGCACGTGCAATAGCCCAATTCCGGTTGCCGTCAATGGTGTTAATTTCGCCATTGTGAGCCAGAAAGCGAAACGGCTGAGCCAGGGGCCAGAGTGGCATGGTATTGGTGGAGAAGCGCTGGTGAAACACGCATATGGCTGTAGCGAAATCGGGATCACCCAGATCCTTATAGAAGTTCGCCAGATCCGCCGGCATCATCAGCCCTTTATAGGCAAGGGTGCGATGGGAGAGACTGCAGATATAGAACTCGGAATCATCCGCCATATCCCGCTCGGCATGGCGGCGCCCAACATACAGGCTAATGGCAAATTCCTGCTCTGACTTGCCTGCAGGCGTTACGAAAACCTGCTCTATACGGGGCATGCAATCCAAAGCCATTGGCCCAAGACAGCCGTCATCTACTGGCACTTCCCGCCAGCCCATAATTTCAAGGCCTTGGTCGGCCAGACACTTTTCCAGAACTAATCGGCCTTTTGCAGCTTTATCGGCATCCTGACTCAGAAACACCTGGCCTACGGCGAATAAGCCTTTGGGCTCTTGGCCGAATGCTTTTTTGGCCGCTTTCTTCAGAAAAGCTTGAGGACTTTGTATCAGGAGGCCGCAACCGTCACCGGTTTTGCCATCGGCCGCAATACCACCTCTGTGTGTCATGCAGGTGAGCGATTCTATGGCTGTTTGCAGCAGTTTGTGACTGACCTCGCCTTTCATGTGGGCGATTAGTCCAAACCCGCAGTTATCTTTGAACTCGTCGGGGTGATACAGACCTGATTTCATAAGCGCCCTCTTGCATATTTATGCATCTTTATCGGCGACTTTGCACCAAAAAAGTGCACAAAATCCGCCGACGCTAAAAAAATGGGGCAGCGATTATACGCACGTAAAAATACGCACACAAACACATTTTATTTTATATTTTCTGAAAGGAAACAGAGCAGTTAAGCTTTTCTCTTAAGAAACAGGAAGTTGCCCTGTGTTATCGGCAGGTCATAAGGCTTCGATTGTTCGCACCCAAGGCGTGCCCGATATCAGTGCACGGGGCAAAGTGGACGCAGCCTTCTGAGCCTCTTCCTTGGTTGCGTAGCTCCCATAAAGAACCATGAACCAAGGCTCGCCCTTACGCGCTCCCCTGGTATAAACCAGCTCAGGGAGAGAGGGGTTGCGAGCAATAACATTCAGTGCCGTTTGCTCCAGATTTCCAGCCACCAACTGGATGGTCCAACCCTTACTCCGGCTGCGTATTTGCTCAACGCCTACATATTTACTGGCATTTTTTGGAACGAAGTCAG
>NZ_VCGZ01000011.1:61560-159320 GCF_016597775.1 Marinobacter sp. 1-3A
CAGCGCTCAGGCTCAGGCTCAGGCTCAGGCTCAGGCTCAGGCTCAGGCTCAGGCTCAGGCTCAGGCTCAGGCTCAGGCTCAGGCTCAGGCTCAGGCTCAGGCTCAGGCTCAGGCTCAGGCTCAGGCTCAGGAATAGGTTCCGCCAGGGCCAGAGTTTCTGTCAACACCGGAATATCTTCCACTGGAACCACATTTTCTGGAGCTTCTGGGCCAATGGTAATGCTTCTGCGAACGCGATCAGGCTCTGGAAGCGTTTCACTATCCAGAGCTACCGTTTCATCATACTGCTGGGACACGAACCACCAGGAAGCTCCCAGAATCAATAGGGCCAACGCAGGCAAGCGGAACTGTTTGAAATCGATACGCCTGGTCTTTCTTTGCCTGGAGGCATCAGACACGATATCCAGCCAAATACCTGGCGTAACCCTTTTCAACCGAGAGAAACTCCCCTGGCTGAGATCGTGTATCCGCGCAAGGCGAGCAGGACTCAAAAGTTCACTCACCTTACCTCCCGCGTTATGGACGCGGGGCTCAAGATAGGAGAACACTTCTTCCCGGGTTAGTGGTCGCAAATGGACCTGATGCACAGAGGTGGACGAGTCATCGAGGCCAAGGAGTGTAACCAGGCGGTCTTCCCCAACGAAAACCGGGACTGCCGCCTTGGCTCGATCTGCTGCCAAAAACCCGTCGAGGATCAGCCTGAGAAGCTCTGGAGGAGCCCGGTCAGCATCATCAATAAGCAGCACCATACGCTGCCCTTTACCGACTCTGGTTTCAGACCATCGAAAAAAACGATACACGGCCTCTCGCGAGTTATCATCGGCTCCAACACCAGAACGGGCAACCTGCCGGAGATCTTTTGCAAGCGCATTAGCACTGACCATGGCTGTAGAAGAAATGCGATGAAAACCCAATCGTGACGATTCACTGCGAACCAACTCTGCCAGCAACCGGCTTTTTCCAGACCCGGGGCCGCCGGTGAGTAAGAGAGCCATGTCGCCAAACCCACATAGATGGCGCAATGCCTCCAAGGCATGGTGACGCATACCATCCGGAAAGAACGGCGTGTCCATCTCCAGCGGATTACCTCTCAGGCCATACCGCTGCTGCAAACGGGGGAACAAGCCTCCTCCATCCAGGCTGTTGAAGCTGTCGTCAGTCACAAAAGACCCCTACCGTTCAATGTTACGCGCCCCGCTCAGTTATCCTGATAACAAAAGGCGTTTAGTGTTGCCTTAAGATTTTCTGGAGAGGCTTCGGATGTGACTTCCGCCTCTCCGACAGCCTTAAGCAACACCAACCTCAACTTGCCATCAACATTCTTTTTGTCGACCGCCATAAGGCTCATAAAGTCCGCAGGGGTCATTTGTTCGGGCGGCTGCGAAGGAAGCCCTGCTTTGAGAACGATGCGCACAACCCGGTCATAATCAGCCCGGTTTATCGATCCCTCACGTAAAGACAAGTCGGCAGCCATTATCATGCCAGTGCCTACAGCCTCTCCATGAAGCCAGTTGCCATAGCCGGCGAAGGTCTCAATCGCATGCCCAAATGTGTGACCAAGATTCAGCGTAGCTCGAATTCCACTTTCCCGTTCATCCTGACCGACCACATCTGCCTTGCACGCGCATGAGCGAAATATAGCTTCTCCCAGAGCCTCGCTGTCAAAAGCGACCAGCTGGCCCATTGCCTGCTCCAGCCAATCAAGAAAAGCAGTATCGCGAATAAGTCCATATTTAATGACCTCTGCAAGGCCAGCAGACACCTCCCTCGGCGGTAAGGTTTGCAGTGAATCTGTATCAATCAGCACCACTTCCGGCTGATGAAATGCACCAACCATGTTCTTCCCGAGCGGATGGTTAATTCCGGTTTTTCCACCCACAGATGAATCCACCTGGGACAGCAGCGTAGTGGGAATTTGTATGAATGGAACACCTCTCTGATAGCAGGCAGCTGCGAATCCTGTCATATCACCGATTACACCACCACCGAGTGCCACCAACGTAGTTCTACGGGTGTGCTGATTTTCCAGAAGGGCATCAAATATCAAATTCAGCGTTTGCCAGTCTTTATGCTTTTCACCATCAGGGAGTACCAAAGCATCTATTGTCTTTCCGGGAAAACTGGCTTTGGCTTTCTCCAGATACATGGGGGCAACCACATCGTTGGTTACGATCATTACCTGGGATCCGCCAACGTAGCCTGAAAGATCAAACTCACCCAGCATGCCTTTACCGATTATTATCGGATAACTACGCTCACCCAACTCAACCTGAAGTTCGTGAAGCAGCTTATACATGATTGCGACCCTCCTTTCGCACCTGCCTTTGTTGTCGCGGTGTTTTTGGGTTTATGCGATTAACAAGCTGCCGCACTACAAGACGGGGACTCTTACGGTCCGTGTGCATAATAATGTCTGCCAGCTCGGTATATAAGGGGTCCCGAACCGCAAACAAAGTCCGCAAAACACCTTCGGGATCATCATTCTGCAGCAAAGGCCGATTCCGGTCTTTGCGTGTGCGCTCTACCTGCTGCTCTATGGATGTTCTCAGGTAGACAACCACTGAATGTTTTTTCAGGAGAGCGTGATTTTCAGGGCGCATTACAGCCCCACCACCGGTGGCAAGTACCGTCTCAGGCTCAGCCGCAAGCTCTTCCAGCATCGCCGTTTCACGCTGCCGAAAACCCTCTTCCCCTTCTACATCGAATATCCAGGGAATATTTGCTCCACAACGCTCTTCTATGATCCGGTCAGTATCAAGAAACCTGTACCCCATCTCCCGGGCAAGCATACGGCCAATCGTACTTTTACCTGCGCCCATGGGGCCAATCAGGACTATGCGTTTGGGCAAAGACATAACTTCCGCTCAATAATGTTCAGGCGCGTGAGAATATCACAGGGCTGAAGATTGCATAAGCTTCGCCTGGGATCTCAGGTTTTCAGACACAAAAAAGCCGCCGGTTTACCGCGGCGGCTTTGCTGCTGACCCCTGTTACTGAATCAGGTCGTTCTTGATGATCTTCGGCGTGATGAAGATCAAGAGTTCACTACGGAGTTCGGTTACTTCCGTCCGCTTGAAAAGACGGCCCAGGTAGGGAATATCACCCAGGAATGGTGTTTTTGTGACCGTGGTTGAGTTGGTGGACTCAAAAATCCCTCCAAGCACAATTGTTTCACCATTGCCCACAAGCACCTGCGTTGTAATGGAGTTGGTATTAATCGCCGGACCCGCGTCAGTATCTTCGCCTCGGGAATCCTGATTAACCTCAAGGTCCATTATGATCTTGTCGTCAGGGGTGATCTGAGGAGTGACCTCTAGCGACAGCACCGCCTCTTTGAATGAAGTGCTGGTTGCACCGCTGCTGGAAGCTTCCTGATATGGAATTTCCTGACCCGACTTGATGGAAGCCGTCTGACGATCTGCAGTTACCACGCGTGGCTGCGAGACCACCTCGGCCTGACCGTCACTTTCAAAAGCGGACAACTCCATATCAATCAAGAAGTCCGTACCAATGTAACCAAAGGCTAGCGACCCTGCCGGGGAACGAATAGTGCCCAGGTCTACGTTAAGGTCAGACGGGAAGCCAAGAGCGCCGCTGCCGGCAATCGAGCTCAAGCCACCCTGTGAGCCGCCGACTACAACATTATTGTTTCCACTGTTTGCATTACCCCGGCCTGCTGCACCCCAGCGCACACCAAGCTCTTGAGCAACGTTATTCTGAGCGCGAACAATGCGAGCTTCGATGGAAACCTGACGAACCGTTATGTCCCAAGTCGAAACAAGACGACGGATTTCATCCAGTTTCTCAGTCGTCTCCCGAACACTGATGGTATTGGTGCGCGCATCTGAGGAAACGAAGCCTCTGCTCGAGATCAGCTCTTTATCTGCTTGAATAAGTGCAACTATGTCACTCGCCTTCGCGTAGTTAACCTGGATAATGTCCAAACGAACCGGCGCAAGCTCAGCAATCTGCTTGGTAGTTGCCAGCTCAAGCTTCTCACGGGCCGCAATCTCTTCAGCAGGTGCGACTAACAATACGTTGCCAATCTGACGCTTATCCAGCCCTTTGGTCTTCAGGATAAGATCCAGAGCCTGATCCCAGGGAACATTCTGCAGTCGCAGAGTAATGCTGCCACCTACCGTGTCACTGGCAACAAGATTCAAGCCGGTGAAGTCAGCAATCAACTGCAGCACTGAGCGCACTTCGATATCCTGGAAGTTCAGCGACAGCTTTTCTCCAGAGTAAGGGAATTTTTCCTCACGGCGGGTCTCAGCTTCTTCTTCGCTCAGCTTTTCAACACTCACCGTAAACTGACTACCAGACTGATAGGCAATGTAATCATAATTGCCTTCAGGGCGTATCTCGACCACCGCGTTGCCATCTTCGATGAACGTATCAACGCGGCTGACAGGTGTTGCGAAGTCGGTTACATCCAAGCGTCGGCGTAGATCGGCTGGCACGGCAATCCCATTCATCGTGAGACGGATTTTCCCGCCCAACTCAGACAGATCAACCGGCGTGCCTGGACTTCCAAGATCAACAATGACACGACCCTCGCCATTCTTTCCACGACGGAAATCTATGCCGGCCAATGTACCAGGTGTAGAAGCGGACTGTGACGCAGCTGCTGTTCCGGAAGTGTTAGTGGCAACAGAGCCAGCACCTGACTCACCACCGATTGTCATCACCAGCGAGTTGTTATTCCGAACTGTCTCGTAAGGCGCAAGCTCAACCAGATTGAAGATCAAGCGCGTACGATCCTTTGTCTCAACAACGGTCATGCTCTGGGCATTACCCGAACCGAGAGGAATGCTGCGGGTGTTAAGCCCACTGGTAGTGTCACGCAAATCCATCGCGATTCTTGCTGGTCGTTCAATGGTGTAACCCGATGGTTCGGGCGGTTGACCATCAAACTTAAGTGTCACTTCCAGGCGCTCTCCCGGTAGCGACGAAAACGACACGTCTTCCAGCGTGACCGCACTGGCCAGGCCGGATAACAACCCAAAAGCAATTAAGCTGACGTATACATTGAGTTTTCTGAACATCGCTAGCCTCGACCCCGAACTTTTTTGTGCATGCATTTTTCTTTCAGTTTTCATAAAGTCGCTCCTTAGCCAGCGTCTTCGTCCAGGGTCAGAGAGCGAGGACGCTCTACCCAGCCACCCCGGCCATTGGGAACGATTTCGATAAGCTCTATACGGGTTTCACTAACGCCAATAACCCGGCCATAGTTCTGCCCCATGAAATTCCCGGTACGAACCCGGTGAATACCCCCCGCATTGTCCCGAATCAGAGCAAACAGGTTTCCGGACACTCCCTGGAGCGTCCCCACCATGCCAAGATCCTTGAGATCAAAATTCTCCAGCACTTCTTTGGGGCGATCCAGATTGGGCTCAACATCACTTATGGGCTTTTCGTCAACCATAGTCAGCTGAACATCCAGTGGGGGCTCAAACGGAGCCCGCCTGTCTGCTGCAGAGTAACTGAACGCCTCGTATGCGCTAAACTCAGGCAATGGTTCGACATGCCCCCGAGGTTTGGCTCGGGTGTCTGCCATAAACTTGTCCAGATCGGAAAAACCGCTGCCCTGGGAGCAAGCTGTCAAGAGTGATACCAGACAAACACCCAGCCAGGCTTTTCCCGCATGCTTTGCTGCCATGCTCATTCTCCAGCCCGGTAGCGGTAGGTGCGCGCAACAACTTGCATATCAAGTCGCTCACCGTCTCCGCCAGTTGGTTTAATGGTTAAATCATGCAATGTTACGATCCTTGGAAGGCTTGCAACGCTGCTTACAAAGGATGCCAACTCATGGTAAGAGCCGGAAACACGGATATTGATCGGTAGTTCTGAATAGAAGTCGCGTCTCTGCTCAGGCTGTAGCTTCACTTCCTGCAACGCGAGTCCGCTACCCAGAGCAGTGTTAGTGATATCTTCCAGAAGCCCCGGCACTTCTGTCTCGCTCGGCAACTGCCGAACCAGAGCGCCAAAGGTCTCTTCCATTTCAATCATCTGCGCTTTGAACACCTCCAGGTTAGCTACCTGGTAAGCTTTCTCTTCGTACTTTTTGCGCAAATCCTGTTCGATTTTTTCAACCCTGTCGATCTGAACATACTGGTCTTTTATGAAAAACCAGTAGCCTCCGCCCATGATCAGACCGAAAACGATCAAAACAACAATGGCCTTGATAGGTGCAGGCCAGATACCCGCATTGTTTATATCAAGATCATTGATATCAAATTCATTCAGGCTTTTAAGTGAATCCGCAAGGCTCATTACTTACTCCCTCCTTCCGGCTCAGGTGTTTTCTGCTGCACTGTCATGGTGAACTGGCTGTAACCTGCACGCTTTCCATCCGCCGACGACACATTGGACAGATTCGGGTTTGTGAACCACTCGGACTCATCAAACTGACGCATCAGCGTTGAAACACGGCTATTTGATTCCGCCATACCCACAATGCTCACCTGATCACCTGTCTTTTTGAGGTCTGTATAAAACAGACCATCAGGTAAGGTGCGGACCAACTCATCAAAGGCACGAACAATGACGGGCCGCTTGCCCTGCAAGTCCTGAATGACCTTCATGCGCGCAAGCAACTCGTTACGCTTGCGCTTCAAGCTGTCAATTTCCTTGATCTGCACATCGAGCTTTTTGGTGGCCGACTCGATGTACGCGTTACGTGAATGTTGGTATGCGATACTGCTATCGAGGTCAGAACTCCACAAAAACGTAAGCCCTGCTCCGATAATAGCGGCACCCACAACCATCACAACAAACTGTTTCTGCTTCTCTGCCCGGAGCTCTTCGCGCCAAGGCCTGAGGTTAATTCTTGCCATTAGTCGAAGCTCCTCATCGCCAAGCCACAAGCAATCATCAGCGAGGGAGCATCGTTACTCAAAGCAGATGCGTTAACCCGCGAACCGACCGCCATCTCTGCAAAGGGGTTCGCAACAAGTGTTGGTGTGCCAGTCTTTTCTTCCACCATTTCTGTCAGCCCCTGAATCGAAGCAGTACCACCTGCAAGCACCACGTAGTCCACCGCATTGTACTGGCTAGCCCCGAAAAAGAACTGCAGCGCACGGGCAACCTGCTGAACCACGGCCTCCCTAAACGGCGTAAGCACTTCGGATTCGTAATCATCAGGCAGCCCGCCCTGCTTTTTGGCAAGCCCGGCTTCTTCTACAGACAAACCGTAGCGACGCTGGATTTCTTCCGTAAGCTGTTTGCCACCAAAGATCTGCTCTCGCGTATACACGGTTTTACCTTCAGCCAGTACACTCAAGGTTGTCATGGTCGCCCCAACATCAACAATGGCCACCACAAGCTCCTCACCCTGGGAATCGAGCTGAGCTTCAATCAAACCGTATGCACGCTCCAGCGCATAGGCTTCAACGTCCACAATCTTCGTGTTAAGCGAAGCAATCTCGAGTGCGTCCTGGCGGATATCCACGTTCTCCTTACGGCAAGCCGCCAGGAGCACATCCACCTGATCCGGGTTCGTTTCCGAGGGACCCTGCACCTCGAAATCAATAGCAACCTCGTCTAACGGATATGGGATGTACTGATCAGCCTCGAGGGCGATCTGATCTTCCATCTCAAATTCGTTAAGGCCGCCATCCATCTGAATGAGCTTTGTAATGACCGCCGAGCCGGACACCGCCACAGCAACCTGTTTGACGCTGGAACGCGACTTTGAGGCTACCCGCTTGAGAACCTCACCCACCGCTTCTACGTCCGTGATATTTTTTTCCACGACAGCATTCGCCGGCAACGGCTCAACAGCGTAGCTTTCGACCTTATAACGGTCGCCCTGCTTGGACAGCTCTATGAGCTTGACGGAACTGGAGCTCACATCAACGCCCAACACTGCACTGGATTTCTTTCCGAACAATCCGAACACGCGCTCACCCTATACCTGGTTAGTTGCACCCGGTTACATGTGTTATGTGTTTTTTATTTAAGAGAATTTCTTCATTGTTCCGTTTACAATGCCCACTCTCGTTCAGCTGGGAACATTTGCAACGGTGAAGCGACTCATCCTTCCTAAAGCAATTTCTCAAATGATAGACCTATATCCAACAGTTGTCAGAAAAAAATGTCTCATTTGTTGCGCACTTCTCGCCTTTTTGCCTGGTTATTTCTCACCGGACTGAGTGTCGCCGTTATCGTTGGCTCAGGCTTTTATCTTTACTTGCGCCCTGGCCTTCCACCTGTTGAGCAGCTTCTGGACATAAAACTCCAGACGCCGCTGCGGGTATATAGCAAAGACAACAGATTAATAGCAGAATTCGGTGAAAAGAGAAGGGCCCCGATCACAATCGAACAGATCCCTACAATTCAGTTACAAGCCTTTTTGGCAGCTGAGGACTCACGCTTTTACGAGCACTTCGGGGTCGACATCAAAGGATTGGTGCGGGCTGCGATCGAACTGATCTCTACCGGCTCGATCCAATCTGGCGGCAGCACCATCACCATGCAGGTTGCAAAAAATTACTTTTTGTCACGCGACCGGACCTTTATTCGCAAGTTCAACGAGATACTCCTGGCTGTTCAAATAGAACGTGAACTCGAAAAAGACGAAATTCTTGAGCTCTACCTGAACAAGATCTATCTGGGCAACCGGGCTTACGGCATAGCGGCTGCGGCTCGCGTTTATTACAACAAGCCCGTCAACGAACTGTCACTTGCTCAAATGGCCATGTTGGCAGGACTACCCAAAGCCCCCTCTGCATACAACCCTCTCGCCAACCCCCAGCGCGCCATGCAGCGCAGAGACTGGATTCTTGGCCGAATGAAAGAGCTTGCGTATATCAGCCCGACCGCCTACGACCTCGCTATTCAGGCGCCACTCACAGCAACTTACAACGCCACAGAAACCGAAGTGGACGCCGACTATGTTGCTGAGATGGCGCGAGCAGAGATGGTCCGACGCTTTGGAGAGGAAGCCTATACCGATGGCTACTCCGTTACACTGACGGTAGACAGCAAAGAACAGCAAACAGCAACAGACGCCTTGCGAAGCGGCCTTGAAGCCTACGATCGCCGACACGGGTTCCGGGGCGCCATAGGCAAACTGGATGCCGACACCCTTGCAGGAGGAGATCTTGCTCGCGCGATGCTGAACTACCCCAGAGTAGAGTCTTTGATGCCTGCTGCTATTACCGAAATCAATGACGATAAAGGGGAAGCGCGCGCCTATGTGTGGAGGTTTGGACCAGCAATCATACCCTTCGAAACAATGCAGTGGGCCCGCCGCTACAGAACTGAAAACCTGACCGGGCCCAAACCCGAAAAAGCTTCAGATGTTGTGAGCGTAGGCGACGTTGTTTATGTCCGGGTAGACGAACTCCCCAAAGTACCAGACACTCCGGATGACGCAGAGCAAACAGTCGACCAGGACCCGGGATCTGTCCAACCCATCCGCGCGTCACTCATGCAAGTTCCAAAAGCCGAAGGTGCGCTAATCTCTATTGAGGCTAAAACCGGCGCCATACAAGCACTTGCGGGCGGCTACAGTTTCGGGCAAAGCAAGTACAACCGTGCCATACAAGCCAAGCGTCAACCAGGCTCTACATTCAAACCGTTCCTGTACCTCAGCGCCCTGGAGAGCGGCAAAACGCCGGCCACTATTTATAACGATGCCCCAATTGTTTTTGATGACTCGGAACTCGAAACTGCCTGGCGCCCACAGAATTCCTCAGGACAATTCTATGGCCCCACCCCTCTGCGTGAAGCCCTTTACCGCTCACGAAATCTTGTTTCTATCCGGCTCTTGAGAGATCTGGGCATTCCCCAAATGCTGGACTACCTTGATCAGCTCAAGGTTCCCACCGAGAATATGCCCAAAGACCTGTCCCTCTCACTGGGCAGCGGACAACTCTCGCCGATGGAGTTAGCCAGAGGCCTGGCAGTTATCGCCAACGGTGGTTACGACGTAGAACCGTTCCTGATTCAGAGCATCACAGATGTAGACGGCAAGGACATATACTTGGCCCCGGAGGTTATTCTGTGTGAACGTAACTGCGGCACCAACGATCTGGAGCCTGAAACCAGCACAGATGACACTCTCGAAAGAACACTGACCATGACAGAGGAATCCGCCCCCAAGACGCGTGTTATGCGTCGGCTAGCAGACGAGCGCTCTGTATACATATTGCACTCAATGCTCCGGGATGTGGTTAAGCGGGGAACTGGGCGCAGGGCGCTGGCCCTTGGCCGGGATGACATTGCCGGCAAGACCGGCACAACAAATGAGCCGAGGGACACCTGGTTTGCAGGGTTCAACCACAACCTTGCCACCACGGTGTGGGTCGGGTTCGACCAGCCAGCCCCACTAGGCCGCCGGGAATTCGGTGCGAGCACAGCCTTACCCATCTGGATAGACTACATGAAGGTAGCGCTTGACGGCGCCCCATCAGCCTTCATGCCGCGCCCTAACGGCATTGTAAACATTCGAATCAACCCGGAGACCGGTAGGCGTGCAAGACCTGGCGAGGAGGGTGCCTTCGAGATATTCAAGGAAGAAGATGCACCCGCACCTCTGACCGAAGAAGATGAGAGACCCGGCCGCACTCATGGCAATGGAGACGACCTTTCGCGCCAAATCTTCTAGGCAACCCGCAGCACAAAACAAATACCTACAAAAAAACCGGCGGGATCACCGCCGGTTTTTTTACAAACTCATAACGTCATCGATCAGATGATGTCATCCATGCTTTTCAGCGGATAGTGCGCCGGGTAGCCTTTACGGGCAACTCCGGAATCCACTGCAGCACGGGCCACAGCTGCAGGAACAACGTCCAGCAAACGAACATCCATGGGCTTGGGAATGATGTACTCTTTACCAAACTCAAAGCTGTCAGCACCGTAGGCTTCGCAAATCTCTTGCGGAACCGGCTCTTTAGCCAGCTCACGGATCGCATTCACTGCAGCCACTTTCATTTCTTCGTTGATGCAAGTTGCACGAACATCAAGTGCACCACGGAAGATGAATGGGAAGCCAAGCACGTTGTTAACCTGGTTTGGATAGTCTGAGCGACCAGTCGCCATGATGAGGTCATCACGAACAGAGTGCGCCACCGCAGGATCGATTTCAGGATCCGGGTTTGAGCAGGCAAACACAACCGGGTTGGGAGCCATTTTCTTGAGCTGGTCAGCGCTCAGCAGATCCGGGCCAGACAGACCCAGGAACACATCGGCTCCATCAATGGCTTCATCCAGCGTACGCTTGTCGGTGTCGTTGGCAAACATCGCCTTATACTGATTAAGGTCATCGCGACCAGAGTGGATCACACCCTTGCGGTCGAGCATGTAGATGTTATCAGAGCTGATACCGCAGCTGATCAACAGCTTCATGCACGCGATTGCAGCAGCACCGGCACCCAGGCAAACCACTTTCGCTTCTTCAATTTTCTTGCCCTGCAACTCAAGGGCGTTGATCATGCCGGCTGCAGTAACAATCGCTGTGCCATGCTGATCATCGTGGAAGATAGGCACGTTGCACTTTTCGATCAGCGCGCGTTCAATTTCGAAACACTCTGGCGCCTTGATATCTTCTAGGTTAATGCCACCAAAGGTGTCAGCAATACGCTCAACGGTTTCAATGAACGCCTGCGGGCTTTCAGAATTGACTTCGATGTCGAATACGTCAATCCCGGCAAAGCGCTTGAACAGTACACCTTTGCCTTCCATTACCGGCTTGCTCGCCAGCGGGCCCAGGTTACCCAGACCGAGGATCGCAGTACCATCGGAGATAACGGCGACAAGGTTACCCTTGGCCGTGTACTTGTATGCGTTCTCCGGGTCCTTCGCAATCTCGCGAACCGGCTCTGCAACGCCTGGGCTATATGCCAAAGCGAGGTCGCGAGCGGTCGCGGTCGGCTTGGAGATTTCTACACTAATCTTTCCAGGCCGCGGCTTGGCGTGATATTCAAGGGCTGCTTCTTTCAGATCTTGAGACATTGCCACTGTTCCGTTTGTCACGTTAAAAGGTAATAAGCCTCCAGACGGCAGGTGCCTGCCTGAAGGAGCGCGACATTATGGCGCGCTCGCCCCGAAACGACAAGGGCAAATCGAACAAACTATAACCAGTCAATACGGCGAATTGCGTATAATCAAATACTAAGCTGTTATTTTGCGCTTCCCATAAAAAAAGCGCCCTCAGGCGCTTTTTTCGAATCTATAACAAGATCAGTCTTCTTTCTTTCCGGCGATACGACCGCCAAAACGCTTCTGGAACTTGTCGATACGACCACCAGTATCCATAACCTTCTGCTTGCCAGTGTAGAATGGGTGACACTGGGAACAAACATCCAGCTGCAGGTCATGACCGACAGTAGAGCGAGTTTTGATCACGTTTCCGCAAGAACATGTTGCGGTGATGTCTTCGTACTTGGGGTGAATACCTTCTTTCATGGCGAACCTCTGTGGGTCATGCCGCTACCTGATCACGGGACACTCGTAAAAGCCCAAGTGCCAGGCACCGCATGTTTGAATCAATGGAGAAGACGGGGCACAATCATGCCCTGCCGCAAACAGACCGCGAATCTTACTTGCAATTATCCTGGCAGGCAAGCCTTGCAGGTGCGTGAACCCTGCCTTATACGCATAAATCATTAAAGGATTACCCGTTGCCATCAACAGCCCGTATTGCGCTGAATCGGCCACTAAGAAGGCTCTTTGATTACCTTGTGCCCGAGGGAATACCTTTGGAACCGGGCCAACGCGTAAAAATTCCTTTCGGGCGACAGCAGGCGATCGGCCTGGTTGTGGAAACAAACATTGAACCACCAGAGGGCATCACCCTGAAACCGGTGCTAAAAGCACTGGAAAACTGGCCCGCCCTGCCAAATGAAACTTTTCAATTACTTAGCTGGGCCAGCGACTACTACCAGCACCCGCTGGGGGAGTGTTTGTTCACTGCCCTCCCACCCGCACTGCGCCGGGGCCGGCCGGCCATACAAAAAGCTGAAGACAGGTGGCAAGCCTGCGGCAGCAGCGCTGCCCTGCCAGCAAAAGCCCACAAGCAGAAAACCCTGCTGGAATGGATTGCCCAACACGAGCAGGGCGTAAAAAACAACGAGATCACAAAAGCGGGCTTCACTCGCCCGCAACTGAAGGCTTTGCTTGAAAAAGAACTGGTTCGAGTTGCAGCCCCGGAGAGCGCAAGTCCCCAAAGCCAGCAATACAGTGAATCCATTGCAGCCCCAACGCTTTCTCCCGCACAGCTGGTCGCCGCCTCCCAACTGCCACCACCCGATGAAGGCTTCAGCGCCTCCCTTCTATATGGCATCACAGGCAGTGGCAAAACCGAGATTTACCTGCACTACCTTAAACAGAATCTCACCGCTGACGATCAGGCGCTGGTGCTGGTTCCGGAAATCAACCTGACCCCCCAAACCGTCGCCCGATTTAAACGCTATTTTGGCGAGCGTATTCTGGTATGGCACTCCGCCCTGAACGACAGCGAACGCCTGAACGCCTGGCTAAAAATCCGCAATGGCGAGCCAATCATACTCATTGGCACGCGATCGGCCGTGCTACTTCCGTTCACTGCACTGAAAACCTTGATTGTTGATGAGGAGCACGACAGCTCATACAAGCAAGGCGAAGGGTTTCGCTATTCCGGCAGGGATGTTGCTGTTTATCGTGCGCACCTGAACCGTTGCCCGGTAATTCTCGGCTCCGCCACACCATCGCTGGAGTCTTATCACAACGCCCTGGCGGGCAAGTACCGGCTGATAAAACTGGAAGAGCGCGCAGGTGAAGCACTGCCGCCCTCTATCAGCCTGCTGGACATCCGTAGCCGCCCCCTGGAGGGCGGGCTCTCTCGCCCTGTCCTGCAAGCGCTCCAGAAGACGCTGGAAAGCGGTAACCAGGCACTGGTGTTCGTAAACCGTCGCGGCTTTGCGCCTGTGATGATGTGTTTCGACTGCGGCCACATGGTCGAATGCCCACGCTGCGACACTCGCCTCACCTACCATCGCCGCGATCGCGCCATGCGTTGCCACCATTGCGATTACCAGACTGCGGCAACCGAAACCTGCCCTAAGTGCAAAAGTGAAGCCTTCAAGCCCGTAGGCCAGGGCACAGAGCAAACCGAAGATATTCTTGCTGCCAGCTTCCCCGACACCCCCATTGTGCGGGTGGATCGCGACAGCACGCAGCGCAAGGGCAGCATCCAGACGATACTCGAACAAGTGAACACCGGTGAACCCTGCATCCTCGTTGGGACCCAGATGCTGGCAAAGGGCCACGATTTCCCAAATGTGACGTTGGTTGTTGTTATCAATGCCGACGGCGGCCTTTTCAGCGTCGACTTCCGGGCCCCTGAGCAATTGATCCAGACATTACTCCAGGTAAGTGGCCGGGCAGGGCGTGGAACTAAAGTAGGCAAAGTAGTTGTACAAACCTGCCACAGCGACCACCCCCTGCTCAGAACACTTTGCAATGGGCACTATCTCGACATGGCAGACCAACTTCTTGGGGAGCGCGAAGCCGGCCAGTTTCCGCCTTTTCGCGCCATGGCTATATTCCGGGCCGAAGCGGACACCATGGAGCAAAGCCTACAGATCCTCGACAGCATAAAACCGCTCACAAACACACCAGGCATCGAAGTTTGGGGCCCCCTGCCCGCCCTGATCGCACGCCGGGCCGACCGACACCGGGCGCAACTGGTGCTAAATACGGATAACCGGCGACGCCTCAATAAGCTTTTGACGAGCGTTTGCCAGACGCTTGAACAAAAACGATTTCAAAAGGGCGCGAAATGGATGATTGATGTGGATCCGCAAGAAACGGGCTAATCATCATGCTTTTGCTTGCGGCCGGACTTTCCGCGATAATGGCCTTCTTCAATTATCACCGGGCGCCCTGCCCCAACCCAACTTTCCAGTAAACTGAGCCATCTCACAGCATGAAAGAGACCGTTTCCGACCTGCTCCAGTCCGCACTGGCGGCCCTTCAATCTGAAGGCACGCTGCCAGCCGACCAGACCTATACGCCGCAAGTGGGTAACACCAAGGATAAATCCCATGGTGACTATGCTTGCAACATCGCATTGGTTGCAGCCAAAACGGCCGGCTGTGCGCCTCGCAAACTGGCAGAAATGCTGATTGAGAAGTTGCCCCAAAGCAGCGCAGTCGCGAAGGTGGAAATTGCAGGCCCGGGGTTTATTAACTTTTTCATGAGCACGGCCAGTGCATTTGAGATAGTAAATACCATTCTGGATGAGGCTGGACAGTTTGGTCGCAACAACAGCGGTAAGGGTGAAAAAGTTCAGGTGGAATTTGTATCCGCCAACCCCACTGGCCCACTGCACGTAGGCCACGGCCGGGGCGCAGCCATTGGCGATTGCCTTTGCCGCCTCCTGGAAGCCAACGGCTATGACGTTACCCGCGAGTTTTACTACAACGATGCCGGCGCCCAAATCAACAACCTTGGCCTGTCCGTACAGGCGCGCGTCAAGGGGCTGACACCCGAAGACGAAAGCTGGCCGGAAGACGGCTATCGTGGCGACTACATTGCTGATGTCGCAAAAGCCTATCTGGCCGGCGATACGGTTACGGCAGATGACCGGGAGGTGACTGCCAGCGCCAACCCTGATGACCTGGCTGCCATTCAGGAGTTTGCAGTGGCCTATCTGCGCCGGGAGCAGGATCTCGACCTGAAAGCCTTTGGCGTCGAGTTTGATGTGTACTTCCTGGAATCGTCCCTGTACGACGATGGAAAAGTGGAAGCTACCGTTAAACGCTTACAGGAAAACGGCTACACCTATGAAGACGGCGGCGCCATGTGGCTCAAAACCACAGAGTTCGGTGACGACAAAGACCGGGTTATGCGCAAGAAAGACGGCGGCTACACCTACTTCCTGCCAGATGTCGCCTACCACCTGGACAAATGGCAGCGTGGCTTTACCACGGTCATCAACGAACAGGGGGCCGACCACCACTCTACGGTAACTCGCGTTCGTGCTGGCTTGCAGGCTTTGAACGCAGGCATTCCCAAGGGCTGGCCGGATTACGTTCTGCACCAGATGGTGATGGTTACCCGTTCCGGACAGGAAGTAAAAATTTCCAAGCGCGCAGGCAGCTACGTCACCATTCGCGATTTGATAGACGAAGTCGGCCGCGACGCCACCCGTTTTTTCCTTGCTGCGCGGCGCGTTGACTCCCAGTTGACCTTCGATATCGATCTGGCCCGCTCCCAGACCAATGAAAACCCGGTGTACTATATTCAGTATGCCCACGCACGCATATGCAGCGTGCTGAGGAAGTTGGCGGTCGAAGGCGTTGCGCGCGGGTTCAATGAGTGCGTGGGCGATCTGTCTTTACTGACTCTGGATGAGGAAAAAGAACTGGCAAACCAGCTGGCGAAATACCCGGAGCTGATTGCCAACTCTGCCTTGCAGCGCGAACCGCACACCCTCACGCACTATCTGAGGGAACTGGCCGGCCAGTTCCACACCTATTACAACGCCCACAAGGTACTGATAGAAGATACAGCACTGCGAGATTCCCGCATCAGCCTTTATTTGGCCGTGCGCCAGGTGATTGCCAATGGGCTGGACCTGCTGGGCGTCAGCGCACCGGAAGAGATGTAAGTAACAACAATGTCCCGAGACTATGCTCGTAAAAATCGCTCAGGTGCTTCAGCAGCCCCCAACAGGAAAAAGCCTGCCAAGCCTGCTAGCGCCCAGAAAAAACGCGCAAAGCCAGCTGCGCCTGCGCGCTCTCAGCGAGGAGGTTTATCCTTGAAGTGGATTTTTTCACTGGCAACGGTTGGTGGCTTTATCGGGTTTATTGTCTACCTCAATTCTGTGCCACCAAGCAGCGGGCCGCAGCAGCCGCCCACTGCCAAAGAGTCAGTACAAACTCCGGCAACGAAAACCGCCAAACCGGAGGAGAAAAAACCAGGTTTCCGGTTTTATGAGATGCTGCCGGAATCTGAGGTTATTCCGCCAAAGGTGGAGGAGTACACTCCGGGCCCAACCAAGCAGGACTTTGACTACCTGGTGCAGTCCGGTTCTTTCCGCAGCAAGGAAGATGCTGAGCGTCAGCGCGCACAGATTGCCTTTCAGGGGCTCAGAGCCGGCGTGCAGCGCATAGAACTCGATAGCGGCTCCGTTTGGTATAGAGTGAATGTCGGGCCCTTTAATACCCGCAGCCAGATGAGCTCAGCCATCGACAAGCTTGTTTCGATTAACATTCAGCCGCTTATTCGGAAGGTTCCCAAGCAAGGTTGAGGTTACCCGATAGCTACGGGAGTCTGCAGGGTGCGGCTTTTCAAAACCGTGCGGAGCCATGGATGGCGGAGCCGAGCGTACAGGGAGGTATTCACAGCGTGTTTTGAAAAGCCGCACCCTGCAGACTCCTACTCCAAACTACTTGAATTCTTCCATCCTGCCTCCATAACTGCCCAATACCAATTTTTAATCAGGCAATTGGAGCCCGAATGACTACCATACTTTCCGTCAGACGCGATGACGAAGTTGCCATGGGTGGCGACGGCCAGGTTTCTCTGGGAAATACCATGATGAAGGGTAACGCCCGCAAGGTACGCCGCCTCTATAACGGACAGGTTATCGCGGGTTTTGCAGGCGGCACTGCAGATGCGTTTACTCTGTTTGAGCGCTTTGAGGCGCAGCTTGAAAAGCATAACGGCAATCTCACAAGAGCCGCCGTTGAACTTGCCAAAGACTGGCGGTCAGACAGGGCCTTGCGCAAGCTGGAAGCGCTTTTGGCTGTAGCGGATAAAACAGCTTCCCTGATCATCACAGGTAATGGTGACGTGATAGAGCCAGAGCACGGGTTGATTGCTATTGGCTCGGGCGGCCCGTTCGCTCAAGCCTCTGCACGGGCTCTGCTTGAAAACACTCAGCTTTCTGCCCACGAGATTGTGGAGAAAGGCCTGGAGATAGCTGCAGATATCTGCATCTATACCAACCACAATCGCACCATTGAACTGCTCTCCAAAGATGCCGTTATCAAACCAGAACCCTCCAAAACGACTGATCCGGAGTAAACATGTCTGCAATGACTCCCCGTGAAATTGTTCACGAGCTCAATAAACACATCGTGGGTCAGCAAGAGGCCAAGCGGGCCGTGGCGATCGCCCTGAGAAACCGCTGGCGCCGGATGCAGCTGGACAGCACGCTTCGGGATGAGGTCACACCCAAGAACATCCTGATGATCGGCCCCACCGGTGTAGGCAAAACTGAGATTGCCCGCCGCCTGGCCAAATTGGCAGATGCACCTTTCCTGAAAGTTGAAGCCACCAAATTTACCGAGGTTGGCTACGTTGGGCGTGATGTGGAATCCATTATCCGCGACCTGGCGGATATGGCCGTAAAAATGCTGCGGGTTCAGGAAATGAAGCGTCACGAAGAGCAGGCTTTGGACGCAGCCGAAGACAGAATCCTGGACGCCCTGCTCCCACCGCCAAGAAGCTTCGGCGAGGATAGCCAAAAGACCTCTGAAGACTCCTCCACTCGCCAGATGTTCCGGAAAAAGCTGAGGGAAGGCGAACTCGACGATAAGGAAATCGAGATCAACCTCCGTAATTCAAGCGCCGGCGTAGAAATCATGGCACCTCCTGGCATGGAGGAGATGACCAGCCAGCTACAGAGCATGTTTTCCAACATGGCCGCTGACAAATCCAAGCCACGGAAAATGAAGGTGGCAGACGCTCTGAAACGGGTGAAGGAAGAGGAAGCCAGTAAGCTGGTCAATGAGGAGTCGATCAAACAGAAAGCCATTATCGCCGTTGAGCAGAACGGCATTGTGTTTCTCGATGAAATTGACAAGGTGGCCAAGCGCGCGGAGAACAGCTCGTCGGATGTTTCCCGGGAAGGCGTTCAGAGGGATCTGTTGCCACTTATTGAGGGCAGTACCGTGAGCACAAAATACGGCTCGGTACGCACAGATCATATTCTGTTTATTGCGTCCGGCGCTTTCCACTTGTCCAAGCCATCGGATCTTATTCCGGAGCTGCAGGGCCGACTGCCAATACGGGTAGAACTGCAGGCTCTTACCCCGGACGATTTCAAGCGCATTCTCACAGAACCGGATGCCTCATTGGTTCAGCAGTACGAAGCTCTGATGAACACCGAGGGCGTTAAGCTGACGTTCAGTGAAGATGCAATTGCCCGCATAGCGGAGATCGCCTGGAAGGTAAATGAGACAACCGAAAACATCGGTGCCAGGCGCTTACACACGGTTTTGGAAAGGCTATTGGAAAGCCTGTCTTTTGATGCGGGTGATGGGGTAACCGAAGCGTTTGAAGTCACTGCAGATTACGTTAATGAAAAGCTTGGAGATCTGTCGGAAGACGAAGATCTGAGTCGTTATATTCTCTGATTTGAAGCCACCGTTGAGCCAGGCGTGCTTTTCGCGCGCCTGGCCCGAATACCTACTCTGCCTTTGAAAACAGGTGGGTGACCGTTCCCAGCCCTGCCGCCAGCTTGCCCTTTCCGGTTGTCTTTTTCTTTCTGCTCTTGGCCACATACAGTGGCAGCATTTCGCCATAAAGGCTGGTACTGATGGTGCGCTGCTCATCTTCCAGACGATCCCGGCGTAGCTTGATGCCATATTTTGCCAGCTTTGGCTCCAGCTCGTCTGCACGATTCCGCAGATCCTGGCGGGTCATCTGATAAGCATGCTCACACACCATTCGGCGTGACTGGAAGCTGAACACGTTAGAGAAAAACAGCTTGGCGTCATCCCGAGTCGGCTCAAACAGCAGGATATCCTTATCCGGATAGTCCGTCGCGTAGTGAGCAATACCCGACTGCATGCGGGAATAAACCATGGTCCGGAACATCTGTGACAGCAGGTTTGGCATCCCCGAACGAGTCAATTCTCCGGGCGCCATAGTGCCCGCCCGTACCGCCGCACTGGCATCAATGGGCACCAAGGGGTTCACTGCAAAAACCAGATCTGCACCATCTTCAAACGCGACCGATGCGTGCAAGCCTTTGCGCAGCGTTCCATCCACATAATACCGGCCATCAATATCAACGGGCACATACAGCCCCGGAGATGCCGTGCTCGCCTGTATAGCTTTGGATATGGGCACATGATCAAACCCGGGAGCGCCAAAGCACACGGCGTCGCTGCTTTCCACGTCTGCCGCAACTATGTATAGGCTGCGCTTTAGCTGCCGGAAGTCGTTTGAGCGGCCCAACATGGAAAAAGCACGCTTGAGATAATCATGAAGCCCTTCATTATCAAACAGCCCGGCGGGGGCCGCCTGAGACAGTATGGTGAGGGCTTCGAGTAAGCTCTGATCGTAAGGATTGGCAACAAAACGGCGCACGGCCGTCGTGAGCAACCCGGGCACCGCCAGCAATCGGCCCGCCATTTCTTTCAGTGCTGGCCGGAAGAATACATCAGGGTGAAAAGGATGAACTTCAGCTTCATTACGCACAAAAATCCGGCACAGCTGCGCCGTGGTCATCTGGTTCGCAAGGTTGGCGGCGACGAATGAGCCGGAGTTAACGCCCACGTACACATCAAGGTTATTGAAATCCAAGCCATCCAGAGCTTCATCCAGCGCCCGGAGTGCGCCAATCTCATATATGCCGCCTAAAGGGCCACCCCCACCGAGTGCAAGCCCGATGCGCGGTGCTGGTTTCAGTTCGGTTGGCTTTTTCATGGCCTTTCCATCTCCGGATAATTCGCCAGATTCAGTTTCTGGCCTGCCTGACTTACAAGGTAACAACCCGGTTTAGAGCACGCACCCTATATTTGAGAGCCTGCCTGATAGACAACCTCAAGAAGCGACCTGTTCCACCAGAGCGGCACTCGTGGAAATTCCCGGCCGAAGGTACCGGCCAAAACCGGCATCACGCAATGCAAGATCCACACAGCTCTTGATCACGTGGGGAGAATCCAGCAGCAGCACGTCTTTCAACAGCTTTACTGCCCACTCCCGACTGACGCTGCGAATGACGGATTTCACTTTTGGCAAGCTGGCTGCGTTCATGGAAAGAGAATCGTAGCCCATAGCCATCAGCAACAGTGCACCACCGGGATCTCCCGCAAGCTCACCGCAGATACCCACTGGCTTGCCAACCGCATGGGCGTCCTGAGCAATTCTTACCAACGCCTGCAAAACCGCGGGGTGATACGAATGGTAGAGTTGAGCGACCCGCGGGTTATTGCGGTCAACTGCCAGCAAGTACTGGGTCAGGTCATTTGAGCCCACCGAGAGAAAGTCCACACGATCAGCCAATTCACGAACCTGGTATACCGCGGCCGGTATTTCCACCATCACACCCACTTTGGGCATGTGAATGTTAAAACCTTCCTCTCGCACCTCGTGATATACCCGGTAAATCAGGTGCAGAGACTCTTCTACCTCAGAAATATTGCTGATCATGGGTAACATGATCTGCAGATTGTTCAGGCCCTCACTTGCTTTGAGCATGGCTCGCACCTGAACCAGAAATATTTCCGGATGGTCCAGAGTTACCCGAATACCGCGCCAACCCAGGAACGGGTTCTCTTCCTCAATCGGGAAATAGGTCAGCGCCTTGTCACCACCGATATCCAGAGTACGCATGGTTACCGGGTTGGGTGCAAAGGCTTCCAGCTGTTCCCGGTAATACTGTCGCTGCTCCTGCTCCGATGGAAAGCGGTCCTTGATCATGAAAGGCACTTCGGTGCGATAAAGCCCTATGCCTTCGGCGCCGTGCGACAAGGAACGCACTACATCCGTCATCAGCCCGGTATTCACCAGCAGGGGCACACGATGGCCATCGGTGGTTATACAGGGTTTATCGCGAAGCGCTTCCAGCCCCCGATCGAGTTCAGCCTCTTCCTCGCAGATGGTTTGGAAAAACGCCCTGAGGTCTGACGACGGAGAAGCAAAAATCTGCCCCTCAAAACCATCAACAATCAGCTCCCGACCATCGAGCTGATTCACCGGAATATCCACAAGCCCCATAACGGTGGGCACACCCATTGCGCGGGCGAGAATGGCCACATGGGAGTTGCTGGAACCTTTGACGGAAACAAGGCCCACCAGCTGGCCCCGGGGAACCTCTCCCAGCATGGCAGGCGTCAGCTCTTCACTGACGAGAACCGTGCGTTCGGGGTAGTTCAGGTCCTTTTGATCGCCCTCCTGCAGGTAGGAAAGCAGACGGCGACCAAGGTCGCGGACATCGACCGCCCTTTCCTGAAGGTAGTGGTCATCCATCATTTCGAAATGACGAACGTAGTGCTGAACCACCTGTTTGAGGGCACCCTGAGCCCAGTTTCCTTCCCGAATACGATTATTAACTTCCCCGGGCAATGCTTCATCGCCCAGCATGCGGAGATATACGTCAAACAGTGCCAACTCTTCCGGACGAAGCCGTGAAGTGAGCCGCTTGGCGACCTGGCCAATGTCTTCGCACACCGATTGCACTGCCGACCGGAACAGCTCCAGTTCCAGCTCAATATCTTCTGCAGGCTTATCGGGAACCACGTCCAGATCAGCTGCGGGGTACACCACAACACCATGACCAATTGCCACTCCGGGCGCGCCCGGAACACCATTGAAGCTGACATCTCGGGTCTCTTCGCCGGTGAGAGAGAGACCGCTGATGGCGCCGGTCGCCTCACTGTGGGCTATAACGCCCGCAAGCTGAGCTGAAACCGTGACCAGAAACGCTTCTTCACCCTCATCAAAGCACCGGGAACTCTCGCGCTGCTGGACTACGAGAACCCCAAGCACACGGCGATGGTGAATAATGGGGACACCGAGGAAGGAGCGGAAACGCTCTTCACCGGTTTCCGGGAAATAACGATAACGGGGGTGGGAAGGTGCATCTTCAAGATTGATTGGTTCTTCCCGGGAACCGACAAGGCCCACCAGGCCTTCTGAGTGCGCAAGGCTCACTTTGCCTACGGCTTTCAGGTACAGGCCTTCGGTGGCCATCAAAATGTAGCGATTGGACACCGGATCCAGCAAGTAGACAGAACAGACCTCGGTGTTCATGGCTTTCTGCACACGCGACACGATAATACCCAACGCTTCCGAGAGATCCCGGGCGCTGTTTACCTCTTGTACAAGACTTCGCAGAATGCTCAGCATGGGTGTGTCAGTCCGTCATTTCGCCTGTTCCTTTAAACGCCGGTTGTGCTCGCTCCGGTGCCACTGCTCCATGTTGTAGAACAGTCTTGGCGCAAGTTCTCTCAGCGCACGTCGGTACACTTCACGCTTGAAGGACACCACCTGACCCAACGGATACCAGTAGCTTACCCACTGCCAGCCATCAAATTCCGGTGAATCCGTACCATCAACGCGCACTTGTGCATCGGGTGATAACATCCTCAGCAGGAACCATTTCTGTTTTTGACCCACGCAGACGGGGTGCGAGTTGTGCCGCACCATCCTTCGGGGAAGACGGTACCTCAGCCAGCCCCGGGTGCAACTGATGATTTCGACATCATTGGCGCCCAGGCCAACTTCCTCTCCGAGCTCCCGGTATAGCGCTTCTTCCGGCGATTCTTCGTGATTTATCCCGCCTTGAGGAAACTGCCAGGAGTCCTGTCCTATTCGCCTCGCCCAGAGAACCTCTCCCCGGTGGTTGGCCAGAATGATTCCGACATTGGGTCTGAAACCGTCTGAATCGATCACGGTACAGTCCTCTTGATAGAGTCGGCAGGCCGGTGAGATATGTACCGGCCGGATTTTTTCCAAGTTGCGCTCATTCTTACAGAATCCCAAGACTTCGGCAAACGCAGCCGCACTCAGGGTACCCGTGGTAACATACCGCTTTTCGCAAGCCCTATGCCTCTGGAGGTAAACGTTTGACGCTCGCAATTTTTGATCTCGACAATACCCTGCTCGCTGGCGACAGCGACCACGCTTGGGGCGAGTTTCTTGTAGAAGAAGGCATCGTTGATGCAGAGACCTATCGCCAAGCTAACGACCGCTTTTATCAGGAATACCTGAATGGCGAAATGGACATCCTGAATTACCTCAGGTTTGCGCTTCAACCTTTGTCAGCACACAACATGAGTGAACTACTGGCGTGGCGAGATGTGTTCATGGACAAGAAAGTGCGCCCCATGCTGCAAGAAAAAGCCAGTGAGCTGTTGAACAGCCACCGGGAGCAGGGCCATACGCTGATGATTATCACAGCCACCAACCGGTTTGTGACCGAGCCCATTGCAGACGTGCTGGGTATTGACCACCTGATCGCCACCGAACCTGAGTTGGTCAATGGACGTTACACCGGTGAAATTGCAGGCGTCCCCAGCTTTCAGGGAGGCAAGGTCACTCGTCTAAACGACTGGCTGAACGCTCACAACAGAAGCCTGGACGGCGCCTGGTTCTACAGCGACTCACACAACGATTTGCCACTGCTGGAAAAGGTGGACAATCCGGTTGCCGTTGACCCGGATCCAAAGCTGGAAGAATTTGCGAGGAACAAAGGCTGGAGTGTTATGACGCTTCGCGACTGAGCCCCGCTAACTGCGCGTTGAGCCCGCCTCCTTGTTTTATTGGAGGGCGGGCTCAACCAGGGGATCACATAAAACCGGTAAGGGATCGTACGAAGCAGGACTTGATGTAGTCGGTCTCTGGAATCCCTGGAATAATCGGGTGGTCCGGCGCCTGATGCCCCTGCTCCAGCAACTGCACGAAGCGATCGATCTTGCGGCCACTGCCGCGAATGATATCTACCAGCTTTTCCTGCGAGAGATGCATGGAACACGAAGCAGAAACAAGAATTCCGTCCCGCCCCAGCAGCCTCAGCCCAAGCTGATTCAACCGCGCATAGGCCTGCTCGCCAGCTTTCTGATCCCGACGGCGGGGAATAAGCGCGGGCGGGTCCAGCACAACGATATCGTACTTTTCCTTCTCTTCCGCCAGCGCTTTCAACGCATCAAACGCATCGCCTTCGATGGTTTCAACATTATCGAGGCCATTCAGCTTGGCGTTGTGATGTACCGAATCAATAGCACCAGAAGAACTGTCCACACAGGTAACCTGGGCGGCACCGGCGCATGCCGCCTGAATACCCCAACCGCCTACATAACTGAACACATCCAGCACCCGTTTACCCGGCGCGTAGGCCTGCAGGCGCTGACGATTCATACGGTGATCGTAAAACCAACCGGTTTTTTGACCGCCCTCCAGGGGCACTTCGAAGCGCACGCCGTTTTCTTCCACTTCAAGCAGTGTCGCTTCCGGGCCATGGGCCTGCTCAACGTATGAGTTCAGCCCTTCAACGCTGCGCATCTTGCCATCGTTTTTCAGGATGATGGCTTTCGGGTGCGCCAACCGCTGAACCGCACGGACTATGGATTCTTTCATCAGCTCCATGCCAGCGGTGGATATCTGGACGACAACCGTATCGCCAAAGCGATCGATAACCAGCCCGGACAGGCCGTCGCTGTCGCCGAATACCCAGCGGTAGAAGGGCTTATCAAACAACCTGTCCCGCAATGCCAGCGCTGTTTCCATGCGCTGAGTCAATCGGTTCGGGGTCATGCCTTGTGCCGCGTCCCGGCTGATGAGTCGGCCGCAAATAAGAGCATGAGGATTTACGAAAATCACACCGAGAGGTTTGTCGTTGGACGCACGCAGCTCAGCCTGGGTGCCGGCTTCAAACTGTGTCAGTGGTGATCTCTGGATGTCGACTTCGTTGCTGTAAACCCACAGGTGGCCAGCCCGAAGCCTGCGCTCCGCGCCTTTGCGTAGATATAAAACCGGGAAATTCATTGCTGCCACCTAGGGTAGAGAAAAATAGGGCGGGAATTATACATTAACTTACGACACCCACACACGGGCTGGGAACGCAGTCGGGGCGCACCTCCCAAAACACGCTGTGAATACGTCCGTGTACGCTTGGCTCCGCCATCCATGGCTCCGCACAGTTTTGGGAGCTGCGCCCCGACTGCTCAAACAATAGAGTTGCCTGCAGCTAAGCAAAAGCTAATGCCAAAGATTATTCAGCGGCAGCCACATGCTCCGCATAGGCTTCAGCATCCATCAGCCCATCAAGCTCACCTTTGTCGGCAAGCTGCACTTTAAACATCCAGCCATCGCCGTATGGGTCTTCGTTAACCTTCTCTGGCTCGTCTTCAAGGCTTTCGTTAACTTCAAGAACCTCACCGGTTACCGGGCTGAACACATCGGATGCGGACTTCACGGATTCGGCCACGCCAGCTTCTTCGCCGCCAGTAACGGTTTCGCCGACTTCGGGAACGCCGATATAAACCACATCACCCAGTTGCTCCTGGGCGAAGTCGGTTATGCCAACGGTTGCAGTGCCATCAGCGTGTACGCGCACCCACTGGTGGGTGTCGATGTATTTGAGATCAGAAGGTGTTTCACTCATAAGGGTAATTCCTGACAAAAATTTTGGGCAGTGTAACCGAAACCTTAGCGCCAGCGAACCTCTCGTGCCAGCTTCATGAAGGAATCGAGATATTGCACGCCCACATCTCGCTCGCGGCAGCCCAGGAATATCTGTTTGGATATGCCTTCTTTGCCCAGTTTTACCGGAACAATGCCCAGCCGGTCGCTGTATTCCGTGACCAGCCATCGGGGTAGCGCCGCTACGCCACGGCCGGCGGCGACCATTTGCAGCATGATGTCTGTGGTCTCGATGGTTTTGTGGCGTGCGGGGCGCATGTTTGCGGGCACCAGTATGTGGTTGAAAACATCCAGCCGCTCTATCGCCACGGGATAGGTAATCAAGGTTTCCGATTCCAGATCCACCGCTTCTGCCCAAGGCTTGCCTGCCAGGCGGTGGGTAGCGGCAACCACCAGCACCTGCTCGTAATCAAACACAGGCTCAAACACTAACCCCGGCCTGTGCAGCGGGTCGGGAGTGACCAGCATGTCGATGTCGTGGCCAAAAAGAGCGCCAATACCACCGAATTGGAATTTCTGCTTTACGTCTACATCCACCGACGGCCACTGTTCAAGGTAAGGGCCAACAACTTTTAGCAGCCATTGATAGCAGGGATGGCACTCCATTCCGATACGCAGGGTGCCCGCCTGCCCTCTGGCGAACTGGCCGATGAGCATTTCCGCATGCTCAAATTGAGGTAACAGGCGATTAGCCAGTGCCAACAAGTGGCTGCCGGCTTGGGTCAATCGAAGTTGCCTGCCTTCTCGCAGCCAAAGCGGGGTTCCCAGCTGCTGCTCCAGTTTGCGTACGGAGTGGCTAAGCGCGGACTGGGTAAGGTGAAGGCGGCTGGCGGCTGCCGTCAGGGAGCCTTCTGTTTCAACGGCTCGGAGCACTTCCAGATGGTTACGTTCAATCATTCGGCAATCCATGAATGGAATTAATGGAACCCTGAAATAATACCATTATTTTTCATTGACCCGGAACGCTAATCTGGCAACTCCTATCAACGCCTCACTAAACACAGATTCAGGAGTTTCAGATGACCATTACGCACAACCTCGGCTATCCGCGCATCGGCGCGCGCCGGGAACTTAAATTCGCCTTGGAAGCACTTTGGAATGGCACCTCCTCCGAACAGGCGCTGCAGGAAACCGCCGCCGGGTTGCGTTCGCAAAACTGGCAAGAGCAGGCAGGTCTTTCCCTGGCGCCCGTAGGCGATTTTTCGCTTTACGATCAGGTGCTGGACATGAGCGCGACACTTGGCAATTTGCCGGAGCGGGCAAGCGCCCATGAAGGTTCACCGCTGGACGAGTATTTTCGTGTGGCCCGGGGCCGCTCCCCAAGCGACAGTGCCTGCTGCAGCGTCCATGCGGGCGAAATGACCAAGTGGTTTGATACCAACTATCACTACATAGTGCCGGAGTTCAGTGCCGATACGAATTTCAGCCTGAACGCTGATCGCATACTGGTGCAACTGGCGGAAGCCCGCGCTCAGGGTGTAAACACCAAGCCTGTCATCATCGGCCCGGTTACCTATCTATGGTTGGGAAAAGCCAAAGATGAATCTGATCGCTTGAAACTGCTCGACAAGCTGCTGCCGGTCTACACCGAGTTACTGGCGAAGCTCGCGGATGCGGGTGCTGAATGGGTGCAGATTGATGAGCCGGCACTGGTTACCGAGCTGGATGCCGACTGGAAGCATGCTTTCATTCTCGCGTACCACGAACTGAAAACCGCTCCGGTAAAACTGCTGTTGACCACTTATTTTGGCGAGCTAAGGGAAAACCTGCAACTTGCCTGCGAACTGCCTGTGGCAGGCATTCACTTGGACGCTATCAGCGCACAAAACGAAGTTGCGCGACTGGCCGACTGGCTGCCAGCTCATAAGGTGCTGTCCCTCGGTGTTATCAACGGCCGAAACATCTGGAAAACGGATCTGAATGCTACTCTGGATCTTCTGGAGCCGCTGAAGGAAAAGCTGGGCGAGCGTCTTTGGCTGGCGCCTTCCTGCTCTCTTCTGCATGTACCGGTTGATCTGGAAAGTGAAACCACGCTGGATGCCGAAGTGCGCAACTGGCTGGCTTTTGCCCGGCAGAAACTGCAGGAGTTAAACACTCTGGCGAAGGCTCTTGATGAAGGTCGAGAAGCCGTAGCCAAAGAACTGGCCGCCAATCAGAACGCCGTCGAGAGTCGCCGCCAGTCCTCAAGAGTACACAACCCCGCGGTTGCGGAAGCCCTGTCAGCCATTACGCCAGAGCATGGCCAGCGCAAGAGCCCGTTCAGCACACGGTTCAAGCTGCAGCAGGAACGATTCAAGCTACCCGCCTATCCGACGACCACCATTGGTTCCTTCCCGCAAACGCCGGAAATACGCGCGGTTCGCAAAGAGTTCCGCCAAGGCAACCTGAGCCAGCAGGACTACACCGCGCGGATTCATGAAGAAATTGCTTACTGTGTTGAGCAACAGGAAGCGCTAGGCCTGGACGTGCTGGTGCACGGCGAAGCTGAACGCAACGACATGGTGGAGTATTTTGGCGAACAACTGGAAGGCTACGTGTTCAGCCGGTTTGGCTGGGTGCAGTCCTATGGCTCACGATGCGTGAAACCACCCATCCTGTTTGGTGACATCACCCGCCCCAATGCCATGACCCTAGACTGGACCAAATACGCCCAGTCCCTGACCGACAAGCCCATGAAAGGCATGCTCACCGGCCCGGTTACCATTTTGAACTGGTCGTTCGTGCGGGACGATCAGCCTCGCAAGGACACCTGCCTGCAGTTGGCACTGGCCGTGCGCGAAGAAGTTCAGGATCTGGAAAAAGCCGGGGTAGGGATTATCCAGATTGATGAAGCCGCTTTGCGTGAAGGCTTGCCACTGCGCCAGTCAGACTGGAATACCTATCTGGAGTGGGCTATCGAAGCCTTCCGCATCAGTGCTAATGGCGTGCAGGATGACACTCAGATTCATACTCACATGTGCTACTCGGAGTTCAACGATATCATCGGGGCCATTGCCCGCATGGATGCCGACGTGATCACCATCGAAACATCACGCTCTGCCATGGAGCTGCTGGATGCGTTCAAGGGTTTCGAGTACCCCAACGATATTGGCCCGGGCGTATATGACATTCACTCACCTAACATTCCACGGGTGGAGCAAATAACAGACTTGATGAACAAGGCGGCGGAGAGGATTCCGGCTGAGCGTTTGTGGGTAAACCCGGACTGCGGTCTGAAAACCCGCCGCTGGGAGGAAGTCATACCTGCTCTGAAAGCAATGGTGGCAGCAGCACGAGAGCTTCGCGGACAAATCGCAGAAAGAGAGGTTGCAGAGCAGGAGCTGGCAGAAGCGGCTCAGTAACCGGTGCTGTTCTGATCCAGCTCAAACTCGAAACTCCGGGCCCGGCAGACCTCCGTAGTGAAGTCGCCGGAAGCCTGGAGCTCAAACCAACGATACCCGGGCGCCAGGTCATCTACAGAGAACTTGCGTGAGCCGGAGGTAAATTGAATGCAGGTGGACGGCGTAGCCAACAAGTGCACGCCGTTTCTTTGCTGCTCAAAGGTCTGGTGAATGTGGCCCCACAACACAATTTTTACTTGCGGGAACCTGTCAATCAACTGCCAGAACTCTTCACGGTTTCTCAGCCCAATATCGGCCATCCAATCGGTATCAATATCAACGGGGTGATGGTGCAGGGTTACAAGGGTCGGCACATCCGGATTCTGCTCCAGCATCTGTACTAAAAAACCCAACTCGGATTCCGCGAGCTCCCCATGCACTTTACCCGGTACGGACGAATCCAGAAGAATAAACTGCCAGCCGCCCTGCACAAGGTGACGACGGTTTGCGCCGTAGCGAGCGGCAACTTCTTTCAGGGAGGGAACCTTGTCGTGATTACCGGCAATCCAGGCTGATGCACAGTTAAAAGCAGTAAAACTCTCGCCTAGCGCACAATAAGCTTCTTCCGATCCATCCTGAGCAAGATCGCCAGTGGCAAGAATCAGATCCGGCTGCCCGTGCGAAGCAAGCACTTCAGCTATGACTGCATTGAGGCTGTCGCGGGTATTAACACCAAGCAGCGCGCCATCAGCACTGGCCATAAGGTGTGGATCCGTTAGCTGCAGTACCCGAAGTGGCCGGGCGGTTTCCTTTGAGGTCATGATGCTATTGGTCTGTTTGCTGCCGTCAATGAGTAACAGATTTACGGGCTACCACGTTACACAGGCTCCCATGATCTGAGGGCAAGTGTACGTTGTAAGCTACCGAATTTATCACTTGCTATTGGAACCGATGTCACATTCTGGCCTAACGCAGGCAAAATATTGCGCGATTTGCCAACTCTATTCGCCTTTCACAGCACCTGATTTACTGGCAGCCAGGCGCAAAAACTCTTAGTCAACACCCTGCCGGGTCGTCCATGCCGCATGTTCAAGAGGCAGGTGGCCGAATCTCAGACAGTATTCCAGCCAGTCGGCCAGGAACCCATTAACCTGCGTCTTTTCATCCGGGTGGTGCATAAAACGGTTAGGATAATCGTTGACCGGCGCAATCTGCGTGTCGCGATAACAACTTATGACCTCTGCCATAACTGCATCGTGGTATACACGCACGGTCATCTGCGGATTGTTAAGCCAGCGACCACTATTGTGTATTTGTTCGAGCAAGAGGGTTTCGGTATATCGGGCGGTTTGCAGCACCTTGATTCGAACCCGGCCCAAATATTCGCTTTCCCGGTGCAACTCAATGTCGCAGACGGGCTGATCACCTGCTCTCAGTTGGCGTAATCTTTCAATGCGGTGGTAGTTACCCTCACACAGGGCTCCAAGCTGCCGCAGGTCGGGCACGTAGCGCTTGGGTTTCATTGCCCATTCATTCATGGCTACCACCCTGCCCGCAGTCTGGCACGATTGATCTGCAGCCATTGTATGGCAATGATTGCTGCTGCATTGTTGATGCGGCCGTCGCTGATCATCGCTATGGCTTCGTCTGCTGAAACCACATGGGCACGGATGTCTTCGCTTTCCTCTTCCAGTCCGAACAGGCCGCCTGCGGATTCGGTGCTGACTTTGCCGCAATACAGGTACACCATTTCTGTAGTGCCACCTGGCGACACCAGGTAATCACAGATTTTTTCGAGTTTGCTGAAGCTGAGGCCGGCTTCTTCTTCAGCCTCTCTTTGGGCGACTTCTTCGCTGCTCTCGCCTTCTTCGTTCATTCCAGCGACCAGTTCCAGCAACCAGGGGGATTGGTCTCGCCCCAAAGCGCCCAGGCGGAATTGTTCCAGCAGTACCACTTCGTCCCGTTCGGGGTCGTAGGGAAGCACGCAGGTGGCATCGCCACGAATGAAAAGCTCGCGGGTAAACTGCGGCATGTTCCGGCCATCAAAGCGCGGGTGAGTCAGGCACAGCTTGTCCATGCGAAAGAAGCCCTGGAAGACGATTTCGCGTTTTTCAACTTTGACATCACTGGCTTTGAACTGGAACGGCTTGGTCATGCTTTACTCTGTTTTGAAATCGGTTTTGCACGATAGCCGGTTGGTGTTGTTTATTGCAAGCCTGCTTGGGTGCAAGACAGTTGTGGGAGAACGCTTCCCAAAACACGCTGTGAATACGTCCCTGTAAGCTTGGCTACGCCATCCATGGCTTCGCACAGTTTTGGGAAGCGTTCTCCCACAACTGCCCCGTGCATCACAGTAATACGCTGACAGTAATTAGCTGGATGGATCGCGCCCAGCCAGCTAATCAGGCTAAGAACTTACACTTTATCGTATAGCTTACTCCCTGACTCCACGAACTCCCGGGACTTTTCCTTCATGCCTGCATCCACGGCTGAAATCTCATCAATGCCGTGTTCGGCTGCATAATCGCGAACTTCCTGGGAGATTTTCATGGAGCAGAATTTCGGGCCGCACATGGAGCAGAAGTGGGCTACTTTGGCGGACTCCTTGGGCAGGGTTTCGTCGTGGAAAGCGCGAGCTGTGTCCGGGTCCAAACCGAGGTTGAACTGATCTTCCCAGCGGAATTCGAACCGGGCTTTGGATAGGGCGTTGTCGCGGATTTGGGCACCGGGATGGCCTTTTGCCAGGTCGGCGGCGTGGGCGGCGATTTTGTAGGTGATGATGCCGGTTTTTACGTCGTCTTTATTTGGTAAGCCCAAGTGCTCTTTGGGGGTGACGTAGCACAGCATGGCGCAGCCGAACCAGCCGATCATGGCGGCGCCTATGCCGGAGGTTATGTGGTCGTAGCCGGGGGCAATGTCGGTGACCAATGGCCCGAGGGTATAAAAGGGCGCTTCGTCACAGCACTCCAACTGCTTGTCCATGTTCTCTTTTACCAGGTGCATGGGTACGTGGCCGGGGCCTTCGATCATGCATTGTACGTCGTGCTTCCAGGCGATTTTGGTGAGTTCGCCCAGGGTTTCCAGTTCGCCGAACTGGGCTGCGTCGTTGGCGTCGGCTATGGAGCCGGGGCGCAGGCCGTCGCCGAGGCTGAAGGAGACATCGTAGGCTTTCATGATTTCGCAGATGTCTTCGAAGTGTTCGTACAGGAAGCTTTCCTTGTGATGGGCCAGACACCATTTCGCCATGATGGAGCCGCCACGGGAGACAATGCCGGTGGTGCGCTTGGCGGTCATGGGTACGTGGTGCAAACGCACACCTGCGTGGATGGTGAAGTAGTCCACGCCCTGCTCTGCTTGCTCAATCAGCGTGTCCCGGAAGATTTCCCAGGTGAGATCTTCGGCGACACCGCCTACTTTTTCCAGCGCCTGATAGATGGGCACTGTGCCGACCGGCACCGGTGAGTTGCGGATCAGCCATTCGCGGGTTTCGTGAATGTTCTTGCCGGTGGAAAGGTCCATGATGGTATCGGAACCCCAGCGGATGCCCCAGGTGAGTTTCTCTACTTCTTCTTCAATAGACGAGGTAACCGCTGAGTTGCCGATATTGCCGTTGATTTTCACCAGAAAGTTTCGGCCGATAATCATGGGCTCGGATTCAGGGTGGTTAATGTTAGCGGGGATGATGGCCCTGCCCCGGGCCACTTCGCTGCGCACAAATTCGGGGGTAATTTCCTTTGGGATGCTGGCTCCGAACGATTGGCCGGGGTGCTGATCATCGGCCAAGCCTTGCTCACGAGCTTCCTGCAGCTTCATGTTCTCCCGTATGGCGATGAATTCCATCTCCGGCGTAATGATGCCTTTGCGGGCGTAGTGCATCTGGGTAACGTTTTTATTGGCCAGCGCCCTCAGCGGCTTGCGCTCATCCATAAAGCGGAGCGGGTCCAGCTGCGGATCTTTCATTCTGCGGCGTGTGTATTCCGAGGTGTAGCCTGCCAAGGGAGCCGTATCTTCACGCTCCGCTATCCAGGCAGCGCGGATGGCGGGAAGGCCTTTGCGCAGATCGATGGTGGCTTCAGGGTCTGTGTATATGCCGGAGGTGTCGTACACCACTACCGGTGGGTTTTTCTCGCCACCCATTTCTGTAGGCGTATCCTGCACGGTGATTTCCCGCATAGGCACCCGCAGGTCGGAACGGCTACCCTGCACGTATACTTTGCGCGACCCCGGCAAGGGCTGTATCGCGGCGGAATCGACGCGGGCGGAATCACTGAGGTAGGTAGGCAGATCTGTCATCATTCGCTCCCGGAATATTACTTTGGAATTCGGGTCGCGCATGACGGAGAGAGCCCCTACCCACGTGGTTCTCGGGTAGCACTGGCTCTTCGATAGCTTGGTCTCAATCCCTACGCCGGTATTATCCGGATCAGGTCGCGGGTTCTGCGATGCAATCTCAGCCGACTATCTGAACAAGTCAAACAGCCAGCACCCCGTCAAGACGCGAGTCTTTAATCTGTAGCACTCAAAGTGAGTGTTGTTTGCAAGTGTAGAGCTGAGCGCAATTATTGTCCATAATGGGAAGATTGTTTCAGTCGGCTTGCTTAACCATGCCATTACTGATGTTGCCTCCATGTCATCGCGGGCAATCCGGTATCCTTTTTCAGCGCCCCCAACTGGGCGCCGGCGCGCACATGTACTCAGGAGTAATAATGAAGAAACGATTGCTTTCCGGACTTATTGGCCTTTTGGTGGCCCAACCCGCCCTCTCACTGGATCTGGTAGAGACATACGAGAAAGCACTTTCCTACGACTCTGGCATTGCCACAGCCCAAGCCAGATTCGAATCCCAGCAGGCGGCCAGTGATGTCAGCAAAAGCACACTTTTGCCGCAAATCGGTGCCTACGCGCAAGCCAATCATACTGACTTTGATGCCGATAATGGTCCGGGAGACAGCTATAAAGCATACAACTACGGGGTGCGCCTGACCCAACCTGTATTCCGAGCCGACAACTGGTTTCGATACGATTCCAGCAAGTTCCAGACCGAAGCTGCCCAGGCTCAATACAATCTGGCGCAACAACAATTGATTCTGGATGTCGCCACGGCTTATTTTAACGTGCTGAGGGCAAAGGATACTGTCACCACCACTCAAGCAACCGAGGCCGCAATCCAGCGACAGTACGAGCAAGCCCAGGAACGGTTTGATGTTGGCCTGATCGCCATAACAGAAGTGTATGAAGCCCGTGCCAGCTACGACGACAGCCGGAGCCAGCGGATTGCTGCAGAAAATCAGACGAACATTGCCCGGGAACAGTTGTCCCGCCTGACAGGTGAATACGCAGAAAACCTGGAAAACCTTCGGTCTAATTTCCCCCTTGGCCGCCCAGAACCCATGGACCCGACTGCTTGGGAAAGCACAGCTCTTGAGCAGAACTGGGCGATTCAAGCCGCAATGTACCAGTTAAACTCCAGCGAATCTGGTTTGAAAGTGGCGAAATCTGGTCACATGCCAACGCTGGATCTGGTTGCCTCTTACGGTGAAACAAAGCTGGATAACGCAAAACAAACCCAGCAAGAAGGAACCCAGGGCGTTATCGGCCTTGAGCTGAATGTTCCATTGTATATGGGCGGCGGAACCCAAGCCGGCGTTCGACAGCAACGGTCACTGGTCACTGTAGCCCAGGAAGAACTGAACACCACCCGCCGAGACGTACGGGTTAACACCCGCAGCCTGTATCTGACAGTAAACAACAACGTGGAGACAGCTTCCGCTCTGGAGCAGACTATCGTTTCCCGTCGCAGTGCGCTGGACGCCACTCGCGCCGGCTACGATGTAGGCACCCGGAATATTGTTGAAGTGCTGGATGCTGAGCGGGCTTACTACGTGGCGCTGAGAGACTACGCCAACGCCCGTTACGACTACGTGATCAACACACTTCAGCTAAAGCAGGCTGCCGGCACACTCAGCCCGAGAGATCTCATCGAATTGAATAACTGGCTCAGCGCCAGTGCTCCCGGGATTGAGGCTCTGGCCAACGACAAGCAAACTCTGAAAGACCCTACCCAATAGTTTGATTACACCGCCAGAAATGTAGATTGAGGCACGGTGGGGAGGTACTCCTCCCCACCCAAAGCCTGACAGCCCTCCAATTAAGTTCGCTTCAAACCCGCTCAATAATTCCGTCAACCACCCGGTCCAGCGCACCTTTATTTTTATTAACCACCAGCAAGGCTCGTTGACCACTGGCATGGCGCTCGTCAGTATTGCTGAACAGTGCGAGCAGTCGAAGAAACAGCTCATCGCCATCATTGACCAGGGTCACCCCGCCGTCATCAAGCAGCCGCTCGTAGATGGTTTCAAAATTGAACACATTGGGCCCGGAAATAACAGGAACCCCCCAGCCTGCTGGCTCCAGAGGATTGTGACCGCCTCGCTCAATCAACGAACCGCCCACAAACGCCACATCACTGGCGCCATAGAGCATCATCAGCTCGCCCATGGTGTCGCCCAGGTACACCTGCGCATTTGAGAGCTCGTCACCCAACGAGCGTCGCGCCAGAGGGAACCCTTGTCGGCCGATAAGATCAGCTACAGACTCAAAGCGCTCCGGGTGCCGAGGCACGATAATTAACAATGCATCGGGTTTGTGCTGCAGCAGCTGCTGGTGTGCCGCCAGCAACTGGGCATCTTCGCCTTCATGGGTACTGCCGGCGATCCACACAGGGCGCTCAGAAAGACGGTTCTTTAGCTGCCGGGACGCCGCACGCACTGAGTCCGGAATATCCACATCAAACTTGACACTACCCGTAACCGCCACCTTGGATGCCGCGACACCTATTCTGCGAAAGCGCTCTGCATCTTTTTCCGCCTGGGCAGCCACCCAACTGATACTGCGCATGATCGGTGCAACCAGACGTTTGACGCGCTCATAACCCAACGCAGAACGCTCGGATAGCCGGGCGTTGATCAGAAAAACAGGAACCCCCCGGGACCGGCTCTGGCGGATCATGTTAGGCCATATTTCCGTTTCCATAATAACCAGTATTCTGGGGTTGACCCGATTCAGAAAGCGGCGAATCGCGCCGGGGGTATCATAAGGCGCGTAGGCATACTGCACTTGGTCCCCGAACATTTTCATGGCCTGTGTCTGGCCCGTGTCGGTCATGGCGGTCATCAGGATCGTTATATTGGGATTACGGGCGAGCAGTCGTCGCACCATAGGCGCCGCGGCAATGGTTTCACCTACCGACACCGCATGCACCCAAACCACCGTGCCGCTGGCCCGAGGTACAAAACCCAACCGCTGCTGCCAGTTAATGCGCAATTCAGGCGCCTGACGGCCCTGCCACCACAACCGCAAAAGAATAAACGGCAGTGCCAATCGTATAAGCTGTGAATAGATAAATTGAAGCACGCAGGACTCTCCCCAAAACAGTGCGGTATCATATCGTAAAGCCTAATCATTTGCTTCCGACAGACTCCGCCGGGCACCTTAGCCCGGGCAGCAATCCACTGAGCTAGCAGGACAGATTTCAAGTGAAGAAGAAACACCGTAAGCAGGCGCGCAATACAGACTACGCAGCCTATCGCCACCCACGCTGGTGGCCAACCTGGATCGGAATTGCCGTTATGTGGTGTGCAGCCCAGCTTCCCATCCGATTGCAGTGGTGGCTTGGCAAATGCATTGGGCTTTTGGCGTGGCGCTTGGTCAAGAGGCGACGCCATATCACCGAGGTGAATATACGCCTGTGTTTTCCTGAACTGACGCAGGCGCAGCAAGGCGCACTGGTTCGTAACAGTTTTATCGCAAACGGAATTGGCCTCATGGAGCTGGGCATAGCCTGGTTCCGGAATCCGGCAAAGCTTACGGGCATAACGGAGGTTCACGGCAAGGAGCATCTGGACAAGGCGCTTGCCGAAGGCAAAGGTGTCCTGCTCCTGGGCGGCCACTACAGCACCCTGGACCTTGGCGGCAGCCTGGTTACCGAGTACATTGAGGCAGATGTGATGCAGCGGGACCACAACAACCCGCTGATGAACGCCGTTATGACCCGGGCAAGGGAGCGCCGCTACGAGACTGTTCTTGGCGCCCGGGATCTTCGTGGGCTATTTCGCAGCCTGAAAAAGAACCGGACTGTGTGGTACGCCACAGACCAGGATTATGGCCGCAAAGATATTGTTTTCGCGCCGTTCTTTGGCATACCAACTGGCACTATTACGGCCACATCTCGCATTGCTGCGCGCAGCCAGTGTAAGGTGGTTCCATTCAGCCATTTTCGGCGGCAGGACAAGCCCGGCTACGATATATACTTTCACCCCCCACTGGATCCGTTCCCGAGCGGCGACGACATGCAGGATGCGACGGCAATCAATCAGATTATTGAGCGCGAGATCCGGCGCGCACCCGACCAGTATCTCTGGATGCATCGCCGTTTCAAAACGCGGCCAGATATAAACGACCCAGGTTTTTATGGCGGCAAATAGCACGTCGGCGGCACCTGTAATATGGTTGCTCACAGACAACAAGCCGGGGCACCGGAATCAGTTAAAGGGCCTTGGCAACCGGCTACGGGTGAAAGCCGGTGCCAGCCTGTTCTGGGTCAATGCTCTCGACACACCCACGCCCTTGTGGCGCGCGCTGCTGGCAATACCGCCCGCCCTGGATAGATCACTTCCCCACCCGAATCTGATCATTGCTGCAGGCACGGGCACTCACAAGCTGCTGCTGTCCTTGCGGCTCAAGAACGCCAAAACACTGGTCATCATGAAACCCGGTTTCCCCCGCAGCTGGGTCGACGGCGCCATGATTCCTGCCCATGACGGCCTTGCGCCAAACCGGGACACACTGATTACAGAGGGGGTTATCAACACGGTCACCCCCCTGGCCAGAATTACTGAAAAGCCAGAAGCCCTTTTGTTACTCGGCGGCCCATCACCCCATTACGACTGGGATGATGACGTAGTTTTTGGGCAAGTCACCCATCTGATCGGAGAGTACCCTCAATGGCGCTGGACGATCAGCGGCTCAAGACGAACGCCTGGAGCTCTCAGGGAACGACTAAATGAGTTGGCAGGCCTCAAGATTACCGTGGCAGACCCCGACAAGACCCATGAAGACTGGCTAAGCCACAGCATTTCGGCATCCCGGGCTATCTGGGTAACACCAGACAGCATGTCCATGGTATGCGAAGCTGCCACATCCGGCGTACCAACCGGGCTGTTCCAGTTACCTGAACGCTCCGGTAGCCGTGTGGCCTCTGGCGTGCAGCAATTGGTTGAAGCGGGCCATGTAGCGCGCTGGAGCGATCATGCAACCGTGATGGGCGGCAAAACTGGCCAGGAAAAGCCGCTCTGGGAGGCAGATCGGGCCGCTCAATGGGTGATTCAGCGCTGGCTTACTCCGGGCACCGAAAAACAGAAACGCTCAAAGAGGGTAATTCCTTGAGAATTCTCCAGGCACTACCGGCTCTATACAGTGGCGGTGTAGAACGGGGGACCGTCGAGTTTGCGGCGGACCTTGTACGCCACGGCCACGAATCCTGGGTCGTATCAAACGGCGGGCCTCTGGTGAAACGTCTTGAGGAACAGGGCACAACTCACGTTGAAATGCCCATACATCGCAAGTCACCTGCGTCCTTTGGGCAAGTTCGCCCCATGCGAGATCTGATTCGGGAGCTTCAGCCAGACATTATTCACGTACGCTCACGCATGCCCGCCTGGATCGTGCGCCTCGCGTGTAAGGGGCTGCCAGCCAGCCAGCAGCCGGCCATTGTTTCAACTTTCCACGGCATGTATTCCGTGAACCCATACAGCGCCATCATGGCAAAATCCGATCACGTGATCGCAGTATCAAACTGTGTGCGCAACTACATCACCCGCAACTACCAGGTTCCGGAGCAAAAGCTGACCGTGATACAGCGCGGGGTGGATGTGGATTATTTTCAGCAACGGGAACTAAGCGAAGCGTGGCGCCGAACTCTGTTTGAGCAATTCCCACAGCTAGAGAACAAGCGTATTCTGATGATGCCGGGGCGTATTTCCCGATGGAAGGGCCAGCTGCAGTTTCTTGAGGCCATGGCCGAGATCTCTCGAAAAAAGCCAGAGTGCCACGGCATTATCGTAGGCGGTGCAGAGCCCGGAAAAGAACGCTTCCTGCAAGAGCTTGAGCGACATCGCGCAAAACTCGGGCTTATCGACAAGGTAACCTTCCTTGGGCAGCGGGACGATATGGCGGAACTTTACCTGTTCGCTGATCTGGTATGCCATATGTCGACAAAGCCCGAACCCTTCGGCCGCACCGTTACCGAAGCACTTTCCTCCGGCACGCCCGTAATTGCGTTTAACCGTGGCGGTGCTGCAGAAACACTGCAGGCCTGTTTTCGGGATGGGCTTGTAACGCCTGATGACACTCGGGAATTTGCCCAAGTGGCTATTCGTCTCCTAAGTGGCAAGACACCAGCTATTGAGATTCCGTACCGATTCCGGCTGCAGGCGCAGACGGAGTCGACGCTGGAGGTTTATGCCAGCGTCTTATCTCAAAGCCGGAAGGCTTCACGGCCGGCTTCATGAACATTCTTCTGCTAATGCTTTCCAAAGGCGAAGGCACGGGGGGCATGGAGAAACATTGCCAGGAACTGGCAAACGGGCTATCCGCCAGAGGGCATCGCGTTACCTGCGCTGCATCCATTTATCATCAAACCCAATTGAGCAAGGACGTGAAGGCAGTCACGCTCAATGCTGAAAGATCAAGATTTTCTCCAATCCTTCTGGCTTCCGTTATAAAAATCATCAAGGAAGGCTCTTTCGACATTGTCCACGCGCAAGGAAGCAAGGCTGCCGCTGTGCTCCAGCTAATCTCCCCCCTCATTCGCCAGACCAAACTGGTGGCAACAATTCACAGCTTCAAGTCTGCTTACCCTAAAGAGAGTGCTTTTTGCCGTATCATCGCCGTCAGCAAGGCGCTTGCGGCTGATATTGGCCACAAGAACACCGAAGTTGTTTATAACGGCCTTGCACAACCGCAGGTTTCCGCATTATCCAAAGCCCTGCCAGCTCAACTCAAAAGCCCTGTCTGGCTCGCAGTAGGGCGCCTGGTTCCGGCGAAAGGTTTCGACTTTCTGATTGATGCATTTCAGCACGCGGAGGGAACCTTGCTTATTGCCGGTTCGGGGCCGGAGCAAAAAAGCCTGGAGCAACAGGTAGAAAGCACCTCACAGCAAAACAAAGTGATACTACTGGGGCACCGGGACGATGTTCCTGCCCTGATGGAGTTTGCTGATGGTGTGGTTATTTCTTCACGGCGTGAGGGATTTTCCTATGCATTCGCCGAGGCTTTGCTTGCAGGAAAACCTGTCATTGCAACTGACGTTCCCATCGCCAATGAGTTTCTCGATTCCCGGTTTATCCATCGAGGATTCACGCCAAAGCTCTTTGCCCGCATGCTGACGGCGAATACAGATGAACTTCAGCAGGCTCAGTCAGATAGCCGCAAGAAGGCTAGGGAATCCCTTTCGCTGGAAAACATGATCGAGAACACCGTCGGTGTATACTCCGAGTGCCTTAGCCACTACGAATAGACGCTTTTATTCCTTACAGCCAGCCGGTTTAGACGGCTGGCTGAGTGGCGAGCGCGTCACGCACGACATCCGCCACCAGACGATGCCCTTCTGCCGTTAAATGCGTTCCATCACTCATCAGGCAGCTGTCACGTTTTTTCCATAACTCCGGCCATGCATCGGCATAAACAGCGTTGGTTTCCTCACCTGCAAGGGCTCGCAGAGCATCATTATATTTTCGGATCCTCGGATTACGAGGCTCATCCAGATTTGGTGCGGTTGCCACAAGCACGAAATGGCAGTCAGGCGCGGACCGCACCACCGAACGTATGTTACTGATGTACTCGTCGATGGGCACTTGCTCGATTGCCCCCAGTAATTTTTGTAATTGCAGGTGACGAGCCCACTTTTTTAGTTTCTTAACCACCTTTCTAGACAGCTTGCGGCGCGGGCTATCGGGGTAATAAAGCACGTAAGGCGCACCGCGAAACGTCAACCAGGAATCCACCAACCCATACTGAATAAACGCTAACGCATATTCCGATGGAGGAAACGCAGCAGCATACTGCAACATTTCCCGGGTGGTACTCATGGTGTGCCCGCAGTTTTTGAACTCAAGCCCCAGCGAATCCGCAACCCGCTTGGCCCACACTGGGCCTTCGAGGGTTCGAAAACCCTCTGTGTTACAATCGCCGTACGCCACACAAGGCTTGGCTATCTCAGAAAAACTCATAAACAGCAGGCTCCTGTTGCAAGTGGAACGCATCGTCAGTGGTGAATATCAGCTCAATAACCACCATGAAAACCAAAAGGGGGAATATACGTCGCCGTGATAGACCTTTCACACCAAACGCCCTTCGCCTCGGGATACAACCGCCACTGTTACCTGCACCCTAGCACGCCCGGCCGCTGTCTGAAGGTGATTCGCCCTGAAAATATTGAAGCACGATATCAGAGGCAAACACCTCTCAAGAAACTGCTTGGCAAATCCAGAATCAATGACAACAAACAGGAGCAGCGAGCGCATCGGCAAACTGCAATAGTGTCCTTGCTCAAAAAGGGGCGAGAAAACGAGGTTTGGTGCCATCTGCCGCGTTTTTATGGGGAAGTATCAACATCGCTGGGCCTCGCCAATGAAAGTGAGCTGCTCGTAGTCGATAACGGTGAGCCAGCCCAGACACTTGAGAGCTATCTGCAACAATACGGCTTTGACGAATCCATCAAGGCGGCTTCAGCGCGTTTTTGTGAGTGGCTCGAGAAAACCGGCATCCTGACACGTAGCCTCCTACCCCACAACCTGGTCGTCGCCCGGCGCGACACCCAGCTAGAACTTTTCCTGGTGGACGGGCTGGGGGCACCCGATGCCCAGAATCAGTTGGCGGCAATCCCGGCATGGCGTAAGCGGTATATATCAAGGCGGATCAGCCGTTTTTACAAGCGTATTGCGTGGGAGCTGAGTGATAAGATGCAATCCTGGGAGATGTCTCAAAATTTATAATTCGGGCGTCAACTCGCAGTTCGCTGCTCAAATAAAAGGCAAAACAACACAACAGTCCTAAGGCAATGCTTTCGAGCCCTCGCTCACCGAAGCATATGTTAGTATTCTGCAGATCAACTCAAAATTCGTTATTGCATTCACTCACTACAGCCTCAGTGTCGGCAAAACTTGACCATAATGAAGCCTCCACTGTTTGTCACCGGGAAGACTGAAAACGCGCATGAGAAAGCTGAAATATTACGCGATCGCCTCACTATTGCGCATCGCAAGCCTGCTGAGCTTACGGGGTGCCCAGCGGATCGGTAGTTTTTTGGGAGGTATCGCGTGGCGGTTGCCAACTAAAGCGCGACGCGTGACCGATATAAACCTAGATATCTGTATGCCAGAGCTGTCTGCAGGTGCGCGCAAAACCCTCTCATCCCAGTCCTTGCAGCATACCGGCATGATGGCCTTAGAAATTCCATTGATGTGGGAATGGCCCGTAGAAAAGTGCCTGGGACTGGTGCGTGAAACCCGGGGGCTTGAGTTGATTGATCAGGCCCTGGCCAGCAAAAAAGGCCTGGTTTTACTTGCACCTCACTTGGGCAATTGGGAGTTGGCGGGCCTGTACTTCTCTTCCAAACACCAGATGGCCGCGCTCTACAGCCCGCCGAACATTGCCGAGTTTGAGGAGTACATGATCAAGGTACGGGGCAGGCTTGGCTCTGAGCTGGTTCGCGGAGACAGGCGTGGTCTCATACGGATGATGGAAATCCTGAAGGAAGGCGGCGTGGTGGGCATCTTGCCCGATCAGTCTCCCCGTGGGAAAACCAACGCCTACGCGCCCTTCTTTGGCATGGAAGTCAAAACCATGACCCTGGTGGCCAAGCTGTTGCAGAAAACCGGCGCCAATGCGCTAGTCACCTATGCGGAACGACTGCCAGACGCAAAAGGCTTCCGGATTGTTGTCGAGAAAACAGCGCCAGACCTTACCCACTCAGACCCGGTTATTGCGGCTACGGCGCTGAACCAGACCGTGGAGCAGGTTGTGCGCCAAGCCCCATGCCAGTATCAATGGGAATATAAGCGGCTTAGGCACCGGCCACCAGGCAAGCAAAATCCCTACAAAGTGTCCTGAGCCGCTCCTGCCAGTAATTCGCGATACAAGCCCAGATAAAGGTTTGCAACATGGTTCGGACTGAAACGAGTTAGCTGTTGGCCGGCACGGGCGGCCAAGTCCTGCGCCTGCGTTTTGTCTTCAAGAAGCCTTTCGATGCCGGCGGCGAGCTCTTCCGCATCCCCCGGCGCAACAAGCAGGCCGGTTACCTCATGTTCAATCATATCTGGTATGCCGCCCGCCTTTGCGCCAATCACCGGGACGCCCTGGTGCATGGCGTCCAGAACTGTGGAGCCAAGTCCCTCATGCAATGAGGGAAAGACAAACACGTCCATAGCTGCCAGCCAACTGCCCACATTGGTTTGATGTCCCACAAAGAATACGTTGTCCAGATCCCTTGCTCGCTGTTTCAGTTGTTTTTCATCCGGCCCCTCGCCCAGAAATACAAAGGCAAGGTCCGGTTTCTTCTTGCGCAGCAACCGGGCTGCTTCAATGGTTACCTGATAGCCTTTGTGCTCCAGCAGTCGGCCAACCTGGCCAACCAGCCGCTTGCCCTGATAACGCTCCCGTATACTCCGGGTTTCAGCTCCATCGGCTTTAAACCCGGAAAAACTTGAAGGAATAACCACCGTATTAGCCTCGGGTACCCGGCCCTCCACGCTGGCAGCAATGGCTCTGCTCAGGCACACAACGCGACGGGCCAGCCGGTAGGCAGAGCCGGTAAGCCGCCCCTTGCCCAGCGGATTATCCACCCTGCGGGTAATGATATAAGGCGTTTTCCGGAGCAAGTACTCGATGTATGCCCAATAAACCGATTTGCCATCGTGACAGTGGATCAGATCCCAGGTTCCGCCTTTATGCCCGAGCAGAAAATGGGAGCATGACCGAAACGCCAGCCCGTCAACAGTTGCCAGCTCAGTGTGCAGCCTGCTGCCGGGTCGGGCAACCAGTGTCTGGGTGGCGCCCTCCCGGGCCAGTTCGCGGATAAGATTGACCGTTTGCCGCTCTCCGCCGGAGAAACCTCCGGCAAGATTAACGTGGCAGATATGCATACCAACAGAGGCCTTTGAATGGTTAAATACACGCAGTTTAAGTGAGACCCACCCAAAAGGACACATAGCCGTGAAGCTACTGGTAATCAGCTCTTACACCGACACCTGGAATTCTGTGCGCCCTGAAGCAGAGATGCTGATCGGGCTCGCGAAACTCGGTGTTAACGTGCAGCTGATGACCCAGGCCGATGTGGAGTATCGCTCCCGCTTTGAAGCCAACGGCATTAAAGTACACGGGTACCACCCCCGCAAGAAAGTCGAGCTGGAGGCGATTCGCAGAATCCGCCAGCTGTTGAAAGAGGGCAGGTTTGACGCCGTTTACTGTTTCAACAACAAGGCCATAGCCAATGCCAACCTTGCCGCCATAGGGTTGCCGGTCAAGGTGCTTACATACCGGGGCCAGACCGGTAACATCAGCCGCTGGGACCCAAGCTGCTACCTCACCCACCTGAGCCCGCGGGTGAATCGGATTGTTTGCGTCTCCAAAGCCACCCGGGATGATTTGCAAAACCATGTGTGGGGGAACCGGAACAAGGTATGCGCGGTTTACAAGGGGCATGATCTCGACTGGTATCAGGACACCCCGGTGGATCTCTCCGAGTTCGGCGTGCCCGATGGCGCCTTTGTGGTGGGTTCTGTTGCCAACGTTCGCCCAAGAAAAGGTCTGCCCGTGCTGTTGCAAGCCACCCACCTGCTGCCCGCTGACTGCAAGGTACATCTGCTGCTGGTAGGCAGAGGGCTGGACACCCCTGAAGCACAGTCGTTAATTCAGGCAAGCCCGATGGCGGACAGAATTCACCTGACCGGCTTCCGGAAAGACGCACCGGCCATTATCGCCTCTTGCCAGGTGTCCGTGCTGGCATCCACCAAGCGGGAGGGACTTCCGAAAACAGTGATTGAAGCCATGGCCTACGGCGTCGCACCTATTGTGAGTGATACCGGAGGAAGCGCAGAACTTATTGAAGATGGCATTTCCGGCATACGGGTGAGGCCAGGCAACGCCGAAGACATTGCCGAAGGCATTCAGCGGCTTTACCAGAACCCCCAGCTATGCGCCGACATGGGACAGAAAGCCCGGCAACGGATTGCATCGCACTTTCATGTGCAACAGTCATCAAAGGCCTTGTTGCAGGTCTTGCAGGAAACCATCAACGACGAGTTTTAATCCCGGGTTTTAATCCAGAGCGCCGCATATTTGTTAAAGGCATAAATCGCAGTGGTGACCGCCAGCAAAAAACCGTGGGGGCCGTCCAGAAACCCTCGTTGCAGCAAATACTTCCGAACAAAGGCTCCGGCACTGTGACCACAGGCAGAGAGCAGCGATGCCCGCTTGCCACGGCGAACACGCTCCTGCGCCCAATCATCCGCATACCGAACCGACTTCGCCATGTAATCCGCGAAGTTTGTGGCGGTGTAGTGCAGCAAGTCACCGCTGAGCGCTTCTACGCTAGCGCCGGGGCAGTGTACCTTTTCATGCACCAGTGCATCGTCGTAACCGTACTCTTCACGACGATACAGCCTCACCACCTTGTCGGGATACCAGCCGGAGTGTCGGATGAACCGGCCAAAAAACCAGGACAAACGCACCACCTGGAATACCTGTTTTTTTGATGCCCCCGCAATAGCCTGCTGTACAGAGGTCGCCAGTTCCTCGGTGACCACTTCATCGGTATCAACCCAGAACAGCCACTCCCCCCGGGCGTAACTCTGCGCTCTCTGGCGTTGCCTTCCAAAGCCTGGCCAATCATCAGACTGAAAAACACGGGCGCCGAACTGTTCTGCAACAGCCAGGGTGTCATCCGTAGAGCCGGAATCCAGCACCACAATTTCATCGGCAAAGGCCAGGCTCGTCAAACACTCAGCAAAATCCGGCCCCGCGTTTTTGGTAATCAGCACAGCACTGAGTTTCACTGGCAAGCCTCCAAAACCCGCTGCACGGATATCCCGGTAAGGCATTTGTAGTGACCAAATCGGCAGGTTCGGTCAAAACAGGGACTGCACTCTATGGGGTGCCGAACAATCGAGGCTTTATCGGTCAGCGGCGGCGTAAAATCCGGGCTGGTGGAGCCATAAATGGCAACCACCTCGGCACCGGCGGCGGCGGCCACGTGCATCAGACCGGAATCGTGGCTTACTACTTTCCGGCAGTGGCTGAACAAATCCACGGTATCTTCCAGGCGGGTTTTACCGCAAAGATTGAACACGCCCTCCTGGCCGTTGGCAATTTGCTCGCCTGCGCCTACATCCTTCGGGCCACCCAGAATCCAGACCTGATGGCCTTCTTCCACCAGCTTTTCAGCCAGCGCCCGGTGGTTTTCGAGGGGCCATTGCTTTGCAGGGCCAAATTCTGCCCCCGGGCAGATCGCCACCGCAGGCCTGGCAGGGTCCAGCTTGAGCCTGGCTAATACACTTTTCAGGTTAGCCTCATCAATGGTCAGTGACGGGTGCGGCACATCAAACTGATAGGCCTCATAATCCGCTTTACTGGCTCCAAGCCCCATATAGCGCCAGACGGTTTTATCGGTGATCACCGATCCGTCGCGGGTCGGGTGTCGGCGCCGGGCATCGGTTAACAAAACAGAGCGCCCTTCCCCACTAAAGCCCACCCGCTCAGAAATGCCGGCAAAGAATGGAATGAGCGCAGATTTTAACGAACGCGGCAGGATAATGGCCTTGTCATAGCCTTTCAGTGTTCGCGCCAATTGCCACTGGGCCTTCAGGGCCAGCTCGCCACTTTTCCAGGGTGCCGCTATGCCCTGATTCACCTCAGGCATGCGGGCTATGATGGGCAGCGACCACCCGGGTGCAAGCACATCAATGGCTGCCTGAGTATCCTGCTGTTTGAGAGACATGAACAACGCCTGGGCCATGACCATATCACCCACCCAGGAAGGTCCGACAACCAGATAGTTCATCGCTCAAGCCACTGGAGGTAACGCTCGACACCGGTTGCCACATCGGCAAACGGTTCCCGGTAACCCGCAGCACGAAGCTGCTCAATGTTGGCCTGGGTAAAGCTTTGGTAACGCCCCTTCAGTTCATCAGGGAACGGAATAAATTGGACCTGCCCTTTGCCGTGATGGGCAATCACCGCATTGGCCACATCAAGAAACGACTGGGCACGGCCGGTACCCAGGTTAAAGATTCCGGACTTTTCCGGATTATCAAAAAACCACAGGTTCACTTTGCATACGTCATCTACATACACAAAGTCCCGCTGCTGGCCGCCATCAGAATAACCATCCCAGCCTTCAAACAGCTTGGGATTTTCACCGGCGCCAATCTGCTGGTGCAGGTGATAGGCCACGGACGCCATCTTGCCTTTGTGCTGCTCCCGCGGGCCATACACATTGAAATAGCGAAAACCTACCACCTGGCTGTTTATGTCAGGTAACAGGCGGCGAACGTACTGGTCAAACTGCCACTTGGAATACCCGTAAACGTTCAGGGGCTTTTCACACTCAAGCGCTTCCCGGAAGTCATTGCTGGCACCATACACTGCCGCGCTGGAGGCATAGAGAAAAGGTACCTTGTGCTCAAGGCACCAGTGCAACAACACCTTCGAGTAGGTGTAGTTGTTTTCCATCATGAACCGGCCATCCCACTCGGTGGTGTCGGAACAGGCACCTTCATGAAAAATTGCCCGGATGTTACCGGGCAATTGGTTGTTTTTTGCCTTTTCCAGAAACTCGGCCTTGTCCATATAATCAGTCACATCCAGCTCTGCCAGATTGCGAAACCGAGTGCCATCCAGCAGATCATCCACCACCAGAATGTCGGTCTCCCCGCGCTGATTCAGCGAGTGAACAAGATTGGACCCTATAAAGCCGGCAGCGCCAGTGACAACGATCATAACTTCTCTCCTGAGGGATAATGCAGCAGGCTGGTCGATTGAAGAAAACGAATGCGTAAATACTAACCTCTTTTGGCAACCGCTGAAACCGGAGCGGCACAGCACCGCGCCCCTTTCCCAAGGGTTACTGCCAGCATTACCAAGTGCTTAGCCTCTGAAAAACCCTATACAGATGGCCATGCGCCACATGCTACAATCCAGAATCATTTTCAAGCTCCGAATACGGGCACCTTGAATCATTTTGTGGAACCGGAGGCTCTCATGTCCCAGGAAAGCAGTTTTATCGCCGCGCTGGAGCGGCACCGCGCAACTTTTTCCGTTCTTGAAAACCACCTGGATGAGGCCGGCCGACTGCTGAATATGACGCTCAAGGCCCTAAATGCAGGCGGCAAAGTCATTTTTATGGGGAACGGCGGCAGTGCGGCTGATTCCCAGCACCTGGCCGCCGAGTTTATGGTTCGTTACAAAAAAGAGCGCGGACCTCTGGCCTCCATTGCACTGACAACAGATACCTCGATTCTTACCGCGCACCCCAACGACTATGAATTCGAGAGTGTTTTCGAACGGCAGATACAAGGCCTGGCACGCCCTGAAGATCTGGTTATTGGCCTGACAACTTCCGGCCAGAGTGAGAACATCAACCGCGGTCTCAAAGCTGCCAACAACCTGGGTGCTGCAACAGTTGCCCTGACCGGCCGGGATGGCGGTAAGGTCAAAGATATTGCGGATCTCTCCATTATCATCCGTTGCGATGAAACCGCCCGCATCCAGGAAGCCCACATGTTTATCGGCCACTGGCTTTGCGAAGCACTGGATGATGAAGTTACGACCGCAGGACTGACTCAATGATTGATCCGGCACAGCTGGCTAACCTTCAGAGCGCGTCAATCCTGGTGGTGGGTGATGTCATGCTCGACCGATATTTCATCGGAGACACGCACCGCATTTCCCCCGAGGCACCGGTGCCGATTGTACGGGTGGCCAACTCTGAGGACCGAGCTGGTGGTGCGGCCAACGTAGCCCGCAACATCGCACACCTGGACGGCCAGGCCACCCTCTTGGGGCTGGTAGGAAAAGACCCGGACGGCCAGCTACTTAGCCAGCTGCTGACCAAAGAACATGTAGCTTCGGAACTCCTGGTACTGGACGATGCCAGAACCATTTCCAAAACCCGCATCATCTCCCGCCACCAGCAGATGATCCGACTGGATATGGAAGACATTTTCGCCGAGGCCCATGCCCGGGCTTTGACCGAGCGGTTTCAGGCACTGGTTGCCAACTACTCAACAGTTGTTATCAGCGATTACGCCAAAGGCTCGCTGGCATTTGTTCAGGACATGATCCTGGCCGCCAGGCACGCAGGCAAAGCTGTGCTGGTAGACCCCAAGAGTCATGATTTTTCCCGCTATCGGGGCGCCACCGTTATTACTCCCAATCTGTTAGAGTTCAGAGCAGCCGGAGGCCTGGACACCAACGAGGACCTGATGCTCTCCTCCGCCAGGGAGCTTTTAAGCAGCGCAGGTATTGAAACCATGCTGCTTACCCGAAGTGAGCAGGGCATGAGTCTGATCACCCAAACCGAGCACCACCACTTCCCGGCACAGGTTCTTGAGGTGAGCGATGTTACCGGGGCGGGCGATACCGTTATCGCAACCCTGGGCACCTTGCTAAGTGCCGGCTTTGAGCTGCCCCAGGCCGCGTGGCTGGCCAACCTGGCCGCCGGCTTGGTAGTTGCCAAACTGGGTGCCGCCACGGTATCTCCGGAGGAACTTGCCGCCCGCGCAAGCCAGCAACTTTCGTCCAAAACCAGCGGTTACTACCCGACTACCACCCAGAGCCTGCAACACATCGATTATGCCCGTAAACAGGGCGAGCGTATTGTGTTTACCAACGGCTGCTTTGACATCCTGCATGCCGGCCATGTGCGCTACCTGAACGAAGCCAGAGCATTGGGTGACCGGCTTGTTGTGGGGCTGAACAGCGATGCCTCGGTAAAAAGACTCAAAGGCGAGAGCCGCCCTGTCAACACTCTGGAAGACCGCCTCGAAGTGCTCGAAGCCCTGGCTTGTGTGGACTGGGTGGTTCCCTTCGGAGACGACGATTCCGAAAACGACACCCCGGAACAGCTGATTCGCACCATACAGCCCGATGTGCTGGTGAAGGGTGGCGATTACACCGTCGACACCATTGTTGGCGCCGAATTCGTTCAGCACAATGGTGGTGAGGTCATCGTGCTGCCCTTGCTGCAAGGCCGCTCCACCAGTGGAATCATCAGCAAAGTGCGGAGTTGATTTGGCCAGTATTCGCTCAATATGCATATTGCGGCTCTCTGCCATTGGAGACACCTGCAACGCGGCTTCAGTGGTGCAGGCTATTCAGGAGCACTACCCGAGCGCCCGCATAACCTGGATCATCGGCAAGGCGGAAGCGGCACTGCTGCGCGGGTTGCCCGGTATTGAACTGATCGTGTTCGACAAGCGCACAGGGTTGGCTGCATACCGCAAGCTGCGACAGGACCTGGCCGGGCGACGCTTTGATGTACTCTTGCTCATGCAACTGGCACTTCGCGCAAACCTTGCAAGCCTGTGTGTTTCCGCAAAGCGCCGGATTGGTTATGACAAGGCCCGCAGCAAAGAACTCCACAGCCTGTTTATCAACGAACGCATAGCGCCCGCCAGCAAGCCTCACGTGCTCGACACCTTTCGGCAGTTTCTGACTGCCCTGAGCATCCCTCTGACGCCACCCCGCTGGAACATCCCGGTTACTCCGGAGGATGAACTCTGGGCACGCAGCCAGCTTGCCCCCACCGCCCAAAAGCATCTGGTACTGGTGCCTGCTGCCTCCGCGCAGGAACGCAACTGGTTGCCCGAACGCTATGCGCAGGTGGCAGAACACGCCCACGCCAAAGGTTTTGCAATATACCTTTGTGGTGGGCCGGCCGAACCAGAGGTTGAACTGGCGGCCCGGGTGGCTAGTTTGTGCAAGGTGCCTGTGTACAACCTGGTTGGCCAGTCATCCCTCAAGCAGCTTTTTGCACTGATTAAAAACGCCACCCTGGTTATTGCGCCGGACACCGGCCCCACGCACATGGCGGTGGCAGCGGGCACGCCGGCCATAGGCCTTTATGCACACAGCAATCCTGCACGTACTGGCCCCTATGGCCTGCAACACTACACCGTGGACGCTTATACACCGCTGCTGCAGCAGGCGCTCGGCAGCGATGCGCCCAACGCCCCTTGGGGCAAACGGCTGAAAGGTAAAGATTTAATGAACCACATCTCAGTAAAGCAGGTGTGTGACATGTTTGACCGCCTGACGGAAGAGCAAGCACTATGAAGGGTAAAGCAGTTTTTCTGGATCGGGACGGTGTGATCAACATGGATCACGGCTACGTGTACCGGCCCGAGGAGTTCGAGTTTATCGAAGGTGTATTCGACGCCTGCAGGCACTTTCACAGGCTCGGCTATCTTCTGATTGTTGTTACCAACCAGTCGGGTATCGCACGGGGTAAATACACAGAGCAGGATTTCCAGGCATTAACCGAATGGATGAAAGCCCGCTTTGCCAGCGAAGGTGCCCCACTTGCACACGTGTACTACTGCCCGCACCACCCCGATCACGGCAAGGTAGATGAGCGTAACTGCAACTGCCGCAAACCGCGACCCGGAATGCTTGTCGCGGGCATCCACGACTACGGACTGACAGCAGAAAACTGCATCATGATCGGAGACAAACGTGCCGACATGGAGGCCGCATCCGCAGCTGGTATTGGCAGGCGCGTTCTGGTGAAATCCGGGCAAAGCCTGTCACCCTCAGACCTGAGTACCGCACACAGCGTATGGCCGTCGATCCATGAGGCTACCCGCGCTATTCTTGCGTGATGCCAGAATTGATGTCCAAGCCAGATAAGGGGAACCGTGAAAAAACTCGTTGTTGATCTTGACGGAACAATTACACTTGCCAACACCTCCGATTATCGGGAGGTACTGCCAAACACCGAGGTGATTGAAACCCTGCGCAGCTACAGAGCCCTGGGCTATGAAATCATTATCCAGACTGCCCGGAACATGCGCACCTACGAGGGCAACGTGGGCAAAATCAACGTTCACACCCTGCCGGTCATTACCGAGTGGCTGGCCAGGCATGATGTGCCTTACGATGAAATACACGTTGGTAAACCCTGGTGCGGCTTCGACGGTTTTTACATTGACGACCGAGCCATACGCCCGTCGGAATTCACCCGGTTGACGCCGGAAGAAATCCAGCAACTCATCGAGCGTGAGAAGCACTCATGTTCCTGATTATGTCGGCTGATTACATAAGCCTGGAACTTCGCTCCGAATTCGGTGCCTTGCCCCCAAGCTTCTTGCCCCTGGGCAACCGGCGGCTATTTCAGCATCAGGTTAAATCTGCTCCTGCCGGGGTTCGCATTTTTCTTTCGCTACCTGAATCCTTTGTGGTGGAGGCTCATGACCAGGCCTGGCTTGATCAACATGGGGTAACCGTACTGTCCGTGCCGGATGGCCTTAGCCTTGGCGCCTCGCTGGTCGCATCACTGAATCTGACAGAGCAGCCGCTGGATACCCCGCTGCAGGTTCTGTTCGGCGATACGCTCATCGACCCCCTGCCCGATGGGACTGATATCATTGCCACTGCCAAGGTAGACGACAATTACGACTGGGCAGTGGTCACCGAAGACGAAGACAACTGGCTTGTCAGCAGCACAGAAACACCAGAGCTGGAAAAGTACAGTGTTGTAACCGGATACTTCAACTTCAGCAGCCCACGATTGCTGATTCGCTGCATCACCCAGTCCAACTGGAGCTTTCTGAATGGCCTGTCGCGTTATAACAAAGCCAAGGGACTCGAAACGATTAGCGTCCACAACTGGCTGGATTTCGGTCACGCCAACACCTACTACCACTCCAAATCTACGTTCACCACGCAGCGGGTATTCAACGACCTGACCATTACACGGCGCTGGATTGAAAAATCAGGTACCCATTGTGCAAAAATTGCCGGTGAGGCGAAGTGGTTTGAGCAGTTACCGCCGATGATGCGGCAATACACGCCGCAGTTTCTGGGTACGAGCACCTCAGAAGCAAACGCAGACCAACTGACCTACCGCCTGGAGTACCTGCACCACACGGCACTCAACGAGCTTTACGTGTTTGCAGACCTGCCCCCGCTCATTTGGAAAAAGATCCTGCGCCAATGCGTGGTCTTTCTGAAGGACTGCCAGAAGTACCCGGCGAGGGATGGCACGCCCCATTCGTCTATTGATGAACTCCTGCAGAACAAAACCCGTGCCCGGATTAAGGCTTTTTGTGAAGAGCGGGGTGTGTCAGATTCAAAACCTTACCTCTATGCGACAGGCCCCGGAACACAGGACTATCTTGAGTTATCTATCAGCGATCTGATCTGTAAGACTACCCCATACCTTCCAACGAAACCGTCTGCAGCCACGCTGATGCACGGAGACTTCTGTTTCAGCAACATACTCTATGACTTCCGAACCGACCGGATCAAAGTGATTGATCCCCGGGGCATCACCATGGATAACCGGTTCAGCATCTTCGGCGATATCCGCTACGATATTGCCAAACTCAGCCATTCGGTTCTTGGCCTGTACGACTGGATCATTGCGGGTACCCATGAACTTATCATGACGGATAACCGGCTTGAGTTCAGCATTCCGCATTTCGACAAGATGGAATCTGTTCAGCAACTGTTTCTCAGGCTGGTCGAAACGCATTTCGGCTTAACGGCGGTTGAAATGTACGCCATGCAAATCCATCTGTTTTTATCGATGCTGCCCTTACACGCAGACCAGCCGGATCGACAGGATGCCCTTCTGGCAAACGCTTTCAGACTTTATACACTTTTACCGGAACACACAGCCTCATGATCATCATTCCCATGGCAGGACTAAGTTCACGTTTTTTCGAGGCCGGGTACCAAAAGCCCAAGTACATGCTCGAAGCCCATGGCCGCACGCTGTTCGAACATTCCGTGCTCAGTTTTAAACGTTATTTTTCGACTCACCCCTTTGTGTTTATCATCCGCGATGTTTTTGACACCGAAGAGTTTGTACAAACCAGGGCAACAGCCTTGGGCATTTCTGATTTTCGTGTGATAACGCTGGAAAAGGAAACCCGGGGGCAGGCAGAAACTGTTTACCTTGCGTTAAAGAAGCTCGGCATCAAAAGCGGCTCTGTCACTATATTCAATATTGATACATTCCGGCCGGGCTTCAAGTTTCCGGAACCTGATTTGATAGGCGATGGTTTTCTGGAGGTGTTTGAAGGCACGGGAAGCAACTGGTCTTTTGCACGCCCAGTGGAGAGCGGCTCCCAGCGCGTTGCTGAAACCGCCGAAAAAAAGCCCATTTCAAACCTTTGCAGCGACGGGCTCTACCACTTCACGCATGCGTCTGATTTTATCGAGAGCTTTGATGAGTACGAAAGCCGGCCCCGCAGCGAGTGGGCCAAAGGGGAATTATATATAGCACCACTTTACAACTACCTGATCCGAAACGGCCGCAACATCTTTTACTCACAGATACCAGAGAACGACATTATTTTTTGTGGTACACCAGATGAGTATCGGCAGTTCCTTTCCAAGAGGCCAGACACGATCCGGAATTAATATGAGATTTGCCTTCGTTTTAGGCGGCTCTACCTACCAACAGTCGCTTTACAGAGTCACTCACGATGTCGCCCAGGAAATTGAGAGGCAAGGCCACTCTGTCGATTTCATTTTCTGGGAAAACCCCGGACCTCTCGACCGCAATGATAAATACCTGAAAATTATCGGGCTAGATAAAGAAAACCGACTCTCCAAGCTGCTTTCAAAAACCTTCACCGCAATACTCGGCAAACATTTCTACTACTACATCTTTAGCTCTTTTTTCGTGCAACAAATGAAACGCCAAGTCGGGGATGAAAACTACGATGTTATCTTTTATCAGGGCCAGAGTTGCATACCTATGCGCGCCTGCAGCAGTAACCACTACATAGTGGTACACAGCTGCAAATACGAGAATTTTATAAGCCGATACACCGGCATAAGAAAAAGATTTTACGAGTGGCTGTACAAAAAAATTTACAGCCACAAAAAGCTTTTAACCGTGTCTGAAGACGTAAAGAAGGACATGCTAAACAAAGTGGGCGCTACGCCTGCAAGCATTGAAGTTATCCTTAACGGTTTTGATTTTAACCGGCTACGTCGGGAAATGGGGCAGTCACCTCCCGAGCAACTGCCCCAGTCGTACATCATGGCTGCAGGACGCCCGGACAGAACCAAACGGTTTGATATTCTCCTGAAAGCCTACGCCAAAACCAGGCGACAGTACCCACTGGTCATATTCGGTGAAGGCAAACGTCTGAATGCCCTTAATCAACTTGCTAAAGACCTGGACATATCCGGAGATGTCATCTTCGCCGGCTTTTGCGCAAACATATTGCCTGCGTTTCACCATGCAAAACTGTACGTATCCAGCTCGGATGTTGAAGGGCTGCCAACGGTGATCGTAGAAAGTCTGACAGCAGGCACACCGGTAGTAGCTACCGACGCGGGTGGCTCCTATGAATTATTGTGCGGTGACCTCAGTCGCTGGATCGTTCCCAGGGGAGATGTCGATGCACTTGCCCGCGCTATCGACGATATACTGGAGAACCCTCCCGCGGTATGCTCGGAAAACATCGGGTTTCTCGACCACCGACGGGTAGCCAGGCGCTATATTGAGCTTAGCGAACAGCTGAAAGGAAATGCGCATTGAACCGCTTCAAAGATATCACTGTTGTAGTCCAGGGCCCGGTACAAACGCTAAAGGGGCGGGAGCAGGAAGAAGGCATAACGCAAAAGTGCCTGTCTTCCGTGAGAACACACCTGCCCGGCGCTCATATCATTCTGTCCACCTGGCCCGAGCAGGATCTTGCCGGGCTGGACTACGATGAACTGGTGGTTTCGGACGACCCCGGGCCAAACATACGGAATTTCCACAGCGATGGACGCCCCCAGTATTACAACAACAATCGCCAGATTGTCTCCACGCTGGCCGGTCTGAAGCAGGTTTCGACCCCTTATGCCATCAAGTTGCGGAGTGACAACTACCTTACCGGCAATGGGTTCGTTGAGCTGCAGAGCCGATACCCCGAGCGCTGTGGAAGCCATAGCATTTTCAGGGAACGGGTCGTCACCAGTAACGTATTTACCCGGCGGTACGCCAAAGGCTTCAGAGTAGCCTTCCATCTAAGCGATTTTTTCTACTATGGGTTAACAGAGGATCTCCTGGCAATCTGGGACCTCAAGCTGCTAGACGATGTTAAACCCGATGAGGCCGCCAGAGCACAGGCCCGGGCAAACGGCTTTATTGTGGACTGCACTCAGATGTTCTGGCTCAGGACACTGCAGAAATTTGACGCCTCCATTCAGCTTGACGGGTTGCTTGATAACGCGCCGGACAAACTGAAGCTGTCAGACCTTTACTATGCAGACAACCTTATTATAGCCCCGCCGGGAATGCTGGGGCTGCACTTGGGCGAGAAGTTTTCCGGCAACGCAAGAATAGCCAGGCCCAAAGGCCGATGCGCCCAATGGCAGTTTTTTGAGTGGCAAGATCTTTACAGGCGCCACTGCGACCCTGCTTTCCGGCCAGACACCACCCTGAGGCAGCGCCTTGCCCTGCAATTGGCGCGGTTGATTTACGTTTACCCTACCCGCCTTGAAACCCACCTGAAATTAATCAGGCTGTCGAACTGACAGAGCCTCGACGTTATCTCGACGGTTAGCGGAGCTAAGGAGAAAACAAAGCCCAAAAAACAGGAATATTGTCTGGGAGTGGAGCAAAGGGACATCAGTGAGCGACGCGCCTGCGTAGAGTAACACCACCGACAGTCCACCGTACCTTTGCCACGTAGCACCAGGGGCCAGGTAAACCATCCGGGCTGCCGCAATCAAAAGTAATACCAGCGCCAGCCCGCCAATCAGGCCCTTTTTTACCGTGGTATCTATGAACTGATTGTGGAAGTGATTGGCTTCGAATCGGTAAAGGCTTTCTTTCAGGTTACCGGTACGGTGAAGCTCCTCCAGAGCATCGCGATAACCATTGCCGTAACCCATCACCGGTTTACGGGCAATAAGCTCACCAGAAGCCTGCCAGAGCTGCAAACGGACGCCAAAAGAGCCATCGTAGTTGCCCTCGGAAAGTGCTTCGTACTCGTTAGCCGTTTGACTCAGGCGGTCCGTCAGAAACGTTTTACCTGCAACCACTGCGACACTCGCCAATATGGCGATAACAATAAGAGATTTCAGGAACCGGCGACGCTCGTTCTGCATCAGCAGCGTAAAAAGCAGCCCGGCACAGATCACGAAAACCGGCCCGACAACTCCGCGAGTTTTAGTCATCAACAAAGCGGCAACCAGAGGCACAAAGATGGCTCCGAAAGCCACCCGCTGCCATAAGCTAATATTGGCAAACAGCAACATGGCAAGAAGCACCAACACAACTGCACCCACCGCCGTCGAATAAGGTATAGGATTGATAAACCCGCCTACACGACCGCCCGTCTGACTGTATTGGTAGAATGTCAGCGTAATGAAGCCTGCGGCACAGACCAGAAGAATGGCCGTAAAGAACCCACTGCGGAACCGGACACCGCAGAAAAAGGAAATATAAACAGCCATCACCAACAGTGCCCTGAGCTCTGACCAGCTACCGTCGTTAAGCAGATAACTTGCCGCACTGACAACAACGAACGCCCATGCTGCCAATAAAAACGGCCATTGCTTGCGCTTCAGACCCTGATCCCGCTCCGGCAATCTCCAAAAGACACCGTAGAGCAATATTGCGCCACCAACGATACCCGGGACATATTTTGCTCCATCAGGAATCCACCACATGAGGCTCAGCATGTACACGAGTGGTGCAGCAGCAACAGCCACACCTGCGCCAGCGGCATAACTGGCCCTGGATTGGCAAATCATAAGAAGCCTCTTTTGGGCAGAGGGTTGATAGAAACCACTTGTGGGTGCACGTATTGGTCGGTTTAATCTGCTCGATATCCCTCAAGCAGGCTTTGCCACCTGGCTGGAAGATCTTCAGATGAGGCAGGCAGGCATATTTTGTCAATTGATCTTTTCAGGCGATCAAGATTCTTTGTCTTCCAGATGGCATTCTGTGGTGAGGATTCGTAACGCCGGCACTTATCGAAATCAATGAGATAAACACTTTCATCATTGATAAGGATATTGAAACAGTTCAAGTCGGAGTGGTAGACGCCAAGATCATGAAAACGGCGGACTACGGAGCCGATTTTTTCGAGCTCCGAAGCGGTGAGGTCAAAAAAACGCTCCCCCATCGTGGTTACCCCGGGGATTCGTTTGATCAGGATAGATGCTCTGTAAAAAAGACCAACCTGAATACAAGACGCTGCGATAGGCTCTGGCACGGGGAGGCCTTCGCGAGCAAGATCCTCCAGGAGCCGGAGTTCATTAAATGAGCGCACGCGACTGGTACCAACAAAAAGAAACCGGTCTGCATTTAACCGTGACACTGCCCCACCCCGCAAATAGTGGCGCAACACCCAGCTGCGATCATTGTCGCTGATAAACCAGGCACTGCCTCTGCCTCCACTTGTTACGGGCTCTATCGACGCACCCCAGAAGGCGTCCGAAAACCAGCACGGACTAAAACGCGGAAGGTAGTCCTCACACACCAGGTATTGCGACCCGGGATCCTGGCCTTGAACTATTCCTGCCACACCACCTCCCATTTGCGTGGAGTCGTTACAACACCCTGCGAGAATCAACCCATCAGAACTCTGAGTCTTCCGGTAAAGGGATCCTCCGCAAAAAGCCGGCGCCATTCACAGGCGCCAACTATTCCGGCGGTATTTTTATCTGCTGGTGTGAGTCAGCCAGTCACTATGCTGCGGCAGCTTTCCTTTCACCGCATCAAAATACATAGCCTGCAACTTCTCGGTTACCGGACCACGCTTGCCAGCGCCAATCGCCCGACCGTCCAACTCCCGAATTGGCAGCACTTCAGCCGCGGTACCGGTAAAGAAGGCTTCATCTGCAACATAAACCTCATCGCGGGTAATGCGGCGCTCTTTCACCGGAATGTTCAATTCTGCAGCAAAGTCCAGAATGGTCTGCCGGGTAATACCTTCCAGACACGAGGTTAGCTCTGGTGTATGCAGAACCCCATTACGCATGATGAAGATGTTTTCGCCGGAGCCCTCAGCCACATAACCTTCATTATCCAGCAACAGCGCCTCTTCACACCCACTGGCAATGGCTTCATTCAACGCCAGCATGGAGTTGATGTAGTTGCCGTTTGCCTTCGCCTTACACATGGTGATGTTAACGTGGTGGCGAGTGTATGAAGATGTGCGAACCTTGATGCCAACTTCCTTGGCTTCTGGCGACATGTAAGAAGGCCAGCTCCAGGCAGCTACCATTACATGAACCTTCAGGTTGTCGGCACGTAGGCCCATGCCTTCAGAGCCCAAAAATGCCATCGGGCGCAGATAGGCTTCATCAAGGTTATTCTCACGAACAGCCGCGCACTGGGCTGCGTTCAGCTCTTCTTTGCTGAATGGCATTTTCATGTTCAGAATGTGGGCGGACCGGAACAGGCGATCTGTGTGATCCTGCAGGCGGAAAATAGCCGGACCATTCGCAGTATTGTAAGCGCGCACCCCTTCAAAACAGCCCAAGCCGTAGTGCAGAGTGTGGGTCAGGACGTGAGTTTTGGCTTCACGCCAGGGAACCATTTCACCATCCAGCCAGATAACGCCATCGCGATCAGCCATCGACATGCTTCGTTGCTCCTAAAAAAACGGTTTTTGGAAACCTAGTGTAGTCTGGCATTCTATCAGGAATTTTTGACGGAACGACACCAGGCTCGCTATACCGCCATGATTTTCTTCCAGACGGACTGGATGTATCGCCGTTCGCCTGAGAAGGCATCACTCGCCACCTGGCTGTTAAGGTTCTGCAGTGCTCGCCGGTGAATGCTTGAGCGCAAGGCAATATAGGCCTCCCGCAGCTTCTCAGCGTCCTCCACCGGCAATACCCCAGCCCTACCCAGCTCTTCCATTTGCCGGATGTTGTCAGACCACTGAGTCAACTCCGGGTACTCTCCACTCCAGGCCAGCATCAGGTACTGAACCATGAATTCCATATCCACAATGCCGCCAGCATCGTGCTTGATGTGGAAAGTCTCATCGCGCCGGCTTTCCGGGGTCCCCAGATTGGTGCGCATTTTTTCGCGCATCTCAAGCACTTCCTGGCGCAGCCTATCCTTGTCACGATCCTGGCAAAGCAGGTCGTGCCGAACCGCCTCAAAAGCCGCAATGGTTTGCTTGCTCCCGGCAACACCACGGGCCCGGGCCAGGGCTTGATGCTCCCATGTCCAGGCGTCGTTGCGCTGATATTTTTCAAATGCATTCAGTGTGCTCACCAACAACCCGGAATTGCCCGATGGTCGCAGCCGCATGTCCACCTCATACAGTTGGCCGGAAGGCGTCTGCGCATTAAGGATATGAACTATGCGCTGGCCAAGGCGGGTATAGAACACCACGTTATCGATGGGCTTATCGCCGTCTGTTGACAGATCAGGGTCTGCAGTGTGAACAAACACCAGATCCAGATCCGAGGTGTAGCCCAGCTCAATACCACCGAGCTTTCCGTAGCCAATCACCGCGAAATCAGTACCACAGCTGGCCCCTTCAGCCTGTCCGGGATAACCGTGGCGGGCAACCAGATTGGCGAAAGCGACATCCACCACATGATCAAGGACCACCTCCGCAATCCAGGTGAGATAGTCACTCACCTTCATGAGCGGCAATGTGCCCTTTAGCTCGGACGCCGCCACGCGAAGAATGTGGGCTTTTTTGAAGTGACGCAGCGACTCCATCTGGTTTTCCAGATCATCGTAGGAAATACGCAATGTTTGCTGGCGCAGGTCATCCTGTAACTCTTCTCGTGCGGGCGGGCTGTACAGACTTTCCGCATTAAGCAGCTCATCCAGCAGCAAGGGAGTTTCCGCCAACTGTCGGGCAATCCAGGGGCTTTCGCTACACAGGCTTACCAATTGAGCTCGGGCGCCGGGGTTCTCCAGCAACAGCACCATGTATGCCGTTCTGCGCAAAATCGCTTCAACCAACTGCAAAACACGCGACAGGGTTTCTGATGGCTTTTCTACTTCGGCTAATGCCGCCAGCAGCACCGGCATAAATTGGTTTAACCGCTTACGGCCCTGAGTCTGCATAGTCTGAACTGTGCGGCTTTCGCGCAAGCTGCTGAGCAGGCCAAGACTGCCCGCAGGATCTTCGTAGCCGTGCGTTTCCAGCCACGCGATATCTGAAGCCTCATCAACTTCCGCCAGCCAGAGTTCACACCATCCTTCGTCCAGAGAAGACCGCGCGCTGTCCTCGTCCTCTTCGGTGGCAATAATATTAGCGAAATGGGTGGACACATTGTCCCGGTGCCGGTCCAATGCCTGCTGGCAGCTCGGCCAGTCCTCAAACCCCATAATCAGCGCTACACGGGCTCTTGAAAGCTCATCCTCCGGCAATAACTGGGTTTGCTTGTCCTCCATACCCTGCAGAGCATGCTCAAGGTTGCGAAGAAACACATAAGCCTCTCGTAGCTCATTCACCACTTGCGAAGGCAGAAGCTCCAGCTCCTCCAACTCTTTCAAAATAACCAGCAACTCACGTTGCTGAAGTTCCCGGTCGCGGCCGCCACGGATGAGCTGGAACGCCTGAACCACAAATTCGATTTCCCGGATGCCACCACTGCCAAGTTTGATATTGTTCTCAAGCCCCTGCCTGCGAACTTCGCGGCCAATCATCGCTTTCATACTTCGCAGAGATTCAAACGCACTGAAATCGATGTAGCGGCGGTAAACGAAGGGCCTGAGGCTCTCCATAAGAACCTCCCCAGCTTTCAAATCACCTGCCACCACACGGGACTTGACCATGGCGTAACGCTCCCAGTCTCGCCCCTGATCCTGATAGTAGGTTTCCAGCGCGGCGAAGCTCAGTGCAAGTGCGCCGCTTTGCCCATAAGGACGCAGGCGCATATCTACGCGGAACACAAAGCCGTCAGCGGTTATCTGGTCCAGAGCCTGAATCAAGCGTTGGCCAAGCCGGATAAAAAACTGCTGGTTGTCCAGAGAGCGCCCACCGCCCCGGGTTTCGCCTTTGCTGGGAAACGCAAAAATCAGATCAATATCCGATGACACGTTCAACTCACGGCCACCTAACTTCCCCATACCGATAACAACCAGGGATTGGGGAGCCTCTGCACCGGTTACCGGGTCCATACCCCAAGGGGTGCCATACTGCTCACAGGCCGCTTCGTTCAACCAAGCCAGCGCACCCTCAATGCATACCTCAGCAAATGCGCTGGTCGCAGCCATGGTCTCCGCCAGATCAGCCCAGCGCAGCAAATCCCGCCATATCATGCGGAACTGCGCCTCCCGGCGAAAACGGCGCAAAGCCACATGCAGTTCGGGCTCACTCGTTACTTCCGAAAGATAGTCGCGACAGCGCGCCCGAAGATACTCCGGAGTGGTGGGTTCACTCAGAAACCGCGAATCCAATAGAGCCCGCACCTGATCTGGATGCCGCTCAAGGGTTTGCCGCAAAAACAGGCTCCGTGCCACGGCCTGGGCAACCACATATTCCGATACACTGGCATCCGCCAGCAGCCAGCCCGGCAAACCCTCCGGAAAAACCGATGCCCAACTGGCAGAAACATCACCCGCCAGCAGCAAAGGAAGACAATTCCATGGCTCGGACATAATGCAAACCCCTGTCTCTCTGTTATATTTCCGCTACTGTATAACGAACTTACCCGAGACTGAACAGGCCAACACCGGATGCTGAGAAACCGCTTTCCCCTCAACGCGGAACATGAGAAAAGCAAAATCCCCATGGGCGGGCTTATCCGGAAGCGGGCAAAAAACCTGTTTATGGTTCTGATCGCGCTGCTGACCACCCATATCCTGATAATCTGGGCAGTAGAAGAGCTAACCCTGTTTGAGTCGCTTTGGATGACCATGACCACCATTGCGACTGTAGGCTATGGCGACTTCGCGCCGGTAACCTACATTGGCCGCATCAGCACCATTTTGTTCATCTTCGTGGGCGCTATTACCTTAATGACGCTGATTGTCAGCGATTTTATCGAGTACCGGTTCTACCGCCGGGAACGCATTCTCACCGGACGCTGGATCTATAACATGAACAACCATATAGTCATTATTAATACCCCCAAGCACGGCGGCACCACCTACTTCATGCGTTTTGCAACGCAAATCCGGGCTGTTCAGGGCTATGAAAGCATTCCTATCATGCTCCTTACCCGGGAATTCCCCAGTGGCTTGCCTGCCGAACTGTCCGATTTGGGCATCGTTCACTACCATGGTTCCGGGTTCGATCCGGAGGCACTGAAGGCGGTACACGCAGGCAGCGCCAAACACATTGTTGTATTGGCTGCCGACGAATCCGACCCTCACTCAGACAGCCTCACTTTCGACATTTCCCACCGCCTTGGCGAACTCAACCTGGGCCAGAAAACAACGGTGGAGTGCGTCACTGATGCCAACCGCAGCCGGTACAAAGAACTTGGAGTTAGGGCCGTTATTCGCCCTGTCCGCACCTACCCTGAAATCATGGTGCGCTCTGTAGTGGCTCCCGGCTCAGAAAAAGTTCTGGAGGACATGTTCAACTACGAGCAGGACCACCCACATCGGTACGACCTGGAGCTGGATGATCTAAACTGGGCAGATATTGTCAGCGCATTGATTCGCCATGGCATTGGTACCGCACTGGCCTATATTAATCATGACGACGAGGTTATCTGCCACCCGGCTATAACCAAAGAGATTGAGGGCAAAGGCCTTATCGTGCTGGTCAAATCCAACGATACGCCGGATCTGGCAGTGGTCGAAGAAGCACTGGAGCGCTACCGCAAGTTTATGGAGAAATGGAGAAACATGCAGGAAAATGCGACCATAACCACTTCTTCAAACACCACCACTCCTTAAATAAATTCTCCAGGCACCGTCTATGGAATCTGTACTTTTCCAGCCGCTGGTAGATGCACTTGCATCCGGGCAGCCCCAGTCTGTTGTTGATGCAGCGAATCTGTTCAACGCTGCCGACCTTGCGGAATTTATCGAGCAGAATCTGGAAACCGATGCGGCCGGCTCACTTTTCCAGAGCCTGCCTATGGCTCAGCGAGCCAAGGTTCTGGGGTACACCACCCCAGAGACACAGCTGCTATTAACCCAAGCAACACCCCTGGCCGAACTGGCGCTCCTTACAACAGAAATGCCCTCAGATGACCGGGTTGATTTTTTCAGCCTGCTCGACGAGCCACGCCAGAAGCAGCTCATCAGAAAACTGGACCAGGAAGATCAGGAAGACCTCACAGCCCTTCTCGCTTACCCTGAGGGTACTGCGGGCGCGTTGATGAGCACGGATTACGCCGTGTTTGAATCTGGCATCACGGCCAGTGAAGCCATAGATATTCTGCGCAAAACAGCAGAAAACAAAGAAACTATCTACCAATCCTACGTGATTGATGAGGACCAGGTGCTGATTGGCGTAGTGTCTCTACGTCGGCTCATTATTGCCAAACCCGATACTGTTATCGACTCGCTGCTCGCCACAGGGTTAGTAACCACCCAAACAGGCACCTCCCAGGACGACGTTGCCAGGTTGATTGCAAAGTACGACCTGCTGGCGCTGCCCGTAGTGGACGATCACAACCGCCTGGCAGGCATTATTACCTACGATGATGCCATGGATGTTATTGAGGCGGAGGCAACGGAGGACATTCACAAAGGCGGGACGGTGAGCAATCTCGACACTGGCATCACCACGGCCTCCCCTGTCCTGCTTTACCGTTCCCGCATTCAATGGCTGGTTATTCTGGTGTTTGCCAACATATTTACCGGTGCCGGCATAGCACACTTTGAAGACATTATTGGTGCCCACCTGGCTCTGTTGTTCTTCATGCCCTTGTTGGTTGCCAGTGCGGGTAACGCAGGTGCGCAATCCGCCACACTGGTGGTAAGGGGTATTGCAACGGGTGACGTGGTCAATCGGGACTGGGTGCGCCTATTCAACAAAGAACTGTTCGTGGCGACAGCTCTCGGCCTGACTATGGCCCTTACAGTGTGGGCGGTAGGCATGTTTCGTACCGAAATGGTTATCGCTACAATTGTTGCTATAACCATGATCGCAGTAGTGCTTGCCGGTGGGCTTATCGGTATTTTGCTGCCGCTGCTGCTCAACCGACTGGGTATCGACCCCGCTGCCGCGAGCATTCCGCTTATCACAACCATTGCCGACGTAAGCGGAGTACTGATTTATTTCAGCATCGCCACCGCAATTTTAGGTGTTTAGCGAGCGCTAATCCTCCTTGCCAACAAGCCGAGCTGGCATCGCCCAAGTTCTGGCCTGATTAACAAACTTTTCAAAGGCTCACCCTTGGCCAAGGCCTCAACAACTGCGGCAAAGGGCTGCGCCAGCCCGGCTGCTTCCGCTTGTGCAGCAAGCGCCTGAATGTTCAACCCCTCAAGCGGCACCCTCCCCTGCACCAACCAGGCATGACTAAGCTGATGCAAAAGGCGATCAAGATCATTACCCTTGCCGGCCTGTACACCGCTATCGTCGGCAGCAACATGCATTCCAGCAAGGTAATACCCCTGCTCTGCCTTGCTAATCAGGTTCAGAAAAACAGGGCATTGCCGGGAGAGTTTTTCGGCCCAGAAAAGCAGCCTGGATGGTTCGCCAGACACAAGCTCAAACTCCACTTCTTGAAGCGGCTTTTCCTGTCCTCCGGCTGCAATAACACCTTCGTCCACAGCGCATTCAATCACAGCCTTGCCATCGTCCAACATGACTACCTGGCGAGTAAAATTGGTTTCAAACGCCGGCGCCAACCGAGCGAGATTGATTCGATCTCCCAATGGCGTATCCGCTAGCAACCCTAATGAAAGCTCTGGCCCAGCGATTGGCCATTCCCACTCCTCTCGGCGGTGAGCACCATCTACGAACTCTCCACGGGTTTTGAGTGTCTGTAGATATTGGCTACCAGCCTGGCGCACACGAAGAGCCGCTTGCTGGTGATTAAGCTCCGCATCCGGGGTGTCGTAGTAACAATTCACCAGACATTTCTTGCTGCCAGCTTGAGCTTCCGGTTGAGCAAGCAACCAGTTCAGCGCTTTCAAGAGATCTGCAGACTTAAGGCTCAACTTTATTTCCAGCTCTTCTGCCATGCTTGCCGCACCTTTCAATTCCGTGAATCAGAAACGCAAAAACCGGTGACCCGAAGGTCACCGGTTTTCAATACTAAACTAACTGATTAGCTGGTTGGCTGATCAGAAGTAGTAAACTGCACCCAGTGCAAGAGTAGAACGCTCTTCGCCAACGAAGTTTCCGTTACCAACCTCATAGGTTTGGTCCCAGTCTGCGCTAGAAACATACCCTTCTACATAAACATACATGTGATCAGACATATGGTGCATAGCCTGAAGGGAGATAACATCTTCCTTATCTCCGCTGTCATTATCAACCATCTGATAAGAAAGGGCGAACTGGTTTGCGCCAAGGGTGTATACACCCAGGATACCAAAGGTATCCGCAACATCTTTACGAGTCTCAAACTCACCAGTCACACTGAAGTCAGCAATGTTATAGGTCGCCCGCAAGCCGTAAGAGTTTTCGTTATTTCCATCACCATCGTTGGAGTCAACTGCAAATGCAAGCTCCAGAGCGTCCACTTCATACATGGCAGCTAACTGCCAAGGGAAAGATTTCTTAGCAGCCGGAACGGAGTCGTTATCACCGTTAATCTGAACCGCAGCACCCAGTTTCAAACCACCGAAATTCGGAGACAGATATTGAACCAAGTCGCCTTCACCAGTGGTGTAGTTATTGCCAACACCTGATCCAATTTCGTAAAAGTTGCCGATCTTATCTACTGACGTTTCGTAAATGGAGTCGTCAGAACCAACCCAAAGCTGACCAAAGTTATCACCTTTAACACCAATATAAGCTTCATCTAGCTTGATGATGTCCTTTTTTGCAGCCTTATCGTCAGCTTCAAACCCATCAAGCTCAAGCTTGAAGAAGCCGGTCAGGCCTGGCGAAATCTCGTGGCTATGGGTCACACCCAAGGTGGTACCGTTATCAAAATGCTCGATGCCGTGTGTCTTTGCACCGCTAATTGCTTCAGCGTCAGTGTAGGTCAGTGCATATTGGATATTGCCGTAAACCGTCGGCAGGTTGCTTTCCTGAGCCAGCGCAGCACCAGAGAAAGTGGCGGCAGCGATAGCTGATGCAATGAGTGTTTTTTTCATGTTGTATGTCCTTTTGCGAGTTATTTCAGGTTTCAACAACGGGTTAATCCCGATTTCTATAAGCTGCCCCAGAAAAACCGGATGGCTCTTATTTTAGGTTTGCAACATGTCAAATCTATGACAAAGAAGCAACTTTTCCCACCATAAAGACCTCACTCAATCAGATCTTTATGGTTCAGTCACTTACGGCACTCTCTTAAAGCGCCGCATGATGACTCACTTTTAATACATGAACAGCTATTTTGCAAATATTTCATGTCGATTTTTTAACCCATTTAATCCCAAAAACGCAAACCTTTATTCCAAAGCACCTTCGGCCAAGGCCCAGCCGCTCTTTTCAGGATGGGTAAATCAACGTATTCCACTACAAGTTTGCAACAACACTCAGCGGGTTGAAAGCATAAAAGTTACCGGCCCGTCATTAACCAGGCCCACCTTCATGTCCGCGCCGAATAAACCTTCTTTAACCCTTGCCGCACCCAGCTCCGCCCGTGCCAGATCGAGGAAACTGGCATACTGGCTTTCTGCCAAATCCGGGGCGGCCGCACGTGAAAAACCAGGGCGTGTACCTGAAGAAGTGTCAGCAGCAAGTGTAAACTGGGGTACAACAAGCAAGGCGCCACCTGTATCGAGCAAACTGAGATTCATGCGCCCCGCTTCATCAGGAAAGATGCGGTAGGTAAGTATTTTCCGAAGCAGCTGTTTTGTTTCACTCTGTTCATCTCCCCGCTCCACACCCAGCAACAACAATATACCGGCATCTATGCGCGAAATTTCACGACCGTTAACCTCGACGCTGGCTTTTGACACCCGCTGGACAAGTCCTTTCATCCGGTTTTTTTGTTAACTCCGGTCAAATGAGAATTACAATCAGGCAAGAGTGTAGCCATGCTCGCAGGTTCTCGCAACCCCGACTAACGGCTAGCATCAGCCGGCATTTTTCTCCGCTCTTGCAATGACCTCATCAACACTTCGCAAAAGCGCATCCACAATAGCCGGTTCAGACGCAGAATGCCCGGCTTCGCGGATAATTCGCAACTCTGCTTCTGGCCAGGCATTACTGAGAGCAAGCGCATTATCCAGCGGACACACCATGTCGTAGCGGCCATGAACAATAATGGCGGGTATACCCCGGAGCTTGTGCGCATCCCTTACAATCTGGTTATCTTCCAGAAACGCAGCATTCATGAAGTAGTGACACTCAATTCGCGCCAGAGCAATGGCAACATGCGGGTGACCAAAATGCTCAACAACCCGCGGGCTCGGGTTCAGCGTGGCGCAGCGTCCTTCCCATATTGACCAGGCTTTCGCAGCCTGCATCTGCTCCAACTCGTTACTGCTGGTTAGTCTTCGGTAATAGGCGCTCACCATATCACCGCGCTCAACTTCAGGTATCGGTGCTTCAAACTCCCTCCAGTAGTCTGGAAATACGCGGCTTGCACCATCCTGATAGAACCAGGAAATATCCCGGGGACGACAAAGGAAAATTCCCCTAAGCACAAGTCCCATAACCCGCTCCGCATGGGCTTGGGCGTATACAAGACTAAGAGTGGAACCCCAACTTCCTCCGAACAGCAGCCAGCGCTCAACCCCCAGGAATTCACGAATAGTTTCCATATCCTGAACCAGCTTGTCGGTGCTGTTCCCCTCCAGTTCCGCCAGGGGTGTGGAGCGACCGGCTCCGCGCTGATCCATCAGAATGATTCGAAAACGCTCCGCATCGAAGAATCGGCGATGATAGTCCTCACATCCACCCCCGGGACCGCCATGAACAAAAAGAACGGGTATCCCCTCCGGATTGCCACTTTCCTCAACATACAGTTCATGGGGCGCTTCCACCGCCAGCCGGTGTTTTGCGTAAGGTTTGATGTCCGGGTACAGGGTAAGCATGGGGCGCTCCGCTGATCAGCTTAAGGTCGACGACAGTGTAGCGGAGATATGCGGATACCGGGATGTGTTTGCAAAAACCGGAAGCAAAAAAAAGCCGGGGCTGTGTTACCAGCGCCGGCCTGATTCAAAGCGTAAACCTTACTTTTTGCTCGCGCGCTTACGCTCGTTTTCGGTAAGGTGTTTCTTACGCAGACGAATAGATTTGGGTGTTACTTCAACCAGCTCATCATCGTCAATAAATTCCAGCGCCTGCTCAAGAGTAAACTTGATCGGCGGCACCAGGCCAATGACCTCGTCCTTGCCGGAGGCACGCATGTTATCCAGCTTCTTGCCTTTGGTGGGGTTAATCACCAAGTCATTTTCACGGCTATGTATACCGCAAAGCTGCCCTTCATAAATTTCCTGGCCTGGATCGAGGAACAGCTTGCCACGACTCTGGAGAGTTTCCAGTGAATAGGTCAAGGCCGTACCTGTGGCCATGGAAACCAGAACGCCGTTTTGGCGACTGGTAACGTCACCGCTTTTGATCGGGCCATAGTGACTGAAGGTTGAGGTAAGAATACCCGTACCTGAGGTCATGGTCAGAAAGCTGTTACGGAAGCCGATAAGCCCGCGGGCAGGAATCGTGTACTCAAGGCGCATACGGCCCTTGCCGTCCGGTACCATGTTGGTGAGATCGCCCTTGCGCAGCCCCATTTGCTCCATCAAGGAACCCTGGTGCTGCTCTTCGATATCAACAATAACGTTCTCGTACGGCTCCTGCTTTTCGCCATCCACTTCCTTGATAACCACTTCCGGGCGACCTACGGCCAGCTCAAAGTTTTCGCGACGCATGTTTTCAATCAGAACCGACAGGTGCAGCTCACCGCGCCCGGATACCTTGAACTTGTCTGCCGAGTCACCTTCTTCTACGCGCAAGGCAACGTTGTGCAGCAATTCCTTCTCAAGGCGGTCCTTGATGTTCCGGCTGGTCACAAACTTGCCTTCCTTACCGCAGAAGGGCGAGTCGTTAACCTGGAATGTCATGGAAACTGTTGGCTCATCCACCGTCAGCGGTGGCAGGGCCTCAACGTTGTTCATGTCGCACAGGGTGTCGGAGATGTACAGTTCATCCAGACCGCTTACGCACACAATGTCGCCCGCCTGCGCTTCAGCCACTTCCACGCGCTGCAAGCCGGAGTGCCCCATAATCTTGAGGATTCGGCCCTGACGCTTTTTACCATCTGCACCAATGGCAACCACGGGTGAGTTGGTTTTGATCTTGCCGCGGGCAATACGGCCGATACCAATCACACCAAGAAAGCTGTTGTAATCGAGCTGGGATATCTGCATCTGGAAGGGACCCTCCAGATCAACAGAAGGCGCGGGCACGTGATCAACGATTGCCTGGAATACGGCATCCATGTTGTCTGCCAGATCCTCATGGTCCAGGCCGGCTACACCGTTCAGCGCACTGGCATAAACAATCGGGAAATCCAGTTGCTCATCGGTTGCACCGAGACTGTCAAACAGATCGAAAACCTGGTCTACAACCCAATCCGGACGCGCGCCCGGGCGGTCAACCTTGTTTACAATCACAATCGGGCGTAGCCCGGCTGCAAAAGCCTTCTGGGTTACGAAACGGGTCTGGGGCATGGGGCCGTCGATGGAATCAACCACCAGCAGCACGCAGTCAACCATGCTCATGACCCGCTCTACTTCGCCACCAAAATCCGCGTGCCCAGGGGTGTCTACAATATTGATATCGTAGCCATTCCACTTAAGTGCGGTATTTTTGGCAAGAATAGTAATGCCCCGCTCTTTTTCCTGGTCGTTGGAGTCCATGACGCGCTCGTTCTCGAGCTCTTTGCGGTCCAGCGTGCCGGACAGACGCAGCAGTTTGTCTACAAGCGTGGTCTTACCATGGTCAACGTGGGCGATAATGGCGATATTACGAAGTTTTTCAATCACAAATTTATTCCTGAGAAATGCACTCAATGATTCAAGAAGGCCATTCAGGGTCAACCCCGCACACGCCTACTCAAATCTGTAAAATGAACTCATCCACCGGAGCCTGGCGGCCCGGCGCCTCACATGCAGCATCCGATTTGATAACTCGGCCCCATGCGGAGAAAATGAAGCGGCGCGCAGTATATCGAAAACTTTGCACCGTTAATATGTAGAAGAACGCCTATTTCTTAATCAATTTCACGGGGCGATCCTGGCGCACTATCTTGGTGCGCCGCGGTGAGCCCACCCTTAGTGTGCGCACTATTATGGCGCACAATACGCCCGTTAAGCCAATCACGCCATTTGGTCCCGGCTCCGAATGCCGCCCAAAGGCGCCATGGCTGTCGATAAACGAACTGATTCAGAACTACCAGCTAAAACTGGCAAGCACCTTGCTTTATTCCAGCCATCAGGTTTTTTAACCTTCTGCACAGCGCAAATGTGAAGGTAAGAGCCAACAGCTTTTGCTAAGCTGCGCAGACCTGTATACCAGACCGGAAGTCAGCGCCACAGAACCATCCGGAACACCGATCACGAATACGCCCGCGGTGCGGGATTACTTACGGAGCATGCACATGTCCAAGACAGTTGATTTGATCAAAGAGCACGAAGTGAAATGGGTTGATATGCGTTTCACGGACAGCCGCGGTAAAGAGCAGCATGTCACCATACCTGCAACCGAAGTCAATGAAGACTTCTTTGCTGATGGAAAGATGTTTGACGGCTCCTCCATTGCCGGCTGGAAAGGCATCAACGAATCCGACATGATTCTGATGCCAGATGACAGCAGCTCCGTTCTTGACCCCTTCACAGAAGAAAGCACCGTCAACATTACCTGCGACATCGTTGAGCCGTCTACCATGCAAGGCTACGAGCGCGACCCCCGCTCTGTTGCCCGCCGGGCAGAGGAATATCTCAAATCCACAGGTATCGCAGACGGCGCCTTGTTTGGCCCGGAGCCGGAATTTTTCGTGTTTGACTCCGCCAAATGGAAGACCGACATGCAGGGCTCCATGTACTCGCTTCACTCTGAAGAAGCAGCTTGGGTTTCTGGCGACGACTTTAATGGCAACAACATCGGCCACCGCCCGGGCGTGAAAGGCGGTTACTTCCCCGTGCCACCAGTCGACAGCCTGCACGATCTGCGGGGAGCAATGTGCGCGGCCATGGAGTCCATGGGCCTGGTTATTGAGGTGCATCACCACGAGGTGGGCACAGCCGGCCAGTGTGAAATCGGCGTAGGCCCCAACACCCTGACCAAAAAAGCTGACGAAGTTCAGATTCTTAAATACTGCGTGCACAACGTAGCCCACGCCTACGGCAAAACGGCTACATTTATGCCCAAGCCAGTTGTCGGCGATAACGGCTCCGGCATGCACGTTCACATGAGCTTGAACAAAGACGGCAAAAACCTGTTTGCAGGCGATAGCTATGCTGGCCTGAGTGAAATGGCACTGTTCTACGTTGGCGGTATCATCAAGCATGCCAGGGCCCTGAACGCGTTCACCAACCCGGCCACAAACAGCTATAAGCGACTGGTTCCGCACTACGAAGCACCGGTTATGCTGGCCTACTCTGCGCGCAACCGTTCCGCATCCATCCGCATTCCGTATGTTACCAGCCCGAAAGCCCGCCGCGTGGAAGTTCGCTTCCCTGATCCAGCGGCCAACCCATACCTGGCGTTTGCTGCGCTGATGATGGCCGGTCTTGATGGCATCCAGAACAAAATCCACCCTGGCGATGCCATGGACAAGGACCTTTACGACCTGCCAAAAGAAGAAGCGCTGAGCATCCCCAAGGTTGCTGAAACCCTGCAGGAAGCGCTGGACGCCCTGAAAGAAGACCATGAATTCCTGACCCGCGGCGGCGTGTTTACGGAAGATATGATTCAGGGCTATATCGACCTGAAGCGCGGTGAGGTTGAGCGCATCAACATGACCACTCACCCGGTTGAGTTCGAGCTCTACTATTCTTGCTAAAGCCTTTCCGCAGTTTCTAAACAACTGCACTGGCACTGAATAGCCGTAGCTGAAGCCCCGCTCTCACAAGCGGGGCTTTTTTGTGATCCTCGACACAACACCGCAGCTCTTAACGATATGTAATCATCATCTCCCCATTGCCACATTGAAAAGGCCTGCCTGGCCATTGATAATCAAAACACATACTACTGCAGGCTGCATTTATGAACACAAGGCTTGGAATCACCGTGGGGCTGATGCTCCTGATCGCAGGGCCGGTCACAGCAGAGGTGTACCGCAACGTGGACGCCCAGGGTAACGTCACTTTCTCTGATGAGCCTTCAAAAGGTGCAGAAAAGGTCAAAGTGAAACCCGTCACGACCATCACCCTTCCAAAACCGCAAAATGTTCAGGAAACTGAAAAACTGCGAGAAGATGTGGAGCGGGAAGGCTCAATTTATGAAAGTGTTTCTCTCACTTATCCTGAAAACGAGCAGGCATTCCACTCGGGCAACGGCGATGTGCAGTTCGAAATGAGCAGCTCACCCGCGCTTGCGCCAGGCCATAAATATGAAGTAACCCTGGATGGCCAACCCGTTGGCCAGAGCACATCTGGCTCTGTCACCGTTCGCAACGTGTTTCGCGGCACCCATGAGGCCGGCATTCATATTGTAGACAGAAACGGCGTTCAGATTAAAACCGGCAGCCCTGTACGCTTCACCATCCACCGCCCTTCTGTTCAGAACTGACACAGGCGCACCGTTTTGGTGCGCCCGCCCAGCAATAGTGCAATAATGATGCGGATAGCAGAGGCGTAATACGTCGACCTGTCCGCTCCCCTGTTGTTCTGGCTGCACCTGCTCACAGCCGCGCCCAGCGTCCTTGATGGCAGGTTTACATACTTAACCATCAACTCATCGAAACTGGTTCGGTTTTTGCTGCATTCTGTTATCGCGGCCAGAAAGGGCCCAGGGAGTTACTGACCAAGTGGCACCCAGCCTATCTCGCCTTAGTCAACAGGACGCACCCATGGAATACCTCCCGGCATCTGCAAACCAATTCAAAAACATGCTGGACAGCCTCTCCACAGCCGTTGTTGTGCTGGAGCGCAATCTGACAATACGCTACCTGAACCCTGCTGCCGAAAATCTGTTTGAAACCAGCTTGACTCGCAGTGCAGGCCTTGCATTCAGCGACATATTGCTGGACTCAGACGAGGCCTTCAGAACCCTGCGTAAAGCGGCGGCAAGCAACCAATCGTACACGCGCCGGGAAACCGAATTCCTGATGGCCAGCGGCTCGCTGAGAATGGTGGACTACTCTGTGTCACCCCTGGACCAGTCACCCGCCGCATTGCTGGTAGAAATCCAACCCAGAGATCGCCTGCTTCGAATAAGCCGCGAAGAAGACCTGATCGCTCAACAGGAAACCACCCGCATCCTGGTGCGGGGCATGGCCCACGAGATAAAGAACCCTCTTGGGGGAATTCGCGGCGCCGCACAACTGCTTGACCGGGAACTGGGCAGCGAAGGCCTCCGGGAATATACACGGGTAATCATTGATGAAGCCGATCGCTTGCGCGGCCTCGTTGACCGTATGCTTGGCCCCAACAAGGCTCTGAAACTCGCCCCCGTCAACATCCATGAAATTCTTGAGCGCGTGCGCACTCTGCTGGAAGCCGAAAGCAAAGGCAAAGTTGTGTTCCAGCGAGATTACGACCCCAGCCTGCCAGAGCTTTCCGGCGACAAGGAGCTGTTAATTCAAGCGTTTCTCAACATTGCACGCAATGCGATGGAAGCGGCATTTGAAAGCCCTGCCAAACACTTTGGCACCGATAAAACACCCACCATCACATTTCGCACACGTGCCCTGAGGCAGGTATCCATTGGCCCCAATCGTTACCGTCTTGCGTGCCGTGTAGACATCATCGATAACGGTCCGGGAATAGCCCCTGAGCTGCGCCAGAATATTTTTTATCCGATGATAAGCGGTCGCGCTAACGGCACCGGGCTCGGGCTGTCCATTACCCAAAGCATTATCGGTCAGCACCACGGACTGGTTGAGTGTGAGAGTGAGCCGGGCCAGACAGACTTCATTATCTTCCTGCCTCTGGAGGGCACCATATGAGCCAGAAATCTGCCAAGGTCTGGATCGTCGATGACGATCGCAGTATTCGCTGGGTGCTCGAGCGCGCCCTATTGCAGGCTGGCTTACAGCCTACTGCTTTCGAAAGTGGCGAAACCATCATGAAGCGGCTGTCCCAGGAGCAGCCTGACGCCATCATCAGCGACATCCGCATGCCCGGCGTAGATGGTATAACCCTTCTTTCACGAATCGCAGAAGCGCATCCGGACATACCTGTTATTATCATGACGGCTCATTCCGACCTGGAAAGCGCAGTCACCAGCTATCAGACCGGGGCTTTCGAGTACCTTCCAAAGCCCTTTGACGTAGACGACGCCGTTGCACTGGCATTGCGTGCCGTAGCTCACAGCCATGAAAAGCGGGCAGACTCAGAACCCAAAACAGAAGAACTTAAGCACAGCACAGAAATCATCGGCGAAGCCCCTGCCATGCAGGAGGTTTTTCGGGCCATAGGCCGGCTGTCACACTCCAACATCACTGTTTTGATCAACGGTGAAAGCGGAACAGGTAAAGAACTGGTCGCTCAGGCGCTGCACAATCACAGCCCCAGAGCCCAACTTCCCTTCATTGCCCTGAACATGGCGGCCATTCCCAGAGACCTTATAGAGTCTGAACTCTTTGGCCATGAGAAAGGGGCCTTCACCGGTGCTTCCGCTATACGCCAGGGACGATTCGAGCAAGCTAACGGCGGCACACTGTTTCTTGATGAAATTGGCGACATGCCAGGCGACACCCAAACTCGCCTGCTGAGAGTTCTGGCTGACGGCGAATTCTATCGGGTTGGCGGCACCACGCCCGTCAAGGTTGATGTGCGCATCATCGCTGCTACCCACCAGAATCTGGAGAAGCTCGTTGAGTCCGGGGAATTCCGGGAAGACCTGTTCCACCGCCTGAATGTTATTCGCGTGCACCTGCCAAAGCTGGCCGAGCGCCGCGAAGACATTCCCAGGCTTATGCAACACTTCTTGCTACGGGCTGCCAATGAGCTGAAGGTTGAGCCAAAGATTCTGCGCCCGGAGACCCAGAGTTACCTGACCACCTTGCCATGGCCCGGCAACGTACGTCAGTTAGAGAATGTCTGCCGATGGTTGACGGTTATGGCCAGTGGCCGCGAGGTGCATATTAATGACCTGCCTCCCGAACTTCGTCACCAGAGCGAGCAGCCTATAGCTGGTGCCACTTGGCAGGAGGGGCTGAAGAATTGGGCGCACCAGGAACTCAGGCGCGGAGAAACCGCCATACTCGAATCCGCCATGCCAGAATTTGAAAAAATCATGATTGAGACAGCTCTTGAATATACCGGAGGGAAACGCCGCGATGCTTCTGTTCTTCTGGGCTGGGGGCGAAACACACTGACTCGGAAAATCAACGAATTGGGCATGGATCGCACAGAGGAAGAATAAGCTCTTAACATCCCTGCATCTAAAGACTTCATTGCCATGACAAAAGCGCACAACAAGATCTTCCTGATCGTTTCGCTGATCATACTTGTGAGCGAGGCGGTCTTTGTCATCATCAACTATTTCAGTGACAAACATACACTGCAAGCAGCCCTCTCGCAGGAAGGTCAGCAGTCGCAAAAAACCTTTCAGGTTGCGCTGGCAACGACATGGATGAGTTAAGACACCTGGTTGTGGATGTAAACCGCGATGGGCAACCCCGCCAAGGGTTTGAACTTGGTCGAATATATGCCGGGCTGCGGGGTGTTGTACCCATCTTCAGTTTCAGCGACCCCGAAAAGCAAGTTGGCGCACTGGAGGTGGGCACGTCGTTCAGTACGCTCATTGACTCGATAAGCACGGCCATTGGTTCCGATGTGGCAATCCTGATCCGCGACGAACGCGTGGATGATGCCGTCTGGCAGGCGACGCAGTGCTTGCAGATCTGGGGCGCATCATGCAGGAGCAGGCCCGAAACCATGATGTTGTTGGCCGCTATGGCGGTGAGGAGTTCGCGATTCTAATACCCGGTGCAAACGAAGAAACCGGTTATAAAATTGCAGAAAAGCTACGCCAACGGGTCGCTGACGAGATTGAAATACCGGGTAGCGAAGGCGCCCCTGTAACCATTAGCGCGGGCGTGGCTGCTCATAGGGACGGCTACAAGAAAGAAGACTGGTTTGCCGCAGCCGATGCCGCTCTTTACGCGGCCAAGCGCGCAGGTAGGAACAGGGTTATGGTCAACGAGCTGACACAAGCCACAATCAAACCCTAAAAACCATAAAGCCCCAACAAATGGGGCTTTATGGTTTTTGTGAACATTTTTTAGACGAATTGCCGGCTAGAACGGTATATCGTCATCAAAATCATCCACCGGCTCAGGCATGCTGCTTCCCTGTGCTGGCTGGCCTTGATTTTGGCCCTGATTATAACCCTGATTGTAACCACCAGACTGCGGGGGATTATTCTGGGGCTGGGCAGAAGGTGCCGATTGCTGCTGAGGACGACCGGCCGGTGCGCCTTGACTCATTCCACCTTCGCCACCACTACGACTATCCAGCATCTGCATCTGGCCATTAATGTCGACAACCACCTCAGTAGTGTAAACATCCTGGCCTTCCTTGTTCTGCCATTTGCGCGTTTGCAGCTTACCTTCGATATAGACTTTGGAGCCTTTACGCAGGTACTGACCAGCAATCTCCGCAATCTTTCCAAACATGACGATGCGGTGCCATTCGGTTTTCGGAACCATCTGGCCGGTCTGGCGATCCTTGTAGCTCTCGTCGGTTGCAAGAGTCAGGTTTACCACGGCATTGCCGTTGGGGGTGTATCGAGTATCCGGATCCTGCCCGAGATTCCCGATAAGAATAACTTTGTTTACGCCTCTTGCCATGTTCTGCTCCTGATTCTGTTTTCAGCGACACTCGCACTCCTTGCGAGCCTCCGGATTTCAAGAATTGCTACCCTGGCGGACGAATGGAAAATCCGCAAGTAACGTCTCATCAAAGTGCTGTCGATCCACCTTAAGATAGGCTGTGGCAGCGTTTTCAATAATGACCACATCCTGCACACCCGGCAAGCGGCGCAGACTGCCATCAACATAGTCGTACTGGTCGCTGACCATGTCCCGCAACTGTACCACGAAACCTGAGGTGTGACCCGGCGCAGGCATGGTCAAAGCAACCAGTAACCACAGCCCCAAAATCGCCACCATAAACCAGACAACCCCTTCAACTCCAACCTGCTGCAGCAGGTAGCCACCAAAGGCTCCGCCCATGAAGGCACCCATAAACTGAGAGGTAGAATACACGCCCATAGCCGTTCCTTTACTGGCCGCCGGCGCCTCTTTACTGATCAGCGAAGGGAGGCTGGCTTCCAGCAAATTGAAGGCCATAAAAAAGAAAAACATCACAACCCAGGCGAAGACCAGGCCAGCGGACACTTTGGACAGCCCCGCCGTCGCCACGGCAAGGAGCGCAATAGCGCCACAGAGCACAGGCTTCATCATGCGTTTTTTCTCGCCAATAATGATAAAGGGCACCATGGCAAAAAATGAGGTGATCATCACACTCAGGTAAAACCACCAGTGCGAGCTGCTGGCAAGCCCGAGCTGATTCTGCAATACAGAAGGAAACACCAAAAACAACGAAGTGAGCACCAGGTGCAGAGCGAAAATGCCAAAATCGAGTCTTAATAGGCGTTTATCGGACAAAACCCGCCCCAGCATAGCTTTAGCAGGGTGAGTATCAGCGCTGGCCTTGTGCTGATGAGGCGTAGGTACCACACGACTTACGATAAGCAACGCTACAAGCGCCAGCACCGCCGTCGCGTAGAAAATCCCGGACAACCCCCAAGCTGAGCCCAGCAAAGGGCCAAGTACCAGAGACACGGAGAATGACAGCCCAATTGAGATGCCAACGGTGGCCATGGCTTTGGTTCGCTGCTCTTCTCGGGTAAGGTCACTGAGCAATGCCATGAGCACACTGGCAATCGCTCCGGCACCCTGAAGAATCCGTCCAGCGATAACAACGTATATTGAATCCGCGGAACCTGCCAGTATGCTGCCTGCGGCAAACAGAAGCAGGCCAATATAGATCATGCGCTTGCGTCCGACACGATCTGAAAGCAGGCCAAAAGGAATCTGCAACAAGGCCTGACTCAGGCCGTAAGCACCAATAGCAAAACCTAGCAGTGCAGGAGTTGCGCCCTCAAGGCCGTCACCCAGCAACATGAATACCGGCATGATCATGAATAACCCGAGCATACGCACGGCATACACTGATGCCAGCGCAAATACGGAGCGTTTTTCCAGCGAATTCATGGCAGTAGGCTCCTCTCTCGGGGTTATAAACACAAACATACGAACGAACATATTTTTCGCAGGCGGCGCATTGTAACAGAAGGTGCCCCAGCGAGGCACAGCTACAACTTTACCGACACTTTCGCCGCAGCCGGCGTAACACGGTATAATTCCCGTTTTTTCTCCACGCGAGGTGTTATGGATCATATCCAGATCAAAGGGGCACGTACCCACAACCTGAAGAACATCGACCTGGATATCCCGAGGGACAAACTGATCGTCATCACCGGGCTATCCGGCTCAGGCAAATCGTCCCTGGCATTCGATACGCTGTACGCTGAAGGTCAGCGGCGCTATGTGGAATCCCTGTCCACCTACGCTCGCCAGTTCCTGTCGATGATGGAGAAACCCGATGTAGATCACATCGAAGGGCTTTCCCCTGCCATCTCGATCGAGCAGAAGTCCACTTCCCACAACCCTCGCTCGACAGTCGGCACTATTACTGAAATCTACGATTACCTGCGACTGATGTTTGCCCGGGCGGGGGAACCCCGATGCCCGGAACACGGGCAAGCCCTCGAAGCCCAAACAGTAAGCCAGATGGTAGATCAAGTGCTGGCGATGCCCGAGGACAGCAAGCTCATGATCCTTGCGCCGGTGATCCGTGACCGTAAAGGTGAGCACCTGCAGGTTGTAGAGACCATGCGCAGCCAGGGGTTTATCCGGTTGCGAGTCGATGGAATCGTTTACGACATTGATGATGTACCGGCACTCGACAAGAAACGTAAACACCAGATTGACGTAGTAGTGGACCGCTTCAAGGTAAAGCCCGGCCAGGAACAACGGTTGGCTGAGAGCTTTGAGACAGCATTGGGGCTTGCTGATGGCATCGCGCTTGTTGCACCTATGGATGCCGACACAGGCAGCGAGAGTGAAGAACAGACCTTCTCAGCGAAATACGCGTGCACACAATGTGGTTACGCACTAAGCGAACTCGAGCCCAAACTGTTTTCCTTCAATAACCCGGCCGGAGCCTGCCCCACTTGCGACGGCTTGGGTGTGAAACAATTCTTTGATGCCGAGAAAATTGTCCAGCACCCTGAATCCACCCTTGCAGCTGGCGCCATCAAAGGCTGGGATCGGCGGGCGGTCTATTACTTCCAGATGCTGGGTAACATAGCCGAGCACTACAACATCGACCTTGAAACACCCTGGGAGGAACTCCCGGAAGACTTCAGGACAATGCTCCTTTTTGGCTCAGGCACTGACGAAATTCCGTTTCGCTACGTGAACTCCCGTGGCCAGATCATGGAACGTGCCCACTCCTTCGAGGGCATTATTCCAAACCTCGAACGCCGTTATCGGGAAACAGACTCCCAAAGTGTGCGCGAGGAGTTGGCAAGGCACCTCAGCACCCAGCCATGCAAGGAGTGTGGCGGCTCACGACTCAGGCGCAGCGCTCGCCACGTGTTTATTGAAGATCACAACATTTCCGACCTCACCCGCCTTCCAATAGGCGAAGCCTATACCTATTTCGACACTCTCGATCTGCCCGGCCGTAAAGGCGAGATCGCCGAAAAGATCACCAAGGAAGTCCGGCAGCGCCTGCAATTTCTGGTGAACGTAGGACTTGAGTACCTGACACTGGAACGCAGCGCAGACACCTTGTCTGGCGGCGAAGCCCAGCGAATCCGACTTGCCAGCCAAATCGGCGCTGGCCTCGTGGGGGTCATGTACATTCTGGATGAGCCATCTATCGGGCTTCATCAGCGCGACAATGATCGCTTGCTGAGCACCCTCACCCATCTTCGCGATCTGGGCAACACCGTTATCGTTGTCGAGCACGATGAAGACGCAATTCGGGCGGCCGACCATGTTATCGATATCGGGCCAGGTGCCGGCGTGCACGGCGGCCAGATAATCGCCCAAGGCACCCCTGCGGACATACTTGCAAATCCGGACTCACTGACAGGCCAATACCTCAGCGGAGCCAAAGAAATAGCCGTACCGGCAATCCGGAATAAAGGAAACGGCCAAACCCTGACTCTAACCGGCGCCACTGGCAATAACCTGCAAGATGTCACACTAACCTTGCCACTAGGTATCATGACCTGCGTAACGGGTGTATCTGGCTCCGGCAAATCTACACTGATAAACAGCACACTTTACCCGGTAGCCGCTGCCAAGCTGAACAAAGCAACCAGCCTGACCGCCGCACCGTACAAAGCACTAACCGGCCTCGACCAACTGGACAAAGTGATCGATATAGATCAAAGCCCAATCGGACGCACCCCACGCTCCAACCCGGCCACCTATACTGGCCTGTTCACCCCAATCCGCGAACTCTTCGCTGGAACTCAAGAAGCTCGCTCGCGGGGGTACAAGCCGGGGCGCTTTTCATTCAACGTCAAAGGCGGCCGCTGCGAAGCCTGCCAGGGCGACGGCATGATCAAGGTAGAAATGCACTTCCTGCCAGACGTATACGTCCCCTGCGATGTGTGCAAAGCCAAACGCTATAACCGTGAGACACTCGAGGTTCGGTACAAGGGCAAGAACATCAATGAAGTGTTAAGCATGACCGTTGAAGAAGGACGGGAGTTTTTCGATGCCGTCCCCTTCCTCGCCAGAAAGCTGCAAACACTCATCGATGTAGGCCTCTCATACATCCGCCTTGGACAGAGCGCAGTCACCCTGTCTGGCGGCGAGGCCCAGCGCGTAAAGCTCGCCAAAGAGCTCTCAAAGCGCGACACGGGTAAAACCCTGTACATACTCGACGAACCAACTACGGGATTGCACTTCTACGACATCCAGCAGCTGCTTAACGTGCTGCAACGCCTGAGAGACCACGGCAACACCATCGTGGTTATCGAGCACAACCTGGACGTAATAAAAACAGCAGACTGGGTTATCGACCTGGGCCCGGAAGGTGGTTCAGGGGGCGGTCAGATTATTTCAGAAGGTACGCCGGAGGAGGTTGCAGAAAACCCTGCGTCCCATACCGGTCGCTACCTGAAACCAATGCTGGGCCAAAAAGGAAACTAGCACAAAGTATGTTCGGCCTGGGGTGGTGGGTTCATTTTCTGCCGGAAAAAGATGTCTGAGCGAAGCGAGTTATTTTTCCAAAGAAAATGAACCCACCACCCCGGGCCAGCCTCCTAAGCGCGAGCAGTTGCACCAAACTCCAGACACAAAAAAACCGGACCCCTCTCGGAATCCGGCTTTTTAAAGACTAGCCAACGATATTACTCGTCGCCTTCGTCCACTTCTTCTGCTTCGATGTCCAACGGACGACCTACCAGCTCAACAAATGCCATAGGGGCATTGTCGCCAGCACGGAAGCCACACTTCAGAATACGAAGGTAACCACCCGGACGCTCATTGTAACGGGGGCCAAGCTCATTAAACAGCTTGGCTACCGCTGCGTCGTCGCGCAGGCGGGAAAACGCCAGACGACGATTCGCTACCGAATCTACTTTGGCGAGCGTGATCAAAGGCTCCGCTACACGACGAAGCTCTTTGGCTTTCGGCAGCGTTGTTTTAATCAGCTCATGACCAACCAGTGACGCAGTCATGTTACGAAACATGGCCTTGCGATGCGCACTGGTCCTGCTGAACTTACGACCACTCTTACGATGACGCATTGCTCTGATTCCTTACCTTAAACTAATCGGCAATCAACCGCCCAGAACCCGGTCGTCGCCGCGAAGGCTAGCCGGTGGCCAGTTATCAAGACGCATCCCCAGAGACAAACCACGGGACGCCAAAACGTCCTTGATCTCCGTGAGCGACTTCTTACCAAGGTTAGGCGTCTTCAACAGCTCAACTTCTGTGCGCTGGATCAGATCACCGATGTAGTAAATATTTTCAGCCTTCAAGCAGTTAGCCGAACGTACCGTCAATTCCAGATCATCAACCGGGCGCAGCAGAATCGGATCAATTTCTTCCTCTTCCTCTACACGCTCAGGCTCTTTTTCATGATCAAAATCGACAAATACTGCCAGTTGCTGCTGGAGAATGGTGGCTGCCCGGCGAATTGCTTCTTCCGGATCAATTGTGCCATTCGTTTCCAGATCAATAACCAGCTTGTCCAGATCGGTACGTTGCTCTACCCGTGCACTTTCCACTGAGTAGGCTACACGGCGAACCGGACTGAAGGTTGCATCCAGCTGCAGGCGGCCGATGGCGCGGGTTTCATCTTCATCGAGACCACGCTGGTCAGCCGGCTCATAGCCGCGACCGCGAGCAACACGCAGACGCATGTTCACTTCACCCTTTTCACTCAGGTGACAGATAACATGATCCGGGTTGGAAATCTCAACGTCGTGATCCAGCTTGATATCACCAGCTGTAACGACGCCCGGGCCTTTCTTACTGAGGGTTAGCTCAGTGTCGTCCCGACCGTTCATTTTGACCGCAACGCCCTTGAGATTCAGAAGAATCTCAATAACGTCTTCCTGGACACCTTCAATCGCGCTGTACTCGTGCAAGACACCGTCAATCTGCGCTTCAGTAACAGCGCAGCCCGGCATCGATGACAAGAGAATGCGGCGAAGTGCACTTCCCAAAGTGTGTCCAAAACCTCTTTCCAGAGGCTCCAGAGTAACTTTGGCACGCATCGCACTCGATTCTTTCACGTCAATGGTACGAGGTGTCAATAACTCTTGTACTGAACGCTGCATAGACGCCCCTATCTACTATCGTTGCTTATCAGGCTTTACTTGGAGTAAAGCTCGACGATGAGGTTCTCGTTGATGTCGGCCGGCAATTCAGTGCGCTCAGGCACTGATTTGTAAACGCCGGACATCTTAGTGGCGTCGACCTCTACCCAGCTCACCGGTGCACGGCTTGCAGACAGTTCCAGGGCGCCTTTAACGCGCAGCTGGTTTCTGGCTTTTTCACGCACGCTCACAACATCGCCTGGCTTGACCTTGTAGGAAGGAATATTCACTACCTTGTCGTTAACCAGAATCGCCTTGTGAGAGACGAGCTGACGGGATTCAGCACGGGTAGAACCAAAACCCATGCGGTATGCAACGTTATCAAGACGCGTTTCAAGAAGTTGCAGCAGGTTTTCACCCGTTGCGCCCTTCAGACGAGCCGCTTCTTTGTAATAGTTGCGGAATTGCTTTTCCAGCACACCGTAAATACGACGAACCTTCTGTTTTTCACGAAGCTGAACGCCATATTCAGACAGACGACCGCGACGTGCGCCGTGCATACCTGGTGGAGTCTCGATGTTGCACTTGGAATCCAGCGCGCGAACACCGCTCTTCAGAAAAAGATCTGTCCCTTCACGACGAGACAGTTTGCATTTCGGGCCTATATAACGAGCCATAATTCACTGTCTCCTGTGTTAGACGCGGCGCTTTTTAGGCGGACGACAGCCGTTATGGGGAATCGGCGTCACATCTGTGATGTTAGTGATCTTGTAGCCGCACGAGTTCAACGCACGAACTGCAGACTCACGTCCGGGCCCGGGACCCTTAACCTCTACGTCCAGGTTTTTAAGGCCGTATTCAGCAGCCGCGTTACCGGCTCTTTCAGCTGCTACCTGCGCAGCAAAAGGTGTGCTCTTACGTGACCCACGAAAACCGGAACCACCAGAAGTGGCCCAGGACAGGACGTTGCCCTGACGGTCAGAAATGGTCACGATCGTGTTGTTGAAGGAAGCGTGTACGTGCGCGACGCCATCAACAACGGTCTTTTTCACCTTTTTACGGGTACGTGTACCTGGCTTTGCCATGTTTGCCTACCTGTTACTTACGAATAGGTTTGCGAGGACCTTTACGGGTGCGTGCGTTGGTCTTTGTGCGCTGACCACGGACGGGAAGTCCATGACGGTGGCGCAGACCACGGTGACATCCGAGATCCTTCAAACGCTTAATGTTCATCTGTACTTCACGACGCAGATCGCCTTCAACGATTACTTTACCCACTTCGGTACGAAGTGTCTCAAGCTGCTCGTCGGACAGGTCTTTGACCTTGACGTCCGGCTTAACACCGGTTGCATCGCAAAGCTTCTGGGCTGTTGTCTTGCCAACACCAAAGATGTAGGTCAGCGAGATAACAGCATGTTTGTGATCGGGTATATTGACACCGGCTATACGTGCCATCCAAATTACTCCGCGTTCAAAGCTTTGCTGTGTGAATTTTCCGCCACAAAAATGGGGCGCGAAATAATAGCGCCTGACTCGGCATCGAGTCAAGCGCCATCATTACGAACCTCTTTTGCAACCAGGTTAGTTCCCGAAGGAATCAGCCCTGACGCTGCTTGTGGCGAGGCTCCGAGCAAATGACTCTTACTGAGCCATTGCGACGAATTACTTTGCAGTTACGGCAAATTTTCTTTACCGAAGCGCGTACTTTCATTGTCGACTCCAGTTTTCAAGGGGAACGGGTGTTACCCGTTCCGTCCATAGCCCTTGAGATTGGATTTCTTCATCAGCGATTCATACTGATGCGACATCAGGTGCGACTGAACCTGCGCCATGAAATCCATCACCACGACTACAACAATCAGCAGTGAGGTGCCGCCCAAATAGAACGGAACATTCCCGGCCACCATCAGAAACTGAGGGAACAGAGAAACTGCTGCAATGTACATTGCACCGAACAGGGTCAGACGAGTCAGAACGCCATCAATGTATTTGGCTGTCTGATCGCCAGGACGAATGCCCGGTATAAACGCGCCAGAGCGCTTGAGATTATCCGCAACTTCTTTCGGGTTATACATCAAAGCTGTATAGAAGAAGCAGAAGAATACCACCGCTGCTGCAAACAGAATAATGTATAACGGCTGGCTTGGCGCCAATGCCTGGGAAATATCACTGAGCCACTCCATGCCTTCACCTTGCCCAAACCACTGCCCGAGCGAAGCCGGAAAAAGCAGGATGGACGAAGCAAAGATGGGCGGGATGACCCCGGCCATATTTACCTTCAAAGGCAAATGACTGGATTGCTGAGCAAACACGCGGCGCCCCTGCTGTCGTTTTGCATAGTTGATAGTCAGACGACGCTGACCACGCTCCATGAACACCACGAAGCCAACTACTGCAATCGCAAGGATACCGATACCCAGAACCACCAACAGGCTCATTTCGCCGTTACGAGCCTGCTCCAGAGTCTGGCCGATTGCGCCGGGGAGACCGGCAACAATGCCTGCAAAAATCAGCAGGGAGATGCCATTACCGACACCCCGCTCAGTAATCTGTTCACCCAGCCACATCATGAAGACAGCACCACTCACAAAAGAGACCACTGCCACAAAGTGGAAGCTGAAACTATCGTTAAAGGTGACGCCCTGAGAGGCCAAACCAACAGAAATACCAAAACCCTGAACCAGAGCCAGGAGAACCGTACCGTAGCGCGTATACTGGCTTATCTTGCGACGACCAGCCTCACCTTCCTTTTTCAGCTGCTCAAGCTGCGGGCTTACCGCAGTCATGAGCTGCATGATAATTGAGGCAGAGATATACGGCATGATACCGAGAGCGAAGATACTCATGCGCTCGAGCGCACCACCTGAGAACATGTTGAACATACTCAGGATCGTGCCCTGATTCTGCTCAAACAGTGCCGCCAAACGGTCGGGGTTAACTCCAGGCACCGGAATGTGGGCACCGATCCGGTACACCAGCAATGCCAGGAAGACAAACCAGAGCCTTGATTTCAGCTCAGCAAGTCCTTTTCCCGCGCCCGCAGGCAATGATGCGTTCTTCGCCATTTAGTCCTCGACTCGCCTTAGTCTTCGACTTTGCCACCCGCGGCAGAAATTGCCTCGCGCGCGCCTTTGGTTACACGAAGTCCCTTTACAGTTACTGCGCGGTCAAGTTCGCCCGACAGGATAACCTTAGCTTCGCGAATTTCTTCGCGGATGATGTCAGCTTTCTTAAGTGCTGCAAGATCCACAATATCGCCTTCAACTTTGGCCAATTCGTTCAGTCGAATTTCGGCAACATAACGCTGTTGGCGCGATGTAAAGCCAAACTTCGGCAGACGACGAGCCAAAGGCTGCTGACCACCCTCGAAACCAGGGGCAACACTGCCACCGGAACGGGATTTCAGACCCTTGTGACCACGACCACCGGTTTTACCGAGGCCGCTACCGATACCACGACCAACACGCTTGCCGGAAGGACGTGAACCGGGCTCTGGACTAAGCTCGTTCAGACGCATCTTAGTTCTCCTCAACCCGAACCAGGTAATTAACCCGGTTGATCATGCCGCGAATAGAAGGGGTATCCTCTACTTCAACGGTATGACCGATTTTACGAAGACCCAGGCCCTTTACACAAAGCTTGTGCTTGGGCTGGCAGCCAATTGGGCTGCGGGTCAGAGTTACTTTGATCGTATTTGCGTTCGCCATGACTTCAACCCAGAATTTCTTCGACGGATTTACCGCGCTTGGCTGCAATATCTTCAGGCGCTTGAGTAGCCTGAAGACCCTTGATGGTGGAACGTACCACGTTCACCGGGTTGGTAGACCCGTAACACTTGGACAGTACGTTCTGAACCCCTGCAACTTCCAACACAGCACGCATTGCACCACCGGCAATAATACCTGTACCTTCAGACGCCGGCTGCATGTACACCTTGGAGCCACCATGCTGGGCCCGCACTGCGTACTGCAGGGTAGTACCGTCGAGCGGAATGTCTACCATGTTCTTACGTGCAGCTTCCATCGCCTTCTGAATCGCAACTGGCACTTCACGTGCCTTGCCGCGGCCAAAGCCAACGCGTCCTTTTCCGTCGCCAACAACGCTCAGCGCGGTGAACGCAAATACGCGACCGCCCTTGACCACTTTAGCAACGCGATTCACCTGAACCAGCTTTTCCTGGAGCTCAGGCGCCTTCTGATCGTTAACGCTCATCTTCTCCACCTCTTAGAATTGCAAGCCAGCTTCACGAGCTGCGTCGGCCAAAGCCTGAACGCGTCCGTGATAACGGTAACCGGAGCGGTCAAATGCAACCTGCTCCACACCTGCCGCCTTGGCACGCTCAGCAATCAGCTGACCAACCTTCTTGGCGGCATCCACGTTACCGGTTGCACCCTGGCGCAATTCCTTATCCAACGTGGAGGCAGTGGCTAAAACCTGGCTGCCATCTGCTGTCGTAACCTGAGCATACATGTGACGCGGAGTGCGGTGAACGCACAAACGTGTCGTACCCAGCTCACGGATCTTCATGCGCACTTTGCGTGCGCGACGCAATCTTTCGTTATTCGCGCTCATAGTCCCGCCTTATTTCTTCTTGGCTTCTTTGCGTCTTACCTGCTCATCCGCATACCGAACACCTTTGCCCTTGTAAGGCTCGGGCGGACGGAACGCGCGGATTTCTGCAGCGACGTGGCCAACCTGTTGCTTGTCGATACCGCGAATAACTACTTCCGTATTGGACGGAGTTTCAACGGTAATCCCCTCGGGCAGCTCATAAGAAACCGGATGAGAAAAACCCAGTGTCAAATTGAGCTTCGTACCTTGCGCCTGGGCCCGATAACCAACACCGACCAGCTGGAGCTTACGCTCGAAGCCTGCGGATACACCGGTCACCATATTGTTGACCAGCGCGCGGGTTGTACCAGCAAGAGCGCGGGACTTTTGGGCACCATCGCGAGCAGCAAAACGCAGAAGATTTTCTTCCTGTTTTACTTCAACCGCTTGGTGAATCGAAAATTCAAGAGCTCCTTTGGAGCCCTTAACACTAATTTCCTGGCCGTTCAGCTTAACCTCAACACCGGAAGGCAGCACGACAGGATTATTGGCAACCCTGGACATGTGATTCTCCTAGAATACGGTGCAGATGACTTCGCCACCCACGCCAGCAGCTCGTGCGGCGCGGTCAGTCATTACGCCCTTGGACGTAGAGACTATCGCGACTCCTAAACCACCGGATACCTTCGGCAGTTCCCCAGCGCCTTTGTACTGACGCAGACTTGGGCGGCTTACCCGCTTAATCTGTTCAATAACCGGCTTGCCACCGAAATACTTGAGCGTGATGGTCAACTCAGGCTTTACATCGGCTGTAACGGAAAAATCTGCAACATAGCCCTCGTCCTTAAGAACCTGGGCTACTGAGATCTTCATTTTTGAAGATGGCATCGTAACGTCTGCTTTCGATGCCATCTGGGCGTTGCGTATACGGGTTACCATATCCGCAAGCGTGTCTTGCATACTCATTGGTATGAGGCTCCTGATCTTTTTAGTTGTGCAGCGGCGCGCCGCACCGCTTACCAACAGGCATCCTGACCTAAGCCAGGATACCTATCTTACCAGCTTGCCTTGGTCAGGCCCGGAACGTCGCCACGCATGCCGTATTCACGGAGCTTAATCCGTGAAAGTTCGAACTTGCGCAGAACGCCATGGGGACGACCAGTCACCTGGCAACGATTACGAAGACGCGATGGAGAAGCATCACGAGGAAGCTGCTGGAGCTTCATCTGTGCATCCCAACGGTCATCATCGCTGGTATTTGGGTTCTTGATAATCGCCTTGAGCTCAGCACGCTTCGCTGCAAATTTCGCAACGGTTTGTTCGCGCTTCAGCTCACGGTTTTTCATTGAAACCTTAGCCATTACTCTCGTTCCTTTATTTCTTGAACGGAAAGCCGAAAGCTTTCAGCAGCTCGCGACCTTCGTCGTCGGTACGGGCACTGGTGGTAATGGTGATATCCAGCCCGCGGATCTTGTCGACTTTGTCGTACTCGATCTCCGGGAAGATGATCTGCTCACGCACACCCATGCTGTAGTTACCGCGCCCGTCAAAGGACTTGGGATTAAGACCACGGAAGTCACGAATACGGGGAACCGCAATGTGAACCAGGCGATCAAAGAAATCCCACATACGCTCACCGCGCAGGGTAACTTTACAACCGATCGGCCATCCTTCACGGATTTTGAAACCCGCAACGGACTTACGCGCTGTAGTAACAACCACTTTTTGTCCTGCCAGGCGCTCTAAATCTGCCACAGCATTCTCAATCAGCTTTTTGTCACCGACAGCTTCGCCGACACCCATGTTCAGGGTAATCTTTTCGATACGCGGCACCTGCATGACGTTCTTGAAACCGAACTCTTTCTGCAGGGCGGGTACCACTTCCTTGCTGTACTGCTCTTTCATGTTAAGCATCGTAACCACCACCGCTTACTGGTTATCGACAGCTTCTTTCGTAGCTTTGAAGATCCGCGTCTTCGCCCCGTCTTCCTTGATCTGGAAGCCAACACGATCGGCCTTGCCGGTCTGCGGATTAAAAATAGCTACGTTGGAAGCCTGGATAGGCGCTTCTTTTTCGACGATGCCACCGGGGGTGCCCAACATCGGGTTTGGTTTGGTGTGCTTCTTCATCATATTGATGCCAGAAACAATTACCTTGCCATCGTCCTGAACTTTCAGAACTTTACCACGTTTGCCTTTGTCTTTCCCCGTAGTGACGATTACTTCGTCATCTCGTTTAATCTTTTTCATAACCGGCCTCTGGTCCTTTAAAGTACTTCGGGTGCCAGTGAGATAATTTTCATGAACTTTTCGTTTCGCAGTTCACGGGTAACCGGTCCGAAGATACGGGTACCAATGGGTGCGTCCTGATTGTTCAGAAGTACAGCCGCGTTGCCGTCGAAACGGATAAGCGACCCATCGGGACGGCGAACACCCTTGCGGGTGCGCACTACTACAGCCTTCAGGACCTGGCCTTTCTTCACTTTTCCGCGGGGGATGGCTTCCTTAACGGTCACCTTGATGATATCCCCAATGGCGGCGTAACGCCGGTGTGAACCGCCCAGGACCTTGATGCACATCACCTGACGCGCACCACTGTTATCCGCGACTTCAAGCATTGTCTGAGTCTGAATCATGGTTGTTCTCCGGGCGAATTACACCTTGGATGCATGTTCAGTGACTTCCACCAGGGCCCAGCTTTTGGTCTTGGAGACCGGGCGGGTTTCCTGAATGGTCACAGTGTCACCGATATTGCACTGGTTGCTCTCATCGTGAGCATGGATCTTGGTTGAACGCTTCATGTACTTACCGTACAGAGGGTGCTTTACCTGACGCTCGACCAACACCACGATGGATTTCTCCATCTTGTTGCTCACGACCTTGCCGCTAAGAGTTCTGGCAGTTTGGGTAGCTTCGGTCATGTCACTTTCCTGCCTTTTCGTTCAATACTGTTTTCACACGAGCAATGTCGCGCTTCACCCCGGCGAGAAGGTGAGACTGATTGAGCTGACCAGTAGCCTTGCGCATGCGCAGGTTGAACTGCTCCTTCAGGAGATCGATCAGCTCCTTATTCAGCTCCGCGGCTGATTTTTCACGCAGCTCTGTTGCTTTCATCACATCACCGTCCTCGTTACGAAGGTGGTCTGTACTGGCAGCTTAGCCGCTGCGAGTGTGAAGGCTTCGCGTGCGATATCTTCAGAAACACCTTCCATCTCGTAGAGCATCCGGCCTGGCTGAATTTCAGCCACCCAGTACTCGACAGAACCCTTACCTTTACCCATACGTACTTCAAGCGGCTTACCGGTGATCGGCTTGTCCGGGAACACCCGGATCCAGATCTTCCCGCCACGCTTGATCTTACGCGTCATGGTACGACGTGCCGCTTCAATCTGGCGCGCAGTTATACGCCCGCGAGTCGTCGCTTTCAATCCGTATTCACCGAAGCTCACCTTGTTGGCGCGGTGAGCAAGACCGGTATTACGGCCCTTCATTACCTTGCGAAATTTGGTGCGTTTTGGTTGCAGCATAAGATTGCCCCTTTACTTAGAACCTTTCTTCCCAGAGGCTTTCTTGTCAGCACGGACCTGTTCCATACCACCAAGAATCTCACCTTTGAAGATCCATACCTTGACGCCAATAATGCCGTAAGTGGTATGCGCTTCGTAGGTTGCGTAATCAATATCTGCACGCAGAGTGTGCAGCGGAACGCGACCTTCACGATACCACTCGGAACGCGCAATTTCGGCACCCCCGAGACGACCACCAACCTGAATCTTGATGCCTTTGGCTCCCTGACGCATAGCGTTCTGTACCGCGCGCTTCATAGCGCGACGGAACATCACACGACGCTCCAGCTGTCCGGCAACGTTTTGCGCTACCAGGCGAGCATCCAGATCCGGCTTGCGGACTTCTTCGATGTTGATGTGCACAGGCACACCCATCATCTCGCCGACTTCACGACGCAGACGATCAACATCTTCACCCTTCTTACCGATAACTATACCGGGGCGGGCAGTATGGATCGTGATACGTGCGTTCTGAGCAGGGCGCTCGATCACAATCTTGCTAACAGACGCCTTAACCAGACGCTTGTCGAGGAATTCGCGAACCTGAATATCGTTCAACAGGTTCTTTGCGTATTCCTTTTTATCGGCATACCAAACTGAGTTGTGCTCTTTAATCACACCCAGGCGGAAGCCGATTGGATTTACTTTATGACCCATCTGAGCATCTCCTACTTGTCGGCGACCTTGACGGTGATATGACAGGTGCGCTTCATAATTCTGTCAGCGCGCCCCTTGGCTCTAGCCTTGATCCGCTTGAGCGTCGGGCCTTCATCCACCATAACGGTGGAAACCCGCAATTCGTCAACGTCCAGACCTTCGTTGTGCTCAGCGTTAGCGATGGCGGACTCAAGAGCTTTCTTGATAATCACCGCCGCCTTCTTAGGGCTGAAAGTCAGAATGTTCAGGGCGTCCTCAACCGGCTTGCCGCGGACTTGGTCGGCGACAAGACGTGCTTTCTGAGCTGAGAGGCGAGCGCCCTTATACTTGGCTGCTACTTCCATTTCTATTCCCCTCACAATCAGCGTTTAGCTTTCTTGTCGGCCGCGTGGCCACGATAAGTGCGCGTTGCCGCGAACTCTCCCAGTTTATGCCCGACCATATCTTCGGTGACAAAAACCGGCACGTGTTGCCTGCCGTTATGGACTGCAATGGTCAAGCCTACAAACTCCGGGAAAATCGTGGAACGACGCGACCAGGTTTTAATTGGTCGTTTGTCGTTCGCTTCCAGAGCTGCCTCGACCTTCTTCAACAGATGCAGGTCTATGAATGGACCTTTCTTTAAAGAACGTGGCACAGCATTTACCTCTATGTGGTCGTTTACTTGGCTGAACGACGACGTACTATCATTTTGTCAGTACGCTTGTTCTTACGAGTCTTATGCCCTTTGGTCGGAATACCCCAAGGAGTAACTGGGTGACGTCCGCCAGAGGTACGCCCTTCACCACCACCGTGTGGGTGGTCAACTGGGTTCATAGCCACACCACGAACCGTTGGGCGCTTACCGCGCCAACGTGATGCACCCGCTTTGCCAAGCCGCTTGAGACTGTGCTCACTGTTGGATACTTCACCCAACGTAGCACGGCAATCTACAAGCACCTTTCGCATTTCACCTGAGCGCAGACGGATGGTCGCATAAGCACCTTCCCGAGCTACAAGTTGCACGGATGCGCCCGCAGAGCGAGCCAGCTGTGCACCTTTACCAGGCTTGAGCTCAACGCAATGGATCACAGAACCAACCGGCATGTTCCGGAGGGGCAATGTGCTTCCAACCTTAATAGGCGCGTCGATTCCTGAGCGCACAGGCTCGCCGATCTGCATACCCTTGGGAGCGATAATGTAACGACGCTCGCCATCGGCGTATTTGATCAGCGCGATGTGCGCAGAGCGGTTCGGATCGTATTCAATGCGCTCGATTGTCGCAGGAATACCATCTTTGGTCCGCTTGAAGTCTATTATGCGGTAGTGCTGCTTGTGGCCACCACCAATATGACGGGTAGTGATACGGCCGTTGTTGTTACGACCACCCGACTTGCTTTGCGATTCGACCAACGGTTCGTAAGGGCGCCCTTTGTGTAAATCTGGGTTGTACAGCTTTACAACGTGACGGCGTCCGGCTGATGTTGGCTTGGTTTTGACGATCGGCATATTACGACCCCTTTACCTTATTCCACATCCAGAAAATCGATGTCCTGACCTTCAGCCAGCTTTACATAAGCCTTACGAATGTCATTACGCTTGCCGAACCCGCGGGCAGTGCGCTTAAGCTTGCCCTTACGATTCAGAACCTGAACACCTTCTACGGTGACGTTGAACAGTTGCTCAACAGCTTTTCTGATCTCCGGCTTGGTGGCGTCCGGGGCGACCCGGAAAACAACCTGTCCATGCTCGGCGACCATTGAAGCCTTCTCCGATACGTGAGGCCCCAAAAGGACCTTATAAATACGTTCCTGATTCATCCCAGCATCTCCTCGATCTTCTTCAGAGCGGGAACAGTTACCACGACCTTTTCGTAAGCAACCAAGCTAACCGGATCCAGACCCGCAACATCACGTACATCTACGTGAGGCACGTTGCGGGAAGCCAGGTGCAAGTTATGCTCCAGACTTTCTGTCAGGATCAAGGCATTGGAAAGGCCCAGATCTGCCAGCTTGGACGTGAAGGCCTTGGTCTTTGGCGCATCGACTGCAAAGTCGTCAACCAAAACCAGGCGCTCCTGACGAACCAACTCGGAGAAAATAGAGCACATCGCGGCACGATACATCTTGCGGTTAACTTTCTGCTCAAAGCTGCGAGGCTTGGCAGCGAAAGTTACACCACCGGAGCGCCAGATAGGGCTACGGATAGTACCGGCACGAGCGCGACCTGTACCCTTCTGACGCCAGGGCTTCTTACCGCCACCACTGACTTCTGAACGGGTTTTCTGAGCCTTGGTCCCCTGACGGCCAGCTGCCATATAAGCAGTCACAACCTGGTGAACCAGAGCTTCGTTAAAATCTTTGGCAAATGCAGCTTCGGAAACAGAGATTCCCTTGCCACTACCTGTAATAGTCAATTCCATCGAACCGCTCCTCAGGCTTTAAGTGCAGGCTTGATGACAACATCACTGCCAGTTGCGCCGGGGACGGCACCACTAATCAGCAGGAGGTTGCGCTCGGCGTCGACACGGACAACTTTAAGGTTCTGCACAGTTACTTGCGCATTACCCATCTGGCCCGCCATCTTTTTGCCCTTGAATACCTTGCCCGGAGTCTGGTTCTGACCAATAGAACCCGGAGCACGATGCGATAGGGAGTTACCATGCGTTGCGTCCTGCATGGCAAAGTTCCAGCGCTTAACGCCACCCTGGAAACCCTTACCCTTGGATTGACCGGTGGCATCCACAAGCTGACCGTCTTCAAAGACAGTTGCAGCAATTTCGCCGCCAGCAGCCAGGTCTTCGCCTTCGCCATCTGCCAGTCGAAACTCCCAAACTCCCCGACCCGCCTCTACGCCGGCCTTGGCAAAATGACCTGCCTCAGCTTTGGTAACGCGTGATGCACGACGAGCGCCCACAGTCACCTGAACAGCGCGATAGCCATCATTCTCAAGAGTTTTGAGCTGAGTAATGCGGTTAGGATCAACCTCAATTACCGTAACAGGCAAAGCCTGTCCGTCTTCCGTAAATATACGGGTCATACCAGCCTTACGGCCGACAACACCAATTGCCATGTTTCACCTCTAAGTGTACGGGGCTCTCACCCTCTATGGCCTTAGGACAGTTACACAGATCAATACCGGGTGGTATTAACCGAGGCTAATCTGAACGTCTACACCTGCTGCCAGGTCCAACTTCATCAAAGCATCTACTGTCTTTTCCGTTGGCTCAACAATGTCGAGCAAACGCTTATGAGTACGAATTTCATACTGATCGCGCGCATCTTTATTGACGTGCGGGGAAACCAGAATTGTGTACTTCTCCTTCCGCGTCGGCAGAGGGATAGGTCCACGCACTTGAGCGCCGGTCCGCTTAGCGGTATCGACAATCTCCTGCGTTGACTGGTCGATAAGGCGATAATCAAACGCCTTCAACCTGATTCGAATCTTTTGGCTTTGCATGTTGCACCAAACTCCACTCGTAGCAGCTACTGAACTAGTAAGCCGACCTTCAAAAAAAGGAGCCGCATTGTATGCATAATACCCAACCCTGTCAACAGGGATGACTGCTGACCAGATCGGGAGAAGCGGTTGCGACAGAAACCGAAAAAGGGGCTGACCAAGTCAGCCCCTTTTCCTGATGCAACGAGCGTCTTACTCGATGATCTTGGCGACTACGCCGGCACCAACGGTACGACCGCCTTCGCGAATCGCGAAGCGCAGGCCATCTTCCATGGCGATCGGAGCAATCAACGTTACTTCCATCTGAACGTTGTCACCAGGCATAACCATTTCCACGCCTTCCGGCAATTCACAGGAACCAGTTACGTCAGTCGTACGGAAGTAGAACTGAGGACGGTAGCCCTTGAAGAACGGAGTGTGACGACCACCCTCATCCTTGCTCAGTACGTATACTTCACACTCGAACTTGGTGTGCGGCTTGATGCTGCCCGGCTTACACAGAACCTGACCACGCTCAACGTCGTCACGCTTGGTAC
>NZ_VCGZ01000012.1:0-116127 GCF_016597775.1 Marinobacter sp. 1-3A
GCCTGAAATCTGAGTGGGTACCGGCCCTGGGATATCGGAATCTGCCTGAGGCCAAAAAAGATGTTGGTGGCTATCTGATGGACTACTACAACCGGCAAAGACCTCATACGTTCAACGGTGGCATTTCTCCCGTTGCAGCAGAGGAAAACCTTAAAATACTGTCCGGGATTAGTTGACCACTACACTGATACGAAGACCAGTAAACAGCCCTAGCTTAACAAGCGCCATTTCAGAGTCTGTAGCGTCATGAACAGAAAAGATCTTGAGCATTTCCGCTTGAGTATAAGGGTCCGGTTCACTTGAAGCAGTTCGATAGTTTTTAAACTTTCGAGTCGGATCCTGCTCGATCACTTCATACTCTAAGAGACGCCCACAAACACCCCTCAAAACGATGAGATACTCATTCACCGATTTGTTGCTGTATCCGCGACGGATCAGTTTCTCAAGAAACTCTCTCACGAACCTAGGCTTCAGGGCCGTGAGACCTTTTGTTTTAAAATGCTTATCGATCAACTTTGCCTTCGAGCGATACCCTCTCATCGTTGTAACCGAAAGTTCGAGGGATTTGCTCGCCAGCCACTCGTTGATGACCCGACCTAGCTCTGTGTCAGAAATGGCGTCACCACGCTTGAAATGTTGAAGACGTTTTGTCGTATGTTTCACTGAAATATCCTTTGGTTTCAGCAACCATCATAACGCTAGAGGCCGACTCGTCAACTTTTTTCTTTGTAAATCAAGGGCTTGTCAACTCTTTAGTTGACAAGCAGGAGCAAGGGGGATAGATAGCTTATTGATTTTTCGTTAACTATCTCTTCCCAAGAAATTTAAACCATGACTTAAAATAATTTCACGGAATTGATTACAGCAGCTTTTTTCTTGAGGCCAGAGGGCTTTCCGTATCGGCCGAATGTGATTGAGGTTTGGGAGTGACCGACGATTTCAGCAACGATATGCTCTGGAACATCTTTCTGTTTTAGTGCATCCACGAAAGTATGCCTTAGGCTATACGATCCAGGTCGATTGCCTGCCGCATATCCAAGCTTATTTAACAAGAAACGGTTGAAGCGATGAGTGAAATTGCGTGACCAATCTTCTTCTTTGCCAGTTGGGGAGCAATTGAACAACTGCACTCTTCTCGATTTTGTTCGACCCGCAACGTAGTTGAGAAAACCTCTTTCCAAAAGCTCTCGGTGCAGAGGCACCTGGCGTCTTGCGTTGGGCGTTTTTATTCTCTGCTTCCAGCCGTCGTCGCTCACATTGAAGTACCAGATTCCTGTCTTTTCGCATTTGCGCACGTCTTCGACGCGCAATTGACAGGCTTCGCTTGGACGAAGACCCGAATGCAACAAGATGAGCGGAACCCACATGTCATCGGCGCTACCTCTGTCTGAAAATCTTTTATGCGCAAACAAGTCCTGGAGCTGTGCTTTGGTCCAAATCTGTCGCTGTTCGTGCGCTGCTTTGCTTTCTGGAAGGATGACTTTCACGCCCACGAATGGGTTGCGTTTTAAGTACTCCATTTGGACGCACCACGCACAGAGTTGTCTGGCGACACTTAGGTATTCCTTTACTGTCTTCGGGCTCCAGCCATTACCGAGAAGATCATGCTGGTAATTGAGGCCATCGGTGAGCTTTAAGCTCCTCGGATTTCGATCGTTGAAGAAACCGATCAACGGTCTCAGACGTCCTTCGACTTGTTTCAAGTACTTGGGACTGACGCGAGTTCGGGACTTGTACTTGATGTACGAGCGAATCAGCCAAGCGAAGTCCCGGAAGGACCCTTCCTTTTTCACTTTTGAGGCAGAGGCTGTCGAGGAGCTCGAAAACAATAGGTTTTCAGGTGAGTTTGCATTGATTGGCAGGCTGGGAAGGGTTTCTTCAAAAAAACCGTGTAGACCGTTTCTTAGAGCCTCTGTGTCACGATCAAATACTTCTCTTGAACAGAACGTGGTTTCTCGGTCCAAAAATTCGAGCATCTGGCCGCAGACCAAAGCGTTCCGCTTGACCGCAGTTTTCCGGCACTTAGTTAAAAGCGAGATTCGAATCGAATGGGGAAACCCGTTTTCACGAGCAAATTTTGGGAGGGAAATTCGGGTGTAATAGACACCGAAACTGCTGCGCTGAATGTACATATTGTTCCACCTGATTGTTACACCAGACGGACATAAACTTCAGCTAACCTTTCTTCTCGGGAAGCCTTGCGCTGCAAGGCTTCCCGGAGAAAATATGGCGGAGAGAGAGGGATTCGAACCCTCGATACGCTATTAACGTATACACACTTTCCAGGCGTGCGCCTTCAGCCACTCGGCCACCTCTCCAATAACCTGTTTCAAATCAGCAATATCGTCGCTCATTTGAGGGCGCAAACTTTAATGGTTTTAGGGGCGCTTGGCAACTCCCTTGGGATAAATCCCGGCAAAATTTCCGGTTTGCACCAATAATAGGCAGTAAGGTGCTCGCTACTCGCGTTGGGAGTATCATGGCATTTCCAATCTGTTCAGTATGTTATCCAAGCCTGGGGGGCTATCCATGCTAATGAAACCCGACCAATCGATTCTTTTGCTGATAGACGTTCAGGAAAAGCTGATGCCAGCCATTGCCTATGGCCAGGACGTAGTCAGCCGATGCATAACCCTCGCAACAATTGCAGGACTTTTGGATATCCCCGTTGTGGCAACCGAGCAGCTGCCAGAAAAACTGGGGCCAAATGTAGAGGCGGTGAAGGAGCTTTGCCACCACACGCTTGCAAAGTACCACTTTGATGCCTGCCCCGACGGATTGGTGGAAAGCCTACCCGAAGGTCGGCAGCATATTATTATTGCCGGCTGCGAAACCCATGTTTGCATGATGCAAACGGCCCTCAGCCTGATTGATGCGGGTTACAAGGTATGGGTTGTTGCCGATGCTACAGGGTCCCGGAACGAGTTCGATCGGGATGTCGCCCTTGATCGGCTCAGCGCGAGCGGCGCCCGTATTGTCACAGTCGAAATGGCTGCCTTTGAATGGATGGGGCACTGCAAGCACCCCGCCTTCCGTGATATTCAGATGTTAATCAAGTAACTCGATAGTTCTCGAAGAGGCACATAATGCTGAACATGGATTTTGACCGCAGGGTGGTCATCCACACAAACGAACAGGAATGGCTTGCCAGCCCTGCCAGCGGCGTTGTCAGAAAGCCGTTAGCAAGGGAGGAAGCCGAGCGAGGCCATGCTACCAGCATTGTTCGCTATGAGCCTGGCGCCTCATTCAGCCGGCATGAACACCCTCTCGGCGAAGAAATCCTGGTGTTGGAAGGTGTATTTTCGGACGAAAATGGTGATTACCCTGCCGGCACCTACTTGAGAAACCCGCCCGGAAGCGGGCACGCCCCGTTCAGCAAGCCTGGCTGTACTTTACTGGTAAAGCTGCACCAGTTTGATGAACGAGACCTCAGCACCGTGCGAGTCGACACCAGCAATACCGACTGGTTACCCGGGATCGGTGGCCTTGAAGTAATGCCGCTGCATGAATTTGAGCACGAGCATGTAGCGCTGGTGAAATGGCCCGCCAATGAAATATTTCAGCCTCACCGACACTTCGGAGGCGAAGAAATATTCGTTCTTTCAGGTGAGTTTTGTGACGAGTACGGGCGCTATCCTGAAGGTACATGGATAAGGAGCCCGCACTTGAGCCAGCACCACCCGTTTGTGGAGCAAGAGACGGTTATCTGGGTAAAGACCGGCCACCTGCCCCTCGAGTTAACCAGAACACCATAAGCAGCCCGTGGATGACCAGGAAGGGTACAGCGACCATGACGAGCGCAGACCAGCCAACCCATGACAGTATTACCCCGGCCGACAAGGCCGCTGTGGCCTGGGAGCCGAACACGAACACATCGTTGAGGCCCTGAACCCTGAACCGTTCCGCATCTGTATAGCCACGCGGCAACAATGTGGTGCCGCCCACAAACAGAAAGTTCCAGCCAATACCCAGCAACACCAGCGCCGAAAGATAATGGTGAAATTCGATACCGCTGGCAGCCAGAACAATGCACCCAAGATAAGCAAGAAGCCCGGCCACCATCATAAGGGGTATACCGACAACCCGTGTAAGCCAGCCACTGATGAGCGATGGCAAATACATGGCCATGATGTGCAGCTGGATAACACGCTTGGCATCATCCAGATCATGCCCCGCCATTTCCGTCATGCTGAGTGGCGTTGCCGTCATGATAAAGCTCATCACGGCATAGCCGATCGCAGCGCCGCTGATGGCCACCCAGATCAGCGGGTTGGCGAGAATTTTTTTCATTGGCCGGCCGCCGCCGCTCGCGTGAGCAGCCCTTACCAACTCACTCTTCGCCCGATAACCCAGCCCCAGTATTACAAGCGCTGCAAACTGGACAGCCGCCAGCGCAAGCCAGCTTGTGAGAAACGGATGATCTGTTCCCGCCCCACTGCCTAGTGCCGCAATCTCAGGCCCAAGCCAGGCAGCAATGAGACCGCCAAGCAACACTCGCGAAGCAGCTGACCCAGCCATGCTGGGAGGCACTGATTCCATCGCAGCAAAGCGATACTGATGCACCACTGCCAGCCCGGTTCCACCAACCACTGCCGCCAGACAAAGCAATGGGAACAGGGCCAACCACGAAGCCAGGGCGCCAAGAATGCCCGCCAGCATCCCCATAGAGGTTCCAAACAGCATTACCTGCTTGCGCCCCAGCCGCTCCATCAACCAGGTAGCAGGCTTGATTGCAAGTACAGTGCCCACCACCACCAATCCGACAGGCAGCGTTGCGTATTCCGCGGCCGGCGCCAACAGACGCCCCTGGATGCTTCCTATAAACACAATAAAAGGCGCTGTGCACATGGCCAGCGCCTGGGCAGCTACCAGCACCCATACGTTGAAAGGCATTGCTTATTTTTTCCTGTAAATGATTCCGGGGTGACACTGAACCATTTCGTAAAGGTCCGGCAAGCCATTAAGCGACTCTGATGCGCCCAAAATCAGATAGCCTCCGGGATTGAGGGTGGCGTGGATACGGGTGAGAATATCCTTCTTGTGGGCTGCAGAGAAATAGATCAACACGTTGCGGCACATGACAATGTCGAACTTGCCCAGCATATAGCGCTCGAGGAGGTTAAGCTCCTTGAACTCCACCATGCTTTTGATTTCGGGCCGAATCTGCCAGCCGCCATTTGCAGAAGGTGTAAAAAATTCTCTCTGACGTTCAGGTGACAAGCCCCTGCCAATAGCGATCATCTCGTACTCACCTCGGCGGGCGACTTCAAGCACGCTTTTGGATATATCCGTCGCAGTTACCTTAACATTGCGTAGTTTGCCGGGCTTCTGGCGCCGAAACTCATCCACAATCATACCAACCGAGTATGGCTCCTGACCCGTCGAACAGGCAGCTGACCAAATTCGCAATGGGGTCGCAGGCGAGCGCTCGGCAAACTCAGGGAGCAGTTTTTCCTGGAGAATACGGAAAGGATGATTATCACGGAACCACAGGGTTTCGTTGGTGGTCATTGCATCGATCACCACCTCTCTGAGGCTTGCCCTGCCAGATTTTTTCAAAAGCCCAAGCAGATCACCCAGAGAATTCAGATCGTTTTCTTCCAATATCCGCCGCAAACGGCTTTTCACTAGGTACTGCTTGTTTTCGCCCAGCAAAATACCACACGCATCCTGCAGGAACGATTTGAAGGCTTCATATTCCTGTGGGGTAATTTCTGCTTTCATTGGATCTCAGTTCTGTATGAATTTCCTGCCGAAAAAGCGTCAGCTCTGGTCTAACACTTCCATGATCCGTTCAGCCAGCTCATCCGGACTGAACTTTGCCATAAAATCATCAGCACCGACTTTCTTCACCATCGCCTTGTTAAACACACCGCTCAGTGAAGTATGGAGCATAACAAACAGCCCACTGAGTGCGGGATCACTCTTGATTCGCGTGACCAGTGTATACCCGTCCATTTCGGGCATTTCCACATCCGAGATAATCAATGAAAAATGATCGGTTGCCTTTGAGCCATCCGCCGTCACTTCCTTGAGGTATTCGAGCGCCTGTTTCCCATCGTTCCGCAATATTACTTCCATGCCAATGGCTGTAAGACAGCGCTCTATTTGCCGGCGTGCAACCGAAGAGTCATCCACCACCAGAACTGGCAGATGCCCCGTCACTCTTTCCGCACTTTTACTCCGAACTGCTTCAGTCACATCATCGCTAATCGGAGAAACTTCGGAAAGAATCTTCTCTACATCTATGATTTCCGCCAACTTGTCATCAATTTTAGTGACAGCTGTAAGATAGATATCCTTACCCGCCCCCTTAGGAGGAGGAAGAATGTCTTCCCAATTCATATTCAGGATCCGATCGACGCCCGTAACCAAAAAACCCTGGGTCTTTCGGTTGTACTCAGTGATGATCACAAAACTATTGGGCAACTCCTCCTGAGGAATACCCGGCAGGCCAATAGCCATACTCAGATCAATAACCGGAATGGTTTCACCCCGAGTATGTGCCACACCACGAACCACCGCACGGCTGTTAGGCATGGAATACAGCTTGGGGCACTGCAGCACTTCCTTCACCTTAAAGACATTGATGCCGTATATCTGACGCCCACGTAAACGGAAAAGCAGGAGCTCAAGACGGTTTTGTCCGACCAGCTGCGTGCGCTGATTTACACTATCCAATACCCCTGCCATCGCAGTCTCCCCTGGCCAGTAATTAGCACCGGCATACATTTTGCTTTCTATCCAGTAATTAGCACCGGCATACATTTTGCTTTCTATTACGTTAAGTTGTCAGGACGACGCGATAACGTCGCCTGAAAGCGGTCAGGCCTGTTTAACGGCCAGAACGCCGCAATCCTTAGGTATTTTCAGTAGCATTTGCCGTATTACTGACAGCATAGGACAAACCAGCAGATATGCGCACCCAGCTTTTAGTATGGATCATGCTCGCAGCGACATTCGCCAACCAAGTGCAGGCAAGAACAACCGCCGACGAGATTCGCGAAGCAACAGCAGCATTCCTTGAGACCTTTGCCGCAACCCAGACCGAAAGAGGCTACAAAGTTGCCTTTGAGACCGGCAACATTGACAACAGGCTTGCATTAGCCGCCTGCTCTGACGATCTGGATATAGAGTTCACAGGTGATCCATGGAAAAGTGAACACCCGTCAGTTCAGATAGCTTGCGCCGGCGATCGCCCGTGGCGAATGTTTGTAACGACCACGGTATCCATCAGTGGCCCTGCCCTGGTCGCTGCCCGCCCGCTCGGAAGAGGTGAACGCGTAACAGGCAACATGCTTGAAACCCGCGATGTTGTGCTTAACGCCAGCCGACGGGGAATAATAACTGATTCACAGATGATTGAGGGCATGATTATACGCCGGCCCGTAAACGCCGGCTCGGTACTCACTCCTGATCTTCTGGACGCACCAATCGCTGTCAGCCGCGGCGATCATGTTATTATTACCGCCCGCCGGGGGCCCTTTTCAGTGCGCTCCCGCGGTAAGGCTCTGGCCAGTGCGTCGGTGGGTGAGCAAGTACTTGTGGAAAACCTTGGCTCAGCCCGCACGGTAAAGGCGAATGTAACCGCTCCCGGGCATGTTGAAGTGCCGATGTGACATGCTCACGGCAACCCCCTTCCGGCGGCAAAAACATGCCGGCGGAGCACCCCGCCCAAGGCGGGATCAGGTTTGTGACAAAATGTTAACAAGATTTGATAATTTGCCCCTAAAGTATGCCAGCCACTAGCCGTTAAGTGGATATAAACCAGAGTCAGCCCACAACATGTGTGGCGTCACCGTAAAGCAGGTATTGATATGTCAGTTGACTTAAATGGAATTGGCCAAGGCCAGGTCAACACCCAGAGAACCACGGCCGACAAGTCCGCTAATGCTCAGAGCGCCAAGCAAGCAGCCCCCGAGCAGGCAAATGCCAAGGCTCAGAGTGCCCGCGGCGAAAACGTAAACCTGAGCAGCCAGGCCCGAAACCTCAAGCAGCTGGAGCAAAAGCTGGGGGATTATCCTGAAATGGATGACGAGCGAATCGAGCAAATTCGTTCAGCCTTGGAAAACGGCACCTATAAAATTGATGCAGAAAAACTGGCCCAAAAAATGCTTGATATGGATGAAAGCATTTTTGGGTGAGTAAATCATGGCTGCAATTGATGATCTGAAGAATCTCCTTTCGCTGGATATCCGTCAGCTTGAAACCTTGGCGGATATCCTGAAGAACGAAAAAACTTGCCTGTCCGGCTCTGATACAAAAGCACTCGATACTCTGACGCGAGAAAAAAACGCGGTCTTGGGGGAAATTCGAGAACGTGCCAAGCAAAAAATCCGCACGCTTGTGGCAATGGGGTTTCGACCAGACTCTGGCGACCCCTCCCGCTTTATTCGCAGTGCCGGACTTGATGAGCTTTACGCCCTTTGGCAAGAAGCCGATTCAAAGCTTCGGGAATGCCATGTTCTCAATGAGAATAACGGGCGTATCATAAACCATCTTCAAAAACGCCTTACCCGGCTTACAGACATATTCCGGGGCGCCTCAGGCCAGCAAAAACTATATGGTGCAAAGGGCCAGCAAACAACCGTATCAAGCCGAACTGTGCTTGCCAGCGCCTGATTATCTCGTATAGATAGTCATTCTGGAATCGGGGTGAAAGCTGATGTCCTGAATACTGACGTTGCCCATGGATGGGCTACCCCCACCCCTGACCCGAATGTTGTCCATGCGGATCTCCTCAATTCGCTCAGGGAATGCCATGGATACCCGGCCATTCTCTGCCACCGTGTAACGTGGCTCCCCTTCACGATAATGAACTCCGGTGATCGTAAGGTCTGAATCCAGAACATTAAGTACCGGGAAAAACACATTGGCTGTGAGCTTCATGCCTTCTATGACATCCGGCTCCACTTGGCCGGCACCCTCGTCGGAACCAGAGCCGCCAGCCATACTGCTGACAATATCAACCCGATCAAACAAAGAGCTGTTGCCTTGTCCCGCAACTGCCGACAGCTCATCCTCTGTCAGCGGCGACATTCCAGCCGCATCAAATAGCTGACCGGCTTCTGCCACCTGAGCGGCATTGGCGTTATTACTCGCTGCAAATGTAACCAAAGGCTGAAATGGTAGTGTTGCCATGGTGACCATTGCGGCAGCGCTACGATAACGGGACTGGTGCTTCAACACACGGCCGAGTTCTTTCTCGGTTATCCAGCCTGCCGTGATGAACACCTCACCCAGCCGTATACCGCTCTCACGCTGTAGTCTGAGCCCCTCCTCAACCTGGCTCTCTGACAAATAACCACGATTAACCAGCAACCGCCCGAGTCGTGACTTTTCCTCAAACCCTTTATGGAATCTCACTAAGCCTCTCCCATTTCCCGCAGTGATTACCGTACAACCCGGCCCGGTGAGTAAGTTACTACTTAATTAGTACCAAAATATTAGCTGATAACCGCACATTCTGCTCAGACGTGTATCCCGTAAAATCAAACATATCTGTTAAGATCAGAGCACTGATTAACTTCCCTGATTATTACAGGAAATTCACTCACGACTACACTAAGCGAGATCCCGGTAATGACAAATTTGGTAAAACCCTTGAGCATTGTGATCCAGGTCGTACTTATGTTTCTTGGCCTGTCGCTGGTTACACTTAATGCAAGCGCCCAGACCAATGCAGATAGTGCAAACCAGGAATTGCCAAAAGTGCGCATCCTGACCAACCAGGGTGCTATCGAATTGCAACTTCGCCCAGACGTAGCTCCGGAAACCGTAGAAAATTTTCTGCAGTATGCCCGTGAAGGTTTTTTTGACGGCACAATTTTCCACCGGGTTATACCGGGATTCATGATTCAGGGCGGCGGGTTTACAAAAGACATGACCCGTAAGGACACCCATTCACCCATCAGAAACGAAGCCTCCCCAACACTGCCTAATCTACGTGGCACTGTTGCTATGGCAAGGACGAATGCTCCCGATTCTGCCACTTCCCAGTTTTTCGTTAACGTCGCAAACAACGATTTTCTGAATGCGGGTGTTCGGGGAGCCGGCTACGCAGTTTTTGGAAAGGTAACAGCCGGAATGGGCGTGGTAGACAATATTGCCGGAGTGAAAACTGCACGTGTGCGTGGAATGGCCGATGTGCCCGTAACCCCTGTAATCATTGAAAGCGTTACTCTGGTTGAGTAACGCAACACGGCCCGGCACCGCCATGAACCGCTCACCTGTTCCGCCCGCTATAACGCCAGGGGAAATGAGCTGGTTCGATGGCATGTCAGAATCCAGTCAGGCATACATCGAGCTCAATCAACTGCCCGCACGTTTTTCTGGGGTTCCGGAGGCAGGTCATTTTGTGGTTGCCGAAAACTGTTTCGGCTCGGGCCTTAATTTTCTTGCCACATGGCAGGCTTGGCAAGCTTTTGGTCCATCGCATTCAGCCACTCTGCATTTTGTCTCCGCTGTACCGTTTCCGCTAAGCCGTGAAGATCTTGAAAAAGTGCTTTCCCGGTGGCCAGAGCTGAACAACGTCTCAGCTGAACTGATTGCCAACTACCCGGCACTGATTCGTGGCACCCACCGCTTGGTATTGGCTGGTGGCAGTGTGCGCCTGACCCTTATATTCGGTGATACGCACAAAGCTTACGACACTCCATCTTTTATGGTCGACGCCTGGTTTCTTGACGACTGCTCGCACGCCGCAAGCGGGGAAGTAGACCCAAACAAGACCATCAAACACGTCTGCAAGCACAGCAAGCCCGGCACCACACTCGCTGCCGTAAAAGCTAACAAGGCATTCCAGTTCGCGCTCGAAGAAGCAGGATTTCACAAAATCTCCTGCGATAAACCCGACGTTCAGCCTGGTAGTTTCAGCGGAGTCTTTCAGCCCGAAGATCAGCCTTCTCTGACACACGGCAAGCCTGTGGAATCAGGCTTTTCTGTTGCAGTAATTGGCGCCGGCATTGCAGGCTGCCTGCTTGCAAACAACCTTGCGCAACGAGGCTATTCCGTCACGCTCGTTGACTCCGCAAACGACGCTGGTTCCGCCGCCTCCGGAAACCTGCAAGGAGCGATGTACGTCAAGCTAGGCGTGGAATTTAATCACCAGACCCAACTCGCACTCTCTGCGCTGACGTTCAGTCAGCGCTATTACAGGGTTCATGGAGGGCCATTTTGGCATCCTACTGGCCTGCTTCAACTAGCCTGGAATGACAACGAGCAGGATCGTCAGCGCCGGTTTATCGAGCGCAACCAATACCCGCAAGATGTCCTGCAACAAGTATCCCGGGAAAAAGCAGAAGTACTGACTGGCGCAACACTGGAGAGCGGTGGATTGTGGTTTCCGGGCAACGGGTGGCTTGAGCCAAGCAATCTCTGCAAGGCACTTACCGTGCACCCTCGCATACAAAAACTGTTTGGTTGCTCCATAAGGCAAATGGCTGCCTCCGGTGATGAATGGCTTCTGTTCACACCAAACACTGACAGCCCGAACATCACAGCGAACAGAGTTGTTATTTGTGCCGGGCACCTGAGCCCGCAACTGATTCCAGGCTCAGGTACGTTTCGCTTCAAGGCCATTCGGGGGCAGGTCACTCATCTACCTGAACCCCTTGCCACCCGCCACCGAGCAGTTATCTGTGGAGCTCGGTACCTCAACCCTGCCCACGGTCTTGAAGGTCAGCAGCAGGCGGTGATTGGCGCCACCTTTGATCTTCACAGCCATGAACTATATCCCACAACCGAAAGCCACCGTGAGAATATCCGGGCCCTTTCTGCCATGGCTCCGCAAATGATGCCACCCCACATGGCAAGCGAGGATCTGCCAGAGCAACTTGGTGGCCGTGTTGGGTTTCGGTGCACAACCCATGATTATCAACCGGTTGCAGGCCCCTTCTATGACGAAGACGGAGTCGTTGCGGCGGGGCTTTACCTTTTTACGGGCCTGGGTAGCAAGGGTCTTACCTATGCGCCCCTGCTTGCAGAATTTGTTGCAGATCAGGTTACCGGGCAACCAACTGCTCTGCCCGAGTCCCTGGCCAAAAAACTGGCTACTGGCCGTATGCACAGGCCAAATGTGGCGTCTTCGTAATCAATTTTAGCTAATGCTCCGCGCCAAGGCGCCGATACACATAACAGATAGGTCTGTTCTCCAGAGGGTAAGACAGGTGTCCATTTTTGTTAGCGAACCAGGTCGTCCAGTAGGGACAAGGTTGCCGGAAGTATTTCGGGGGCGACGCGTGGGTGATGTCAGCGAGCTGACAGAGAGCCAGGCCATCAATCCTGAGCGTGGCGAAGCTACGGATGCCGAGTTTCAGCTTGCTGCACGGTCGGGTCGACATCGTGCACTGGAAGAGTATGGCGCTGCCGCTTCAGGAGAGCGCAAAGACCAACGGCCCTATCTGCCGGTATCGTCCATCTGCTCACCTGTACTCTACTCATTACCCGCCTCTGCGACGGTAGCCGAAGCGATCACCATGCTGGACGAGCAAGGCGCCAATCATCTGGTGGTAACGGCAGATACGCACATTGCGGGGCTGGTAGCCCAGCAATGGCTTCTGGCATGGCTCCACGAACACCAAGCCGATGCAATGAATCAAAGCCTGACTCAAATAGAGTTGCCAGCATTCCTTACGGCCTCTCCTGAAACAGATGCTCACCAGCTAGCAAGACTGATGCTGGCACACCAACTTAATGCCGCCCTTGTGATTGATGCCAAAGGCGAACCCATGGGTGTTGTTACCAGCACTGACTACCTTCGCCTGTACGCCAGCGTGGGCGGACAGCAGGGTAGTGTTTGAATATCAAGAGCAGCAAACATTCTGCAGACTAGGGTGTCAGCAGCGCACCTTCAGGACTTAGCAGCAATATCGTCCAGTCCGCCCCAATACGTGCCAGAGCCACCACTTCGTCATCCCGGTAATTAGCCAGCCTTGTAACTTCCGAATTCACAGTATTCATCTGAAAGCGCCACTCGTTACGGTATGCCGGAGCTTCTGCACCCGGTTCGTCTTCGGGTACCAGAGACACCCGGGTAACGATCCCGGTTTGTGAGCCGCTGGTTAATGCTGAGCCGGTGAAATCACCATCAGTAACGCCTCCGGCAATCAAGTCTCCGAAAAAGCTGGTTAGTGCCGCAAACTGCTCGCCAGAAACGTCGCTTTCATCATTCATGTTAAAGGACCGAACAATCTCGCCGTCGATTGTATAGCCCAGTATGAAGCCACTCGGGCTGGAGCCTGATTGACTTGTCAGACTCAAATTGTCTTCGCCGTCCTGTACTACGGTGTATTGGTGGTCGCTGTTTCCTAGCAACCACAAAGTGGTTCCTTCTGCTACGCCATCAGTAACATGCTCATTTGCATCTGTGCCCCGCTGGCGCACGTTAAGTTCACCTTCTTTCGATACCGCACTGTAAAAATAGGCATCTTCGCCGCCCAACGAGGGCTCACCATTGACCATACCCGTGGCAGAGCCAAACAATATCGGACTTAGCCCCGAAGCCCTTGCGCCAGCAACACGGTCGTCTCCAATGGACCCCGCTTGGCGAGTCCAGGCTAATGTCGGAGCAAAGGTGTTCCCGTCAGGCAATGAATCTATACGCTGCAGGAAGCTGTCAAAACCGCCAGCAGATGTTTGATTCGGCCATACACCCTCGGTTTCGCCAGCCAGCACGACAAAACCGCTTGCAGGATTGATACCCGCCCAACGAACTATGTCGTCGGAATCTGTACCAGTGCGAGTTGTCCAGATTTCCACGTACTCACCAGCATTAGTTGCCTCGTCATACCAATACAACGAGGAAACAACATCCTTCCCGCCGATCCCGGTCGTACCACTGGCCGGGCCCTCCGCAGTGTATGCCACTACAAGTTCATAACGGATCGTACGGATATTATTTTGAACCACCTCACGTCTTGCCACGCCAACTACCGGATCCGGTGCTGCCAATTGGTCGCCGGGCTCCGAGACTGGAAGCTGCTGCAGCAAATCCCCTTTCTGGTCGTATATCTTCACGAATACACGGCCACTATCGCTGCTATCGTACCCACCTACGAACATTTTGCCCCCATGCCCTACCGCAACATCTGTTGCAACAAAGCCAGCGCTGGAGCCAACGGTCAATGGCCATCTCAGCTCATTAATGCTGACGCGAAGCATGTCTTCGCTTTCAGCTCGGGCGTAGCTCTCTCGGCCGAGCTGATAGAGCGTATCCAAACCAAGCAGTATAAAACGATCATCGGGACCGGCATTGAAGTAGGAAGCCGGGTTCTCAACAGTCACTGTGAAGCTAACTTCATCCGTGCCCTCGGGGAAAACCAACTCGTCGTTCAGAAGATTGGTTCTAAATTCGGTATTCAAGCGCGCTGACGAATCTTCCGTATGACCCAGCTTCGCACGAACCTCCCCATTCCGTTCACCGGTCAGGCGCGCCATATAGGTACGGGAATCGCCCACATTCAGCGCATCCCGTGCTCCACCTTTGGCCGTCTCAAGAGTTACCTTTGGTTCGTTGTCATCAATGACAAGGTTGGTGCGCGCACCCTCATTGGTCGGTCCAACCGCAGCAAGGCCAGAGCGCACTTCTGTCAGGTGTAACTGCGCAACTTCTGTAGGCTCGGCAAAACTATCATCCACAACTTCCAGTCGAATGTAGCATTCGGTAATGCCGGGTTCGAAGGTGATTACGCCACCTGTATATACACCGGGATAAGTCCCTGATGTGTCAGTTTCATATGTGAGGTAGGGGATGTTTTCGAGCAGAGCTCCACTACCACTGCCCAAGGCTACAATATCGGTACCGGGGATAGCATCGCCAGTGTTGGCACGGCTATGATCACAACGTTGATGCGGCGCGGAATAGTTCGGATCGCAATTTTGTGGGTCGTAGTCCGATTTCAACTCGAAAGCGACAGCCACGCGAGTTACTGATGGACGATCCAGCAGTACTTTTACGAAAACCGGCCGGGTGGGCAACGTAAGATCAAGGGGAGTTGCAGTAACTGCACCATTAGGATCATAGGTATTAACGGTAAAACTGTGTTCACCAGGAGTTTCCAGATCGGGCAACTCGCAGCGCTCCCGATTACTGTCTGGAATTGAGGGCGATTCACCTTCTGTAAACGTCTCGGCTTCGAGCGAAAGCACGTTGTATTTTACTTCAATATCGAAAGGCATTGAGCCTGCCATTCGCCCATCAGTGCTAACCAGATTGATATTCTTCAGCTTACCCAGATCTGCATCACCTCGGGCACCACCACTCAAGCCGGGCACACCACGCATGATAATGCCTTGTCGCGCTTTGTTACTGGTGTCTTCCAAAGCCAGCCAGGAAGGCGCATTGGTCAGCGAGTAATCAAGTATGTCCTCACCGCCATAAGCACCAAAGTTGTAATAATACTCAACGCCCAAGTAGGCAACCGCTGGTGGAATACCCAGAATAGTTGGTTGGTCAGGGTCCTTCTCGGTTTTACAGCCCGCAGCAATGAGCGTAAGCGACAGAACAATACTCACCTGCAAAGCGGTGACAGGGCGGGGAAACAACTCGGCGCGCATGGAAAAATCCGTTTCAGAACGTTGTTGTTATAGCAGTGCGTATACCCTGGCAGAAACCACCGATTTACACACAGTTACATAGTGACTCCATGTTAGCCAGTTTCGGAAACGGGGTATCTGCGCGAGTTCTCAGATTCACCGGCCAGCCAAACTTCGTTGCGGCAGTTGCCCAAAAACTGTGAAGCCAGTGCTTATAACAGCTGGTGTTCCTTAAGCATATCCACCAAAGCCGCTTCATCCATAACCTGAACGCCAAGTTGTTCGGCTTTTGTGAGTTTGGAGCCCGCGGCCTCGCCTGCCACCACACAGGAGGTTTTTTTCGACACGCTGCCAGCCACCTTCGCACCGAGGGATTCCAGCTTTGCCCGGGCCTCATCGCGAGTCAACCCGGATAAGGTGCCAGTCAGCACCCAGGTTTGCCCCTGGAGGGGCCTCTCGCCGGTGGTAATGTGTTCTTCCTGCCATTCCACACCCGCAGCGCGAAGAGCCTGGAGAGTTTCACGGTTATGTGGCTGTGCGAAAAAGCTCTTGATGTGGCCAGCGACAATTGGCCCAACATCGGGTACTGCAATGAGCGCATCTTCGCCTGCTTCTGCTATGGCTTCCAGAGTGCCGAAATGCGATGCAAGGGACTTTGCCGTTGCTTCACCCACCTCCCGAATCCCCAGCGCGTAAAGAAAGCGCCAGAGCACTGGCCGCCGGGAGCGATCAATGGCTTCAATCAGATTAGCCGCCGACTTTTCACCCATTCGCTCCAGGCGGGTCAAGTCTTTGGTAGTTAAAAGGTAGATATCTGCAACGGTCTTGACCATGTTCTGGTCAACCAGAATATCGATCCACTTATCGCCAAGCCCCTCGATATCCAGGGCTTTTCTGGAGGCAAAGTGGCGGATAGCTTCTTTTCTTTGGGCAGGACAAAACAGGCCACCAGAACAACGTGCGATTGCTTCGCCTTCAATCTGGATAACATCTGAGTCACAGACCGGACATTGTTTGGGTAGCTCAACCGACGGTGCGTGTGCCGGGCGCTTTTCCAGAACAACCTTCACAACTTTTGGAATAACGTCACCAGCTCTGCGGATAAATACCGTGTCGCCAATATGAACATCCAGACGGCGTATTTCATCCATGTTGTGGAGAGTGGCATTGCTCACCGTCACCCCCCCCACAAACACCGGTTTCAAGCGCGCAACCGGTGTAACAGCACCAGTGCGCCCTACCTGAAACTCAACATCTTCCACAACCGTCAACTCTTCCTGAGCGGGGAATTTCTGGGCAATAGCCCAGCGAGGTGCACGGGAAACAAACCCCAGGGCTTGCTGGTACTCCAAGCGGTTTACCTTGAATACGATGCCGTCTATTTCATAGGGCAGCTCACCGCGTTTTTGCAGTAGTTCTTCGTAAGCCTCCAGGCATTCCGCTGCGCCCACAGCCTTACGCATTTCAGGATTAATCCGGAATCCCCATCGCCGAACCTGCTGCAAACCCTCCCACTGTGTGTCCGGCAACAAGCTCTCATCTGTAACCGCAACACTGTATGCGCACATTTCCAGTGGCCGTCGTGCAGTGACCGTTGATTTCTTCTGCCGCAAGCTTCCGGCCGCTGCATTGCGAGGGTTTACAAAAGCTTTTTCGCCCTGGTTTTCCAGCCTCGAATTCAGCGCCTCAAAACCGGCAAGAGGCATGTAAACCTCACCTCTTACCTCCACAAGATCCGGAACATCACTGCCTCTGAGCCGCAATGGCACCGATGGGATAGTGCGAATATTAGCGGTGATATCTTCGCCGGCATAACCATCACCCCGGGTTGCCGCCCGCGTGAGGGAACCGTGTTCGTAATGCAGACTGACCGCCAGGCCATCCAGCTTGGGCTCACAAACATATTCAACGTCTTTATCTGTCCCCAACCTCTCCCGGACCCGACGGTCAAAGTCACGGAGTTCGTCTTCATTGAAAGCATTGTCGAGCGACAGCATGGGCAAGCGATGAACAACTTCCTCAAAGCTGGTTTCCGCACTGCTTCCTACCCGCTGAGTAGGCGAGTCCGCAGATTCCAGTTCCGGGTGCTCTGCCTCGAGGGCCTGAAGTTCCCGGAACAGGCGGTCATACTCTGCGTCCGGGATGCCGGGATCATCCAGCACGTAATACCGGTAATTGTGTTCATCAAGGGCAGAACGCAATTCCTCTACCCGTTTGATAGTTTCCGGTAACGGCTTGTTCATAGCTTGGTGCTCTTGGCTGTCAAAAAAATGCCCGGACAAGCCCGGGCATCGTTATTTCAATTCTGTTCCAGGCCGGCTCAGTGGCGTGGCGTTTGCTGCTTGCGCTCAAACTCACGTATGCGCTGCCGGCAATGCTCTATGGTTTGGGCTGTCATCACGCTGCGCCGCTCATCTTTAAGTTCACCACCAAGATTACGAACCACACACTGGGCGGTTTCATGCATAAAATCAAAGGCCTGAAGCGCATTGGTTGGCCCAGGCATACTCATAAAAAAGCTGATGCCGGGCGTTGTCATGGCCGCCACGTCATTCGGTTTGAACGTGCCCGGCTCTACGGCGTTTGCGACGCTGAATTGAACGGGGCTGGTGGTATCTTCTGCCTCATGCCGATGATAAATTTCCATATCTCCGTGAGCCAGGCCGCATGCTTCAAACAATTTCTGCAAAGCGCTTCCGCTGAATTCTTCCCCCTGACGAGCAAGCACGTTAATAACGATAACCTCACGGGCTTCCGGGCGATTGGCTCCTGCCAAAGGCTGATCTGTACCGGTTGTTTTCTGCGGTTCTCGACGGGCGGTATCTTCTTCAACATCAATAACCGGACTATCAGCAGGCTCGGAAACAGGCAAATCTTCCTCTGATGCCCCCCAACCGGTATCAGCAGTTACATCATCCAGTTCAGCAGACGACAACCTGACTTCATCGTGGCTTTCATCTGTGTTTTCCAGTTCCCAGTCATCTACATTATCTTCGAGGGACTTATGCTCCCATGAAGTGTCATCAGATGAAAACTCAGTTTCCGCAAAAGTTTCCCGAACAGGTCGTGTTGGCTTCTGTTGCTTTGTCTGAAAGCGCGATGGTTTTTCACGTCGCACGTAGCCACGTTCTTCCAAAGTATCTTTTGAAATCGCCCTCGCCCCACCGTTGGGAAGCTCAGGATTATGGAAGTCATCCAGCGGTGACTCTTTCAGGTCATCAACACCCATACCGGATGAAATCGCAATAGATTCTTTGCGGGCTCGACGCATTCGCCTTAATCCGTCGATAACAATGGCGATGATAACCAAGGTGCCGATGGCAATTAACCATTCCCTAAGTGACATAGTGCTGCTGTCCTGTTTGCAGATCAGATCCGGGGGCGAATAAAGGGCCCCGGTTGATACTCTAAAAAAAGCCTGTAATGAATACAACGCAAAGCCGCATCACATGGCCTTTTTGTCATTCTTGGCGGTTTTCTGGTCAACACGTTTTCAGGCTTCAGCCAGTGCGGCCGCCTCTTCCACATCTACAGTAACCAGGCGAGAACAGCCGGGTTCATGCATGGTAACCCCCATCAGCTGGTCCGCCATTTCCATAGCAATCTTGTTATGGGTTATGTATATAAATTGTACCTGTTTTGACATTTCCTTGACCAGGTTCGCATAACGCCCAACGTTTGCATCATCCAGGGGGGCGTCAACTTCATCCAACATACAGAATGGCGCCGGGTTAAGCTGAAAAATCGAGAATACCAACGCAATGGCCGTGAGCGCCTTCTCTCCACCTGAAAGCAAGTGGATGGTGCTGTTTTTCTTGCCTGGCGGGCGCGCCATGATCGCCACTCCCGTTTCCAGGAGGTCTTCACCTGTCAGTTCCAGATAAGCGTTGCCACCACCAAATACCTTCGGGAACAATGCCTGGAGGCCTGCATTCACTTGATCAAACGTTTCCTTGAAGCGCTGACGGGTTTCCCGATCGATTTTGCGAATCGCAGTATCGAGAATATCCAGTGCTTCGGTCAGATCGTCATGCTGGCTGTCGAGGTAGGTCTTACGCTCGCTCTGCACCTGATACTCATCAATCGCCGCAAGGTTAATGGCACCAAGCCGCTGAATACGATTACCAATTTTTTCCAGCTCTTCTGCCCATTCATCCTGGGTGGCGCCTTCCGGCAGTTGCGGCAATATTTCCTGCAACTTCACATCCAGCTCTTCAAGCTGCTCTATGTGATTACCCGCCCGGATCTCGAGAGCCTGAGATTCCATTTTCAGCTTTTCCAACCTGCTACGAACGTCCTGCACCCGGTGATCGGTGCCACTTCTGCCCTGCTCTTTTACCCGTACTTCGCGATCGATTTCTTCCAAGGCATCACGGGCCGCTCCAAGCTTTTCCTCTTCCGCAAGCCGTCGATCCAGCAGCCCTTCAAGCTGCATTTGCAGATCTTCCACGGGTTCTTCCGCGCTTTCCCGGGACTCTCTGAGCATTTCAAGCCGTTCTTCCAACCGTTCTTTCTGCAGCTGCATGCGGTCTATCGTCTGGCTCAATCCATCCCGCTGGCTGCTCAGGGTTTGCAGTTGTAATTGCAACTGATGGGCATGATCACGATCATGACGGGCTTCCTGGCGCAGTCCATCAAGCTTTTCTCTGAGCAAGTCGCGCTGCTCGAGAAGGCGTTCTTTTTCGTCATCACCGTCTTCGGCCTGCTCTAGCGCCTGCTGCCATTCTTCACGGGCAATGCCGAGATTTTCCTGCTGGCCTTCGAGGTTCAGCGCCACATCCGACGCATCCTCCTGAATTCGTGCAAGCCGAGCATCAATCTGCTCCGCACGGGCACGAAGACCACTGATTCTGGACACGACCAGGCTGAGCTCACGATCAGTTTCGCTTAGCTGCGCCTGAGCATCGTCTCTTGCAGCTTCTGCCCGCTCTGTCCGCTCCTGTAGCGCTTCATATCGAGCAAGCACCTCTTCCAAGGAGTGCTCTGCCTGAGCCAGTTGCTCCGTCAGCTCGTCAACTTTCTTTTGCCGCTCGATAACGCCAATCTGACTGACATCAGAATCAGGCATCAACACCCAATCCTTCGCCACCCACACACCTTCACGGGTAATGATGCTGCGCCCTTCAGCCAGCTCCAACCTCTGCGACAAGGCCTCCTCAAGAGTGTCGGCAACGTGGATGTCCGCCAGCATGACGGTTACCGCAGAGACCCCTTTCGCTTTAGCTGCAAGGCTATAAACGGGTGCATTGCCCCCAGTACCTGCCTCGATTAAAGCAAGGCCTTTTGGCGCACTCTGCAAGGCCGTTGAAACAGGCTTGATCTCTGGTACCAAAAGCCCCTGACTCAGGCGACCAATGGCCTGCTCTACCGCAAACTCCCAGCCATCATCTATTCGCAGCTCGGCCGCAACACGTGGCAGATCACTAAGCCTGTGCTCTGCCAGCCACGCCTGCAGCGTATCATTCTGCCCGCCCATTTGCTCATCCAGGAGCGACTGCTGGGATTCAAGTGCAGCCTGCAAACTTTGAACCCGCTGCCGGACTTCTGTCAGGCTTTGCTCAGTATCGCGCTGAGCCTGCCGGGCATGCTGCAACTCATCCTGTTCCGCCTCAATGCGCTCTGTCATTTCCTCCCGCTGCAGCGCCAGTGCTTCCTGCTGCTCCTGGAATTCCTGGAGTTCATCCCGATCAATCTGGCCGTCCAGCTGCGCCTGCTCTTCCTGAAGTTTGCGCTGACGGGCAAGAAGTTGATCTATAGCTTCCTCAAGGGATTTGATGCGTGACTGGGCAAGCTCTGCCTCACGGCGAGCATCGGCAGACCGTGAGCTGAACTCCTCCCATCGCTGCTGCCATTCGCTCATGGCATCTTCCGCCAGTTGAAGCTTCTCTCCCGATTCCTCCGAACGGATAGCGAGGGCTTCCTGCTCAGGCTCAATCATTTCCAGCTCTTCGCGGATAGCAGACAGTTTGTCTTCGTCCTGGCTCAGCTCGCGAGTGAGCTCACGCTGGTTGGCCATGGCCTGATCCAGTTCCATTGCTGTCTGCCGGCTGCGCTCCCGCTGATGTTCAAGGCTCTGCTCAATGCGGGCAATATCGGCGCCAGCCTCGTAATAGCGAGCCTGAGCACGATTAAAATGCTCTGTGCGCTCGTGGTGGCTGTCACGAAGGGACTCAAGGGACGTTTCAAGGTTGATGCGTTCAGTAAGCTGCTTTTCAAGCTCCAGCTCTGTGTCGCGGATTTTGCTACGCCAGGATTGAAGATCATTATCGAGGGCTTGCCAGCGCAGAACCGTAAGTTCGGCTTTTTTCTGGCGCTCCTCCTGCTTGTAGACTTTGTATTTTTCTGCAGCGGCAGCTTGTCGCTCAAGGTGCTGTAACTGCCGGCCCAGCTCTTCACGAAGATCGGTGAGGCGCTCAAGGTTTTCCTGGGTGCGCCGCATTCTGTTTTCCGTTTCGCGGCGCCGCTCCTTGTATTTTGAAATGCCTGCAGCTTCCTCGATATAAACTCGAAGCTCTTCCGGCTTGGCTTCAATCAGCCGTGAAATCATACCTTGTTCAATGATGGCATAGCTTCGAGGACCAAGGCCGGTGCCAAGGAACAGATCAGTAATATCGCGGCGTCGACATTTCGTGCCGTTCAGGAAATACTCAGACTGGCCTTCCCGGGACACTCTGCGCCGAACGGAAATCTCGTTAAAGCGCGCAAATTCGCCAGGTGCAGAGCCATCTGTGTTATCGAATACCAGTTCGATAGACGCCTGCCCAACCGGTTTACGGGAGCTGGAGCCATTAAAGATAACGTCAGTCATGGATTCGCCACGGAGGTACTTGGCGGAGCTCTCCCCCATTACCCACCGAACGGCGTCAATAATATTGGATTTACCACAGCCATTAGGCCCGACTACTGCAGTCAGGTTGGTAGGGAAAGGTACGGTAGTGGGATCAACGAATGACTTGAATCCCGCAAGCTTGATGGACTTCAGGCGCATGTCACGCGCTCTCCTCCTCCATGAGAATACTCAGGACCTGTTGGCGCTGGTGCTCGCCAAATGCCTGTATTGCAGACTCTAAACGGTCTGCATCACCACTCAGCGCGGCCTCGCCAAGCTGTTGAAAAAAGACGGCGGTTTGCCCTATCCCGCCCCGAAAGTTCTCAAGTGCAACAAAATAGGTGCGACTGATTGCCGGCCGAAAGTTCTCCAGAGTTTCTTCCAGAAACGGATTCTCTACCAGTCTGTAGGCATAAAGCATGACCTCAAAGCCCGCTTCAATCACCTTTTCCGCGGCATCTGGTCCTGTCGAGTTAACAGCTCGCGCTATGGCCTCAACCTCTCGCACCCGCCCCAGAATGCCACCCAACTCAGCGTTACCTGTCCAGCGTTCAACAAGTTTGCGCCCGAGCATGCAGAGCAGGTTAATGTAAATATCATAAAGGTTGTTGACACTGGACACTGTCAGGCTGGAGACGACTGCACCACGGCGTGGAAATATCTCAACCAGGTGCCTTCGCTCAAGAATCAACAAGGCTTCGCGCACAGACCCCCTACTGACGCTAAGATCGCTGGCAACCTTCAGCTCCTGAATGCGGCTACCAGGCTTCAGATCCCGTGTAACAATCCGTTGCCCTAAATGCTGGGCGATCTGTTCGGAAAGACTCTCTGGGGCCTGAAACGTCATACGAAATGGTGCTCACTTCTGAAAATGGGGCGTTCTTAAGCACGTGAGTTTACCACAGGGATTCTACATCCCCACCCCTCTTGAACAGGCATTTTATTCAGGCATGCGCTAGTGCAGGAAGAGGCTTGCCGTATTTTTGACGCTTCGCTATACCTCCACAAACCCAGCAACCAAACTGGCTTAAAGTTATCTCTTACGCCATTGTTTATAATGTATAAAAAACACTTGGGCACGAACAGTGCTTTAACCACCCCAAAGCATTGATACTCTTTGCCAGCGAGTGAGCCCAAGTGAAATACACACCGTCGATAAAACGAACCACCACGCAGCCCATAGACCTGGCTGCAATCAGGCAGGCGTTCCAGGGATGGTCAAACAGCCCCGATCCGCTCACAAAGCTGACGCGCCGTCTCTCTACCACTCTATCCCTGGAGACTCAGTTGGCAATTCTGGCCGAGGAGCTGGACAGTGTTATCCCGTTCGACGCCCTGAGCTATCGCCATAAAATCGCTCACCGTGACTTTGTGTTTGCCACTGGTATGGGTGGCCCGCACAGGTGCGAATATCGCCTTAATCTGGAAGGTGTATTTTATGGCACTCTGACGTTGAACCGCCGTAAGAAATTTTCAGATGATGAGCTTCAAGCCATCGAGATGATAATCAGTGCCGCTATATTTCCGCTTCGCAATGCCTGCCAATATATTGCAATCGAGCAAGCAGCCCTGACAGATGCACTCACATCAATTCCCAACAAGCGCGCGCTTGACGAACACCTTCAGCGTGCAAGCTTGCTATCCGACCGACATGGCGAAGAATACACGCTGATTCTTTGCGATCTGGATCATTTCAAAGCTGTAAACGACCAGCATGGCCACGTAGTTGGCGATCATCTGTTGAAACTGACTGCAGAAGCAATTGAAAACGCCATCAGAAACTCAGACAGCGTTTACCGGTTTGGTGGTGAAGAGTTTGCGATTTTGTTACCACACACAGGTGAGCAGGAAGCGCGAGATGTTGCCGACCGTGTACGAACGGCTGTCGCCAACATCACGATAGATTGTGGCGGCACAGATCTATCCGTAACCATCAGCTGCGGTGTAGCAAGACACCTGGCCGAAGAAGGCGCAAGCCAGTGGATAGCCCGCGCGGATGAAGCGCTTTACAGGGCGAAAGCCCAGGGCCGGAACTGTACCAGAGTGTTTGCAACCATTGGCTGAATAGTCTGGGCCGTGAGGCAACCAGACTATTCGACTTCAGGTCTTATTTGTCGGAATGGGATTTACGAGGTCTGCCAGTCCCTCTTTGCGGCTTTCCGGCACCGCCACGGGCCTTATCAGAGCCACCGCTGCGCGCAGGCTTGGTATCACTGACATCCCAGCGCCGAGTTCCGGGCTTCTTGCCACCGCCCCCAGGGCTTTTTCTTCTCTGCCGCTCATGCGCTGCCTGCTCATCCGGAGTTTTCTGAGGTATATCGACCGAGGCAAGCCCAACTGTCTTACTAAGGGTATCAACTGCCTTCTGGTCCAGCTCCTCCCACTTTCCGAGCGTTAGTCGGCTAGGCAGGAAAACAGGGCCATAGCGCACCCGCTTAAGCCGGCTTACCCGCACCCCCTGGGACTCCCATAAACGACGAACCTCACGGTTGCGACCTTCAAGAAGTGTAACGTGGAACCAGCGGTTTATCCCGCTTCCACCTGCCTGGCTGATATCGCTGAACTTTGCCATACCATCTTCGAGCAAAACGCCCGCCATCAGGCGCGCTATCATGTCGTCATCAACCTCACCGAACACCCTGACAGCGTATTCCCGATCAATCTGGCTAGAGGGGTGCATAAGGCGATTGGCCAACTCACCATCTGTGGTGAACAGCACCAGACCTGTGGTGTTGATATCCAAACGACCAATAGATATCCAGCGGTTATCCTTCAGCCTTGGCAGACGGTCAAAAACCGTTGGCCGCCCCTCAGGGTCCTTGCGGGTAGTTACCTCGCCCTCAGGCTTGTTATAAATAAGAACCCGGCGCACCGTAACAGCCGCTGCTGCAACATCCAGTCGTTTTCCATCCAGCTCAAAGCTATCACTTACTGTAGCTTTCTGGCCCGGCACTGCAGGCTCGCCATTCACAATAAGCCGCCCGGATTCCATCCAGCCTTCTATTTCGCGGCGTGAGCCCACACCAGCTCGAGCCAGCAGCTTTTGAATCCGCTCTGGCTCTTCATTAATAGCCGTATCTGCGGCCGGTTTTGCTTTTCTTCCGGGGCGTTCTGACGCCATGAACTTAATCCTTAATCGCTGACTGATACCCGAATGGTATCAGTGAAATGTCTGGTCTGGCGGGTTATCGCCAGCGGGCTGGGTTGATGTTGCATCAAACTCGATCTCAGCCTGTATATTCTTTTCAATTTCCCGTCCGATTTCTTCCAGATCCCGGATTTCAGACAAAGGTGGCAATTCACCCAGGCCGGAAAGATTGAAATAGTCGAGAAATTGACGGGTTGTCGCATACATGGCCGGTCGACCAGGAACATCCCGATGCCCAACAATACGGACCCACTCTCGCTCAAGTAAGGTACGAATGATATTGCTGCTTACCGCAACACCGCGGATATCTTCAATCTCACCGCGAGTTATTGGCTGGCGATAGGCAATCAGGGCGAGAGTTTCCAATAACGCACGGGAGTAGCGCTGGGGTTTCTCCTCAAAAAGGCGACTGACCCAAGGCGCGAATTCCTCACGAATCTGCAGGCGATAGCCGCTGGCGACCTTGCGCAGTTCGAAACCGCGGCCTTCACAGGCATTGCCCAAGAGCATCATAACGTGCTCCATAACCTGCCGGGCCGGACGCTCATCCTCTGCGAACAGCTCTCGTAGCTGGTCCAGAGTCAGAGGTTTGCCCGCGGCAAGCAACGCTGCCTCGGCTATCGCCTGAATTCTAGCGAGGTTTTCTTCATTCATGATGGCTATCCGTCTTCTCTGTACCGCTTTCCACTACGATACCTTCTAGCGTGCCGCTCGCGCCCGCACGTGAATCTGGCCCAGCACTTCTGCCTGAACCACTTCAATCAATTGCTCCTTCACCAGCTCCAGGGTTGCCAGAAATGTCACTACCACGCCTAACCGCCCTTCTTCGATGGTAAACAGGCTCTGGAAGGTAACAAACTGATCATCCCGCAACACCGACAAGATAGCCGACATTCGCTCGCGGGTGGACAGCCTTTCCCGTTCAACATGGTGACTGGTAAAAAGATCGGCCCGATTCAGCACTCCCTGCAAGGCAAGAAGCAGATCTCGCATATCAACATCCGGATGCGCCTGACTTGAGGGAAGCTTCGGCAAGGAGGCAGACACAGGAAACGTGTCGCGCTCCATGCGAGGCAAAGTATCAATATCTTCAGCCGCTTTTTTGAAACGCTCGTATTGTTGCAGTCGGCGAATGAGCTCCGCTCGGGGATCCAGTTCGTCGTCTTCCTCGGCCTCGTGCCGTGGTAACAGCATGCGGGACTTGATCTCCGCAAGCGTTGCCGCCATCACAAGATACTCTGCCGCCAGCTCGAAGCGCATGGCGTCAACGGCGCCAATATATTCCATGTACTGCCGGGTTATCTCGCTTACGTCTATGTCCAGAATGTCCATATTCTGGCGCCGTATGAGATAGAGCAATAGATCAAGAGGGCCTTCAAAAGCCTCAAGAAATACCGCAAGGGCATCCGGCGGGATATACAGATCACTGGGAAGGTCAACAACCTCCTTCCCCGATACCCGCGCTAATGGAGCCTGATCTGGCTTAGCGATAGCTCAATCCCATAGCTGCCCGGACTTCGTCCAGCGTGTCTCTTGCAGCGTCGCGCGCGTGCTCACGCCCTTCCTGCAAAATGGAGTGCACAAGATCAGGGCTGCTTTCGTATTCAAGGGCTCGCTCGCGTATGGGGCGCTGCTCTTCGACAATCGCATCAATCAGTGGCTTTTTGCAGTCCAGGCACCCTATGCCGGCACTGCGACAGCCCGTTTGAACCCACTCTTTGGTGGCTTCATCGGAATACACTTTGTGCAGGCCCCAAACCGGGCATTTTTCAGGTTCGCCCGGGTCAGTGCGACGCACTCGCTGGGGGTCGGTCTGCATGGTACGGATTTTCTGTGCCACGGTATCCGGATCTTCCCGCAGCCCAATGTAGTTGTTATAGGATTTGGACATTTTTTGGCCGTCGAGCCCCGGCATTTTCGAATCCGGTGTTAAAAGCGGCTGCGGCTCAGGCAATATGATCTTTCCGCCACCTTCGATAAAACCGTAAAGGCGCTCACGATCACCAAGGGAGATATTCTGCTGCTCCATGAGTAATGCACGGGCAGTTTCGAGAGCCTCCATGTCGCCCTCTTCCTGATACCGTTTCTTGAGGGTTCGGTAGAGCTTGGCGTTTTTCTTACCCATCTTCACGATGGCCGACTCGGCCTGGTCTTCAAAACCGGGTTCGCGGCCATAAAGATGATTAAACCGACGTGCAACTTCGCGGGTGATTTCCACATGGGACACCTGATCTGCACCTACAGGCACCTTGCCTGCGCGGTACATCAGAATGTCGGCGGTCTGCAGCAGCGGGTATCCCAGGAAACCATAGGTTGCCAGGTCTTTTTCCCGCAGCTTTTCCTGCTGATCCTTGTAGGTGGGAATACGCTCCAACCAGCCCAGCGGGGTAATCATGGACAACAGCAGGTGCAGTTCTGCGTGTTCAGGCACCTGAGACTGGATGAACATGGTGGATGAGCCGGGGTTTACCCCTGCCGCTAACCAGTCAACCACCATATCCCACACGCTTTGCTCTATGCCGGATGGATCATCGTATTGCGTTGTCAGGGCGTGCCAGTCGGCGATAAAGAAGAAGCACTCAAATTCGTGCTGGAGTTTCACCCAGTTTTTCAGAACACCATGGTAATGACCTAGATGAAGCTTGCCGGTCGGACGCATACCGGACAAAACCCGTTGCTGGGACTCTACTGAACTCAAAGCACAAACTCCTTCTTTTGAATGGGATTCGCCCATACTAGATCAGACGACCCGGCATTATAAATAAAAAACCCCCGCTCTGCAGAACAGAAACGGGGGTTTTCATGAAAGAAACCAACTTACCAGCCAGTTACTTCCTTCAGAGCCTTACCAATATCGGCCAAACTGCGCACAGTTTTCACACCGGCATCGTTCAAAGCCGCGAATTTCTCGTCTGCTGTGCCCTTACCACCAGAGATGATGGCACCGGCGTGGCCCATACGCTTGCCCGGAGGTGCTGTAACACCGGCAATGTAGGCAACCACTGGCTTAGTGACGTTTTCCTTGATGAAGGCAGCCGCTTCTTCTTCAGCAGTACCGCCAATTTCACCAATCATCACAATCGCTTCAGTCTGCGGGTCATTCTGCAGCAGTGCGAGGATATCGATGAAGTTGGAGCCTGGAATCGGGTCGCCACCAATGCCTACGCAGGTAGACTGGCCGTAGCCGAAGTCTGTGGTCTGCTTGACCGCTTCGTAAGTCAGGGTGCCGGAACGGGATACAATACCCACCTTGCCTGGCTTGTGAATATGGCCTGGCATAATACCGATCTTGCACTCACCCGGGGTGATAACACCTGGGCAGTTAGGACCGATCATGCGAACGCCTTTACGATCAACGTATTCTTTGGCGTAGAGCATGTCGATGGTCGGAATGCCTTCTGTGATGCAAACAATCAGCTCAATACCGGCATCTGCCGCTTCAATGATCGCATCCTTACAGAACGGAGCAGGAACGTAGATCACGGTAGCTTCGGCTCCGGTTTTTTCTACTGCTTCGCGAACAGTATTGAATACTGGCAAGCCCAAGTGCTCAGTACCGCCCTTACCCGGGCTAACGCCACCAACCATTTTGGTGCCGTACTCGATAGCCTGTTCAGAGTGAAAGGTACCCTGTGCGCCAGTAAAGCCCTGGCAGATAACCTTGGTGTCTTTATTGATCAGGATGCTCATTATTTACCCCCTGCGGCTTTAACAACTTGCTCTGCAGCATCCGCCAGACTGGTGGCGGCGATAATGTTCAGGCCACTTTCGGCAAGTACCTTGGTGCCTTTTTCAGCGTTGTTGCCTTCAAGGCGCACAACCACAGGAACCTTGACGCCCACTTCCTTGACCGCACCAATAATGCCTTCAGCGATCATGTCACAACGGACAATACCACCGAAAATGTTTACCAGAACGGCTTGTACTGCGTCGTCAGACAAGATGATCTTGAACGCTTCGGTAACGCGCTCTTTGGTTGCACCGCCGCCAACGTCAAGGAAGTTTGCCGGCTCACCACCAGACAATTTGATGATATCCATGGTGCCCATCGCCAGGCCCGCACCGTTAACCATGCAGCCGATGTTTCCATCCAGTGCTACATAGTTGAGCTCCCACTTAGCTGCTTCGGCTTCACGGGGATCTTCCTGGGAAGGATCGTGCATTTCCTGAATCTTTTTCTGGCGGTACAGTGCGTTGCCGTCAACACCAATCTTGGCATCCAGACAGTGCAAGTCACCGGCTGGAGTGATAACCAGCGGGTTGATTTCCAGAAGAGCCAGGTCACGGTCTTCAAACAATTTCGCCAGACCCATGAAAATCTTGGTGAACTGACCGATTTGCTTGCCTTCAAGCCCAAGTTTGAATGCCAACTCGCGGCCCTGGAATGGCTGTGCTCCAACCAGTGGATCGATCTCAGCTCTCAGGATTTTTTCCGGCGTTTCCTCTGCAACCGTCTCAATCTCGACTCCACCTTCAGTGGACGCCATGAACACAATACGACGGGATGCGCGATCGACAACCGCGCCCAGATAAAGCTCCTGATCAATATCAGTCAGGGATTCAACCAGAATTTTGCTGACTGGCTGGCCGTTTTCGTCTGTCTGGTAGGTTACCAGGTTCTTACCCAGCCACTTTTCAGCAAACTCGCGAATTTCGTCTTTGCTCTTGACCAGCTTTACGCCGCCAGCCTTACCACGGCCACCCGCGTGAACCTGGGCTTTGACCACCCACGCATTGCCGCCAATTTCATCTGCGGCTGCAACCGCATCTTTCGGAGTATCACAGGCAATGCCTTGGGATACGGGCAGGCCATATTCAGCGAAAAGCTGCTTGCCCTGATATTCATGCAAATTCATAGTTAGTGTCCCGCTTTTTGATGGAGGATAACCACGTACGGAAGTGAACTCGCCACTCCCCACAGGAGGAGCCTTAAACGCGAATTCTGTTCGATGAGCAGGGGATCACCTCAGCTCACCACGATCGCAAACGGAAATCTGTCTTTTTATAATAAAGGGGCGCCATTACGGACGCCCCTCCTTCCTGTTTTGCGTTACTTCTTTTTGCGACGGTTCGCGATGTGAATCGCACCACCGTTGACTGCCAGAGCTGCCTCATGCACAGACTCGGAAAGAGTCGGATGTGCAAAACAGGTCAGCGCCAGATCTTCTGCACTGGAACCGAATTCCATGGCGATAACGCCCTGGGCAACAATTTCAGATGCCTGTGGCCCCACAACGTGGAAACCAAGAATTCGATCAGTTTTCTCGTCGGCGATAATCTTCACCATACCAGAGGCGGCGTTTGCAGCCATTGCACGACCGTTCGCTGCAAATGGGAAAGTACCAACCTTGTAGGCTTCACCTTCAGTCTTGAGCTGCTCTTCCGTTTTACCAACCCAGGCCACTTCCGGCGAGGTGTAGATAACGTTAGGAATGCAGTCGTAATTTACCTGGGGCTTTTGACCAGCGATGCGCTCCGCAACCATTACACCCTCTTCCGAGGCTTTGTGTGCCAGCATCGGGCCGCGCACTACATCACCTACAGCCCAAACACCCGGCGCTTCGGTTTTGCACTTTTCATCAACAAAGATGAAGCCGCGCTCATCCATGTTTACGCCGGAATCTGCTGCCAGCAGATTGTCTGTAAAGGGTCGACGGCCAACGGCAACAATCAACTTGTCAACCTTCAGTTCCTGCTTACCCTTGCTGTCTTCGTAGCTCACGTTAACCAGCTTGCGCTTGACCTCGGCGCCGGTTACACGGCCACCCATGACGATATTCAGGCCCTGCTTGCGGAACTGTTTCAGCGCATCTTTTGCAATCTGCTGATCAACCGCTGGCAGGAAGGTGTCTTGAGCTTCCAGAACAGTGACTTCGGAGCCCAGACGTGCCCAAACGCTGCCCAACTCAAGCCCGATAACGCCAGCACCGATAATGCCCAAACGTTTTGGAACTTCATCGAACTCCAGGGCACCTTCAGAATCCACGATATACCCTTCCGTCATTGGAGCCGGTGGTATCTCGATGGGCTTGGAGCCGGTAGCAATAATAACGTTCTCAGCTTCGTAGGTTTTTGTCTTGCCGTCGCTATCCGTGACTTCGACCTGACGATTGGCCAGAAGCTTGCCGTGACCATGGATAGAGGTCACTCCGTTAGCCTTGAACAGCCCGGCGATACCGCCTGTTAGCTGCTTAACAATGCCGCTCTTGCGCTCCATCATCTTGGTGACGTCAATTTTGACATCTTTAGCGATGATGCCCTGCATTTCGTAGTCGTGGCTCGCTTCCTCAAACTTGTGAGAAATCTCAAGCAATGCCTTGGATGGAATACAACCTACGTTAAGGCAGGTTCCACCAAGCACCTGGCTCTTGCCATCACTGGAACTCCACGACTCTACACATGCGGTTTTGAGGCCTAGCTGAGCCGCTTTAATGGCAGCAACATAGCCACCAGGGCCCGCGCCAATAACAATTACGTCGTACTTATCAGACATAGTTAATCCTGTTTTCCGATTCGTTAGGTGTCAGCTCACACATCCAGCAGAATACGCGCCGGGTCCTCAAGCATGTCCTTGATCGCTACAAGGAACTGCACCGCTTCCTTGCCATCCACCATGCGGTGGTCGTAGGACAGCGCAAGGTACATCATCGGGCGGATTTTCACCTTGCCATTGACCGCCATCGGGCGCTCCTGAATTTTGTGCATACCCAAAATAGCGGTTTGGGGCGGGTTCAGGATCGGCGTAGACAACAGCGAGCCGAAGATGCCGCCGTTGGTGATGGTAAAGGTGCCACCGGTCATATCTTCAATTGCAAGCTTGCCATCTTTGGCCTTGGTGCCGTACTCGACGATTTTTTTCTCGATATCAGCCAGACCCAGCGCATCAACATCGCGAACAACAGGAACAACCAATCCACGCTCGGTAGATACAGCCACGCCAATATCCTGGTAGCCGTGGTAAACCATGTCGTTGCCGTCGATCGATGCGTTAACAGCGGGGAAACGCTTCAACGCTTCTGTGGCGGCCTTGGCGAAGAAGGACATAAAACCCAGCTTGATGTCATGACGCTTAACAAAGCTGTCCTGGTACGCCTTGCGCAGCTCCATGATCGGGCCCATATCGACCTCGTTGAAGGTCGTAAGCATAGCTGCTGTTTGCTGAGCATTAACCAGGCGCTTGGCAATACTGGCACGCAGGCGCGTCATCGGCACGCGCTTTTCAGGACGCTCACCAGCGGCCACGTTTACCTCAGGCACTGCAGACGGTGCAGCTGCTTTTGCAGAACCGCCAGAGGCCTTGGAAGTATCCACATGGTTCTGAACGTCTTCTTTCGTAACACGCCCGTCTTTTCCAGTTCCCTTTACGGTAGCCGGATCAACATTATTTTCGTCAGCCAACTTACGCGCGGCAGGGCTCAGAATCGCGTCACCTGAATCCTGACTTTGCTCAGTTTTGGCTTCATCTTTTTCAGAAGCGGCGCTGCTGGCTTTGCTATCCGACGAGCCAGAGTCACCCACAGCGCCCGCTTTGAATTTACCAATAACTTCACCGCTCTCGACGGTGTCGCCTTCACCTTTAAGAATTTCCTCGATTACGCCGTCTGCAGGTGCGACAACTTCGAGAACCACTTTGTCGGTTTCAATATCGACAATCAGGTCGTCACGCGAACAGGCTTCGCCAGGCTGTTTGTGCCAGGTCGCGACGGTACCCTCTGCGACCGACTCCGGGAATACGGGGGCTTTAATCTCAGTAGACATTACAGTTCCTTAGTTCGGTAGCTCGTCAGATTTCAAACGCGTCGTTAACAAGTTTTTTCTGTTCTTCAATATGCACAGACATGTGCCCTGCCGCCGGAGCAGCGGAAGCCTGTCGGCCGGCATACTGAAGGTACAGCTTCGGGTTCAGACGTTGCAGCGCATTTCGCATATGGTGCTGACTGCAATACCAGGCACCCTGGTTCATTGGCTCTTCCTGGCACCAGACAACATGCTTGAGCTTGGGATACTGCGCCAAAGTTTCATCCAGGTCTTCACCGGGGAACGGATAAAGCTGCTCAATGCGTACGAGGGCAACGTCGTCTCGCTCTTCGGTTTTCTTCTTCTCCAGCAAGTCATAATAGACCTTGCCACTGCAAAGAATAACTCGAGTAACCTTTTTTGCTTCAGGCAAATCTTTCTCAGGAAGTACCGTCTGGAAGGTTCCTGAGGTCAGATCTTCCAGATCCGAGGTGGCTTCCTTGTGGCGCAACAGGCTCTTGGGCGTGATTGCGATCAAGGGCTTGCGCAGCGGGCGCTTAACCTGACGGCGCAGCATGTGGAAGACCTGCGAAGGCGTTGTAGGCACGCATACCTGAATGTTGTGCTCTGCGGAAAGCTGGAGGAATCGCTCAAGGCGGGCAGAGCTATGCTCTGGCCCCTGCCCCTCATAGCCGTGAGGCAGCAACAGGGTTAGCCCGCACAGGCGACCCCACTTGTGCTCACCACTGGTAAGGAATTGGTCAATGACCACTTGTGCACCATTGGCGAAGTCACCAAACTGGGCTTCCCAGATCACCAGCGCATTAGGCGCAGTCGTCGCGTAGCCATATTCGAACGCCATCACTGCTTCTTCAGAAAGCAGGGAGTCATAAATTTCGAACTTGGGCTGGTCTTCAGAAAGCTGAGCCAGCGCAATATGCCGCGAGCCGTCTTTCTGGTTATGCAACACTGCATGGCGGTGCGAGAAGGTTCCACGGCCAACATCCTGTCCGGTCAAGCGGATTGGATGCCCTTCATTCAGCAAAGTCGCATAGGCCATGATCTCTGCATAACCCCAGTTCATGGGCAGGGCACCGGCCGTCATTTTGTCACGGTCAGTAACAATCTTGGATACCTGACGCTGAACGCTGAACCCTTCCGGTACTTGGGTTAATTTCTTACCCAGCTTCTGGATGGTTTTCAATGGCACACTGGATTTGCATTTGGCAGTCCATGCGTGGCCAAGATACGGAGCCCAATCAACATAGAGGTCTTTATTGGGTTCTTTTACCAGAGACTTGACCACGTGCTCGCCGTTATCCAGCGCATCACGGTACTCATTCTCCATCTGCTTGACTTCATCTTCTGTCACCACACCGGCAGCAACCAGCTTTTCTGCATAAATAGTGCGTGTGGTTTTCAGTTTGCGAATCTTTTGGTACATCATCGGCTGGGTTGCAGCAGGCTCATCCGCCTCGTTGTGCCCGCGGCGACGATAACAAACCAGATCGATAACCACGTCACCCTTGAACTCGTTACGATAGTCCATCGCCATTTGAGTCACAAAAACAACCGCGTCAGGATCATCGGCGTTCACATGCAGTATCGGCGCCTGAACCATCTTCGCGATGTCGGTGCAATACTCAGTAGAACGTGCGTCTTCCTGTTTGCTGGTGGTAAAGCCAACTTGGTTATTGATAACTATATGGATGGTGCCGCCCACCCCGAAACCACGGGTCTGGGACATCTGGAAGGTTTCCATTACCACGCCCTGGCCGGCAAACGCCGCATCACCGTGCATGATAACCGGAACAACCTGATTGCCTTCGGTATCGGAACGACGTGTCTGGCGGGCACGAACCGACCCCTCAACCACTGGAGATACTATTTCCAGGTGAGATGGGTTGAAGGCCATAGCCAGGTGCACTTCTCCACCTTCGGTCATAACGTTGGACGAAAAGCCCTGGTGATACTTAACATCGCCAGAACCGGAATCGGCCAGCCTTTTGCCTTCAAATTCGTCAAACAGCTCTTTGGGGTTTTTGCCCAAGGTGTTGACCAGAATGTTCAGCCGGCCACGGTGAGCCATACCCAGAACAATTTCCTTGGCACCGTAATGGCCGGCACGCTGGATAAGTTCGTCCATGCAGGGAATGAGGCTTTCACCACCCTCAAGACCAAAACGCTTAACGCCGGGATAGCGGGAGCCGAGATATTTCTCCAGGCCTTCAGCCGCTGTCAGGCGCTCAAGAATGTGGGTACGGGTAGCGGCTTCGAAACCGGGTTCAGAACGAACCGGCTCCATACGCTGCTGAAACCAGCGCTTGATGCGGGTATCAACAACATGCATGTATTCAGCGCCGATGCTTCCGCAGTATGTCTTGCGGAGACCATCGTAAATATCGCCAAGTTTCATGGTGTCAGAACCGAAGCTCAGGGAACCAGTCTGGAACTCCAGATCAAGGTCTGACTCGGACAAATCATGAAACGAAAGATCAAGATCTTCTACCTTGGGACGATTCCAAACGCCAAGCGGATCAAGCTTTGCTTCCTGGTGACCACGGAAACGGTATGCGTTGATTAGCTGAAGAACACGAATCTGCTTTTTATCAGCATCAGACGTAACGCCTGCTGGCACGCTGTTAGTCGTGAGGAAACGCTGATTGCGGGAGATGTGTTCAAACTGTTCCCGGATCGAAGAGTGAATAACGTCGCGGCCATGATTGCCATCAACGCTTGGAAGCTTGTCAAAATAGCTACGCCACTCTTCAGGAACGGCATTAGGGTCTGTCAGGTAGGTTTCAAAAAGCTGTTCAACATAGGCCAGATTTCCACCTTGCAAGTGGGACGTCTGCCATAACTGCTCCATCATGCTTTCTTGCATTTTGAATAGCTCACCTTGGGCTGGTGCGGGGGAGCCAAGTATGGTCGGCCAGGGGTAACTGTCAGTCAATACGGGTTTTTACGGGATCGACTGTGGCCACCACACCCAACATGGATGTTTTCCGTTCCCCAATGATTTTTATACTCTGCAACGCCGCAAGAAAACCTGGTGAGTTCCCGCCACGGCTTGCGTAGTGTGCACCCGGGTAAGACCTTTGACTATAAGCCTTTGGTTGAAGGCCCCGCAAAAATGCGAGGCCTTCCGGGGTTCCAACCTGTTCAGACCAGTATAGCGCCTGTCTGAAATCTTGCCGCTTATGTAGCTCTATGCAGCAAAAGATTCCGGATGTGGCCGATTGCCCTTGTGGGGTTGAGGCCTTTCGGACATACGCTGACACAGTTCATGATGCCCCTGCAACGGAACACGCTGAACGGGTCATCAAGGTCAGCAAGACGTTCAGCTTGCGCTGTGTCGCGGCTATCCGCCAGGAAGCGGTATGCCTGCAACAGCCCCGCCGGCCCAATAAACTTGTCCGGGTTCCACCAGAACGAAGGGCAGGATGTGGAACAGCATGCACAGAGAATACACTCGTACAAACCATCCAGCTTTTCCCGATCTTCTGGTGTCTGGAGACGCTCAATGGCAGGCACAGGCGTATCGTTCACAAGGTACGGCATTACTTTTTCGTACTGCTTGTAGAACAGGCTCATGTCTACAACCAGATCGCGGATAACCGGCAAGCCTGGCAGTGGGCGCAATACCAACTTGCCATTCTTTACGACCTGCGACATCGGGGTAATACATGCCAGGCCGTTCTTGCCGTTCATGTTCATGCCATCCGAGCCACACACACCTTCACGGCATGAGCGGCGATAGGCCATGGACGAATCCTTTTCCTTGATGAGATTAAGAACATCAAGAACCATCAGATCCTTTCCTGCCGGAAGCTCGACTTCGACGTCCTGCATGTAGGGGGCGTTATCAGTTTCCGGGTTATAACGGTAAAGGCTTACCAACATAGTGTACGTTCCCCTTAGTAAGTCCGGACTTTCGGCTGGAAAGACTCGACAGTTTTAGGCGCGAAGTTAACAGCGCGCTTGCCAATACGCTTGTCCAGCGGGAAGTAGAGAGAATGCGCCAACCAGTTCTCGTCATCACGCTCGGTGAAATCGTTACGAGCATGAGCGCCCCGACTTTCTTTACGCTCGTTTGCAGCGATTGCAGTCGCCAGGGCCACTTCGAAGAGGTTGTCCAGCTCAAGTGCTTCAATGCGCGCAGTGTTGAACGCATTACTGGTGTCCGTAAGCTTGGTGTTGCGAACACGCTCACCAATGGCCTCAAGCTTCTTCAAGCCTTCTTCCATGCTCTTGCCATCGCGGAATACACCAAAGTAGAGCTGCATACAATTCTGAAGATCCTTACGAACTTCAGCAACGCTCTCACCTTCAGAAGCACTGTTCAGGCGATCCAGACGGGCCATCGCACGCTTGATATCTTCATCAGTTGCGCCATCAGTTTCAAAACCACCGCGCAACTGCTCTTCGATATGCAGGCCTGCCGCACGACCGAAAACTACCAGATCCAGAAGCGAGTTACCGCCCAGGCGGTTTGCACCGTGAACGGAAACACAAGCAGCTTCACCACAGGCAAACAGACCTGGAATGGGCTGATCATTACCATTCTCGTCTTGAGTCAGCGCTTGGCCGCCTACGTTTGTAGGAACACCGCCCATCATATAGTGACAGGTAGGAACAACCGGAACTGGCTCTTTAACAGGGTCTACGTGAGCAAATGTGCGAGACAACTCACAGATACCCGGTAGTCGCAGGTTCAGTGTTTCTTCGCCCAGATGATCCAGCTTCAGCAACACGTGATCCTTCTCGGGGCCACAGCCGCGACCCTCAAGGATTTCGATAACCATGGAGCGCGCAACAACATCACGGCCCGCAAGGTCTTTCGCGTTCGGAGCGTAGCGCTCCATAAACCGCTCGCCTTCAGAGTTGATCAGGTAGCCACCCTCACCCCGGCAACCTTCCGTTACCAGCGTACCAGCACCGTATATTCCGGTTGGGTGGAACTGCCACATTTCCATGTCCTGCATCGGGAATCCCGCGCGCAGCGCCATGCCAATACCATCGCCCGTATTAATCAGCGCGTTGGTGGTCGAAGCGTAGATACGACCAGCGCCGCCAGTTGCCAGAACCGTTGCCTTGGACTTGATGTAAGCCACTTCGCCGGTTTCAATTTCAATGGCAACAACACCAACAACTTCGTTCTTGCTGTTTTTGACCAGATCAACGGCGTACCACTCGTTCAGGAAGGTAGTGCCGCCCTTCAGGTTTGCCTGATAAAGCGTGTGCAGCAGAGCATGGCCGGTGCGGTCAGCGGCTGCGCAAGTACGTGCTGCCTGAGTCGGGTTGTCCGGACCTTTGGACTGTCCACCAAATGGACGCTGATAAATGCGCCCCTGCTCAGTACGGGAGAAAGGCAGGCCCATATGCTCAAGCTCGAAAACAGCCTGAGGCCCAACAGAGCACATGTACTCAACTGCATCCTGGTCGGCAATGTAGTCAGACCCCTTAACAGTGTCATACATGTGCCAGCGCCAGTCGTCATTGGGGTCAGCGCTTGCGATCGCACAAGTAATACCGCCCTGGGCAGATACCGTGTGCGAACGAGTTGGAAATACTTTGGTAATACACGCGGTTTTAACGCCCGACTCAGTCAACTGCAGGGCCGCTCGCATGCCGGCACCGCCGCCGCCGATTACAATTGCGTCGTAAGAGATGGTCTTAATGTTAGACATCGATCAAAGCCCCCAAATAATCTGGATTCCCCAGACCACATACACAAAACTAACCAGAATGAATGCTGCTTGAAACAGAAAGCGCTGCATTGCTGACTTGATGTAGTCGGTAGACACGGTCCAAAGCCCGACCCACGCGTGAGCGCCGATTGAAAGCAAGGCCAACAATGAAAAGATCTTGAACCACGTCTGACTGAACAAAGCCGACCAGGTTTGGTAGTCCAGTTCAGTATTTATGGCAAAAAAACCAATCAAAAACAGCGTATAAAAAGCCAGAACGTATGCAGAAACCCGCTGGATAATCCAATCCTGGATACCGTTACGGCCAATGTTGGTCACACTATTCATGCCCATACGAAAACTCCCGCCAGAACGATGAGGATAACGGAGACTGCAATTGTGATTTTTGCAGCGGCTCGCCCGCTTTCCAGCTCTTCACCAATACCCATATCCATAAGCAGATGCTTGATACCCGCAACCAGGTGATAAAGCAGAGCAGACAGAATGCCCCAGGTAATCAGCTTGGCAAGGAAGCTGTTCAGCAGTTCACTGACCTGACTGAAGCCTTCTTCCCCTGAAAGGGAAAGCTGGAGTCCGTAGAGCATGAACGCAACACCAACAAAAATGATGATGCCGCTGATGCGGTGCAATATGGACGTAATGGCTGGCAGCGGAAAATGAAACGTGCCGAGATCGAGATTTACTGGTCGTTTGCTATTCACAGCGCTCTCACACTCTCTTTTGGTGCCGCAGAACCGGCAAGCCGGCGGCGGTTAGTTGGTATGTAACGATCGAATGTTGAATACGATATCGACAGACGATTGGTTCAGGAGGGTGAGCACCAACAAGGTAGCTTGCTACGCACAAGCATCCGTGAAGATGGATCCCCAATTCCGGGCTAGGGATTATAAGGAGACGCCCGTATAATTACAAACGCGCAACACACGCCTAAGCCGCGTGAGCACTGTAGCAGAGCAAGCTATTAAGCGTATTGACAAATGCTTTTTTCCATCCGAGGCCGCATTATTCGTGATATCCCTGATTTACAGCAAAGGGATGATCGTAATGTTTCCTTACTCTTTCATTGACAAAAAAAGCCAACGCCCTATATTTTGCCGCCAGTTTTGCGATAATACGCGCCTTCTCGCGCAACTATAAAGACAGCTAGCACTGTCAAAGCTGATAAACAGGAGAGCACTATGACCGACAGGAAAGCCACGCTCTCGGTGGGGAATGAGTCCATTGAGCTACCGATTTATTCCGGCACCGTTGGACCTGACGTTATCGACGTTAGAGGCCTAGTCCAGAATGGCGTTTTCACTTACGACCCGGGCTTTGTCTCTACGGCCGCCTGTGAGTCTGCTATCACTTACATCGATGGCGACGAAGGTGTTCTACTGCACCGGGGCTATCCAATCGAGCAGCTCGCAGAGCATTCAGATTACCTTGAGGTCTGCTACCTGCTGCTGAAAGGCGAACTGCCAACTGCCGAAGATAACAAGCAGTTCCACGAAACAATCAAAAAGCACACCATGCTGCATGACCAGATGCGCAATTTCTTCCATGGCTTCCGCCGTGATGCGCACCCTATGGCCATTATGTGTGGTGTAGTCGGCGCCCTGTCTGCGTTCTACCATGACCAGATGGATGTCACCGACCCAAAACAAAGGGAAATCACAGCCCATCGCCTGATTGCCAAGATGCCAACAATTGCGGCTTGGTGTTACAAATATTCCAAGGGCGAACCGTTCATGTATCCGCGCAATGACCTGTCATATGCAGAGAACTTTCTGCAGATGATGTTCGGCACGCCGTGCGAAGAATACAAGCCGAACCCGGTTCTTGGGAAAGCGATGGACAAGATATTCATTCTTCACGCTGACCATGAACAGAATGCCTCCACATCAACTGTGCGACTGGCAGGCTCTTCCGGCGCCAACCCTTACGCCTGTATCGCTTCAGGCATTGCGGCTCTCTGGGGCCCCGCGCACGGCGGCGCTAACGAGGCTGTTCTGGATATGCTTGCGGAAATTGGCGACGTATCCAACATCGATGCGTTTATTGCCAGAGCTAAAGACAAAGATGATCCTTTCCGACTGATGGGCTTTGGGCACAGGGTTTATAAAAACTTCGACCCGCGCGCCAAGGTTATGGCCGAAACTGCGCACGAAGTCTTGAGCGAGCTCGGGCTGGAAAACGACCCTCTTCTGAAGATCGCCCAGCGTCTTGAGCAAATCGCCCTGGAAGATGAATACTTCGTCAAGCGCAAGCTTTACCCGAACGTAGATTTCTATTCAGGCATCATTCTGAAGGCAATCGGGATCCCGACATCCATGTTTACGGTAATCTTTGCCATGGCGCGGACAATCGGCTGGTTCTCCCACTGGAACGAAATGGTCAGCGGTGACTATCGCATTGGCCGCCCACGCCAGCTGTACACTGGCTCTCCAGCACGGGACTACCCAAAAAAATAAGTCCTGCCTGTCGTAATGCCCAAAAGGCCGCTGATTCAGCGGCCTTTTTTATTCCTTTAATTAACGTGTCTTATCGCCTGCAATCTGTTGACGCTGTGCTAAGTTAAGCTCCAGAACTCTACAAGGAGAAACCAATGACAACCGCAACCTTTATCGGTCTTGGCGTTATGGGCTATCCCATGGCAGGCCATCTGGCCGAAGCCGGCATTACCGTTCGGGTATGGAATCGCTCAACGGACAAATCGGTTCAGTGGGCCAGGGATTACCCGGGAACCGCCTGTCAGACCATAGAAGAAGCCGTCAAAGACGCTGATTTTGTAATGACCTGTGTTGGTGCCGACAAGGACCTGATTACGGTTTATGAAGGCGAGAGTGGCATTCTGGCGCACGCAAAGCACGGTGCCGTGCTTGTGGACCACACCACTGCTTCTGCCGGCGTAGCTGAGACGCTTGCCGCGGCTGCAGGCAGGGTTGGTATGGGCTTTATCGACGCACCAGTGTCAGGAGGTCAACAGGGTGCCCAGAAGGGACAGCTTACCATTATGTGCGGCGGCTCAGATGAAGACTACTCGAAAGCTCAGCCGCTACTGCAGCACTACGCCAGAGCCCTGAATCTTATGGGCCCTGCAGGAAGCGGCCAAAAAACGAAAATGGTCAACCAGATTGCCATTGCCGGTTTGGTACAAGGACTATCGGAAGCTCTTCATTTTGCCGAACAGGCAAATCTGGATGTTAAAAAAGTCGTTGACGTCATTTCCAAGGGCGCCGCACAGTCCTGGCAAATGGAAAACCGCTCAGGAACCATGATTGACGGTGAATTTGATCATGGATTTGCAGTTGACTGGATGCGAAAAGATCTCGGCATATGCCTCGATGAAGCACGCAAGGTGAACGCCTCGCTACCGGTTACAGCCCTGGTAGACCAGTTTTATGGCGACGTTCAGGAGATGGGCGGTAAACGCTGGGATACGTCGTCACTTATTCAAAGATTGCGGAAATTCAGATAAGCCTAAAAAGAACTCAGCCAAATCAAAAAAGGCCAGAGCTTGCGCTCTGACCTTTTTTCTTATTGGCCTGACCAGCCTTGATTATCTTTTTACTTTTCCCGGGGCTGCCATTTTCCGTTCACATACCATGCAGACCAGCCCGTAGCCTTACCGTCTTTTTCCGTCATCACATACTGCTCTTTGGTTTTGCGACTATAACGGATGACAGTCGGATTGCCCTCAGGATCACGCTCTGGCGCCTCCATCAGATAATCGTGTTTCGGATCTATTTCCTCACGATGCGGCTTAATCTCCATAACCAGAGGTGGCCGAGTCTCACGGTTTTTCGGGAACTTGCTAGCCGCCAAAAACATTCCTGATGCGCCATCACGCAGCACATAGGTATCATCGACTTTCTGACACTTCAGCTCTGGCATTGGTACCGGGTCCATTTTGGGTGGCGCCGGCTCCCCACTCTTTAACAGTTTGCGGGTATTCTTACAGGTGTCGCTCATGCACCCGAAATACTTACCAAAGCGCCCGGTTTTGAGCTGCATCTCAGAACCGCACTTGTCACACTCAAGCGTGGGGCCGTCGTAGCCCTTAATCCGGAAAGTGCCCTCTTCCACTTCATACCCGGCACAGTCGGGATTATTACCGCAAACGTGGAGCTTACGGGTTTCATCCACCAGATAACTGTCCATGGCCGTTGCACAAATAGGGCAACGTCGTTTTTTACGCAGCAGCCGGGTCTCGCCCTCGCCCTCAACATCATCATCAGCACTAACAACTTCATCACCTGACACCAGGTTGATGGTTGTTTTACAGCGTTCTTTCGGCGGCAACGAATATCCGGAACAGCCCAGAAACACACCCGTACTTGCAACACGAATCTGCATATTACGCGCACAGGTTGGGCAGGGAATATTGGTTTCGGTCGGGTCGTTCGGGCGCATACCGCCTTCACCATCAGCCGTTTCAGCAGACTCCAGCTGCTGACGGAAGTTGGCATAGAAGTCGTTAAGAACCTTTTTCCATTCCACATCGCCTAAAGCAATGCGGTCAAGATCACCTTCCATCTTGGCGGTAAAATCGAAGTCCATGAGGTTGGAAAACGACTCGCACAGGCGATCCGTGACTATCTCACCCATTTTTTCAGCGTAGAAGCGACGGTTTTGCAGACGCACGTAGCCACGATCCTGAATGGTCGAGATGATCGATGCGTATGTGGATGGCCGACCAATACCCTGCTTTTCAAGCTCTTTAACCAGGCTTGCTTCCGTATAGCGAGGCGCTGGCTTGGTAAAGTGCTGGCTTGGCTCGAGCTTTTCGAGACTCAGAGACTCACCTACCTTGATGTCTGGCAGGGCAACGTCTTCTTCTTTCTTGGCCGACTGAGGGGCCACCTTCAGAAAACCTTCAAACTTGATAATGCGACCACGGGTACGCAGTTCGTAATCGCCGTTAGCCACTACGATAGAGGTGCTAAGGAATTCGGCCTCAGACATCTGGCAGGCAACAAACTGACGCCAGATGAGGTCATAGAGCTTCTCAGCGTCTTTTTCCAAGCCACTGATTGCCGCGGCCTTGCGAGACACCTCTGTAGGACGAATGGCCTCGTGCGCTTCCTGAGCCCCTTCTTTGCTGCCATAAACTTTGGGCTTCTCAGGCAAATAACGATTACCAAACTGATCCTTGATGAACTCCCGGCAGCTATTAATCGCGTCCTGACTCAAGTTGGTAGAGTCGGTACGCATATAGGTGATGTAACCTGCCTCATACAGCCGCTGTGCCAGCATCATGGTTTTCTTGACACTGAACCCAAGGCGGTTACTTGCAGCCTGCTGTAGCGTTGAGGTAATAAAAGGTGCGCCCGGGCGAGACCTGGTTGGTTTGTCTTCCCGCTTGGCCACCTCAAAGGCGCCAGCCTTCAGGCGCTCTACGTGCTCATTGCTTTGCTGCTCGTTAACCGGACGATAAGGCTTGCCGTCGTAGCGGGTAACCTCAAACCGAACCGGCTGCGCAGCGGCCTTGGCACCAAGCCCGGCAAACAACTGCCAATATTCCTCCGGTACAAACACCCGGATATCCCGCTCCCGCTCCGCAATCAAACGTACAGCCACTGACTGAACACGGCCTGCAGACAGCCCGCGGGCGAGTTTGGCCCACAATAGCGGCGACACCATGTAACCAACAACCCGGTCGAGAAAGCGACGAGCCTGCTGAGCGTTCACCTGATTCGTATCGAGACTTCCCGGGTTTTCAAATGCTTCCTGAATGGCACGCTTGGTGATCTCGTTAAACACCACACGGCGGTATTTTTCAGGCTCGCCACCAATGGCTTGCTTCAGGTGCCAGGCAATAGCCTCCCCTTCGCGGTCAAGATCCGTTGCGAGGTAAATGTGGTCGGCATTTTTTGCGAGACGCTTGAGCTCACTAACAACCTTTTCCTTGCCAGGAAGGACTTCGTATCGGGCACTCCAGTCATTGTCTGGATCAACCCCCATACGAGCAACCAATTGCTCCCGTGCCTTGCGCTTTTTATGCACAATCTTGTCTTCAGGGCTGAGCTTGCGCGTAAGCGCCGCCTGCCTGGCACGTTCTTTCGGATCAGACTGGGACCCACTGCCACTAACTGGCAGATCACGAATGTGCCCAACGCTGGACTTTACGATGAAGTCAGAACCCAGGTACTTGTTAATGGTCTTCGCTTTCGCTGGTGACTCGACAATTACGAGACTTTTACCCATATCGGAGATCTGTATCCTTGGCGATAAATCGGTCGACATACAAGCAGACCGTAAACTCGCTGTAAAATCAATCGGCTGGAAAAACTATAGAAGCCGCCATTATGTATAGGCTCACTGTTTTACAGTGTCAGGAATAGCAAGACAACCCATTCTTTGTTTCAGTCATGCATTTTTCAAGTTTTAGAGAAGCACTCTGCACCCACCCTGAAACAAGAAAGGCCCGGCGAATGCCGGGCCTCCCATGAAAGCGTTACTGAACCCGCTTAACGGATTACAGGCGCTCCCAGACCGTCGCAATACCCTGGCCTAGGCCGATACACATGGTGGATACACCAAGCTTACCGCCTTTAGCCTGCATTACGTTCAGCAGAGTGGTAGAGATACGGGCACCAGAGCAGCCCAGCGGATGCCCAAGAGCAATCGCGCCGCCGTTCAGGTTAACCTTCTCTTCCATCACACCCAGCAGTTTCAGGTCTTTCAACACTGGCAAAGACTGACCAGCAAAGGCTTCGTTCAGTTCCCAGAAGTCGATATCTTCAACTTTCAGGCCTGCACGCTTAAGTGCCTTTTTGGTTGCCGGTACAGGGCCATAGCCCATGATTGCGGGATCACATCCAGCAACGGCCATGCTGCGAATCTTCGCCATCGGCTTCAGACCCAGTGCTTCTGCACGCTCTGCAGACATCAGGACCATAGCAGAGGCACCGTCTGTCAGCTGAGAAGAAGTACCCGCCGTTACCGTACCGTTCTTTGGATCAAAAGCCGGTCTAAGCTGGCCCAGTGACTCCACGGTGGTGTCGGGACGAATAGTCTCGTCATGCTCAATCAGCACCTTAAAGCCATTCTCGTCGTGACCTTCAACAGGCACGATTTCGTTCTTGAAACGGCCTTCGAGGGTCGCTTCATGGGCTAGACGATGTGAGCGAGCACCAAACTCATCCTGCTGTTGGCGGGTAATGCCGTGCATTTTTGCCAGCATCTCTGCTGTCAGGCCCATCATGTTCGAGGCTTTAGCAGTGTATTTGGAAGCAGCCGGGTTATGGTCGAAACCTTCCGTCATGGGTACGTGGCCCATGTGCTCCACGCCACCAACCACAAACACATCACCGTTGCCGGTCATGATGGCTTGGGCTGCTGTATGGATTGCACTCATGGCAGAACCACACAGACGGTTAACAGTCTGGGCTGCAGACTCATGAGGGATACGGGTCAGCACAGAAATCTGCCGCGCCACGTTAAAGCCCTGCTCCTTGGTCTGGTTTACACAGCCCCAAATCACATCTTCAACTTCTTTCGGGTCGAGCTTCGGGTTACGCTCGAAAAGAGCATCGATCAGCGTAGCCGACAGGGTTTCCGCACGCACATGGCGGAAACAACCATTTTTGGCACGACCCATCGGAGTCCGCACGCAATCGACGACGACAACGTCTCTCGGATTAAGGCTCATAGATCTTTCTCCGTTCGGAAATCTCGTTCAGGGTTAACCAAAGAACTTTTTGCCAGTCTTGGCCATTTCACGCAGCTTATCGGTCGGATGGTACAAAGGACCAAGATCTGCATACTTGTCTGCCAGTTCAACGAACTTGTCGACACCCATGTCGTCGATATAACGCAGGGCGCCTCCACGGAACGGCGGGAAGCCGATACCGAAGATCAGACCCATATCGGCATCAGCCGGGTCTTCAACAATGCCATCTTCCAGGCAGCGAACGGTTTCAAGGCACAATGGAATCATCATGCGAGCAATGATGTCTTCATCGCTGAACTCGTTCTTACCCTGAACAACCGGCTCAAGCAGCTTGTAGGTCTCTTCATCGACAACCTTCTTCTGCTTGCCCTTGCGGTCCAGTTCGTACTTGTAGAAACCAACATCATTCTTCTGACCGTAACGGTTGTTTTCAAACATTACGTCAATTGCAGTGGTTTCTGCATGCTTCATACGATCCGGGAAGCCGTCAGCCATTACTTCACCAGCGTGCTTGCCGGTATCCATGCCAACAACGTCCAGCAGATATGCCGGGCCCATCGGCCAGCCGAACTTTTCCATAACCTTATCGACTTTCTGGAAGTCGGCGCCGTCGCGTACCAGACCAACAAAACCGCCAAAGTAAGGGAACAGAACGCGGTTAACCAGGAAGCCCGGGCAATCGTTTACAACGATTGGAGTCTTACCCATTGCCTTGGCGTAAGCCACAGTGGTTGCGATAGCGCGATCACTGGTCTTCTTACCACGGATAACCTCAACCAGCGGCATCATGTGTACCGGGTTGAAGAAGTGCATACCGCAGAAGTTTTCCGGACGCTTCAGGTTCTTGGCTAGTAGGTCGATGGAAATGGTCGAGGTGTTAGACGTCAGGATGGCGTCTTCACGAACCGCATCTTCTACTTCACGCAGAACTGCATCTTTAACTTTCGGATTTTCAACAACGGCTTCAACAACCAGATCTACGTTTTTGAAATCGCCGTAGTTAAGAGTTGGAGTGATGCTGTTGAGAACGTCAGCCATCTGACCTGCGTTCATGCGGCCTTTATCGACACGCTTGGTCAGCAGTTTCTTGGCTTCATTCAGACCCAGGGTAATACCGTCCTGGTTAATGTCCTTCATGATGATCGGCGTGCCTTTCAGTGCTGACTGATAAGCTACACCACCACCCATGATACCAGCGCCCAAAACAGCAGCCAGTTTCACATCAGACGCTTCTTTTTCCCACGCCTTGGCTTTCTTCTTCAGTTCCTGATCGTTCAGGAACAAGCCTACCAGGCAAGCTGCAACGTTGGTCTTCGCCATTTTGGCAAAGCCTTTCGCTTCAACTTCAATCGCCTTATCGCGAGTCATGCCGGCGTGCTTCTGCATCACCTTGATAGCTTCTACTGGTGCAGGGTAGTTTTTACCCGCTTTGCCACCAACAAACGCCTTGGAGATCTCAAATGCCATCATGCTTTCCATGGCATTCAACTTGATCTTGCCTTTTTTCTCTTCGCGACGCGCTTCGTGGTCAAGCTTGCCTTCGTTGCACTGGTTAATAATGGCAACAGCAGCCTCAACGAGCTTTTCTGGCTCAACGACGGCGTCAACAGCGCCTGTCTTCAAAGCCACGTCGGCACGGTTTTCTGCACCGCCACAAATCCACTCTACGGCGTTATCCACACCCACAAGGCGGGACAGGCGAACAGTACCGCCAAAGCCAGGGAAAATACCCAGCTTAACTTCTGGCAGGCCTACTTTTGCCTTGGGAGCCATAACCCGGAAGTCTGTAGCCAGGCACATTTCAAAACCGCCACCCAGCGCAATGCCGTTAATAGCTGTTACGGTCGGGAACGGCAGATCTTCTACCGCACTGAAAATGGCATTAGCCTTCAGGTTGTTGGCAACCAGATCCTCTTCGGAACCGGCAAACAGATCAGTAAACTCTGTAATGTCGGCACCAACAATGAAACTGTCTTTGGAACTGGTTACTACCAGGCCCTTGAGTTTCTTCTGTGCTTTAAGTGCATCAGTCGCGGCGTGGAGCTCTTCAATGGTAAGACGGTTGAACTTGTTTACCGACTCGCCTTGCAAGTCGAAGTCCAACTGAGCGATCCCGCCTTCGATCTCTTTAACCGTGATGGCTTTACCTTCGTAAATCATCAACTGATCTCCAGTCTGTGTTTGGAACTGCCTCCAACTCTGAACGGCCTCGCTTGAGGAGTCGTCAGAGCTGTTTGATGCAGCGAGATTTCTGTCACTGCCCGATCAAACGACTAAAAATTCATACAGTCGTTTGAATCGTGAGGGCACACGATGTGAAAAAACAGCACGTTTGTCAATTTGTTTCTTTGTGATCAGACGCAACATGCGGAAATAACACCTACATTACGAGCCAGTATGCTTATCTATCAAGGCTTTACAAGCCAGTACAGAGAATGCACCTGAACTTCGCGATGCAAATTTCAAAGATATTTACATTTCCCGAATCCCGGGCCCGCAAAACTGCTTGATTGGCCGGGAAACTTACTTTACCTTCGATCTACGACTTTCGTACACAATAATAAACGCTTTACGGAGAATCCGTCCGATGAAATCCACCTACCTGGGCGCTCGCGCCTCTATGGTTGCCTCACTGTTTCTGTTTTTGCTCACATCCATGAACGTAAAGGCACAGGAGTCTGACGACTTCCTCGCCCAGCTACATAACTTCCGCGTAAGCAATTATGTCGCGCTTGACGCCTACTACCGTTTTATCGGATCCGGCAGCACCAATACCTTGAACGAGATTGTGGCGGGTATCAACTCAGCCAACGACGCCATGAACCTCGTTACGAGCAACACAGGTGGCGGACTATCCAATGAGCAACTTGAAGAGCTCAACAGCCAGTTCGATAAATTCAAAAACCTGATGCGCGACAACATAAACGATGTCCGGACAACTGGTTATCCGGACTTGCGGCTAGTTTCAGACATGGCCAACCAGGCGCTGGAAATGAACAGCAAGGCATCCGAACTCTACCAGATTGCCCAGGAAACCTCGAAGACACAAACAAGTCCACGGGTAGAAGCAGCCCGGATGGGAGCAGTCGTCATCGCCCAGATGATGGCCAAGTACTCGGTTCGCACCAACTCTTCGGTTGCTCAAATATTTCAAGGCTCTGCCCTCGAAACGTCACTTGATGATCAGGCTAAAGAATTCGACATGCTGCTTGAAACAATGAGTACAGGCGAAAGCAAAGAAGAGCTGAGTGAACTTTTGAGCGATGTAAATGCAAAATGGCAGTTCATCCGGGGCTCTTATATCAACTACAACGAAAACAACGTGGGTTTTGTAATCGACCGGTATTCCAAACGCATTCTCGAAAGCCTGTCTTCCGTTATCTCTTTGCTCCAGCAAAACGCCTGAGCAGCACCGGAGCCCTTCCCCCGGTCGGGCTCGCGTATTATGCTGTAGGAAAGCCGATACAAAAGGAGTTAGGGATGTCTGCATACAAAAAGATGCTGGTTGCTATCGATCTTACCGAAGAAGCACCTCAGGTTCTGGAAAAAGCAAAGATCATGAGCGAAGCTCACGGTGCCAGCCTTGTTCTGGTGCACGTTGTGGAGCCAGTGGGGTATGCCTATGGCGGAGATATTCCAATGGACCTTACCGAGCTTCAAACTCAGCTCGATAAGGCCGCCCGGGAACAGCTTGCTGCATACGGTGCTCAGTATGGCGTTGATAAAACCAACCAGATTGTAACTGTGGGCCGGCCGGAATCGGAGATACACCGCTTGGTCAAAGAACAGGCTGCAGACCTGGTGATTGTGGGAAGCCACGGACGGAAGGGTTTCCAGCTGCTACTGGGCTCCACTGCAAATGGCGTTTTGCATGGCACAGAGTGCGACGTTTTAGCGATCAGAATTCGCTAAGTCGCCCTGCAACATCCAGCTTTAAAGAAAAGCCCGGGGCAATTCCTTGCCACCGGGCTTTTTGTATCTGAAATCCTTAACCAAGTGCCTGCTCTTCCAGCTCCATCCACCTCTCGATCACCTTCTCGAGCTTGAGCTCTTTCTGCTCCAGCTCTTCCAGAACCTCTGCAACCTCTTCAGCCGCCCCTGAATAGAAGTCAGCAGAAGAAATTCGTGCCTGAATGTTCGCAATATCCTGTTCCAAGGCCTCTATTTGCCCCGGCAACTGTTCAAGTTCGAGCTTTAACTTATAACTCAACTTGACTGGCTTGGGCTTACTGGTATCGCCATCTTGCGACCCCGCTGCGACCTGAACATCCTTCGCAACAGAATTAATATTGCCCTTGCCACTATTTTGCTTCCCTGACTTTGCCGCTTTGTCGTGCCGATCGGGTCGCGCGCCCGTTGCCTCAGCCGGGAAACGCCCCCCCTGTCGACGCCAGTCGCTGTATCCACCTACGTATTCCCGCACATGGCCAGAACCGTCCAGGAAAACCGTTTCCGTTACAACGTTATCGAGGAATTCACGGTCGTGGCTGATAACAATCACGGTACCGGCAAACTCGGAAAGCTGCTCTTCCAGCAACTCAAGGGTTTCCACGTCCAGATCGTTGGTTGGCTCATCGAGCACCAGAATGTTTGCCGGCTTACTGAACAGCTTGGCCAGCAACAGCCTTGCACGCTCACCCCCGGAGAATACCCGAACAGGGGATCTCGCCCGCTCAGGAGTAAAAAGAAACTCCTGCAAATAGCCGAGCACATGCTTGCTTTGGCCGTTGATATCAATAAATTCCCGACCTTCCGACAAGTTGTCGAGAGCATTCAGACTGAGGTCGAGTTCACCACGAAGCTGGTCAAAATAGGCAACCTCGAGATTTGTTCCCAGGCGGATGGTGCCCTGTGTTGGCTCAAGACTACCCAGTAACAAGCGTACCAGTGTTGTTTTACCAGTTCCGTTCTCCCCCACAAGGCCAATTTTGTCGCCCCGAAGCACAGTGAGGTTCATATCCCGAATAATGGCTGCCCCATCCGGGTACGCAAAGCCGGCACCCACTGCCTCAACCACCAGCTTGCCTGAGCGTGCCGCATCCTCCACTGCGAAGGTTGCTGTGCCACCCCTGACCCGACGCTGCCGATGCTCTTCCCGCATCGCTTTCAGCGCCCTGACCCGACCCATATTGCGAGTGCGACGAGCTTTAATGCCCTGGCGTATCCAGGCTTCTTCCTGTTTCAGCCTCTTGTCGAAAAGGGCATTTTCCCGTTCTTCCTCTTCAAGGGCCTTTTCTTTCAGATCAAGATATCGGTCATAAGAAGCTGCAAAACTAACCAGCTTGCCGCGATCCAGCTCCACAACCCGGGTAGCCATCCGCCTGATAAAAGCACGATCGTGGCTCACGAAAAGCATGGCGCCACGAAACGCACCAAGAGCCTCCTCAAGCCATGCAATGGCTGGCACATCAAGATGGTTGGTTGGCTCATCCAGCAAAAGAATATCGGGCTCTCCAACGAGTGCTTTTGCCAACAGAACACGGCGCTGCCATCCACCGGAAAGCGTATTAAGCCGCTGATCCGGATCAATACCATATTGCGCCAGAATGGCCGTAACCTTTTGATCAAGCCGCCACCCGTCAAGCGCTTCGATACGCTCCTGAACCTTCATCATACGATCAAGACTGGACTCGTCTGCGCTTTGTGTAAGCGTATGAAACTCTGCAAGAAGCTGACCCGCTTCAGGGAAGGCTCCCGACACAACTTCGTATGCCGTCCTGGTGTCGTCAGACGGCAGGTTCTGGGGCAAAACCGCCAACACCGCGCCATCGTCAAGGCGCACCTTGCCACCATCCGGAACAACCTCGCCGCTCACGATTTTCAGAAGAGTCGACTTACCCTCGCCATTCCTTCCTAACAGGCACACCCGCTCACCAGCTTCAATATTCAGTGAAGCCTGATCAAGCAGCGGGTGCATTCCGAAAGCCAGGGAAATCGAGTCCAGCGTTAACAGTGGCACGTTGTTTTCTACTCCGATTCGATAACAGTGACGGAATCATCCACATGGATCACTCCGGGGGATTCATGAATAGCATTCTGGCCGAAGATTACGCCATCTGGCGTTCTGCGGTAACCTGAGAGCGCCCTCAAGGGCTGCAGACCGGGATCTTTTAGGCCCGTATCCGGGTCAACGGTGGTCAGAACACAGCGGGAACTTGGCTTCACGATACTGAAGCGCTGCTCTCCCACCGAAATCTTACGCCAGTGGTCTTCCTGCCAGGGAGCCGGGCCCTCGATAACAATGTTGGGCCTAAACCTGCGCATATCTACGGGCGCGTCAAGACGCCCATTCAGCTCATCCAATGAAGCCAGATTGGTGATCAAAAAAGGAAAGCCATCAGCAAAGCCTACACGGCGATACTCACTTACATGCCCGGCATCGACCCGCCGAAACGAGGAATCGGGCATATAGACAAGACGCAGAGTCTTGCCGCAAAAGCGGCTCAGCGCTTCACTGGCAAACGACTCGCCCTCAAGAGCTTTAACCCAGTCGCGCCAGACCAGCACTCGTAGTTCCTGACCTGTCTGCTGCAATGTGAAATCGCCCTCACCCGGTATTCGGATACTGACACCCTCTGCAGACAGAGAGGCTGTTACCCTGGCCAACACCGGAAGCTCCCTCTGGGTAACAAAGCGGCGTTCCTCATCGACTATCATCCATCGCCGGTCGCCTTTAGGGCCGAAGTCATCCATTTCAAAACAGGAAACCTCAATACCAGCGAGGGACTTTACTGGGTAAACATGGAGTGAGTGAACTTTCAAGGCGCGTCTCCAGAGCCAAAATCAAGTGTGGGGAGGCGGCAAGTATAACCAAAAACAAAAAACCCGGCCTCTTTCGAGGCCGGGTTTCCGGAATCTGGAGCGGGAAACGAGATTCGAACTCGCGACCCCGACCTTGGCAAGGTCGTGCTCTACCAACTGAGCTATTCCCGCAATATTGACCAGCTTGCGCTGACAACGGATGTGTATTCTACGCATCCCGCCCCTTTCGTCAACCTCCTTTCCAAACTTTTTATTGCCCAAATCGATTAGCGGTACCCAAATAGTCCCTTTCCGCCTCACTAGAGGGTCTTCTGAGCGCCTGGTTTCGATGAGGAAACCGGCCAAAACGCTCAATGATTTCATGGTGGTCCTGCGCGGATCGTAGAAAGCTTTTCAAAAAATCCTGCAGCATCCCCGTAGTGGATGCGACCAATTGCTCATAACACTCAACCGACAGAGCCTGGTCATCGAGTCGCTCCGAGTGTTGCAACGGCATATACATAAATGCGCGCTGAATCGGCGGGAGCGCAACATCACACCCCTTACGCATAGACTCTTTACAAAGCTCCTTCGCCTGCTTGTCCTGCTCGAACGCAAGTGCGCCGCCCCGGAAAATATTTCTGGAAAACTGGTCGAGCAGGATAATCTCAGCTAACCGACCACCTGGTGTCTTACGCCAGTGATCTAGCCCTTGTTCCGACGCAAACAGAACCATGGAAAGAAACCGGCGACGTATCTCCTGGTCGAACTTCCGGCTTGAGCGAAACCAACGATTGCGGTGTTCGCTATCAGGCAATCCATTTTCATCAAATTCTCCGAACCAGAAATCCAGAATCTCTTTCCAATCGAACATTAAAGAACACCCTGTTATCTTGATTGACGGGACCAACAGAGAATACCGGCCCGCAACCAGATTTACGACAGACACCTTTGACAGATCATAGAGGAGCGCTGATGAGCAGTCGTCGCGTCATTTTGTTAGCCCACGGCAGCAGCGACAAACGCTGGTGCAACACATTCGAAACTCTCGCCGAGCCGACGCTAAAGGCTGTAACCAACTCCAGAATTGCCTATATGGAGCTGGCTGAACCATCCCTGGAGGCTGTCGTGCATGAAGGCGTGTCAGCCGGGAGCCTGGAATTCACCGTTGTTCCACTCTTTCTCGCCGCCGGACGTCACCTGCGCAAAGATGTGCCAGCCATGATCGAAGCTCTTGAAAATTCTACAGGGGCAAGCATTACGCTATCCCCTCCTATTGGAGAGAACCCCTTGCTGGGACAGGCAATCAAGGATGTAGTGACACAGCAGCTCGCCCATAACACCGACGATTAGGGAGCAACATCATGAACAAGTGCGTACTTATAACCGGTGGTACTGGCTTTATTGGCGGAGAACTTTGCAGAAAACTGCTTGATCGTGGCTACAAGCTTTCTGTTTTAAGCCGGCAGCCTGCCGATGTGGTACGCATGTTGTGTGGCCCGGTGGAGGTGATCCATAACCTTGAAAGCCTCCGCGGCCACCAGGGTTACGATGCCGTGATCAATCTTGCAGGGGAAGGCATCGCCGACAAGCGCTGGAGTGACAAGCGACTACAAGCACTTTCCGATAGTCGTATTGGCTTGACCAACACCCTGACAAAGGTCATTCAGAGCTGGGAACAAAAACCCAAGGCCATGGTTTCTGGCTCAGCCGTTGGCTTTTATGGTGATCAGGGTGACGCACGAGTAACCGAAGGTACTGCGCCTCACGATGAGTTTACTCACCAGATGTGCAGGGATTGGGAAAATGCAGCACTCAAGCTGCAGCCCCTTGGGGTACGCATATGCCTCTCCAGAACCGGCATTGTGGCAGGTCCTGAGGGAGGTTTTTTAAAACGCATGGTTTTACCGTTTAAACTTGGACTCGGCGGGCGACTCGGTTCCGGGCATCAATACATGCCCTGGATTCATCGTGAGGATGCAGTAGCGGCTCTTATCTGGATGCTGGAGTCGCCACAGGCCTCCGGAGCCTACAATGTAGTGAGTCCCAACCCTGTCACCAACCGTGAGTTTACGAGCTGCCTCGCTCACACTCTCAAGCGACCCGCCATTTTCCCGGTTCCGGCACAAGTGCTTAAGCTGGCGCTGGGAGACATGTCACGGCTCTTGTTAACAGGTCAAAAGGCGATTCCAGAAAGACTGATCGACGCCGGATTCGAGTTTCGCTATCCGATGCTCGCAGAAGCGCTCGAAGATGCCACCAAATAACTTATTCGTTTTTTTTACATCAAAAACGTTGACAGGGGTGAAAGGCTTACCTAATATACGCGCCACCTCGACGAGGCAAAGGTTTAAAGCGTTGCGTCCCCTTCGTCTAGTGGCCTAGGACTCCGCCCTTTCACGGCGGCAACAGGGGTTCGAACCCCCTAGGGGACGCCATTTTTACCTCTCAAAATACCCGAGAAGAAAAATGCGCTTATCTGCCGAAGTCAAGGCTCGCCCTTTCAGGCGGCCTTTCTATCCAGCTTGATATCCTTCTTTATTAGATTGGCAGCGTGAGATTTTTGGTCTCGCATCACGAATATGCCTACGCCAACAAAAAAAGCCACCATAAGTAATACAGTCGCAATTCCAGCGAAAACCACCACGTCCATATACATAATTCTTCTCCTGCCCTTATTCAAACTTGATTAAGCTCAGATTACGTCACTCCAGAATACAGATATTGATCTACATCAATGGCAGCATCACTGCTGTAACTCAAAAACACGCGAATACAAAAGTGAACATAATTCTCCCACGTTTTCGCGGATTTGCAGGGAATTTGGATAACAGGACTGTTATAGTCAGCCAATAATGGACTATCCGCTTATATCAACCGGACTGGGTGGCTGACGTACAAGATGCCGAAACTGCCGACACGCTTACAACGTTTTCGCTCGGGCTCTCCCCTGTCCTTCAGGCTGCTTGCTTGGATACTTCTATTCAGCTCGGTTTTCACGCTGATTGCATCGGCTATTCAAATCTATTCTGATTACCGCAAAGACCTTTCGCAGATTGACAGCCGCATGCATGTGGTTGAATCCGGATACGCATCCAGTCTGGCCCGAAGCCTTTGGGCCCTTGACCAAAAACTGCTCCAGACCCAAATGGAAGGGATTCTCAGCCTGCCAGACATTGTTCATCTGAGGCTGGGCATTGAGCCCGACTCTGAACTGGTTATGGGGGAGATCCCCCGAGGTTCCGATACCAAATCGCACCAATTTGACCTGGTTCACGAGGGCGAAGGGACATTCAAGCTGGGTGAACTCACGGTAACAGCCAATCTGGATCGTGTTTATGAGGACCTGAAAGTTAAGGTAGGCATTATTCTCGCCACTCAATTCCTTAAGACTTTTTTTGTATCGATACTAATCATCTGGGTTTTTCAGCATTTTGTTACCCGCCATCTGACAACTATGGCCAACTACGCCAAAGACATCTCCCTGAAGAACCTCGGCACCCCTCTAACTCTTGACCGTCCAGACACGCCGTCGCACCGCAACGATGAAATTGGTCGGGTAAGCGATGCAATAAATCAGATGCGCGAGCGTCTGAATGACGACATGGTGCGCCAGGAAAAAGATGCCGCCGAAATCCATAAATTTTCCATGGCAATTGAGCAAAGCCCTTCCTCCGTTGTTATTTGCGACCGTCAGTGGCGGGTCGAGTTTGCAAACCACAAGTTCACACAGCTTACGGGTTATAACGCAAAAGCGATTGTCGGCCGACACCCTGGCGCATTAAGCGACAACAGCATGGAAATCCGTGAAAACCGCCAACTATGGCAATCCATCCGCCTGCAGGTTCAGCGCGTTGGTGTGTGGCAGGGTGAAGTGAACAGTGCACGGCGCAATGGCGAGCGCTTTTGGGAGCAGTTGATCGTAACACCCATAAAGGACGGCACCGGTGAAGCAACGGGCTACCTTATTCTTGGTGAAGACATTAGCATCCGAAAACGCTACGAGCAGCAGTTATTGCGCCAGGCAAACTACGACATACTGACGGGTTTGCCTAACCGCATGCTCGCGCTGGACCGGCTCAAACTGGCACTGGCTCAAGCTCGCCGCGAGGGCTCCATGGTTGGGGTCATGTTTTTGGATCTTGATAACTTCAAGCACATCAACGACACCCTGGGCCACGATGCCGGCGATAATCTGCTGATTGAAGCTGCGAGGCGAATATCCAGCTGTCTGCGGGGAACAAGCACCGTTGCAAGACTTGGCGGCGACGAATTCCTTGTGATACTGCCAGGGCTAAATGGCTCTGAATCCGCGGCACAGGTAGCTGAGCGCATTCTTTCAAACTTTACTCCGGCCTATACCCTGAATGGCCAGGAAGTTTTTGTTACGACCAGCATCGGTATTGCAATTTTCCCGACCGATTCCGACAACAGCGGCACCCTTCTACAGCACGCGGATGCTGCCATGTATCAGGCAAAGCGTCAGGGCAAAAGCTCATACGCACACTTCACCCCCGAAATGTCTGAGGTATCCCATGAGCGGCTACAAATGGAATCCCGCATGCGGAGAGCATTGGAGCTGAACGAGTTCGAACTTTATTTTCAGCCAATTGTTAAGACCGCTACCGGCGAAGTGCACGCTGTAGAAGCGCTACTGCGATGGAACAACCCTGCTATGGGCATGATAATGCCGGATCGCTTTATTCCGCTGGCCGAGGAGACAGGTCTTATCATTGCCATTGGCGAATGGGTGCTTGAGCAAGCCTGCCTTGCAGCCACCGGTTGGAGGGCAATCACTGGCCGGGACATTGGAATTTCAGTCAACGTGTCACCAAGACAGTTCAGGGACTCCGGGTTTATCAACGCAGTGATGCGCGCGCTATCAAACAACGACCTGGCTCCGCAGTTGCTGGAACTGGAAATTACCGAACGCCTGCTGCTAGACAACTCAATCGAAACTGCCGAAATTCTCAGGGAACTGGATAGGGCTGGCATTCGCCTCTCCGTCGATGATTTCGGTACGGGTTACTCAGCTCTCAGTTACCTCAAGAGCTACCCGTTCGACACCCTGAAAATCGACCGCACCTTCATCAACGATGTGACCAAAACCCAAGGGGGAGGCTCCCTTGTGCGTGCGATAATCAACATGGCACACAGCCTGGGCCTGACTATCATAGCGGAAGGCGTTGAAGAGGAAGCACAGACCCTTTTCCTGAAGCAGGAAGGCTGTGATATGTCTCAAGGCTATTTCTACAGCCGCCCACTCCCTGCCGGGGAGTTCAATGAATGGCTCAATACCAATCACCAGACACAAACGTGACACTCAGGGAACCAGGGAAACATGACACAATCCATTCTTGTCGTTAACTGCGGCAGTTCGTCTCTGAAACTTGCGCTATTCGATGAAAATGAAAACAAATTGGCCTCTGCGATAGCAGAGAGACTGAACGGATCAGACGCATTTGCGCGAATCGATGGTGATGACCGCACTGTACCTCTGCCGCGCAATGCCAACCACAAACAGGCTTTGACGGCTTTGGTATTGGCGTTTCGCGAGCGTAAGTTAATGCCGGCAGCCCCCACGTCTGTAGGGCACCGCGTGGTGCACGGGGGCGAAACCTTCCGCGAAGCTGTTCTGATCAACGATGATGTGGTTGAAGCCATCAACGACTGCGCAGGCCTGGCTCCGCTTCATAACCCGGTCAATCTTGCCGGGATTGAAGCCACCCGGGAGCAATTTCCCGAAACACCGCAAGTCGCCGTGTTTGATACCGCTTACCACCAGACTCTTGCACCCCATGCATACCTATATGCACTGCCCGAATCCTTCTATCGGGACTGGAGCGTAAGGCGTTATGGATTCCACGGAACCAGCCATTTCTTCATGGCCAACGAAGCCGCTCGCCTACTCGACAAAACCCTTGCAACCACCTCGATCATTTCCGCCCACCTGGGCAATGGTTGCAGTATTACGGCAATCAAAGATGGTTTCAGTGTCGACACCAGCATGGGGCTGACACCGCTGGAAGGGCTGGTAATGGGAACCCGCTGCGGTGACATTGACCCAGGGCTCTTTGATTACCTGAGTTCCCGGGGTATGCAGTTAGCCGACGTTCATAAGGAGCTTAACAAGAACAGCGGGCTCCTTGGAATCTCTGGCAAAACCAACGATATGCGCACCCTGTGTGAATTGGCTGATCAAGGACACGAGCCTTCAGCTCTTGCCATCGACATATTCTGTTTCCGCTTGGCAAAGTACGTTGGCGCCATGATGGCATCACTGGACCACCTTGATGCACTGGTTTTCACTGGCGGTATTGGCGAAAACAGCAGTCGGGTCAGGCAAAAAACACTAGGGCATCTGAAGTTGCTCGGGTTTGAGCTGGATGCAGACAGGAATGAGCACAACGGTCGTCAAAGCGGTGGCAGAATAGAAAGTGCCGGTTCGCGATTCCCGGTCCTGGTCGTCCCGACTAATGAAGAGCTTGTAATCGCACGCGAGGCTTCGCGCCTGGCTGCCAGTTTTAGATAGATCTGCCGGGCTGTCTGCTTACTCTATCGCCAGAACCTGCCACCAGAACTTATTACCTGAACTACCGGAACCTCTTTCTATGGCTAAAAGTCTGTTTATTGCACCTACTTCAATGGATTCTGGGCTCACATCTGTTTGTCTGGGCTTGTTGCGCGCCATGGAGCGCGTTGGCATCAGCGTTGGATTCTACAAGCCTTTTTACCAGTCAGTAAACCAGGCCGAGTCGCGGCATAACGATGGTAAGGATTCATCCGTGACCTTTGTCCGTTCGCGGAGCCATCTGCAGCCCCCTGAACCGATTCCCCTGAAGAAGGCTCAGCACCTGCTTAACCGTGGCAAATCCGATCTGCTCATGGAGACAGTAGTAGGCGAATACCAGAAAGTCGCCAAAGATGTCGATGTTGTGATTATTGAAGGCCTTGTTCCCGACCGTCGCGAAGCCTACATAGCCCGTCTTAACGTGGAAGTGGCGCGTAATCTGGGTTCAGACGTGGTGTTGGTCAGCACACCGGGCAAGAGCAGCCCTCTCGAACTCGATGAGGAGCTGGATTTCGCTGCACGCCTGTTTTCCGATGTCTCGGCTCAGGATGTAATTGCCGTTATCCTCAACAAGCTTGGTGAACCCGAGCGCTCAGGAATGGAACCCTACAGCAATATCAGCCAGACCGAAGGTGAAACTCCAGACTACCGCAATAGCTGCAAGGTGTTCCGGGATGGGCGCTTCCGCTTGCTGGGCCAGATCCCGTGGCAGTCTGACTTATTAGCACCGCGTGTGTCTGATATTGCCCGGGAGCTAAATGTGCCGGTGCTGTATGAAGGCCAGATGCACACTCGCCGGGTGCAAAGGGTATCTGTCTGCGCACGCTCCATCCGCAATATGACGGAAACTCTGGGTCCAGGCACCCTGATGGTGACCCCCGGCGATCGCGAAGACATTATTGTGACAACGGCCGTTGCGGCGTTAAATGGCGTTCCCCTGGCGGGCCTCATGCTGACCGGCGGGCTTATGCCTGATCAACGGGTGATTGACCTGTGTTCGCGGGCCCTGCATACAGGCTTACCAGTACTGAGCTCACCTGCCAATACCTACGAAACCGCCCACATGCTGGCGAACCTCTCCAACGCGATTCCCACTGACGATCCCGACCGCGTTGAGAAAGCAATGGAAGCAGTAGCAACCAAGATTGATACAGACTGGCTGCAGGAACACCTGCGCGTTGAAGTTCAGAGCCGGCTGTCCCCTCCGGCATTCCGCTATCAGCTATCTGAGCGGGCGCGGGCAGCAAACAAGCGCATCGTACTGCCAGAAGGCAGCGAACCGCGCACGGTTCAGGCAGCAATCATTTGCCACCAACGCAAACTTGCACGCTGCGCCCTGATTGGCAACGAAGCAGAAATTCGAGATGTAGCAGCGTCGCAAGGCTTTGAGCTGCCCGAGGATATTGAAATCATTGATCCGATTGAGGTGCGAAAAAACTATATCGCTCCCATGGTCGAACTGCGCAAACACAAAGGGCTCGCGCCGGATATGGCCGAGGCGATGCTTGAAGACAACGTGGTTCTGGGCACCATGATGGTCGCTCTGGATGAGGCCGACGGACTTGTTTCCGGCGCTATCCACACCACCGCAAACACCGTGCGCCCTGCCCTGCAGCTAATCAAGACCCATGACCATGCAAAAGTAGTGTCTTCGGTTTTCTTCATGCTGCTTCCACAACAGGTATTGGTGTACGGTGACTGCGCCATCAACCCCGACCCCAATGCAGAGGATCTGGCCGATATCGCAATCCAGAGCGCTGAATCTGCAGAAGCGTTTGGTGTGGAGCCCGTCGTTGCCATGATCAGCTACAGCACTGGCGAGTCAGGCAGTGGGCACGATGTGGAGAAGGTGCGAGAAGCAACCAGAATAGCCCGTGAACGCAGGCCAGACCTGCTTATTGATGGCCCGCTGCAATACGACGCTGCAGCCATCGAAAGCGTAGCGCGGAGCAAAGCGCCGAATAGCAAGGTTGCGGGTAAGGCGACGGTGTTCATCTTCCCGGATCTCAACACCGGGAACACCACCTATAAGGCGGTTCAGCGTAGCGCTAATGTGGTGAGTATTGGCCCAATGCTTCAGGGCCTGAGGAAACCGGTTAACGATCTCTCGAGGGGGGCGTTAGTAGAGGATATTGTGTTTACCATTGCACTGACAGCGGTGCAGGCAAAACAGGTTGAGGATGCGGGGCTGGCCTGAGCCGCCCCGCTCAACAAACAGGCCTGTCAGCGTTTGGTGCTTTTCTGACGGGTCTTTTTCACATGACGACCTGCCTTCAGATCATTGTCCTGCTTAACCTTCTGGCGAGGCGTCTTCCGATCAACCTTGTTGGCGAACGGGTTCTCGGCGGAACGGAACTCAAAGCGGATTGGTGAACCAGTCACATTCAGCACTTTGCGAAACGTGTTTTCGAGATAGCGCTTGTATGAGCCAGGTAAGGCATCTGTCTGATTGCCATGGACAACAACTACCGGCGGGTTAGATCCCCCCTGATGTGCATAGCGCAACTTGATTCTGCGCCCGCGAACCATAGGCGGCTGATGCTGAGCAATAGCATCCTCCAGAATGGCTGTCAGTCGGTTGGTCTGCCATTTAGCCATAGCCGACTCATAACAGGCTTCCACTGACTCGTACAGAACCCCCACGCCAGAGCCATGGAGCGCAGAGATATAGTGCTTGTCGGCATAATCGAGAAAGTCCAGGCGGCGCTTCACCTGCTCCTTCACTTGAGCGCGGGCTTCAGGATCCATGCCATCCCACTTGTTGACCGCAATGACCAATGATCGGCCCGCATCAAGGACAAACCCGATCAGGTGCAAATCCTGATCAACAAGCCCTTCACGGGCATCAATAACCAGTATCACAACATGGGCGTCGTCGATGGCCTTTAATGTTTTGATAATGGAAAACTTCTCCACCGCTTCATTCACATTCTTGCGGCGACGAATACCTGCGGTATCGATAAGAGTATATTGTTTTTCGTGGCGCTCATAAGGGATATAAACACTATCCCGGGTCGTGCCAGGCATGTCATAAACGACCACCCGCTCCTCGCCCAGCATGCGGTTCACCAGTGTGGATTTACCCACGTTGGGACGACCAACAATGCCAATGCGAATACCCGGATAACGATCCGCCCGATCGGCTGCTTCACGCTCTTCTGCAGAAGGCAGGAGCATCTCGAGCATAGATCGTATGCCGCGGTTGTGGGATGCGGCAACCATAAACGTTGATGCAAACCCGAGGCTATAAAATTCAGCCGCAGCTACATCGGGATCCTGTCCGTCGGTCTTGTTAACCACAAGATGAGCCTGCTTGCCCGACCGACGCAGATGATCCGCTATCATTTCGTCCCCGGCAGTCAGGCCTGCACGTCCATCAACCAGGAAAAGAACTATGTCTGCCTCGTCTACGGCCTGCATGGACTGCCGGGCCATTTCGATATCCAGCCCCTCTTCTGTTCCTGTCAGGCCACCGGTATCAATAACGATAAAGCGCTGCTCTTCGTAAGTGCCCTCACCGTACTTGCGATCCCGGGTCAGGCCGGGAAAATCCGCCACCAGAGCATCGCGGGAACGCGTCATCTGGTTGAATAATGTCGACTTGCCAACATTTGGCCGGCCAACAAGGGCAATTACTGGGGTCATAATGGTTCGCTATACAGTTAATTTAGGCCCGGCCTTTGGCCAGAGCGTTGAGGAAGCGCAGATCCGTTCCGATCCCTCAGTGTGAATACAGACAATTTACCGCTGTTTCCGAGAACCATCAGATTACCATTGGCCAGGCGCTGCAATGGAACCCGGAGGCCATCACTATCATAGCGCGTCTGACCAACAAGGCGTCCATCATCTGCAGACAGTACATGCAGATAACCCTCGTAATCGCCAACAACCAGATAGTTGTCGTAAACAGCCGGCTGAGTCAGCTGGCGCCAGGACAATCCTTCCTGAAGCCATACCTCTCTGCGATCAGAGCCACGGTAGGCAACAACATCGCCGTTAGCAGATGACATATATATATTGCCACCGCCAATCATTGGGGCTTGCAAGCTGGATGCCTTACGGCTCCATATTTCCTGACCGGTACGTATATCGACCAGAGCAAGTTTTCCCTGGTATCCAGAGACCATTATCGCACTATCAAGCACCAACGGCTGACCCGCAATATCTACCAGCCGTTCCAGCTCCGTGCGTCCCTGAGGCTGCCCAACTTCGTACTGCCACAAAGGCTGGCCCGATTCGGCAGCCAAGGCCATGAGCTTTCCGTTGGAGAACGACGCAATCACCACATCGCCGCCTACCAATGGCGCGGCAGCGGCCCTCAGCGACAGAGCTGGCACCACCCCATCGTACTGCCAGACTATTTCGCCATCAGTTGTATTAAAGGCCAGAACCCTGCCATCCGTTGTCTGGGTTACCACGAGAGATCCGTTTGATTGAGGTGCTGCCAAAGCTTCTGTGGGCAAGGCCTTGCGCCACAGTTCGCGCCCGTCTTCACGGGAGACCGCAATCAGATCTGCTTCACGAGTGACCAGATAGAGTTGGTCCAGATCCCCGCCAACACCCGCAAATATGCGATCTTCAAGCTCCCGCTTCCACAGCAACTTCCCGGTTTCCGAATTCACAGCAACCAGCGCACCGTCAGCGGAGGCTGCATACACAACCTCTCCAGCGTTCAATGGTGCCAGATACAGAAAATCGTCATCATGCCCGTCGCCGACCGACATTTTCCAGACAGTTTTAAACGTAACGGTAGTGTCCACTTCAGGAACCGGCACCGGTTGTTCAAAGGTATCGGTTGTGCTGCACCCCGCCAGACCCAGCCCTGCTATAAGGACAGAAAAAACACCCGCCCGAAACAGCCTGCTGCCAGCAAACCTCATCAGGCCTCCTCTCCAACGCCAAGATCAGAAAGCTTGAGCTCCAAAATACCGCTGCGGCCTTGCTGGCTTTGTTCACGGGCCGCCAGATAAGCGTCAAGCGCACCTTTCTTGTCACCCTTTGCCAAAAGAATATCTCCACGCAATTCAGAGAAAATTGCAGCAAAAGCATCGGCACTTTCCGCATTCCCTGCGCCATCAATGGTCGCCAGCGCATCATCATAACGCTCGGCAGAGAACTGAGCGCGAGCCAGGCGATTGCGAACCACAAGCGCCAGTGCTTTATGGTCACCGGCTTTTTCCAGAGCCCACTCAAGAGACGCAACGGCTGCTTCTGCATCCTGGTCTTCAACCAGTTGCTGACGAGCCAGAATCAGGTTGCCATATACGGCATACGCGCTTCCGGCATGATCTTCGCGCAATGTGTTAGCCACAAACGCAACGGTTTCACTGGCAGTCTCATCCGCCTGATTACCGAACGCGTTCAACAGTGTGGCGAACTGGTTGGCAGCTTCGGCTCGCTGTTGTTCCTGATGGTTCTGCCAAGCCTGCCAGCCGAACACAATCGCAAGGGCGGCACCGATACCAATGAGCAGAGAACTGCCATTTTTCTTCCACCAGTCCTTGATCGCCTGAACCTGTTCTTCTTCGGTGCGCAATTCCGCCATGATGACTCCTGTAATGGTTTATTACTTTTATATTGGTACGAATTCAGTTCGCCAAGGCTTTCGCCAGCACCGCTGCAAGATCACTCTGTGCCACACTGCTTTGTTCTTCATCGGAACGCAGCGGCTTGAGACCTGCCGTTGCATTCTCAATTTCATTGTCGCCCAGAATCACTGCATACCGAGCGCCACTTTTGTCTGCTTTTTTCATCTGGCTTTTGAAGCTGCCACCGCCACAATGACTGATTACAACCCGGCCATCGAGTTGATTGCGCAGGGTTTCTGCCAGCGCCATCGCAGGTGCTATTGCTGCATCACCCATAGCAGTTACATACACATCTGCATTGCTGTTTGCCTCTTCGGGTACAAGCCCCAGGGTATCCAGCAGCAGAATGAGACGTTCCAGCCCCATGGCGAAACCGACAGCAGTCGTCGGCTTGCCGCCAAGCTGCTCTACCAGGCCATCGTACCGACCGCCTGCACAGATAGTTCCCTGGGCACCAAGGCTCTCGGTAACCCACTCAAAAACAGTTTTCCCGTAATAATCGAGCCCACGAACCAGGGCTGGATTAACGGTGTAGGCGATGTCAGCAGCATCCAATAGCTCTTTTAGCCGCCCGAAATGCTCACGTGATTCTGCATCAAGGTAGTCTTCCAGACGCGGTGCATCGGCAAGCAACTTGCGGGTGCCCGGGTCTTTGGTGTCCAGAATGCGCAGCGGATTTGTATCGAGCCGTCGCTGGCTGTCCTCATCAAGCTCTGATTTGTATTGCGTGAGGTACTCAACCAATGCCCCACGAAACTCTTTGCGAGCAGCAGATGACCCGATTGAGTTAATTTCCAGACGAGCATGATCTGTAAGACCCAGTTCCTGCCAGAGCCTGGCAGTAAGAATCAACAGTTCTGCATCAATGTCCGGCCCCTGAATACCGAAGCACTCAACGCCAATCTGATGGAACTGGCGATAGCGTCCTTTTTGTGGCCGCTCATGCCGGAACATCGGCCCGGTATACCACAACCGGCGGGTCTGGTTGAACAACAGACCGTGCTCTTCAGCAGCGCGAACACACCCAGCTGTTCCTTCAGGTCGAAGCGTCAGGCTATCGCCGTTACGGTCCTCAAAGGTGTACATCTCCTTTTCGACGATATCGGTCACTTCGCCAATGGAGCGTTTAAACAGATCTGTCTGCTCGACAATGGGCATCCGGATTTCCTGATACCCATATTGCCGGAGCACTTTGCGCGCGGTGGACTCAACGAACTGCCAGATGGGTGTCTGTTCTGGCAGGATATCATTCATCCCGCGTATTGCCTGAATCTTAGCCAATGTAAACCCTTAATTCCTGCTGGAAAATCGTGCCCGCTCGATCACTTGCCCGTGCGCGCAATAATGGCATCTTCCTGTTCCTTCTTCCGGGCGATTTCTTCACGAATCAGCCGTTCAAGATCGTCAGTAAGATTGGCATTATCAAGCTTCTGGTTTGGCTTTCCCGCCCTATAAAACAGGTTTTTGGGGCTACCTCCCGTCAAACCGATATCCGCCACTTTGGCTTCACCGGGGCCGTTAACAATGCAGCCGATGATGGCGACATCCAGGGATTCATTTACGTCTTCGAGGCGTACTTCGAGATCGTTCATGGTCTGAATAACGTCGAAGTTCTGGCGGGAGCAGCTTGGGCATGCAATAAAGTTAATGCCCCGGCTACGCAAGCGAAGACTTTTGAGAATATCGAAACCGACTTTGATTTCCTGGACCGGGTCTGCGGCCAGCGACACCCTGATAGTATCGCCTATGCCATCCATCAACAGCATGCCAAGGCCGATAGATGATTTAACCGTGCCAGACCGGAGCCCACCTGCCTCGGTGATGCCGAGGTGAAGCGGCTGATCGATCTGGGTCGCGATCTTGCGGTAGGCTTCCACCGTCATGAACACTTCCGAGGCTTTCAGGCTCACTTTGAAGTTCTGGAAATCATGCCGGTCAAGAATATCGATATGGCGCATGGCCGACTCAACCAAGGCGTCCGCCGTGGGTTCGCCGTATTTGCGCTGAAGTTCTTTTTCAAGTGACCCGGCATTAACGCCGATACGCATAGGTATGTTGCGATCACGGCAGGCACTGATGACAGCACTCACCCGGTCGTCACGACCAATATTGCCAGGATTGATACGCAAGCAATCCACACCAAGCTCGGCAACCCGCAGCGCTATTTTATGATCAAAATGGATATCTGCAACCAACGGCAGGGACACCCGCTCGCGAATCTTTCCGAAGGCATCGGCAGCCTCCATTGAGGGCACAGATACCCGGACAATGTCGGCACCTGCATCCTGCAGCGCAGTAATCTGACCCACCGTTGCGTCAACATCGCAGGTATTGGTGTTGGTCATGCTCTGGACGGCTATGGGTGCATCGCCACCAACGGGTACGTCCCCAACCATGATTTGGCGGGATTTGCGTCTTTTGATCGGGGATTCGTGTTTCATGTGCTTACGACCGATATAGATAAGTGCAAAAAGATGTTCAGATAGTCAGCGTGAACTCAGAACGGTTGTTCACTACTGGAAAGTCCCTTATGTCTACAGTCTCTCCCTGGAAGCGAATGCTATCGACGGTGCTGACAGCGCCAATAACAACCTTCAAAGGGGCTTTGCCAGACACCTGCAGTGTATCGCCCGCTCGCTGAAGGGAACTCGCCAAACGGTTTCCACTGGCATCACGTACCTGCACCCAGCAATCACCCGTGAACGCAATTTCCAGCATCCCCGACACAGGACCAGTTTCATCGCTGACCGGCACCTGTACCAGAGCAGGTTCTATGGTTTGAGCCACAGCGGGTATCTGGCCCGTCACTTCAGGCTCGACAACCTGCTCAGCCTGACTATCGAAGACCTCCGGTCCTTCCGCATTGGCTTCGTCGAGATAGCCAGAATCCGTCACGCCTTCTCCACTGCCAGCATCATCACCGCTGGGCTCGACAGGCAGGCTGACCTCATCTTCCGGCACCGCGTCATCAGGCTGGGCCATAATATCAGTTGAAGCAGGAAGCTCCGCGTCTGCTTGGCCAGCAGTAAACTTCGGCACAACAAATGTAACGATCAGGGCACCCATTGCCACGATTGCCACAATCAGCAAGAAAAGCTTGGCGATGCGGCGCTTTCTCCGCCTCCGGCGCTCAATATCAATTAACGGGTTGGCTTCCATTTCCCGTGCCTTTTGGATTCGTGCCGGCTCAAGCTCAACATTGAGGTCTGCAATAATGGCGTCAGCGTCCAGGCCCACCTGCTTCGCATAGGCCCGAACATAACCCTTAAGGAACAACTCACTGTCGATTTGCGCATAGTCGCCGTTCTCAATAGCCTGAACAACGCCATTCCTCAAATGCTGGGCGTCGGCAATTTGGGCAATGCTCAGCCCCTGCTTTTCCCGAGCCCGCTTCAGTTGCTGGCCAACGGCTTCTTTCGCTGCATTTTGTTGGGAGTCATCACTAGTCATTTGCAATCAATGCCTTGTATTGTTGGTACTCTACCGACTCCGGGTATTTGTTCTTTAACTGCAAAGCCAGGCTGGCTTCCTGATTACGATCCCCGGAATAACGCGCAATACGAATACCCGTAAAAAGACTCTCGGGCGAATGCTGCAAATTCAGGTTGCGCTGCATGATCAACAAAAGGCGGTCGTAATAGCGCTTGGCCCCGGCCACATCGCCCGATTCAACCATCACCCGGGAGAGCGAAAGCAACGAGCGGGCGTCGCCACGGGTAAGCTCCGACGCGCGACGATAGGAAACGATTGCATCGTCCTGCTCTCCAAGGCGCTCCTGTGTCATGCCCAGGTTGTAAAAAACAGACCCACGATCTTTGTAACTCGTATCTCTGGACGCTGCACTAAACTGATCGCGCGCCTCAGCAAACCGCTGCTTGGAGTACAGAAAGGCGCCATAATACACTCTTGCGCGCGTGTACCCTGAGTCCTTGGAGATTGCTTTTTTGAAGTTCTCTTCGGCCAACTCTGACTCGCCATCAGCATTATAAATCAATCCTAGAGCGGCAAGGGCCTGAGGGCTATTCGGTTCTATTTCGAGAGCACGATCCAGGTGATGTCGCGCACGCTCGATATTACCTTGGCCAATATAGGCTGAAGCAAGCTCAACATAATTATCAACAGCTTTTTGACGATCCGCTTCTCGGGAAAAACGGTTATCGGTTGTGGTGACACATCCGGTGACTAACAGAGCAACCAACAAGGCTGCTACAGAACAACGTCCATTTAGCAATTTTTTAGCCATAGAATGCGTTCCTCGCGGGTTAAGCACTGCAAGCGTCCTTTCAGGAATTCACCTGCTGAACATTGATGTATCGTTGGCTTCTACGGGTACGATCTTCTACCTGCCCGACAAGCTGACCACATGCAGCATCAATATCATCGCCGCGAGTTGTTCTGATGGTTGCGATGTAGCCTGCCTCGTTAAGAACAGCCTGAAAACGCCGGGTAGCGTTCATGCTAGGCCGACGGAAGTCGCTTTCCGGGAACGGGTTAAAGGGAATAAGGTTGATCTTACAGGGAATATCCCGCAGCAACTCCGCCAGTTCGTGAGCATGCTCTGGCTTATCATTCATGCCTTCAATAACCGTGTATTCAATGGTGGCTTTGCGCTTGTCAGGAAGACGGCTGAAATACCTTTTAGTGGCCGCCAGAAGTTCCGCAATCGGGTACTTCTTGTTAAGCGGGACCAGTTTATTTCTCAGTTCATCATTGGGCGCATGCAGGGAAATGGCCAGTGAAACATCGGTAACTTCCGCCAGTTTATCAATGCCCGGAACCACACCAGAAGTACTCAGGGTAACCCGACGCTTGGAGATTCCATAAGCGAGATCCTCCATCATCAGATTCATTGCATCCACCACGTTGTCGAAATTCATCAGGGGCTCCCCCATCCCCATCATGACAACGTTGGTAATTGGCCGATCCGGACCTGGCTCAAACGGCATGAAAGCTTTGCGCGCCACCCACACCTGCCCGATAATCTCGGCAGCCGTCAGGTTTCTGTTAAAACCCCGCTTGCCCGTTGAGCAAAAGGTGCAATCAAGGGTGCAGCCGATTTGCGAAGACACACACAAGGTGCCTCTTTCGCCGTCGGGTATGAGAACAGTTTCTACACTGTTGCCGTTATCCATACGCATGACCCACTTGCGGGTGCCGTCTTTCGACGTTTCGTCGTAGACAACTTCCGGGCCGCGAATCACAGCTATTTCCTTGAGCTTTTCCCGCAGGGATTTGCTCACATTGGTCATTTGATCGAAGTCATCCACACCCCGCTGATGCATCCACTGGAGCATTTGAGTAGCGCGAAAACGCTTCTCCCCCAGGGATTCAAAGAAAGCTTCAAGCTTGGCTTTCGGCATTCCCAGCAAATTGGTCTTTTCAGCAGCAGCTGTCATTCTATAACCTCGATCAGATAATCAATGCGGGGGCCACCAATGGCAGCCCCCGACCAACAAAATCAGCCGCGCGGGCAGATTTCGTTGTCACTGAAGAAGTAAGCGATTTCACGCTCTGCAGAAGCTGCAGAATCGGAACCGTGAACCGCATTCGCATCAATAGATGTAGCGAAGTCAGCGCGGATCGTACCGGCGTCGGCTTCTTTAGGGTTAGTTGCACCCATCAGGTCGCGGTTCTTCAGGATGGCGCCTTCGCCTTCCAGAGCCTGAACCACAACAGGACCAGAAGTCATGAACGCAACCAGATCATTGAAGAAAGGACGCTCTTTGTGCTCAGCGTAAAAGCCTTCAGCCTGCTCCTGGGTAAGGTGCATCATGCGTGACGCTACGATGCTCAGGCCGGCTTTTTCAAAACGGCTGTAGATTTCACCGATCACATTTTTTGCAACTGCATCGGGCTTGATGATGGAAAGCGTGCGCTCATTAGCCATGGTACTTCTCCTATAGGGATTGGGTTATGGAATACGGGTGAATTTCAGGCCTGCGATTATACGCAGTCAGAGGCCCACTGCCTACCGCACTGCGCGCAAGCGGGTAACAACATCAACAATTTGTGCGCTGGCAAAGGCAATTTCCTCTGACGTGGTAAAGCGCCCGATGGAAAACCTTAGTGCGCGATGGGCCAACTCTTCACTCAACCCTATACCGCGAAGCACATAAGAAGGCTCGATGGTGGCAGACGCGCACGCCGATCCGGATGAAACAGCCAGTTGCCTAAGGCCGAGCATCAGAGACTCTGCATCTACGCCTTCAAAAGAAAGATTCATTATTCCCGGCACACGGCACGTCTCTGAGCCATTGAGCGACACCCCCGACAAGCCTTCAAGACCACCAAGAAACTCAGCACGCAAGGCTTCCAGCTTGCGGATCTCATCCACAAGACCCAACTCAGAGATTGCAAATGCTTTGCCCATGCCCACAACCTGGTGCGTTGGCAAGGTTCCCGAACGCATACCCCGCTCATGGCCACCACCATGAATCTGAGCCTCAATGCGAACATCCGGCGAGCGCCTCACATAAAGTGCGCCCACACCTTTGGGGCCGTATACCTTGTGCCCCGAGAGAGACATAAGATCGACAGGCATAGTGGCAACATCAACAGCGATCTTACCAGCAGCTTGGGCCGCGTCGACGTGAAACAGAACACCGCGGGCTCGCAGCTCGGCCCCAATCGTGCTGATATCTGTTACACACCCCAGTTCATTGTTCACAAGCATCAGGCTAACCAGAATGGTTTCTGGCTTAAGCGCATCAAACACTTGCTGTGGCTGAATCACACCGTCACTTCCTGGTTCCAGCCAGGTAACTTCAACACCACGGGCTTCAAGCCACTTACAGGTATCAACAACGGCCTTGTGCTCAATCACAGATGTAATAATGTGCGCTTTGTCGCGGCCCGCTACCGCACCTTTAATTGCAAGGTTGTCCGATTCAGTTGCTCCGGAAGTCCAGACAATTTCGCGAGGGTCAGCATGAATCAGGCTAGCCACCTGACCTCGGGCAGTCTCAACGGCCGCCTCAGCCTGCCAGCCAAAACCGTGGGAACGGGAAGCCGGGTTACCAAAAAAACCATCCGGCGTCAGGTATTTGATCATTTCTTCCGCAACAGCGGGATCAACGGGCGTTGTTGCCGCGTAGTCGAGGTAAACAGGCTTTTTCATAAAATACAGAGGCTTGATTCAGGCGGGCGCCTGATCTATCAGACGCTCGGTATTAATTGTGTCGGAATCGCCTTCGGCTTGACGGCGATTCTGCCGGTCCGCTACCTGGCGGATTTCATGTCGTTGCATCAGATCCCCGAGACTGATCCCGCTAAGAAACTGATGAATCTGATCACTCAAGTCAGACCACAGATGGTGCGTCAGGCATTTTTCACCATTCTGACAGTCGCCCTTATTACCACAACGGGTCGTATCCAGGGACTCACTGACCGCATCAACTACTTCGGCAATGTAAATACTGGCCGCCCCGCGGCTAAGGTGATAGCCACCGCCGGGCCCACGTATACTCACCACCAGTTCCCGGCGGCGAAGACGTGAGAACAGCTGCTCCAGATAGGAAAGCGATATTTCCTGACGGGCTGAAATATCCGCTAGAGTTACCGGCCCCTGCCCCCCGTGGAGAGCAAGATCCAGCATTGCCGTAACGGCGTAGCGGCCTTTAGTAGTCAACTTCATGGCATCAGCCCCATGATGGGAATGAATCTCAGTTTGCGAGACTGAGTATGAATTGACCAAGTAATTCAGTCAAGTATTCAGCCGCGCTCCTCGCTTTCATCACGCACGCAATCAAAGTCACCCTCATCAAGTACCGGAAGCTCTCCGTTCTGGTACTCGCTGTTCACTTTGCGCAGCGCCTTGCACATGATCTCAATGCGATCATCCACTGCATGCATGTGATCCAATAGAGCTCGCATGGAGCGAGCCACCGGGTCCGGCATCTCCTCGGTTACGCCATAGGCATCGAACCCCATGCGCTCTTCCATAACCTTACGGCGAGCATCGTCTTCCGTTTTTTGCTTCACGATAATTCGCCCGGGAATTCCAACAACAGTCGCACCAGCCGGAACTGCCTTGGTGACCACCGAGTTAGACCCAACCTTGGCGCCCTCGCCTACTTCAAAGGGCCCCAGTATCTTGGCTCCTGCACCAACAACCACACCATTGCCAATTGTGGGATGCCGCTTACCCTTATTCCAGCTTGTTCCGCCGAGAGTAACCCCTTGGTACAGAGTTACATCGTCGCCAATAATTGTTGTTTCTCCTATTACCACACCCATGCCATGGTCAATGAAGAAGCGCCGGCCAATGGTTGCGCCGGGATGTATCTCTATACCCGTAAACCATCGAGCCAAGGTCGATATTGTACGAGCCAGCCATTTTAGCCCGGCATTCCACAACCAATGAGAGAACCGGTGAATTAGCAGAGCATGAAGCCCCGGGTAATTAGTGAGCACCTCAAAGGTGTTCCTGGCGGCAGGATCCCGATGAAAAACACTGTTTATATCTTCTCGCAAATGCCTAAACATGGCCATTATCCTGCCCGGTCAGCTCTGTACTGGCCTTGGTTGAATTGGAATTTCCGGATACGCCTGCCGCTTTTTGAACGGCACTCAAAATGCCCCGGAGAATGTTGATTTCCATCTGATCGAGTTTTGCCCGCTGGAACAATCGGCGCAAGCGAGACATCAATTGCCGGGGATTGTCGCGACGATGGAAATCCACATCATGCAACGTCTGCTCAAGATGACCAAAAAAACCTTCCACATCACCCACCTTGGCAGGCGGCACATCCCACCCAGCATCGCCTGGCGCCAACATCGGCTTTAAGTATGGGCTGTCTTTGCCATCTTCAAGATTACGCAAGAAAAGCATACGCAATTCGTAGCACATAATCTGAACCGCCATAGACAGGTTCAACGAGCTGTAATCCGGGTTTGTAGGAATATGAATATGGTAATGACACAGGTGGAGCTCATCGTTGCTCAGTCCATGGTTCTCACGCCCAAACACCAGCGCCACGGGGCCTGACAAGCTTTTCTCTGCAGCAATCTCAGCGGCTTCTGGTGGCGGCAATACTGGCCAGGGAATTTTCCGACCCCTGGCGCTGGTACCCATCACAACAATGCAGTCTTCAAGTGCTTTGTCCAGGGTTGGCACCACCTGGGCTCTGTCGAGTATGTCAGACGCACCGGCCGCTCGAGCGTATGAGGCTTCATCAGGAAAAGAGTTGGGATTAACCAGCCAAAGATTGGCCAACCCCATGTTTTTCATGGCCCGCGCGACGGCCCCGATGTTCCCGGAATGAGAGGTCTCGACCAGGACAATTCGGATTTTATCCTGAAACGCGTCTGGCCCTTCCAGAGGCGGAGATGGCTTATGCATTGGTGACTAGCCCGAGGTTAAAATTTAAGGGCGGCAATGATAGCAGAAACCAGATACCTTCTGCGCTCCGGATATTCCCTGACAAAGCAGCATCCGTGCTTTTCCTGAGTCAAAAAACATACAACGAAGGGGATCTTTTGCTATCATACCCGGCCTTCACACTCCCGGATAACGATCACACAGATGCAACCAGCTATTAAAATGGCCCTGCGCGTCGCGCGTCAAGGGTCGGATTACCTGAAAGCCCACTTCGAGCGCCAGGAGCCTACCGGAAAAGACGACGATGAGCGTCGCTTCCAGTTGGACCGGGTTGAGCAATCCATTTATGACAACTTTGCAGAGCAACTCGAAAAGGCCTACAAAGATCACACCATTGCGCCTCTGAATGAATCAGATGCCGGAACCAGCGAGCGAAGCTGGCATATTTTCCCGGTTTTGGGACGCGAAAACTTCCTTCGTGGCATCCCTGAGTTCGCTCTGGCATTGGCCCAAAAGAAGAACAACCGTACGGAAAACCTTCTTTTGGTTAATCCTGTCACCGGCGAAGAATACTCTGCCAGCCGTGGCCGAGGCGCCGCACTGAACAGCCGCCGAGTTCGGGTATCTGACGTCAAGCATGCTGAAAAAGCTGCGCTTGCAACCAACCTGCTTGACCAGGCGCGCAATAGCGAGAACCCGCTGTTGTGGGGCGAGATGGCCGCAGTATTGGCCCAGAATTCCTCTATGTTCCGCACGTCTGGCTGCGTTGTTCTTGATATAGCGCGGGTTTCGGCCGGCCTTCTTGATGCTGCCGTTATCTTCCGCCCTGATGCAGCAGATCTCGACCTTGGCGTAGCCTTGGCAATGGAGTCCGGTGCTCTTACCGCAGATTTTTCAGGCAACCCCTCAACAGACAAGGCGCGACAACTCGTAGTTGCCAACCCGAAGCTGTTCCGGGAGGTTCTCAAGGTATTGCACCCGTTCCGTGGTCGCCTACCCGCCTGAGCTGAATACGCTTAACCCCTGAACTAAGCCAAACCCAGGTTCAGGGCACAAAAAAACCGCCAACTAATTGTGGCGGTTTTTTTGTGCCCGGGTTATTAACCCGGAACCTGAACTACATACGGTCGAGCCACTCCGGTGGCTGCTCCTCTTCTTCACCCTCTCCCGTGCCCTCTTTTGCAGGCACCATGAGGTCTTCGCGAGAAACACCCATCACCATCAGCAAGTTGGCAGAGACATAGATAGATGAATAGGTACCCACCACCACACCTATAATCAATGCCAAAGCGAATTTGTTAATGGCTTCGCCTCCGAAGAAATACAGGGCCAGAAGAACCACCAACGTGGTGCCAGAGGTGTTTATGGTACGAGCAATAGTCTGATGGATAGACTCATTGATAATGTCCCAGGATTCACCCACCCGCATTTTCCGGAAATTCTCACGGATACGGTCTGCCACAACAATAGTGTCGTTCAGCGAGTAACCGATAATCGCAAGCAGAGCTGCAAGAACTGTGAGGTCAAACGTCCACTGGAACAGCGCGAAGATGCCAAGAACGATAATAACGTCGTGGGCCAAAGGCACCACCGACGCAATACCAAACTTGAACTGGAAGCGCATACCCACATAGATGAGTACCACCGCAAGCGCTATGAGAAGCGCAAGACCGCTGTTCTCCTTGAGTTCGTCGCCCACTTGCGACCCCACAAATTCGGAGCCTATCAGCTTCAGATCGCCACCATTTTGAGTCAAAACGCTGACGATCTCCTGAGCTAACTGATCATTACCGGATTCGTTAAGGCGCACAAGAACGATGGTATCAGCGCCGAAGTTCTGCACGACAAACTGCTCGTAACCAGCTTCGGTAAGCGTTGACCGAACCTCATCCAGTTGCGGTGCCTGCGCATATTCCAGCTCTACCGACGTACCACCGGTAAAATCCATGCCAAAGTTAAGGCCACGGATTCCAAGCAGCACAATAGACGCAACCACCAAGATAATGGAGATTACGGAAGCAAACTTCCGAAACCCCATAAAATCAAATTTTTGCTTCTGATCATCAGACATTGGCGTTTTTTCCTCCGATCGACAGTTTCTCGACCCTGCGGCCGCCATAAACCATATTGACGATACTGCGGCTGACCATCAGCCCTGAGAACATGGACGTCATAATCCCGATACACAGCGTCACTGCGAAACCTTTTACCGGGCCCGAGCCCATTGCGAAGAGGATAACTGCAACTAGCAATGTGGTTATGTTGGCATCGAAAATAGACACAAACGCACGTGAATAGCCGGCGTTAATGGAAAGTTGCGGCGACACCCCTGACCTCAACTCTTCCTTTATGCGCTCAAATATCAATACGTTAGCATCTACTGCCATACCCACTGTCAAAACGATACCGGCAATACCAGGCAGCGTTAGCGTAGCGGAGAGAATGGACATGCAAGCTATCAGAAGCATCAGGTTAATGGTCAGAGCGATATTTGCTACAACCCCAAACCCACGGTAATAGACCAGCATATACAGCAGCACAAGAATGAAACCCAGAGCTACCGACATCATACCCGCGTCAATATTCTTCTGCCCCAAGCTAGGCCCAATGGTACGCTCCTGTACAAAGTACATAGGCGCCGCCAACGCACCTGCGCGCAGAAGCAGCGCAAGCTCGGATGCTTCAGGTATGGAATCCAACCCGGTGATACGGAAACTGCTACCCAGAGCAGACTGAACGGTCGCGAGGCTGATAATTCCTTTCTCTACGATACGCTTGTCGACTTCAACAGGTTCGCCATCCACCATTCTGGTTTCAGTTTCGGTGCGGAATTCGATGAACAACACTGCCATGCGCCGCCCTATGGCATTCCGCGTAGCGCGATTCATTAAATCGCCACCGATAGAATCCATAGTGATGCTTACCTGAGGCTGGCCATTTTCATCAAAAGCCTGCTGGGCGTTTGCCACATTATTGCCAGTAGCAATCGTGTCCCGCTCCAGGCGGGCAGTGCGTTGGCGCTCATTGCGGAAACTGAACTGCTCTGTTTCGCCAGCGGGAGCATCCGGGCGGGCTTCCATGCGGAATTCCAGGTTTGCCGTAGCACCGAGAACCCGTTTGGCCTGAGCAGTATCCTGCACACCTGGGAGCTCAACAATAATCCTGTCAGCGCCCTGTTGCTGAACCAAAGGCTCGGCAACACCCAACTCGTTCACCCGGTTGCGAATGGTAGTCAGGTTTTGCTCAAGGGCATACTTTCGAATTGCGTTTACTTCGCTTTCAGAAAGCGTAAGAACAATCTGGAACTCATCACCAACGGTTTTCTCATCTAACAAAAACTCGTTGTACTGACGCTTGATCAGGTTAAAGGCTTCGGTGCGCGACGCTTCGTCACGGAAGCTCAAAACGATATCACGGGTACCTTTAACATCCCCCCCGCGGTAGCGTATGCGCTCTTCGCGAAGCTCTCGCTTGATCTGCCCTGAAACCGCCTCCAATCTCTGACCAACAGCGGTATCCATATCAACTTCAAGCAAAAAGTGGACGCCGCCACGCAGATCAAGGCCAAGTTTCATCGGCCCTGCACCCAGACTTTTCAGCCAGGCTGGCGTGGACGGTGCCATATTCAACGCGACGAGATAGTCTCTGCCAAGAGCGGCCTGAACGGCAGGGCGAGCACGCAACTGGTCATCGGAACTGGTTAACCGTATAAGGGCATCCCGATCCTCAAGCGTGCTGCTTTTAACCTCAATGCCATCCGATTCCAGTGCTTTTACGGCTCTTTCCAGAACAGCGGAGTTTACTTCGGTGCTACTGCGAGCACCCGTGATCTGTACAGCGTAATCATCGGGAAACAGGTTAGGTAAAGCGTAGATAAACCCGATCACGATCGCGACCAGGATAATCAGGTTTTTCCAAAGCGGGTACTTGTTCAGCATGGGATCCCTTGTAGCCGGCCTAAAAGCCGGCCTTGGTGTTTCAGCCAGGAAGGTTCAGGCCGGCAGGTATCAGGGCCGACCAGAGAGTCCTTGCTCAGATGTCTTTGAGCGTACCTTTAGGCAGTGCGGCGGCTACAGCCACTTTCTGTACCTTTACTTCAACATTGTCGGCAATCTCAACAACGATGAAGTCGTCAGCAACTTTGGTGATCTTTCCGGCAATGCCGCCAGAGGTAATCACTTCATCACCCTTGTTCAAGCCGGACATAAGTGACTTGTGCTCTTTCGCACGCTTGGACTGTGGGCGCCAGATCAGGAAATAGAAAATAAGAATAAAGCCGGCAAAAAAGATAACCTGACCCATAACACCCATGCCACCTGGAGCAGGGGCCGCCTGGGCCATTGCCAATGCTGGCATCATTGCCATAAGGCCGGCCAAAAACAACTTGACTGATTTCATCAAAATTCTCCGTTGATTAAGCAAAAGGATTTACTCATTACCCATGGCAGGCACTGTCTCGCCGCGCAGAGCATAGAAGTCATTTATAAAGCTCGACAATGTACCTGCTTCAATGGCCCCGCGCAATCCGGCCATAAGGTTCTGGTAGTAGCGCAGATTGTGGATTGTATTCAGCTGCGAACCGAGCATTTCTCCACATTTATCCAGATGATGCAGATAGCTTCTCGAAAAATTCTTGCAGGTATAGCAATCACACCGCTCATCCAAAGGACCAGTATCATGGCGATGTCTGGCATTTCGGATTTTTACGATTCCAGTGGATGTGAACAAGTAGCCGTTGCGGGCATTTCTTGTAGGCATGACACAATCAAACATGTCGACGCCACGGCGTACTGCCTCCACCAGATCCTCTGGCCGACCAACACCCATAAGATACCGTGGTTTGTCCGCCGGCATCCTGGTTGGCAAATGGTCGAGTATTCGGATCATGTCCTCTTTGGGCTCTCCAACAGAAAGCCCCCCAATGGCGTAGCCATCGAATCCTATATCTGTAAGGCCTTCAAGGGAACGATCGCGCAGGGATTCATACATCCCGCCCTGAACAATACCGAACAGCGCAGAAGGACTGTCTCCATGGGCGTCCTTGCTGCGCTTTGCCCAGCGTAGCGAAAGCTCCATGGACTCCTTTGCCTGCTTCTCTGTTGCAGGATAAGGCGTACACTCGTCAAAAATCATGACGATATCAGAGCCCAGATCGCGCTGTACCTGAATCGCGATTTCTGGTGACAACTCCACCGGCGATCCATCTACCGGCGAACGAAACGTCACCTTTTCTTCCGTGATCTTTCGCATCTCACCCAGACTGAACACCTGAAAGCCGCCGGAATCTGTAAGAATCGGCCCTTTCCACTGCGTAAAATCATGGAGGTCACCATGAGCCTTGATCACTTCCGTGCCAGGGCGCAACATCAGGTGAAATGTATTACCGAGAATAATTTCTGCGCCGGTTTCGTGGATATCCCGGGGCAACATTCCCTTTACCGTGCCGTAGGTACCTACCGGCATAAACGCTGGCGTTTCGACAGTTCCACGGGGGAATGTCAGCCTGCCACGCCGGGCCAGGCCATCTTCCCCCAGTTTTTCAAAGGTCATAAAACAGGACTGGCTCACGACTTATCTCCGGTATTGAATGTTGATGGGCTAGCCGCAGGCTCATCGTGCGCGCCAAGCAGCATACCCCTGCTCGGCTCCTGCCCGGTAATAAACATGGCATCGCCGTAGCTGAAAAAGCGGTACTTTTCGCTAATCGCTTCATGGTACGCCCGCATTACATGCGCATACCCCGCAAATGCGCTGACGAGCATGATGAGCGTGGATTCTGGCAAATGAAAGTTAGTCACCAGTGCGTCTACGGTCTGGAACCGATAGCCGGGGTAGATAAATATATCGGTTTCGCCCTGAAAGGGTTCAAGGCGACCGCTCCGACTGGCAGACTCCAGCGATCGCACAGACGTTGTACCAACAGCAATTACTCGCCCACCCCGGGCTCGGGTTCGCTTGACCGCATCCACCGCATCTTGAGACACATGCACTATTTCACTGTGCATAATATGTTCATCTACATTCTCTACCCGCACAGGCTGAAAAGTACCCGCCCCCACATGAAGGGTAACAAACGTACTTTCAATACCCCGGACCTTCAAAACATCCAAAATTTCCGAATCAAAGTGCAAGCCTGCTGTCGGCGCAGCAACCGCACCGGATTCTTTCGCGTAAACGGTTTGATACCGCTCGCGATCGGTTGATTCATCAGGACGATCAACATACGGCGGCAGCGGCATGTGCCCAATCCGCTCCAGCAGATCCAGCACCGGCTCACTTGCCTCACTTTCAAGATGGAACAAGGCATCGTTTCGCCCCGTCATACGCAGCGCGCTGCCATCTTCAAGGATTACCCTCTGCCCTTCCTTTAATGCTTTCGAGGCACGAACATGCGCAACAAGACTATGTTCTCCGGTAACTCGCTCAACCAATACTTCAACCTGGCCACCGGTTTCTTTTTTGCCGAACAGCCGGGCCGGTATAACACGTGTGTTATTAAAAACGAGCAGGTCGCCTGATTGGAGTAAATCCGGTAGATCGGTAAAAGCCCGGTGTGCGGTGTCGCCGGTACTGCCATCAAGACATAGCATACGGGAAGCACTGCGTTCCCTGAGGGGGTACCGGGCGATGAGCTCATCCGGGAGATCAAAATGAAAATCGGAGACGTTCATGGACCAGACTATTCAAGGCGCCGCATTACTGCGACTTGATTGGGGTAGCTGCAGATGCCAGTTCCGGATCGCTGCTGGTTAATTTCCGTAAGTGACTGATTTAGCAGGATTCACCCACTTACGGAGGCGGCATAGTATCGCACGCCCACCAGCCTGGTTACAACCGCGCAGCGCTAGTAACCCACGCTGCAGCACAGTGTAACCGACCAGGGCCTGAACACCCTTATTTGCCCTTCTTTACGTGGGGCAAGGTTTTTTCAAGCGCTTTAACAATAACCGCTCCAAAGTCTTTGGCAGCAGAATCTATGGATGTTGGATCAACGGTGCTGGAATAAAGTTGCCAAACGGGCTTGGCGGAGTCGGTATCAAACAACGTCGATTTCAACGCGTAGGTCGTTGTTTCTTCGTAATCAGCTGGCGCTACCGTTGTCTGCATGTAAGTAGATGCAGCGAGAGGCCCAAAGGATGTAACGATTGGCTGGTAGTTCACTTGCTCCGGCACATACCGTGATTCGCGCTGCTTGCTCACAAGCGAAACCACCAGAACACCATCGTAATTTCCGGCTCTGGCATCTTCTGCAACGAGGTTCTGCAGCCTGGTAGGATCGCCCCAGGGGATGTCAGAATTCGACATTGCAAATCGACTGGCCTTGAAGTCACTCTTGTTCAATTCAGCTACAAGCTCGGCTTCAATCGCTGAGCGGTTGTGCTCTTTTTCCGTTACCGCAAACACCATTACGCGCTTATAGTCTTTATCAACCTCTGAAACCGCATCAATTCGCTCAACCTTCGTACCGGAGCTAGCGCACCCGGCCAAAAGTGCAACAATAAAAAACCAGACATATTTCATCATCGCCGTAGATCCTTTCATACTCTCCCTCTTGATCCTCTGGGCCCCATGATCGGACCTTTTCTTATTTTTCAGCTCGATACTTCGATTCGGTTCGCAAGCATTATAGTTCAGCAGCTCCCGGGCAACCTATCAATCGCCCGCAAAAATTCTCAAATTAGTGAACTGCGTACGCATGCTCCCCCGCCTTTCCCGAAAACCTGAAAAACAAGCAGGCACAAAAAAACCAGCCTTGAAGCTGGTTCTTTGTTTCTCTTCGGTGTTAAAAACCTTCGCAAGTTTTTTGGTAGCGGCGGGCGGACTCGAACCGCCACACTATTTCTAGCAACGGATTTTGAATCCGTCGTGTCTACCAATTCCACCACGCCGCCAACGAAGAGAGGGGGAATTATACTGAGCCTGCCCGTGAAATCAATACACAGAGACAGGAGTTTTCCCGCTGGCCCGAATATTTATAAACGATCGAACAGCGATAGCTGCGAAACCCTGGCAAACGACTGCTGTGCGGCCTGCAGTACAAAACTCTGGAAACTCAAGTTACTGATTGCTTCTGCATAATCAACATCCTGCAGCTGCGAGCGGATTTCATTGGTATACACCGAAGAATCTGCCAAAAAGCTTTTAGTGGATTCAACCGCGTTCATGCGCCCGCCGAGCTCTGTTTGCTTGAGGATAAAACTCTCCTGAGCGTTATCGAGATTCACCAGAGATTGCGCGATCAAGTCGTCATATTCAGCCAGGCCTTCCGGAGTGCCTTTATTGATTGAGTCCAGGCCGGCAATCAGGTTCTCGATGGTGCCGAAGACAGATTGCTTCTCACCCACCTTCAACGTGAACGTATCCGTCGTGGCTACGGTCACGCCGGTAATGCTTGCCTCGATCCCGGCAACAACAAACACACCTCCATCCTCGTAATCCGGCGGGGTAACAGTCAACGTCCGCGGTGGAGTGCTGTTATTATCAGTGGCCAACACCTGGGGGGTAGGCCCGCTGTAATCTACCTCAAGCGTTATGTCGTTGGGGAAGCCGCCCGGAAACGCACCAGCCAAATCAGCCTCGTTAACCACCTTAACGCCTGAAATAGACTCTCCGACAGGGGTTGTACCATCAAACTGCCCTGTCACCGCTGCAGGCACATTCACAAAAATGCCCTTGCCATTATCACTGATCGGCACGGTTACGCCGTCATCAATCTCCAGAACGCGCTGGCCTTCATCGCCATTATATTCGTACTTGCCTTGGTCATTTACCTGAAAGGCCTGCACCGACCCCTGGAACCCGCTAAAAATGTACTCACCTGACGCATCCCGGGTGTTCCCGATATTCGCCAGTTGCCCTAACCGCTCTTTCATTTCAGAAGAGATCGACTTGCGGTCGTTCGGTGACAAAGCCCCGTTGCCCGCCTGCACAGTTAACTCGCGGATGCGCTGAATAACGTCCACCGCGCTGGTTAGCGCACTTTCTTCCTGCTTGAGCCGGTTATCCGCTAAATCCACATTGCGCTCGTAGGTCTTGACCCGTGAAAGCTCCTGATCCAGCTTGAGAATACGGGCCGCAGCCACCGGATCGTCCGACGGCTTATTCACCCGCTTACCCGTGGATATCTGTTGTTGCGTGTTGTTCAGGTTACTGTTCAACTCCTGCAACCGGTTAATACCGCTTGAGAACACCTGTTGTGATGAAATTCTGATCATGTCACATCACCTCGTCTGCTACCGGAACGTCTGCAACAGCGTATTGAATAGATCCTGGGCCACTGAAATCACCTGTGCCGAGGCGTTATAAGCGGCCTGGTACTGAATCAGCCTGCCGGCTTCCTCATCAAGGTTTACCCCTGAAACAGACTCCCGCTGGGCCGTGGATTGCTCCAGCAGTGTTTTTCCTGCAGAAAGATCAAACTGGCTCTGGCGTGTTTTTACACCAATATCTTCAACCAAACCGGCGTAGCCTTCAGTGAAGCTCTGGCTTTTGCCGTTCAGTGTATTAGCGGTGCCCAATGCAGCCAGTAGCTCAGCGTTGCGGTTGTCTGACACGCCGTTGCTGTTGTAGTTAATCTCGAAGGTATCACCTACCGCTGGCTGCCCTGTCAGCTTGAACTGAAAGCCCTGATAATCCGCTCCCGCAGCAGGGTCGCTGCTAAAGACCAGATTGATATTGCCGCCAGTGTATTCCCTTGGAGAGCCGATAGTAGGTGCACTCGAAGGATCACCAGGCACAGCCTCCGGACCCTTTACAACGTACCTTATGCCCGTAGAGCCACCCGCCTCAAACATGATCGTTAAAGGCCCATTCGCCAACTCACCGGCAGTCTGAAAACCCGGCAACAACGAACCCGTAAATGGGCTGCGCACGTCCAGCATGGTGCCCTGGTCAATCTTGCCGGTGCCTACGTTCTGCTCACCGGTAGTGGCCCTTATCGGGCTGGCAAATGCCAGGTCTTCTTCCCGGTTTACTTGCAAGCCCATGGACTGCGCAGCGTTTCGGCTGGGCTGAATCAGGTACTTGTCACCCGCATTGAACGTGCCGCCCTCAATACGAATATTAAATCCGGGCATGGAAATTTCAGACTGCACAGGGTTCGGCAGTCGGCCCTGATTAACAACCTTCCCGGTGGCTTTGTCGATAAGTTCAAAGCTACTGCCATCGCCACTGAACTGAAGTGTCCAGCTACCCGCCGGCAGTTTTGTGCTGTCGGTAATCTCAACTGCCAATCGTCCATCTTTCGGCAACTGATTGTTGGCGTTGGCCACTACACGGCTTCGCTGCACAGCCAGGTCATTTATGTCGTTAAAAAACAGCCCGCCAAGATCACCCTCAAGATCCATCCCGATTTCGTGCTGATGGTTCACGCTGGCAGCAAGCCCGATAGCAATCCGCCCCAATTCATCAAATGCGGGTTTCAGTGCCTCATTATCAAAACGCCGCAAACCACCAAGTTTTCCACCGGTAATCTGTTCGTCAATATTGAGAGTGCGGCCACCGGTACTGAGCGTAAATTCCAGGCGGGTAAGATCTTCGGCATTATTCCGGGTACCAAGCTGAGCAGCATTGTTTCCAACAACAAGAGACAGACCGTTGGATAGAGAAACGTTTACCTGGCTACCTTCTGTTTCTGTTACCCGTATGTTCACCAGTTCAGAGAGTTGGCGCAGTTTTTCGTCACGCTGGTCCAATAACTCGTTGGGCATTCTGCCCTGGGCCAGCCCCGGAGATTCAGAAATAGCCAGGTTCAGATCGGCAATACTGTTAAGCAGGGTATTGGCATCCTTGGCACCCTGTTGCATCTGAGTCTTCACCGATTCCCGCTGCTGAATGAACTCCTGGCTCAGGGCTTGAAACCGATTAACCACCTGCTGCGCCTCGCTCAGAACCAGTTGGCGCTGCGGCAACGAGGCAGGATCTTCTGCAGCATTCTGCAGGCTTGCAAAGAAGTTGTTCAGGGCATTGTTCAGCCCCGTGGTCTCACCGCCCAGCAAGTTATCAAGCCGGCTCAGTTCGGAATTCAGAGTTTGCTGTTCGCCGGCCAGAGTACTGTCTTCACGAACCTGCTGCACAAGGAACTCATTCGCCAGCCTGCGAATGTCTACAATGCTAACGCCCTTACCGATTGTACCGGCACCGGTGCGTTGTCCCTGCTGGGTTTCAAACACCACTTCCTGCCGACTGTAGCCAGGCGTATTTGCGTTGGTAATGTTATTGCCCGTGGTATTCAGAGCACTCTGGTGGCCAAGGATACCGGACAGGCCAATCCCAATCAGTCCCGCCATAATTTACTCCCCGGCTCCATTGCCCATTGAAAGTGTCATCAGAGAATCACGGTTCATTATCCGGTTGATCTTGTCCCCATACTGCGGATCAGTAGCGTAGCCGGCTTCCTGCAGCTTTCTGGCAAACACGTCTGGCTGATCGGCGCTGGCCAATACATCACGGTAACGGGGGTTCGATTCCAGGAAGGCCACATAGTCACGGAAGCTGGATTCGTAATCCGGATACGCGCGGAAATCAGCACGCTCTTTCATCGGCACACCCTCACGGAACTCAGTGGTGGTTATAGTCACCGCATCACCCTGCCAACGTTTGTCTGCCTTGATACCAAAGAGGTTAAAACTGGGCTGGTTTCCGTCGCCACGAATCATGTGCCGACCCCAACCGGTTTCCAGAGCCGCTTGAGCAACCATCAGTTTGGGGCTAATTCCGGTATCCGCAGCAATCGTTTCCGCCACTGGCAGCAATGTACTTACAAAGTGCTCAGGCGAGTCAAACTGTTCAGGCAACATAGCTGTTGGGGCGACCGGGTTTGCATTTGATTTCTGCGCAACCTCTGCCACTTCATCCACTCTTTCTGGCAAACGATGTGAAATGACCGGCAGGCTGCGTTCATAGTCCGTCAGCACCTTCTTTTGAGCAGCCAAGGGGCTACCCTGTTTATCCATTCCAGGAATGCTTTTGCTCAGCTGTCGCACAAGAGCATCTGCAAGCCCGGTGCCCTGCCCGCCAGCCATGGTGAGGCTGAGCTGGCTGTCGAACATGTCACGATACATCTCAGATTGATTGCTATTGAGGTAGTTGCCCTCAGCAAACACATCTCCCGCTTTGCGCATGGACTTCAGCATTTCAGACAGAAAAAGACTCTCAAACTGGCGCGCCACTTCCTCCAGCGCCGCCTGTTTGTCATCCCCGGCGCTGTGCTTCAGTGCATTCAGACCACTAAAATCTGTGTATACCCTGGCTTGTTGAAGCTGATAGTCCTGCATCACATCACCTAGATAACAATAAGCTCAGCGCGCAATGCGCCAGCCTGTTTGAGGGCTTCCAACACAGCCATTACATCGCCAGGAGCCGCACCTACCTGGTTTACAGCCTGCACAATTTCATTAAGCGTAACCGCCGGCCCAAACTTGAACATACGGGCGGGGTCTTCAGTAATAGCAATCTGGCTATCCAACTCGATCGCCGTAGTGCCACCAGAAAATGGCAAAGGCTGCTGAACCGCCGGGTTTTCCTGGATGGTCACCGTAAGGTTGCCGTGAGTAACGGCCGCAGGGCTCACTTTCACATTTTGCCCAACAACAATGGTGCCAGTGCGGCTGTTTATGACGACTTTTGCAGATTCCTCCGCCGGCTCTACTTCGAGATTTTCGAGAATGGACAAAAAGCTCACACGCTGCGACGGGTCGCGCGGGGCGCGGACCGAGATAGCAGTCGCATCATGGGCATAAGCCATATCAGGGCCCAGAAACTCGTTAACCACCTCCACCACGCGCCTGGCCGTAGTGAAATCCGGGCGCATCAGGTTAAAGGTAATCGTGTCACCACGAGTAAATGGCGAGACAATTTCACGCTCAATGGTCGCGCCATTGGGAATTCGGCCAACACTGGGTACGTTTACTGTAATGCGTGAACCGTCCTGCCCCTGAGCGCCAAAACCGCCCACCACAAGACTGCCTTGAGCCATAGCATAAACATTACCATCAGCGCCTTTCAGGGGCGCCATTAGCAGGGTACCGCCACGCAAGCTGTCGGCATTACCGATGGATGAAACGGTTATATCCATTTCCTGCCCCATCTTGGCAAACGGCGGCAAGGTTGCACTGACAGTCACCGCAGCCACGTTCGCCAGGTTCGGGTTTACCCCCTCGGGCAAAGTGATACCAAACTGGTTCATCATGTTTCTAAACGTCTGATTGGTGAATGGTGCTTTATCACCTGTACCATCCAAACCAACCACCAAGCCATAACCCACGAGCTGGTTGTTACGTACTCCTTTGATCCGTGCCAGGTCCTTCAGCCGGTCAGCCATTACAGGCCCTGCCATTACGGCAAGCATCAGTGAGAGAACCACGCACCGGCGAAATGTCATAGGGGCCACCACTCACTGTTGAAGAACCGGGCCAGCCAGCCCATCTGATTCGCCTGATCGAAGTCTCCGGTGCCACCGTATGCAATGCGGGCATCAGCTATACGGCTGGATGCAACTATGTTGCCCGGATCGATATCCTGTGGCCGCACAAGCCCCGTCAGACGCACATATTCATCGCCATTGGTCAGCGAGATCCACTTCTCGCCCCGCACCTTGAGTACGCCATTTGGCAAAACTTCTGTAACCGTTACCGTAATGCTGCCCGCCAGACTGTTGCTCTGATCTGCCTCGGCTTTGCCATTAAAGTCTCTTTCATTCTTGATGGATGTTGCGATACCAAAATCATTCCTGCCCAGAATATTGGGCTCTGGCAGTGAAATATCACTGTCCTTGTTGATCTTGGTTTCCGCATTCTTGCTGGCTCTTGTGGACTCTTTAAGCGTAACTGTCAGCACGTCTCCCACATTCAGCGCAACCGTATCACCATAGAAATTGTAGTTACGGGAACTCTGGTAAATGGCGCCCGACTCCGGATCGCGCTGCATCATGGCTTGAGCACGTACTGGTGCGTAAGCGGGATCATTCGGCTCGGCCCGGGGCCGACTCATGGCCGTACATCCCTGCAACAGGATCAACAGCCAAACCAACAGGAGAGTTCCTGCTGGCCGGGTTATCCAGGTTGATGTAATCGGTTTCATGAGCACACTCCTCACTTCTTTCAGCTTATTAACCAATATTGTTGGTAATGAACTGGAGCATCTGATCGGTAGTAGAAACAACTTTTGAGTTCATCTCGTAAGCGCGTTGGGTGGTAATCATGTTCACCAACTCCTCGACAACTTCCACGTTGGATGACTCGATTACGCCCTGCTCCAAGGTGCCCAGCCCGGCCAGGCCCGGTTCGCCCTCTGTGGGGTCGCCACTGGAATTGGTTTCTTTGAACAGGTTGTTACCAATAGCCTGCAAGCCCTGCGGGTTAATGAAATTCACCAGAGTGATCTGACCAAGGTTCACGGGTGCCGCCTGGTCATCGGTAATGACAGACACAGTGCCATCCTTTCCGATGGTTATGGTGGTCGCGTCTTCAGGTACGTTTATATTGGGCTGGAGCGCATAACCCTCGGGCGTAACCACATCGCCATCGGCATTAAGCTGAAACTGACCATCCCTTGTGTAAGCGGTTTGGCCATCCGGCATTTCAATCTGTAAGAAACCACGGCCATTAACCGCCAGATCAAGAGGCTGCTCGGTAATCTGGAGGTTGCCTTGGCTAAATTGCTTTGCCGTGCCAACAACCCGCACACCCGTACCCAGCTGCAAACCTGATGGCAACTCAGAGTTCTGCGTGTTCATGCCCCCAGGCTGCCGGTTGATCTGATACAGCAAATCCTGGAATACCGCCCGATCTCGCTTGAAGCCCGTGGTGTTCACGTTGGCCAGGTTGTTGGAGATGGTGGACATATTGGTGTCCTGAGCGCTAAGCCCTGTTTTACTAACCCAAAGAGCTGGATGCATTTTTATTACTCCTTGCCGGTGTCTGGTCTGCGGCTAAGATTTGCCGCTTCCGGGCCAGACGGGCGTTGTTTTCAATAGCTATCAAAGATTCTGCAACAGTCGTGCCGCTGCTTCGGAATTCTCGTTTGCAGTGCGCATAACCTTTACCTGCATTTCGTATTGCCGGGAGAGCTGAAGATTGGAAATCATCTCTTCCACAGCATTTACGTTAGAGCTTTCAAGAAACCCGGAGGCCACTCGCATTGCTGCGTCAACAGGCTCACCACCGTCAATTTCCTGCCCCGCCTGGCGCCGGATAAAACCATCCAGCCCCTTCTCAAGGGTATCTGATGGCGGGTTTACCAGCTTTAGCCGGTCAACTTCCACCAACTGATCTGGTGGCCCACCCACCGGGACAATAGAGATAGTGCCATCAGCACCTATCTGAACGTTGTCAAAAGGAGGCAGCGCCACGGGTCCGCCATTACCCAACACCATTTCGCCGGAACCAAGACGTACTAATCCGTTAACATCAATCTGCAAGCTGCCGGAACGGGTAAAAACTTCCTCACCCAGATTGTTCTGAATGGCGAGCCAACCTTCGCCCTCAATCGCGACGTCCAGCTTGCGGCCGGTTTGCATGAGTGCACCTGCAGACAGATCGGTACCGGGACGTTCAGCCATAGCGTATGCACGGGTAGGATGATGCCCCCCAAATACGGGCATACTTCTCGCCTGGGCAAAGTCCTTCTTGAAGCCTGTGGTGCTTACGTTTGCCAGGTTGTTGGCATGGGCACGCTGGGAAAGCATATTCTGCTTGGCGCCAGACATACCTAGATAAAGTGCTTTGTCCATGGGCAAACTCCTGCCGGAATTTTGACTGTTTTCAGTGTTCTTACAGTCGTTCCTGCAGGAGTCATGCCATGTTCATATCAAAGCCGGTTTAGCGGAGGTTGATGATGGTCTGGGTGACCGCATCGGAGGTTTCAATGGTTTTGGCGTTTGCCTGATAGTTGCGCTGGGCAATGATCAGGTTCACCAGTTCGGCAGAAAGATCCACGTTGGACTCTTCCACCGAACTGGCCTTGATGCCACCCAATGTTCCGGTATCAGGCTGGCCAATAACTGGCTGGCCAGATTCGAAGGTTTCAACCCAACTGGTGTCTCCCACAGGTGACAGCCCATCAGTATTGTTAAAACTAGCCAGTGCTACCTGGCCCAAAGCTTTGGATTGACCATTGGTGTAGCGGGCAAACAGCACACCCTGCTTGGATACATCAAGACCAGACAGCCGGCCCGTGGTGTAACCATTTTGGCGCTGGTCATCCACCCCAAAGGACGCACCGTACTGGGTGGTTTCTGCAAGACTCAACACAAAAGCCGACGACGTTGGTGGCTCCGGAATGGGAGTAATCACAGGGGTGCCCGGTGCAGGAGGGCCATCGGCACCGTTAGGCAATCCCTGGCTATCCTTTGGAATCCAGTCTGTGATCAGAATTTCACCACTGACATCCCCGTCAATGGATTGCAGTACACCATCCTGATCAAACCTTGCTGTGTAGGGAGTAACATCTGTGCCCGCTACCATTTCGCCGTCAATCTGCAGATACACGGACCACTCACTCACACCTACACCGTTCCCGGGGGCAGGCTCTTTAACGAAGAACTGCGTCAGCTCATGAGAGTTCCCCAAACTGTCGAAAATTGAGGTGGATGTGGCGTGGTTATAGGTACGCTGATCCTGCGGGTTAAACTCATTGGTAATGCGGATCGGAGATGTCCCATAACTCGTAACAAAGTTACTGGTTGGGCCGCCAGTAGCCGTGAGGCCCAAAATGGTTCGGTCGCCTACGGCATTAACGTCACCAAATACAGTTACAGGACTGGCAGGGTCTATGGATTGAGCAGGATTGCCATTGCCGTAACTGAATTGAATATTCTCGCCCTGGTTATGAACAACATTCAACACACCCGTTGTGCCATCGATTGTGGCGAAGATTGCGCTATCGTTTGTTCGGTTAATTGCGTCACGAAGGTCCGCCAGCGAGTTCACAGAGCTGGTATCTATAGGAATAGGCGCATTGTTAACGCTGAGATTGAATGAAAAAGTCCCCGCCGTTGAAATATAAGTATCGTTGAGCATCGAGCCGGCGGGGGCTGGTGTGGTTGGGTGCTGAATTGGCGCAGTAGTTGTCGCGGAAGCGCTCAGTCCGGGCGCACTGGATATTTGATCGGCCATCGCACGGGCGGTGGGCAATCCCCCCAAGTCTACTGAATAGGAAGGAGTACCATCGGTGTAGCTGACATCGAACATTTCGCCAAGAATGTCATTATAAGACAAGGGCACCACATCCCGCACTCGGGATTCCAGCACGGGTTGGCGGGAATCCAGGTTCACGTCAGTACGCAAACTGGTAGTACGGCGCGGCGCCAGGTTATCGGTGGCAATTTCAAGATTGCCACGAATGCCTGACAGATTACCGTCATCATCGGCCGTATAGCCTTGCACTTTCATAGACTGGTTGTTAACCACAAAACCGTCTTTATCAATAGTGAACTGCCCTGCCCGCGTGTAACGGGTTTCGCCACCGGCATTCAGGATAAAAAAGCCATCACCACTAATGGCCATATCCAAACCGCTATCGGTAAAGCTGATGTTGCCCTGGCTAAAAGACTGTTTGATGTCCTGAACGTTTACGCCGTCACCAATGGGATTGGAACCACCGCTCAAAAAGCCACTGGCATACAGGTCGCCAAACTGAACCTTGCTCCCTTTGAATCCCACAGTACTGGCGTTGGCAATATTGTTGCCGGTCACGTCCAGATCTACCGCCGCAGCCCGCAGGCCACTGAGCCCCGTATTAAAAGCCATAATTCACCCCTGGTCTGACACCGGTATTAATTGATTTGTTGAACATCTGACAGCGCGATGGAACCCATGCCGGCCAGATTGAGAGTAACGGACCCGCCCTGCCCCAAAGACACGCTGTCTACGTTAGCGCTGACAAGGGTTGGAAGCTGCAAGCTGCCCTGCGGATACGATGCTTCAGCCACAATTCGATAAGGGCCTGGCGGCAAGCTATTGCCGTTACCATCCTTGCCGTCCCAGCTGAACGCTTTAACTCCGGCGGAACTGCTGCCAAGATCAATCTGACGAACAAGTTCACCGTTGGGGCTCTGGATAGACAGGCGGACGCCACCGGTGGATGCAGGCACCTGAATATTGCCGGAGATTTCACCCTCCGCACCAAGAATGCCGACTTCTGATGGCGCCAGTACCGTCTTTCCAACCATTGCAGAGGCTTGCAGTGCCTGTGTGGAGCGGAACTGTCCCACTACATCCTGAACCGTGCCGGACAGCTTCTGCATTTCTTCCAGTGAACTGAACTGGGCAAGCTGGGAAATAAACTCACCATTGTCTTGAGGCTCTAGCGGATTCTGGTTTTTCAGCTGTGCCAGCATCAGCTCCATGAACTCGTTTTTGCCGAGGTCGCCTTTGCCGCTGGTACCGCTCTGTGGCTGGCTTCTGTAATTCGCCAGTACATCTGAGGCTTCTGTTGCGTTAATTGCACTCATGATTCAATCCCCGCCCCGTTACTGCTGACCAAGTGTCAGGATGCGCTGCATCATGGATTTAGCCGTGTTCATAATGTCCACGTTCATTTGAAAGCTTCTTGAGGAAGACATCATGTCTGCCATTTCTTCCACCACGTTCACGTTGGGATAAAACACATAGCCGTCTTCATTAGCGGCCGGGTGGTGGGGCTCGTATCGCATTTGCAACTCTGCATCGCTTTCAACAATGCCTTCCACGCGAACGCCCGCACCAGCATCCTCTCCTGCCTGAACCCCAAAACCTTGCTGGCCCGGATTCATCATGGATTGCTGGATCGCCGAGAAAACCGGCTTGCGCGCACGATAGGTAGTATCCGTGCTGGAACTCGCCGTCTCTGCGTTAGCAATGTTTGAAGCGGTAGTATTCAGCCTCAGCGATTGCGCTGTCATACCGGAACCGGCGATATCAAATATGTTGCCCAGTGACATGGTGATACTCCTTCACAAATCGTGGAACTGCGGATTACTCGCCTTTCAGGGCTTTGGTCAGGCCGGTAAATTTACTGTTCAAAAACTGGAAACTCGCCTGGTAATCCATCGCATTACGCATGAACCGGGTCTGTTCTGCCTGGGCGTCCACCGTGTTGCCGTCTACCGAGGGCTGATCTGGTACCCGATACAGCAAATCTGAATCACCCCCACCCGCTGCGGTATCCATATGACCTGCATGGGTTTTCTCCATGCTGATGCCGCTCAAACTGTCCTGGGCTTTCTGCATCATGGCCTGAAAGTCCACATCGCGAGCCTTGAAGCCCGGCGTATCGGCGTTGGCAAGATTGTTCGCCAGGATTTCAGCACGCTGAACCCTCGCCTGCAGCGCATGCTGGTGAATACCAAGAGCTCTATCAAAAGTGATTGCCATACAACCTCCGAAATACTGTCACCAGCCATGTTGAGCTTTGCCGGTTTCGTTCTATGGCAGAACTAAAGCAATGCTGATGCCAGATTTTGGAAGCACACTGAATTCGGGCACTTTAAGGGGATTAAAGAGAGGAGAAGAGCAATAATGCAGATAAAGAAACGGCAAAGCCTGATAAAAGCGGCAAGGTGTTTCCCCCGCTGAATCAGCAGGGGAGGCTGACCTGGCCACTACCCAGGCCAGCGCGCAACAAATTCCGACAACTCAGGTCTGGGAACTGCAGGCTTATTCGAGGATACAGTGCCGGTGTAGAGAAAGCCGATTATTGACTCCCCCTCTTCAAGGCCAAGCCCCTCCAGAACCAGCCGGTTGTATACCAGCTCACCTGTACGCCACATAACCCCATAGCCGGCATCCTGAAGGGAAAGCCCCAGATAACTCATACTGGCACCGGCCGAGAGTATCTGTTCAACTTCCGGAACTTTCGGGTGGGGTTTGGGGGACGCAATTCCCACAATGATCATGGGGGATCTGTGAGCCTTATTGCGTATAATATCGAGCTTCTTATCATCGGTTTTACCTCTTAAATCGGAGTAGCCAACCGCGAGTACCTCACCCAGCGCATCCAGATCTTCACCTTCAATTACCAGATAACGCCATGGGCGCAGCAGCGCATGGTCGGGCGCTCGGGCTGCACACCTGAATGCCCGATCAAGAGTTGCGGCATCAGGAGCTGGCGCTTCCAGCCGTGGCTCAGATGCCCTGTTGAGCAAAAAGTCAGTGACTGAACTCATATCAATAGTTTTCCAATAACTGAATCCGGCCCGGTTTGCCTTCAAACCGTGCCGGTGAATTGTGGGTTATACGTAATACTGCTAACCTTTAGTCGTACTTCCAATCTGTGCTCTCAAAGATGCCTTACAAACTACAAACCAACTTGAATGGTTCCAGCACCATGAGTGATCAGCTTACATGATGAGTGCTCCGGCAGATCTGCGCAATGCCAGCAATAGCTTGGGGAAATCTCTCGCATCCGAGGCTCAGAACAGACCGGTAGCCATCCCCCCTATGCCCGACTATAGCGGGCGAGTATTGGCATATACGGCAACCGCCATCATCATTGTAATGGGGGTCTGGGAAGAAGTATTCCAGACCTGGCACTTGTGGCTGGTTGCCGGCGCCCTGGTCTGGCCCCATGTTGCGCACCTGTTAAGCCGCCGCACGTTTTTGAAAAACTCCCCCCGCATTCGTCAGAAAATGCTGACGGTTGATTGCGTAATTGGAGGTGGCTTTATCGGCTGTATTGGGCTGGTAGCCATTCCATCTGCTTCGGCCGGGCTCATGATGATGTTCAGCGCGCTGATCATAGGAGGCATCAGGCAATGGCTTATTGGCTGCGTGTTCATGGTTGTATCCGCCCTGGCCTTTTTAGCTGTTTTGGGTACTGCAGATTCATTTCAATCACCTCTGCTCACCAGCCTGTCCTCTATACTGGCCACGGGCTTTTACATCTGTGTAACAGCCTTTTACTCGCACCAGCAGGCCCGTGCCCTCATGCTGGCAAAAACCCAGATTCAAAACCAGCGGGAGCAGTCCATAGCGCTCTCCCACAAGCTGTCCAAATACCTCTCTCCCCAGGTATGGCAATCCATTTTTACCGGGGAAAGGGACGTGCGCCTTGAAACCCAACGTAAAAAGCTGGCCGTATTTTTCTCCGACATAAAAGGCTTTACCGAACTGTCGGAAGAAATGGAGCCAGAAGCGCTTACTGAATTGCTCAACCACTACTTCAACGGTATGTCTGAAGTGGCCCTCAGGTATGGTGGCACCATCGACAAGTTCGTGGGCGACTCCATCATGATTTTCTTTGGCGATCCCACAAGCCGCGGCCAGCGGGAAGACGCCTTTGCCTGCGTGTCCATGGCTATTGATATGCGCAAGCACATGAAAATCATGCGTCAAAAATGGCGCAGCCAAGGCATAAAATCTCCCCTTGAAATTCGCATGGGCATCAGCACCGGCTACACAACCGTAGGCAACTTTGGCGCTGAAAACCGTATGGACTACACCATTATTGGCAAGGAGGTGAACCTGGCCAGCCGGTTGGAATCTCTCGCAGAGCCAGGGGAAATTCTCGTTTCCTACGAGACCTTCTCACTGATTAAAGACCGGATCATGTGCCGTGATAAAGGCGAAATCACCGTGAAGGGCTTCGGCCGCCCTGTGCCCATCTACGAAGTTGTAGACTTCCGCAGGGACATGGGACCAAATCGCAGCTTCATGGAGCATGAACACAGCGGCTTTGCCATGTACCTGGATTCGGAAAAAATCACCGGCAAAGAACGGCAGAGTATCCTCAATGCTCTGGAAGATGCCGCAGAGCGATTGCGGCATGAAGAAGACAGCGCCCGGGACTGATTACTGACGAATCAGCCTGGGGCCAACCTGCTCTTCCGGCTCCGTACTGCGCCAGGGGTTGATATCCAATCCACCCCGGCGAGTATAGCGGGCACAGACTGTCAGGCTCTCAGGCTTGCAGCGACTCAACAAATCCGTAAACAAGGTTTCCACACAATGCTCGTGGAAGTCCTGCTTCTGCCGAAAACTCACGATGTAGCGCAACAACCCCGCACGATCGATGGCAGAGCCGGTATAGCTTATCAGCACCGTGCCCCAATCCGGCTGCCCGGTAACGGGGCAGTTACTCTTCAACAGGTGTGAGCACAACTTCTCGGTAACCACCGGCCCGCTGGCTGCAAGCGACTCCGGTGCATACTCATACACCACATCCTCAACCTTTTCGTTATCAATCAACTGGTATCCCGAGGGGCGCCCGGTGGCGGTATCTGACTCATCCACACTCAAAAGCCGGACATTCACTGCCGCACCGCACACGCTGGAAAGGTCTGCAGTGACCGTTTCCTCAACCTGATTACCGGATGAGAACACGGTTTGATTCAGGGAGTTCAGATAGAGCTTGAGCGACTTGGACTCAACAAGCGACGGAGACGCTGCCGGAAACCGGATCTCTGCCCAGGCAACTGTGGGAATACCGCCGGGGCGTAACCAGGAGATTTCCCAAGCCTGCCACAAATCGCCCCCAAACCAGGGCCAGCGCCCATCCTCAAGACCGATTCGTCGGCGATTTTCATCCCGTGCTACCGGGAAAAGAAGGGATGGATCGTACCGATCCGGGTAGTCGCTGGTTTTGCCAAGCGGGGCATTATCAAGAGCCATAAAACGTCCTAAACATAACAGTTGCCAGAAGTTGGATTGGCATCAATGCCTGATACCCTTGCCCCGCGCCAGCAGTTTGAGCGCGATAAAGGAAAGCACAAAGATGAACACCAGAATCATCCCAAGAGACACAAACGGGTTTACATCAGAAACGCCGAGTATGCCAAACCGGAAGCCGTTTACCATATACAGAATCGGGTTCGCCATAGACACGCCCTGCCAGAAGTCCGGTAGCAGGTCGATGCTGTAAAACACCCCTCCCAGGTAGGTTAACGGTGTCAAAACAAAGGTGGGCACGATGGAAACATCGTCAAACTTCGTCGCCAGCAGCGCGTTAATAAAGCCGCCCACCGCAAACAGTGCCGATGTCAGAAACACCGTCACCACAACCATGGGTAAGTTGTGTATCTTCAGCTGCGTAAAGGCAAGAGACAGCACGGTGACAATCACACCAATTCCCAGCCCACGCGCCATGCCTCCCGTCACGTAGCCCGCAAGTATCACCCAGTTAGGCACAGGTGAAACAAGCAGTTCTTCAACACTGCGCTGAAACTTCATGGAAAAAAACGATGACACCACGTTGGCGTAGGAGTTGGTGATAACCGCCATCATGATGAGCCCGGGCACAATAAACGACATATAGTCGAAACCACCCATCTCACCGATTCTGGAGCCAATCAGGTTGCCAAATATAATAAAGTAGAGCGTCATAGTGACTGCAGGCGGCAGCAGCGTCTGGGGCCAGATACGGGTAAACCGACGAATTTCCCGCAGCACAATGGTGCTGTACGCGGTGAACAGAGCCTGAGCATTCATGCCCTGCCCTCCGTTATGCTTTCGCCTTCGGGAGCATTGGATTCCACCATGCGAATAAACAACTCTTCAAGCCTGTTTGCCTTGGTGCGCATACTGATAACTTTAATACCCTGCTGCCCCAACTGCATGAATACATCGTTCAGCGCTTGCCCCTTGTGTACGTCCACTTCCAGAACACCCTCATCGTCTAGCCGGCAGGTAAAACCCTCCAGCTCGGGCGTCTTATCCAACGACACCTCGGTATCAAGCAGAAAGGTCTCAAGGCTCAGCTGCTGTAACAACTCCCGCTTGCTGGTATTCCGAACAATACGACCATGATCAATAATGGCGATGTTCCGGCACAACGCCTCCGCCTCTTCCAGATAATGGGTCGTGAGAATGATGGTGGTGCCCTGCCGGTTCATTTCCTCAAGAAATGACCACATGGAACGCCGAAGTTCGATATCTACGCCCGCTGTAGGTTCATCAAGAATCAGCAATTTGGGTTCATGCACCAAGGCACGGGCAATCATCAGCCTGCGCTTCATGCCACCAGAGAGCATACGTGCCGGAGTATTTCGCTTATCCCACAGACCGAGTTTTTTCAGGTACTTTTCTGCGGAAACAGCCGCTTTTTTCAGTGGGATTCCGTAATAGCCCGCCTGAATGGTGACAATATCAAACACCTTTTCAAACTGGTTAAAATTGAACTCTTGTGGCACCACACCAAGATGCATTTTTGCTGCAGAAAGATGGGTATCAATATCGTAGCCAAATACGCTTACCTTGCCGGCACTTTTGGTAACCAGTGAGCACACAATGCCCAACGTGGTAGATTTACCAGCGCCATTTGGGCCCAGCAGGGCAAAGAAATCGCCTTGTGTCACCTTCAGGTCAATTCCCTTAAGCGCTTCAAACCCACTACCGTAGGTTTTGGTAAGCCCCTCGATTTCCAGAGCGTTGGTCATAAAAGGTTCCGATTAAAATAAGCAGTGTTCAGGGAACACTCTTTTATTGAGGCTTATCACGTTTTTTCAAGTCGCGCACGCGCTCACTCGGGCCCCGTGAAATCTGCAAACTGCGACAGGTATCCCGATATACCCTGATTGGGCTCCCTATAATGCGGTTACAACAATTTACAGAAGGCCGTCCATGACTGCTCAGCTGGCACGGCCCAACTTCAGGGAATGTACAACGAACCATGGCTGCCGTTCACCTTGCTCGCCCACTCTTTACTCTGCCCCGCGCGTTCATTGCTGCGCTGATTGTCGTACCTCTTCTTTCTGGCTGTCTGGACAGTGACAGCAACAATAATAATGATGGCCCGAGCACAGGGACCATAAACGCACTGGGTGTGAGCGGGCTAAGCTATCAAACCGCCAGCCAATCCAATAAAACCGATACCAAAGGCCAATTCCTGTATTACCCGGGTGAGACACTCCGCCTCAAAGTTGGCAATCTGCTTCTGGCGGAGGACGTACCTGCACAGGAATGGGTCACGTTGCTTGAGTTTTTACCGGAAGTGCGCAGCCAACTGACAACACCCGCCGTCGATGCTGAAGGTCTCAGCACTCACAAAATTACCGAACAGCAGCTCATTACAAACGTATCATTGACCAACCTCACCCGCTTTCTCATGTCACTCAACTGGTCTGAGAACCTGCGGGAAGGCAAAGGCATCGATATCCGTGACCGCGTAATACAACAGCTGAACGCAGCCCTGCCCGATCTCAGCAGCCCAATTGATTTTCGCGTAAGTGAAGCCGAATTTAATGCAACAGGTGCCTCGCCGTCTCCCGCTAATCAACTGCTGACCAGCATCTGTTTTTACCCGCCAGATGATGAACTGTGTAAAGCGCCCCCGACTGACGAAGAGATAGACATGGCCCCTGAACGCCCGGAAGACGAAGCGCTCTGGGACCCGAATGTTGAGTACAAGGAAGATCTGCGCAACAAAAGACAACGCATTCTTGACTCGGTTCGCTCCATGGAGGATGTCGATGCTGAAGATGCCAGGCTCTATTTAACCCGGGAGCTGGATAGCATTTCGACCACAATTGGGAACCGATATTATCTGGAAAATCACGTAGCCAAGCACTCGGCTAGCGACACTGGAATAAAGCGGTTTGAAATACGTCGTATTGGCGGCAGTGCTGAGCTTGCCGATATTGAAGCCATTACAACCCGACCACAAGATGTGGGCGTGCACTCTTTTAGTTGGCAAACGGCAGATGTGGAATATTTTGTAGACGGACCTGCCGGTGGCGAGTCCGAGCTTGTGACCAGCTTCTTGCCAGAATCTACTTACCGGTGGGTACGGAAGACTCTGCGAGTTGTTATTACACCGTAAAAACGGTTATCGACTGATTAACCGGCTCACACTCCAACGGGATTCTGAGCCGGTAACATCGTAACCAGCCGGATTCAGGCCCTCGGTTCCGTGAGCAAGGCACTCCCTGATAGCCAGAACCTGGGCTGCTGAACGGTTCTCGTTATATTTCGCAAGATCAACAACCTTGGCCGCTTTCAGAGGCGAATGGTTACTATCTGACATCACCATCACCTTCGGCCATAAACGGCGCTCGGGAGAATGCGACACCACAATGCCGCGCTGCCCATCGGTCAATTCCACAAGGCTGCCCGTTGGGTAAATGCCTATAGCACGTATAAACCCTTCAACAAGCTCATCCTGAAACTCTATGTTGCGCATATCATAAAGTAGCGTTACGGCTCTTGCAGGCGTCATCGGTTCACCCAAACCTTCCCTGGGCTCAATGAGCGATTCGAAGAACTCTGCAATCCCGGCAATCTTGGCCAGCAAGGGAATTCTGTCGCCCCGAATACCTTCAGGAAAACCCGAACCGTTATGGCGCTCACGGTGGCCCTGCACAACACTGAGAACCGCACGGGAAAGCCCGCTATCCTCCAGCATTGCCATACCTTTTTCGACATAGCTCCGGTACAACGCAAATTCTTCCGGACCCAACTGCCCCTCCCGACTGAGCAGATCTTGAGGTAGCTGGGTTTTACCTACTTGAGACAACAGACAACCCAATCCAAGATGACTCAGCAAGCCTTCATTCAAACCAAGCTGACGGCCGCAAACCAGCGCCCAAACGCAAGTGTTGAGAGCATGCCGGTACATATGGTTATCATGCTGCTGAATACGGCTCAGCCATAACAGCGCATCTGGCTGGCGAATAACGCTACGCACCATTTTATTGATCACGGCAGCAACCGGGCGCAGGTCACGGGTTTCCTGAGTATTTATAGCGGAGTAAAGCCGCTCAAGGGCAGTGCCAGCGTCTTCAAGCAGGTGTTTGGAGGTTTTCATTTCACGCTTCAGCGTGGTACTTGCCTGATACTTTACCGGCTCACGTATGCTGAGCGGCGGCAGCTGGAGCTGTTCACGGCCATCATTCTTCTGCTGGCCCCTTCTTCCAAAAGGCGACCGCGAAATTCGCGTAAGCTCAACGGAATCTCGTGATTCTGCAACGTCGATGGACACCCATTTACAATGGGAGACAAGCGCGCGAATATCGTCTTCGGAACGGATGTGGAAACCCTGAATAGGGAACGGAGTCTGATGCCACGGCCGATCAAGGTCAGACACAAACATGCCCACCTCAAGATCATGCACCGCTACTTTTTTCTGACAGACACCCACCGCATCACTCCTTGAGCAAAATACTTCTTCGATTGCTACTATTTTCAATCGACGAAAGGGAATAGTCCATTACATTTTGGTAGCTTAAAGTAACAGCGGGAACACAAACAGTAACGACTATATTCAGCCGGAAACCGAGTGTAGCAGCGTGACAGACATCACAATGTTTACCTTAGCCAGGTCACTAAATACCAATCACTCGGCTTCACATACCGAACGCTCAAACTTTGGAGGGCGAGCATTGAGAGAGCCCCTTGGCGCCTTGCGAGAGTAAACAGCATAAGGCACCGTTGACGCCCGAATATAGTCAACACTCACCGCCTCTTTACCTACGCCCTGCACAGGAGAAACCGGCTCACAGGCAACCAGAAGCTCCAAACGGCCGGGGATGTCTGCAATTCTCGCTTCCGGATCAGCAGAATTCACCGACATACACAGACTACCCGCATCTGCCGGCTGTCCACTTTGTGCCAGCTGATCTTGCCCGCTCTGCCCGCAGGCACGGATCCCTTCACCACAGCCTCCTGCCTCAGCATGGCTGTCATCATAAAGCTTCCAGACTCGCTCACTGCACTGGGTTTCAAGAGTTAAAGGCGTGGCGCGGTCGGATAAAACCCACCAACCAGGGTATTCGGCGGTGTCCCAGGACAGACGCACAGTGCGTGGCTCTCCCTTCGAGTTTTCAGCGGGGAACATAGCGTAGTGGGAGTAATAGGTTGCACAGCCCGCTTGAGTCACCAACAACCCGGCGATAACCAGCAGACGCGCGAAACCATTGCTAAAAGAGGCATTAAATCGGGAAGCAGTCATGATACCTAATCTATTCATGGGGAATATGTGGGCAATGCCGTTTGCCAAGGTGTCCTAGTTTACGCTTTCATCAAATTGCAAACCGTATCCATCGATGGTTTTGCGAACAACAACCATATCCAGCACGGGTGCCGGAATGGGAAGGCCTTGCACCTGCACACTCACTCTGTCACCCATTTCCGGAACGAACGGCTCATTCTCTACCACTATAAACACGCCGCCATCCGATATGTCCCGGGTACAAAACAGAAACTCCCCCAGTCGTTCGTGGGTTACTTTTACCTTGGCACTCATCGCGGTGCGACAGTGTATTCTGCGGTCATCTACAGGCATCAACAAGGTTCCACTGCTCAACTACGGTACATTGTAGATTATTATGTGTTTATACGAATTATATCGTGTGCGCATCAATGCAAAGAATAACACCATTTTGAAGAAGTACACCAAAGGGAATATTGACAACACTTGTAATAGAAATGAGAATGGTTGGCGTTTACAGGTCACAGCGCATCTTAAACACTGATGCGAACCCAAACAGACTCATTAAAGGATGCACTATGCGCATGAAACTCGCTGCAACTGCGGCAATCGCCCTCACCGCTCTTCCCCTTGCCGCCTCCGCAGACGGCGAAGTGAATATCTACTCGTACCGCCAGGCGTATCTTCTTGAGCCTCTGTTAAACGCTTTTGAAAAAGAGACCGGCATCAAGAGCAATGTTGTGTTTGCAAAGCAAGGTCTGGCCGAGCGCCTGGAGCGTGAGGGTCGCAACAGCCCAGCCGACGTTGTGATGACCGTAGACATCTCTCGCCTTAACGAACTGGTAGAGCGCGATCTGGTACAAGGCCTGGATAACGACGTACTGGAGAAAAACATACCGGAAAACCTTCGCCATCCTGAAGGCAAGTGGTTTGGCCTCACTACCCGTGCGCGCCTGATTTTCACTTCCAAAGAGCGCGTTGAAGAAGGTGAAATCACAACCTACGAGCAACTGGCTGACCCCAAGTGGGATAACCGCATCTGTACCCGCAGCGGCAAGCACCCTTATAACATTGCTCTGATCTCATCCATGATTTCCCACCACGGCGAAGCCGAGACGGAAACCTGGCTCAAGGGCCTTAAAGACAACCTCGCCCGCAAGCCACAGGGCGGCGACCGCGACCAGATTAAAGCCATAGCGGAAGGCGTGTGTGATGTGTCTATCGGCAACAGCTACTACTACGGCAATATGCTGCAGGATGAGAGCCAGCGCCCAACGGCAGAAGCCGTTCGACTGGTGTTCCCCAACGCCGACGGCCGTGGAACTCACATCAACATCAGTGGCATCTCCCTGACCAAGAGCACCCCGAACCGGGACAACGCAATCAAGCTGATGGAATTCCTGTCTTCACCGGAAGCTCAGGGCATTTACGCTGAGGCGAACACTGAATATCCTGCAAACCCGAACGTAACACCGACTGGCCTGGTAGCAGAATGGGGCAAAATCCAGCCAGACAGCCTTTCCCTCCAGGAAATTGCAGACAAGCGCAACGCAGCTGTGAAACTGGTTGACCGCGTAGATTACGACGGCGAGTAAAAATGCTTTGGCGAGGGTGGCACAAACAACCACCCTCGCTTTACCTTTAAATCGACCAGCCAAATGACACCAATCATTGCAGCGGCTATTTGAGCTGACTACAATCCCTACCCTTCAACGTTAAACCCTATTCCATCTTTATTTGTTAACAGGAACCCTATGAGCGAGGTTGCGACCAGCGTTAACCCCGGGCTTACCCAGCCCCTGCTGGCAAAGCGCACTTCACGCCGCTGGTTGTTCAGCGCCGCACTCACCACAGCCATCGTCGCACTACCGGTTCTCTCTGTTATATTCCTGGCCTTCTTCCCTGAAGAGAATATTTGGCCACACCTGCTGGACACCACACTCCCCCGCTATCTTGTAACAACAATTAAACTCATGGCCGGAGTAGGTGCCATTACTCTGGTCATCGGCCTTTCAACCGCCTGGGCCGTCACCATGTGCGAATTCCCGGGGCGCAAGTTCTTTGAATGGGCCATGCTGCTGCCGTTTGCCGTGCCTGCGTACGTTATTGCCTATGTTTACACCAGCCTTCTGGATTATGCTGGCCCCGTACAAGGTGCTCTGAGAGATATCTTTGGCTGGACCAACGCCGCGGATTACTGGTTCCCGGAAATCCGCAGTCTGGAAGGGGCCACGTTAATGATCGGCCTTGTGCTTTACCCATACGTTTACCTTCTTGCCCGCGCCGCCTTTCTGGAACAGTCGCCCTCCTTGTTTGCTGTTAGCCGCAGCCTTGGCCACTCAGCGCTGAGCACGTTTTTCAAAGTGGTATTACCCATCGCCCGCCCTGCCGTTGCTGTTGGCCTGTCACTGGTATTGATGGAAACACTGAACGATTTTGGCACCGTCGACTTCTTTGCGGTTCAAACACTGACAGCAGGCCTGTTTGACACCTGGATGAACCTGGGCAACCTGGGCGGTGCCGCGCAGATAGCCACCACCATGCTCATCTTTGTTGTGATCCTGGTCACCCTTGAACGCTATTCCCGCCGGCGCCAGCAACAGTTCGCAGCGCGAGACAACCGCGACCCTATCCGCCGTTTCACCATGTCATTCCCCCGACAACTGATATGCGTAGCCGTTTGCGCTGTGCCAGTAGTGCTCGGCTTTGTCATTCCCGGGGTCACACTTGGCGTTTATGCCTGGGAGTATTTTGGTGAAAGCTGGAACCCGGATTTTGTACGCAACACCTTTAACAGCCTATTCCTTTCTGGAACCGCGGCCCTGACCACCCTTTTGATCGGCGTAACCCTTGCGTACAGCCGCAGGCTCCACAACACCCGTGGCATGCAGGTGCTCATGCGCCTCTCAAGCCTGGGATACGCCATGCCGGGGGCGGTACTGGCAGTAGGTGTGATTGTGCCCCTGGCGGGCTTTGACAACTGGCTGGACAGCCTGATGCGGGATTACTTCGGTGTGAGCACCGGCCTGCTGCTGAGCGGCTCAGCCTTCGCTATTGTGTTTGCGTATACCGTGCGCTTCCTGGCGGTGTCTGCCGGCAGTGTGGAAAGTGCTCTGCAGAAGATTACCCCGAGCATGGACATGGCCTCGCGGTCACTGGGCAACAGCCCAGGCAAAACATTGGTAAAAGTGCACCTGCCCATGCTACGCGGAACCCTTATAACCGCTGCACTGGTGGTGTTTGTGGACTGCATGAAAGAGTTACCGGCCACCCTGATACTCCGGCCATTTAACTTTGAAACACTGGCTACTTACGTGTATCAGTTTGCCTCTGATGAACGCCTGTACCACAGCGCCCTACCTGCCCTGATTATTGTATTGGCCGGCATTATTCCAATCATTCTGATGAGCCGGTCCATCTCCAATACCCGCTCTATGGCCTGATACACCTCAAAGCTGCGGTGTTACTTTTGAGCGGGCATCCTGAACCACAAACCTGCCCTGAAACACCGCCACCGGATCACCCTTGGGCAAAGGGTTCGGTTTGCCGCAGAACACTTCTGTGGTCAAATCCAGACGCCCCTTACCATGCCTTGCCAGACTCCTCCTGAAACGCTCGGGAATTTCATCCCCTGGCAAGCGACAAATGGCGTAGAAATCAGTGGTCACTGGCTCAAGGTAATCAATACTTCCTGTCTGCACCACCACATTTCCCTTCAACCCAAGATCGGCCAGCGCAAGCTCCGTGAGGCTCCAGGCTGCCGTTACGGCCACCGAATAAACACTACCGCCAAAACCGGTACCCTGGTGATTGATGTTAGGTGCAAGCGGTGCACTGAGAAGCAACGAACTGCCATCCCATGAATGCAGTTCAATGCCCAGGGCGCGGGAAAGTGGAATTTCCTCATGGATGCGCCGTTGGAATGCGGAAAGCTGAGCCATAACCCCCTCCTGATGTGAGTTAATTCTATGCCCGCCATTCGCCTTTCCCAATGCGACCAATGTCGGTTCCAAAACGCATCAGGCCCAGCGCGAGCCGGGCCTGATTTGAAAACAAAACGGATTATGCGTTACTGCCAAACTACCTTCTTCTTTTGCGCATACCATTCGTTTACTTTGCCTTCGTAAGTGTCTTCCACCACGTTCCGCTTCAGCTTCAGCGTTGGTGTCAGGAAGCTGTTTTCGATACTCCACTCATCGCTAACAATAATAACGAAGGCCAATTGCTCATGGGGATCCACAGTTTTGTTCACCCTTTCAACCAGCTCCGTTAATTCTTCCTCAAGCTCCTTACGCACGCTCGGATCGCCAAGCTTGGGCCTGATGCCTTCGGCCAACTGAATCATGGCAAAGGGCTGGGTCTGGTTGGCACCAGACACACAAACCAATTCGATAGACTGATTTGCCATCAACTTGTTTTCAATAGGCGCAGGGGCGATGTACTTACCCTTACTGGTCTTGAAGATTTCCTTCATCCGGCCAGTGATTTTCAGGCGGCCCATCTCGTCGATTTCGCCCTTATCGCCGGTTTTCAGGTAGCCGTCTTCGGTAAAGACACCTTTGGTTTGTTCCTCATCCTTGTAGTAGCCCATCATAGTTGCCGGGCTTTTGATCAGGATTTCACCCGCGGGGCTAATCTTGGTGTCTACTCCTGGCATGGACTCGCCCACATAACCGGTACGGGAACGCCCTGGCTTGTTGATATGGGAATAGGCAAAGTTCTCCGACATGCCGTAGCCCTCGAGCAACTCCAGGCCGAGGTTGCGATACCAATCCAGCACATCACCGGCCAGCGGAGCAGACCCACTACCAGCCAGCTTGACTTTATCGAGGCCCAGCCCCTTGAGAACTTTCTTTTTGATCAGCTTGCTTACCACAGGAATCTTCAGCAGCTTGTTAAGCTTCTTCTGCGGGAGCTTCTGCAGAACACCTTGCTGGAACCGCACCCACAGCCGTGGCACTGAAAGGAACAGTGTTGGCTGCGCCCGCTTCATGTCGTCAACAAAGGTGTCGAGAGATTCTGCAAAAAACAGATGAAAGCCTGCGTACAACGACGCCAGCTCCACAAACGTACGTTCAAACACGTGCGCCAGCGGCAAGTAAGACAACATGCGCTCATTGGCACCAACCTGCAGAACCTCCATGCCACCTTCGGCTGCAAATGCCATATTACGGAAGCTCAACATCACGCCTTTAGGCTTTCCGGTGCTGCCCGAGGTGTAAACAATGGTTGCCAGCTCGTCTGCATCGCGCTGAACCTTCTCTTCAAGAGGCGGATACTTGGCAACAATGTCATCCCAGGTTTCAAAGTCGTTGGGGGGGCTCAGGGGGAAAGAAATACAGCGAACAGATTCAGGAACGCCCGGTTTCATCATATCCCAGTCGTCCAGTTTGCCTACGAACAGAACATCGCATTCGGCGTGGTTCAGTACGTAGTTGACTGTGTCTGCGTTGAGCGTTGGATACAAAGGCACGGAAATGTGGCCAGCCATCCAGATCGCCCAATCGGTCATAATCCAGTGCGCGCAGTTTTTGGAAATCAGGCCTACGCGGCTTTTCTCTGGCAGGTTCAGAGATTTCAGATAAGACGCCATGCGACGCGCTTCATCAACGGCCCTCCCCCATGTGTACTCCACCACCTTGCCATCACCGATGGGCTGAGTCATATAAAGGGAATTCGACTTGGCAGCCTCCCAGTGATAGACCATATCCAGCGGAAGCTTATTTTTTGTTTGCATGGATTTTCCTTGCTTTCGTTATTTGATTTATAAGGGCATTATTTAGACTTTAGTAGGGTATTTCAACACATTATGGCCCGGCAAAGCGTGACTCAAGCCAACTAGAGAGAAACTCACCCGAGTATATCTGACCAAGCCAACACCACGTTAACATGCTCTGGTGTCCCTCTGGTGGGGCTGTGTTAAACTCCCGCACCTCAATAACCGCATATAACGCAAAAATACCTTGGAGATGGGCATATGGCCAAGAAAACACTGCGCACCCTGCTGGGCGCGTCATTAATGGCACTGGCAAGTTTTTCACTGGCTGCCGAGCCACGTGTTGTCGCTATTACGCAAATTGTAGAGCACCCTGCTCTCGATGCCGTTCACCAGGGTGTTAAAGATGAACTGGCTGCACAGGGTTTTATTGAAGGTGAAAACCTGAAACTCATGCACGAAAGCGCCCAAGGTAACTCCGCTATCGCCTCCCAGATTGCCCGTAAATTTGTGGGCGATAACACCGACGTGATTGTGGCCATCGCAACACCCTCCGCACAAACCGTTGCAGCAGCTGCCCGCAATATTCCGGTAGTGTTTGCAGCCGTAACAGACCCGGTAGGCGCTAAACTCGTAAAAACTGTTGAAGAACCCGGCGCGAACATAACCGGCGTAAGCGACATGTTGCCGATCGACAAGCACATCGACATGCTGCTGCGCATGGTTCCGAATGCCAAGCGCATCGGCACCGTATATAACCCCGGTGAAGCCAACGCAGTATCTCTTATTGAACTGCTTGAAGAGCGCCTTGAAGCCCGCGGCCTGACTCTGGTTAAAGGTGCTGCCACCAAGACCTCCGAAGTACTCGGTGCAGCGCGCTCCCTGGTAGGCAAAGCCGATGCTATTTACCTGACCACAGACAACACTGTGATCAGCGCTGCTGAGGCAGTTATCTCAGTAGGCGAACGCGCCAAGATTCCTGTATTTGCAGCCGATACAGCCACCGTTGCCCGTGGCGCTGTTGCCGCACTGGGTTTTGATTACTACGACCACGGTCGTCAGGCCGGCGTTATGGTTGTGCGCATCCTTAACGGTGAAAAGCCAGCTGGCATGCCGGTAGAAACCATGGAAAAGCTCAACCTGTTTGTAAACCCCGAAGCTGGTGAGCGCATGGGCATCACCCTGCCAGACGACGTACTCGCAGAAGCTGCTGAAGTGATTAGTAGTGGCAAGTAACACCTGACTTACACGGGCGGGTTCTGTATAAAGGGCCCGCCCGTTTTTCTTCCACAGTGAATCTTTCCCATGCTCAGTGAAATTGCATTTTACGGCGCAGTCGAAACTGGCCTTATTTATGGTCTGGTTGCGTTCGGTATCTACCTCTCTTTTCGTGTACTCGATTTCCCGGATCTGACCGTTGACGGCAGTTTCCCCCTTGGCGCAGCTGTTGCAGCCGTCCTTATTATGGAAGGCTGGAACCCGTGGCTGGCAACCGGTTCTGCGGTTCTTGCCGGCATGGCCGCCGGCGCGGTCACTGCGATACTCAACGTAAAACTGAACATCCTGAACCTGCTGGCATCCATCCTCACAATGATTGCCCTCTACTCCATTAACCTGCGGGTAATGGGGCGGCCAAACATAGCGCTGCTAGGTGAAGAAACCGTACTCACCCCATGGTACTCGCTGGACATCGCTTACCATCAGGTGCCGGTATTGCTGTTTGCGATCGTGATTGTTGTCGCCCTTATTCTGCTCTGGCGCTTCATGAAATCTGAAACCGGCCTGGCCATGCGCGCCACCGGAGCTAACCCCAGAATGGCCCGTGCCCAAGGCATTGCCACAGGCGCCATGATCATTCTCGGCGTTGCCGTTTCCAACGGCCTGGTTGGCCTGGCGGGTGCCCTGTTTGCCCAGAGCCAGGGCGCAGCAGATGTAACCATGGGCGTTGGTGTAATTGTTATTGGCCTGGCCTCGCTGATTGGTGGTGAAGCGGTTATCACCCCATCAACCGTTGTACGCGCCCTGATTGCCTGCGTAGTTGGCGCCATCATCTACCGCCTGGCCATTGCCTTTGCCCTGAACGCCGACTTCCTTGGCCTGCAGGCGCAAGATTTGAACCTGATTACCGCTGTGCTGGTTACCTTGGCGATTGTGCTGCCTGGGGTTCGCACTTCTCTGGTAAACAAACTCACCAGCAAAAAGGCCTGAGGAGGCACTATGATCAGCGCAACCGATCTCCGGCTTACCTTTGGCAAGGGCACTCCATTGGAGAACCCCGCACTGCGAGGCATGAGCCTGACCGTGAATCAGGGTGAATTTGTTACCGTGATTGGCAGCAACGGCGCCGGTAAGTCCACCTTCCTGAACGCTCTGGCAGGTGAAACTCTGGTCGATAGCGGCACTATCGTGGTCGACAACGTAAATGTTACCAAACTGCCAACCCATAAACGGGCGGGCCGGGTAGCACGAGTATTTCAGGATCCACTCGCAGGCACCTGCGAAGGCCTTAGCATTGAAGAAAACCTCTCGCTTGCCATAAAGCGTGGCCAGCGCCGCGGCTTGAGTACCGCCGTTAAACGGCAGTACATGGACAAATTCCGGGAAAGCCTCTCCTCTTTGAACCTTGGGCTGGAAAACCGCCTTGGCGACAAAATGGGCCTGCTCTCCGGTGGCCAACGCCAGGCCGTAAGCCTGTTGATGGCAAGTCTTACTCCATCCGCCATTCTGTTGCTGGATGAGCACACCGCAGCACTGGACCCGAAAACCGCTGCTTTTGTACTGGAACTCACTACCAAGATCATCAACGAGCAAAAGCTGACAGCTCTGATGGTCACCCACAGCATGAAGCAGGCGCTGGAAGTGGGCACCCGCACAGTCATGCTGCATCAGGGCCAGGTGGTGTTTGATATTGCAGGCAAAGACCGGGAAGGCCTGGAAGTGAAGGATCTTCTGGAACTGTTTGAAAAGCAGCGAGGCCTAACGGTAGACGACGACAGTTTACTGCTCGGCTAACAAAAAAGCGGGAGCCTTGAGCTCCCGCTTTTTTGTTACTGCACCAACCCTTAGTGACCGTAGATACGCATCGACGTATTGGTAATCGCAAGGTCATCCACAAAAATACTGCCTATGGACTGCTGGCCAACAATCAGTTCATCTATCCCGATATCGGCCCGGAACGACGGCATCTCAATCGCCAAAGACGACCAACCGTTAGAGAACCGAGCGCCTTCGTAGATATAAAGATCCACCTCAGCAAACAGATCCAACGGACTGGGGAAAGAGCGATCGTAATCGGCACCGGTGATTTGCATGCCACGCACACCAATCGCCAGGAATGGCACATCAAACTCCATGGTCTCAATCGCGAAAGCTGTTCTGAAGCGCATCACATCGGTTGCTGTATCAATGTGAATAGAGCCACGCCCCATCAAGCCCTCCGCAAAAAAGTTGCCAATCAGATCGGTGGAATTATTACTTCCGTCTGTGGCAGCCAGATACCAGGCACCTGTGGTGATACGAAAATCCACCGCAGCAAAGTTTGTTGGCACGATATTAATCGCCGCATCGCCATCCGCAAGCACATCAATATCAATCCGGATATTGTCCAACCGATCTGTACCGGTTGGCCCGGCAATCCCGCCAAACCCGAAGAAATCCGTGCGCTCGGCACCGCCAATACTGATGTTTTCGATAGCCAGCGCACCTTCATCGAAATAAAGGAAGCGGCCGATATCGATTTTCGTTTCAAGTTCAATACTTACGCCCGCCTGCCCCGTGATGTTACCCATCATGGAATCATCCAGGCGCTGTATGTCAGCCATGGCTGCAGGTGTAACCCCCGCAATACACAGCGCTAGCAATGTAGGTTTCAGGCCTTTCATTGTTCTTTTCCTTTTTATAGTCGTTATCACATCCTGTGGGCCACTACGGTTTTCGACGCCACATCGCTACTTTAGCGACACATACAATCTGAATACGTGCAGGAGTCACAAACAGTGTGTAATTACTAAGTAAAACAACCGCTCTAGAGCATTTTTTGATCACAACATGTAGTAATTTCGATTTTTAGAGCCCAAGCGACGGATTTACTGAACTTTTATTTCTTGCAAGCCATTTCCCATTGATTTTCTTTGCGAGAAGTCACATCTCAATAGCCCCACTTAAATTCACAAACCACTATATCCTGTTATACTCACCCCACAACAAGCCCATATATAGGGCCAACTACTTCACACCAAACCTGCGCAAAAGCAAGCGTACTAGCGGCCAAAGCCCCTAAAGCAGCCGCTTCCCGGGTGTAGTTATCAGGTACCGGTGCACTATTGCAGGCTCTCCCGAGCACCACATATAGTGTTTTAGCGGCAAAACATAAATGCCGCGCAAAAATCAAGAGCACAAGCGCAGGTTTAGCAAGGTTTTACAGGGATATGGCACCGCCGAAAGGGTGTCATCGACAGTCAACAGACATTATTAAAGATCGAGGGTGGCAATGAACGCTAAGGCTAAGGCAGAGGCAGTGGTTACAACGATTCCGATGCAGGAAACGTCGCTAGACATCTGGAGCAGCAAGTACCAGCTTAAAACCAAAACCGGCGAACCTGTAGACAAGGACATCGACGCCACATACCACCGCGTTGCAGTTGCTCTGTCTCAGGTAGAGAACAAAAATGTTCGCGCCGAGCAAATGAAAAACTTCGCCTGGGCCCTAAAGAACGGCGCCATACCTGCAGGCCGGATTACCTCCAACGCCGGTGCTGAAGCGCACAAGCCTGCCACCTCCACCATCAACTGCACCGTATCTGGTTCCGTTCAGGATTCCATGAACGACATCCTGGAGAAAAACCACGAAGCAGGCCTCACCCTCAAGGCTGGCTGTGGTATCGGTTACGAATTCTCTACCCTGCGCCCCAAAGGTGCTTACGTTGCCGGCGCCGGTGCGACCACATCCGGCCCGTTGTCGTTCATGGATATCTTCGACCGCATGTGCTTCACCGTGTCTTCTGCCGGTGGCCGTCGCGGCGCGCAAATGGCAACCTTCGACGTTCACCACCCGGACGTAATCGATTTCATCCAGGCCAAGCGGGAAGATGGCCGCCTGCGCCAGTTCAACCTGTCCCTGCTTATCACTGAAGACTTCATTGAAGCGGTTCGCAACGACAGCGACTGGCACCTCTCATTCCCGGTAACCGAGAAAGAAGTAGCAGAAGAAGGCCTGGACCTGACCGACCCAAGCCAGTTCGTATACCGCGACTTCCCGATACTGGATGGCTATGTGGTTAACGATGAAGGCAAGGTAGCGTGCCGCATTTACCGCACCCTGAAAGCCCAGTTCATCTGGGACACCATCATGACCTCCACCTACGATTATGCAGAACCCGGCTTCATCCTGATCGACAAGGTCAATCAGATGAACAACAACTGGTTCTGCGAAGACATCCGCGCCACCAACCCATGCGGCGAACAGCCCCTGCCCCCTTATGGCAGCTGCCTGCTGGGTTCTGTGAACCTGACCAAGTTTGTGGACTACCCGTTCACCGAAAAGGCCAGCTTCAACTATGAAAAGTACCGCAAGGTTGTGGGCATTTTCACCCGCATGCTTGACAACGTAGTAGAAATCAACGGCCTGCCCCTACCTGAGCAGCGCCACGAAATCACCTACAAGCGCCGCCACGGCATGGGCATTCTGGGCCTGGGCTCAACCCTTGCCATGCTGCGCATGCCGTACGGCTCTGATGAATCCGTACAGTTCACAGAAGACGTTGTGCGTGAAATGGCCGTAGAAGGCTGGCGTCAGTCGCTGGCACTGGCCGAAGAGAAAGGCGCTGCGCCAATCATGGACGACGACTTTGAAATTACCCCGAAAATGATGGGTAAAAACCCGCAACTGGCCAAAGATGGCCACAAAATCGGCGACAAGCTTAAAGGCCGCGTACTGCACGCCAAGTACAGCCGCTACATGCAGGAAATCGCCAAGGTTGAGCCAGAGCTGGTTGAAAAGCTGGCTGAGAAAGGTGGCCGCTTTACCCATCACACCTCCATTGCACCTACTGGCACCATCAGCCTGTCCCTGGCCAACAACGCCAGTAACGGCATTGAGCCAAGCTTCTCGCACCATTACGCCCGTAACGTAATCCGCGAAGGCCGTAAGACCAAAGAGAAAGTCGACGTATTCTCCTTCGAGCTGCTGGCCTACCGCCACCTGGTAAACCCCGGTGCCATGCCCTTCTCAGACGAAGAAGACAAAAAACTGCCCAGCTACTTCACCACGGCAGATGATGTAAGCCCGGCACAGCACGTAGACATCCAGGCCGCCGCACAGAAGTGGGTAGATTCGTCGATCTCCAAAACCGCGAACGTGCCGACCGACTTTGAATATCAGGAATTCAAAAACATTTACCTCTACGCCTACGACATGGGCCTGAAAGGTTGCACCACCTTCCGCTTTAACCCGGAAGCCTTCCAGGGCGTACTGGTAAAAGAGAAAGACCTTGAAAACACCCTCTACGAGTTCACCCTCGACGACGGTAGTAAAGTAGAGCTGAAAGGCAACGAACAGGTAGAGTACGATGGCGAAATGCACACCGCCGCCAACCTGTTTGACGCACTCAAAGAAGGCACCTACGGAAAATATTGATCCGGAATACCGACACAGGACATAGAGACATGACAGTTAAAATCAGCAACAAAATCGTCGGCTACCGGGTAAAGAAAGCCGACACAGATTCAGCGAGCGAACAGCCGGCAGCGCAGCCGGAAACCTCACTGGTAAAAATGAACGAATACATCGAGCGGCCAGAGTTTCTGGTAGGCACCACCTACAAGATCAAACCGCCGGTGGCCGAGCACGCTATGTACATCACCATTAACGACATAGTGCTCAACGAAGACACAGACCACGAAAGCCGTCAGCCGTACGAAGTGTTCATCAACTCCAAATCCATGGAGCACTTCCAGTGGGTAATCGCCCTCACCCGCGTAATCTCTGCGGTATTCCGCAAAGGCGGCGACCTGACGTTCCTGGTGGAAGAGCTGCGCTCGGTATACGACCCCAACGGCGGCTACTTCAAAAAAGGCGGCGTATTCATGCCCTCCCTGGTGGCTGAAATTGGCGCGGTAATCGAGAAGCACCTGAAGGCTGTAGGCCTGATGGAAAGCGAAGAGATGAGCGAAACCACCAAGCGCATTCTCGCCGAAAAGCGTGCGGAGTTTGAAGCCAATAACGCCAAGGCAACCAACGACGACAAAGCTGGCGACTTCCCACCCAACGCCACCATGTGCGGCAAATGCAGCACTAAAGCGGTGATTGTGATGGATGGTTGCGCCACATGCTTGTCTTGTGGCGATAGCAAGTGCGGCTGAAGTAACTCAGCAGCATGAGAAACAGGAAGGCCCGGAGTTTGCGCTTCGGGTCTTTTTTTGTGCCCTCACCTACCGCAATCCTGTAATCGCGTGACCGCTTCGTTATTGCGGGGTGATATTACGAAGTTTCACTGCAGCGTGGTTGTAATTGGTTGGTTTTAGGCTAGTTTTGTGAGTAGCTTGCTTAGGAAGTACGTAATCGCGATGCGTGGAAATGTGGAAGTCGCGATATTGAATAACGAAGAGTGCGGTCTAATACGCTGTTTGGGCAGACCTTAGTTGAGTGCAGTAGACCCAAAGACCCAAGATCTCAATAATTTAGATAATGATGACTGTATATTCAACCAGTGTTTTTCTATTTGAGATCTGAACCACGAAAC
>NZ_VCGZ01000013.1:0-61983 GCF_016597775.1 Marinobacter sp. 1-3A
GGAATTAGCGAAGGAAACATGCACCAGCAGTAGGTGAAGCATCAACCAGATAATCCGATGAGATGCCGGTCTGTCTCACTCTCATGCAAAGGTAAGATCAACCATTTAATCCGCTTACCCAAAATATCGAGCATCGTGCGCTCTATGGATACCATTGCACGCATCGGTGGCGATGAGTTCTTCGGGATTGTTGTTGGCCTGGAACAAGAGAGCGAGTATTGCGCAGTGGCTGAGCGTATTGCTAAAGCCATCACTGAGCCTCTGGATGTGCACGGACACATCATCAGCGTTGGTGTAAGTATCGGAATAGCCCTGTACCCAGAGCATGGACAAACCCAAAAATCCCTGATGGAAGCCAGCGACGCAGCTATGTCTGAGGCCAAACGCAAGGGGCTGACTGTGGCATTGGCAGGTAAGCCTGAGAGGGGACGATAGCAGGCCGGTGGATCATCCACCGGCCAACCGCTTGAGTCGTCGACAGTGTTAACCGTTGTCAGCCGATGAATTTACCTGTGAGGCGCAGAACCCATGTGAGCTTCGAGCCAGCATTCTCTATAGAGCTTTTCCGAGAGAGTCAATTGCCCAGTCTTAGTGACTGATTAGCGCATGACGCCCGAATAGACCCTGAGTTTGCGTAACCTTCTGCCCGGGATCGCTTGGTTTGCCTCTTCACCGACCGACTAAGGGAACGGGATCAGCGTGTTGCTGCCCTCCAGTCGTCGCGCACCGCAGCATTGCATCTTTGAATATAGCATGTCCTGGCAGTACGTAAACTGTTTGCCGGGTAGGCAGGCTTATCAGGATTCGTTGCCCAGGGCTTTAATTCTTTCAATAATATTTCCAGCAAGTCTGTCTATGGTGGTGAGTGCACTTTTTTCCGCTGTGGTAAGCCCGGTGAGAACATCAGGGCCGGGTTCCCAATAGATCTTTAATAAAACTCTTGCCCTTTCATCTCCAATGCCACTCACCATCGCAGCCTCCTTGACCTTATCCTTACTGGAGCCCCGTGCACGGGCACCGGCAATAGCCGAGCTGATTAGCGCATTGCGCCTATAGGTGCGGCTGCCGGTTTGTTCATTAATAGTAGCGTCACCGTCAATTTGTCTTGCCTGGATTACATTCCTGCGGTCGGCAACATTTCTGTCTGAAGGAGATGCCTCGAAATAATCCGTATTTGCTTCGACATTGGCCATGGAGTTCGGATTTTCCCGGTCGCTTTCAGCCGGCAGTGTGTACCTGGAAATTATCGTGGTTTCGACCTTATTAACCTGTTTGTTGTCCAGGGTAATAATTGCTGCTTCGCAGATCATGTGGCAGTTGATAAAATTGAGTGTTTTGTTCTCTTGCGGGTGGCTAAGAACAGGATCGCCAAGAGTTTCCAGGCTCACTCGGTAATTTACCCAGTAGCGCTTTATATTGACCCAGTCTTTTACTTTGTTTTCAATCTGATCACGGTGCGCCATATTGGCCTGGTGGGTGATCGGAAACAGGTTCATGTCTGAGCCTTCGCCTCCGAGCTGCCCATTCAGGAGATGTCCGCGTATGTAGCGTCGATCGCCAGCCAGATTCGTGGGGGTTGTGGTAAGTTTGTTCATAAGCGAGTGGATACCATTGGCATCACTGCCGGAAGGGTGGTCCGGTCCCAGCTCAGCTTCCATTAGTACGCCCACGGTGTGCCCCATCACCGACTCTGTTCCGTACCTTATCCGGGTTTGCTTGCCTCCCAGGCCCAGCCCGGTTGCCTCAATTGTTTCCAGAACATCCAACTCGGGGTTGATTGCCAGCTCCACAGCCGTGTTATCACCTTTTTCAACAAAGCGGATCCGGTTTAGCTGGTAACGTTGGCGAACTTTTGCAAAGTAGCGGGTTTTAAGATCTTCGGAATCCTCCGCCTGCCGGAACGCTAGCTTCAATACTTTACTGGCCGCCTGCAGATCCTCGTGCTGCTGCGCGGTTGTTCTTGGCATAGGCACTGGGGGCTCATCCAGGCTGGCAAGGTTCGGCGAGGCGGGATGCCGGGTTCGCTGTTGGGGAGGTGTCTCTGTCTCCGCAACTGAGTTCTCGCTGCTGGCTGTCTGCTCACTTTCCGGGTTAGCCTGCTCGGTCTGTCCCTGTAACTCGCGCTGAGTCTGGGCTTGCTGCTCCCGGCGTTGGTCCTCACTAGGTCGGCCACCACCGCGCGCGGAGGGGCGGCCGGGGAGTCTGGGTGAGCCCTCGGCCTGGTTTGCAAGCTGGTCAGGTAGCTCACTGTCGCTGCCTGGCTGCCGGGCAGGACCACTCCATTCTGCGCGATTTCTCATGGCGTCCCGAGCGCCAGAGGAGGGCGGGCCATCCTTGGGCATGGCATCCTGAATCAATTGATCGGCATTTGGTATATCGCCGGTTTCCACTTCCAGGCTCGGGGGTTCGGGGTTAGAGAAGTTGTAACTGAGCCTGGCTTGCAAGGCCAGGGTTGGCCCTAAATCCCAGACCCATTCCGCCAGCTCCCATTCGTTCTCCCATACAGTAACCCACAGGGCCTCGATTTCCGCCCAGGCATTGAGACCCAGTTTGAATTTAGCGGCACCGGCGAGGGTGGCGGTGCCGTTAATCATGTAATCACCATTCTCATAGGCCAACTCTGGAACTACGGAAATGGCTCCATAAATACCAGCAGTGGCCATGCCCTCGATCCCACCAGTGAGGGAGCCCAGGACGACATCCAGCCCCAGGCCTGCACCAATTCCCAAGTAGGCTTCCGCAAATGCCGGGATATAAAGCTCGCCGGTTACCGAGAAGGATGGAAGCTCTTCTTCGCCGATAGTGTATTCACCCGCAACGACTATGTTGCGCAGCTCACCAGGGCCTATGCCGGCTCTCATTCCTGCGCGTATACGGATAACTGCAACCAGTATCGCCCACAGGGGAATATTCTGGCTGTGACTGAACAGCTCTTTTTCCAGCCGCTTTTCAGGAAATAGTTCAACGGGATCCGGTACGCGAATCTCACCACGGGTATCGATGGTTCCTTCCGGGTTTATGGTAAGGGCCAGGGTACCTTCAAGGTTTGGGGCAATCTTTGCAGTTACGTCGCCTCCACCGTGCACATTGAGGCTTCCATCTTCATCCTGAGCAACCCCGAGAGTTACGGTTCCATGCAACCGGTTATTGTCCACGCTGAAATTGACCTGCTGTTCCGCAGACCAAAGGCCTTCGCGGTAAGTGATATGCAGGCGCGTGCCAATACCAGGTAGTGCTTCGCTGTCTACCTCTATGTCAGCTTCGCCTTCCAGTTGGCCATTACTGAGAGAGATCAGAACAGTAGCGGGTTCCAGCCCGGGCAGGTCGGTAAGTTCTACGTTCGCAGAGATTCGTGTGCTTCCGTTTTCATAGGCGGCAGAAAATTCGCCCCGGCCTACGCTTGCCAGGGTAATAACAGCCTTGCCACTGAAGCTTAATTCCCCGGATTCATTGAGGCTTCCGGCAATTTCGCTGGACTCAATGGGCAGGCCCTCGGGAAAATCATTTGCAGCAAGCTGAAACCCACCATGAAATCTGCCCTGGTTGTTGAACCCGATGCTACCAGTAGCTTGAGAAAGGCCGGGAATAGCCACATTAAATTCGCCACTACCCTCCGCATGATCGCCGTTGAACCTTCCGTTCAGGGTGGCATCACCCAATTCACGGTAACGGAGGTTTACCCCCGCGATGTCGCCGGAAAGCTGCTGGTTTCGGTAGGCCAAAGTAACGGTGCCCTCTGCAATAGAAAGGCCAGGTATGGGGGGCTCCAGCCGCGATGCCGGCAGCGATACGCTGCCGGCCAGATCACCTGCTTCATCAATACCAAGCTCTGCCCGAATACCGGATAGCAGTGGCTGGGTGACTAGTGCATGGCCGCCACCGGCCAAACGACCGCTTTCGGTAAAACGCATATTGACCTGGCCGGAGCCCAAGCCTTCATATTCCAGATCAAAGTTAAGATTGCCGTTGAGCTTTCCTTGGGTCAGTTCAATCCGGCCGCTGCCAGTGACAGAGAGATTTCTCATGCGCGCCGGAACCAGACTTGCTCCCGAAATGTCCACAGCGGCAGACAATTCACGGTTTTCATCCAGGGATAGTGTCAGTGTGGGGTTGTTCAGCGCAGGTAACTGGGCAGCGGCGGTGATTTCACCTCTGAGGCTTGCGAGGCCGCTGTTGTCGAGTGCCAGTGTTGCTCTGCCGGATTCCATGAAAGGAACTGAAAGTTTGGCCTCCAGCTGCCCACTGTTACGGCGGCTGTTGTACCTGAATGCTTGTAGGTGCAATCCCGGAATACCCAGGTTCAGGGTGGTTAGATCAGCACTTAGCTGGTTCTCGCCCTCAATGGTGTCGGCACTGATGCGGATGCCGCGCCCCAGCCCAACCATAAAACTGCCATCTTCCATCAGGCCAGTAACTGCGGCATTGCTGGCACCTTGCTCTGCACTCTGTGGTTGCTGGGCCGCAGGCACCGTTTGAGTATGAGTGCCTGGGGTAGGGCGCTGCACCTGAGTGTTGACTGTAGTAGGAGGCTGGCTCATGGTTTGGTCTCATTGCCTTAATCGACTGTAGTAAGGGCCGAACAGGGTCTTGGTCAGGGGCTTGCCCAGTTTGCTGTATTCCCTTGCAATGGCCTGAACCAGGTGGTCCATACCTATAGGCTGCTGTTCTCCAGCTGCATAACAGCCGGCCAGCAACAGAATGCTTTTGATGTTGGCTCCGGTAAGCTCGAACTGATGACCCAGAAAAGGCAGATCCAGATCCTCTCTTGTTGGGGCTGAGGTTGTGAGCAGTTGCCGCCATATTGTCTCCCGCTCCTTCGGCCCGGGTAGGGGGAAATCCACCACTACCTGTATGCGTCGCATGAATGCTTCATCAATGTTCTGCGCCAGGTTTGAGGCGAGTATGCACACTCCGGTATGGGCCTCGATTTTTTGCAGCAAATAGCTGGTTTCGATATTGGCATAGCGATCGTGGGCGTCTTTCACTTCGGAGCGTTTGCCGAACAAGGCATCCGCCTCATCAAAGAAGAGCACCACATCGGCTCGGGTAGCATTGTCAAAAATTCTCTGAAGGTTTTTTTCGGTTTCGCCGATGTATTTGCTGACTACCGTGGCCAGGTCGATACGGAAAAGCTCAAGCCCCAGCGATCGGGCAATCACGCCCGCCGCAAGAGTTTTCCCTGTCCCTGAGGGACCTACAAACAGAGCGCTTAACCCGGGCTGCTGATCAAATAGTTGCTCCATACCCCAATTCTGCAATACCTGCTGCTGATAGCTTGCCCGGAGAATCAATTCTTCAAGTAGTTTCTTGCTTGCAGAAGGCAGTACCAGTTGTTCCCAGGTCTGCCCGCACTTCATGCGCTGGGCACCACTGGACATGGTTTCTGCAGCTGCAGCTTTGCACATTGCTTTGAGATCCAAGGCACCCATAGTGGGGTCGAGTCTGAGGGAATTGCCTAACCGTTGGCTAACATCTGCAATACGGGCAGGTGTCAGCCGGTATGTCAGGGCAAGATCTCGAATCATCCCGTCATACTGGTGTGCCACCCAGTAATCGGGAAGGTGCTGTTGCCAAGCCAGCTCGCGAATGCCGGGGGTAGCTGAAGGAAGGGCTATTTCTACTGCTGATGAAATTGCCGGAAACGCACCGGGATTTTCCGTTTGCAGCACAAGGTTATCGGAAATGGTTTGCAACAGGCTCGACTGCTGTTCGCCAGAAAGCTGTTCAGCCGTTGGCACGCTTAAAAGACTACCCCGTAGCAGTTGCTCGCGCCGAAGGTAAATGAGCTTTTCGCGCCAGTCCGGGTTTCTTGCCAATTCCGATGTTCGCAACCGCAGTAAGTTCTGACCGCGTTTGCGTGCCAGCCAAAGCTCATGATCCTGGCCCGGCTCGCCGGTTAAGTGTAAAGGTGGCATGGGCTGACTGCTTTTAAGGTGACGGGTCACCGAGTGCAGAGCCTCAGGCAGTGGCGGGCGAACACGGGGCTGGGGATAGGGTAAAACCTCTACTAATCCCGACAACTCCCGGTCGACAGTATCGCGGCCCAATAAAAAGTCGACAATGCGGTCATCCAGTTTAAGGGGGCGTTCAAGGAGTGGCCGGTTTGGCTCCCCCATGGAAATGACTTTGTGTTCGAGCAGTGGCGCTTCAGCAGACAGCATGGCTCGAATATTCACTGCCGTGTGGTTGGATTGGGGGAGATCAGAAAGGTGTGCTACTAGCCCGGGTGTTAAATAACGTCGCTGAACATCGTCCTGCAGGAATGCCCATACACGATTGAAACGAGGGTCGGTCTCGCCGGCCAGCAGGTAAAGGACCAGGTCTGATTCCTGCTGCCCAAGGCCAAGAGATTCGGCAAGTGCCTGGGGAGGCAGCTTTCGCGCGGTGGCTCGGGTTTTGAGAATGATGTTCTGGCGCAAGTGGCGAATGCTTTGCGAAGTTGCTGGTGGCCTTTCTACAGTTTTGAGTTGTGTCAGCGTGCGGTTGATGTCTTCATCGTTAAGAAACAGGCCAAGAAAACCTTCACGGTTGTGGTCACCCCTTACTGCTCGAAAGTGGGCAACAGCCTGCTCCATCTGCAGGGTGATAAGTTCCAGAACGTCCGTGAGGTAGTCCAGATCATTCTGGTAGCCGGCCAACTGCTCATGTTGCGTCATGGTGGTTCCCGGTTTACTGGAACGTGAAACGGTGGCTGTTCACCGGTCGCTGGTAATCAAGAACCAGGGTTTGGTTCACATCATTGTTGCCGTCGCTCAGAGTCACTGTGACTTCTCCTGCCAGGGGAAGATTATCGATGATGAAGAACCCCCGCTCGTCGGTAGTCACAGTCGGCCTTGGTTCTGGCGCAGACACGGTTACGCTGGCATGGGCCAGGGGTGTGTCCGGGTCGCCGTCCTTAAGCACCTGGCCGGCAAGCCGAAGAGGCAAGGGTGAGATTTGTACATCCAGATCCTCAAAGGGGCCTGCGACCCGCGTTACTTCCTCTTCTGCTCCTGCCAGTTCAAGGGTTGAACGCATGCTGGTCAATTGCTCAGAGCCCAGCTCGAAGCTGTGGCTAAGGGGCTGGAATCCAGGGGCGTTTATGTCCAACCGGAATTGCATATCAGGCGCAGGGGATCGACCTCCGAATACCGAGCCTCCGCTTGCGGAGAAACAGAAATACCCATCTGCAGTCAATTTGAGATATAGCCTGGACAGTTTGTAATCGGCGGGGCTGGCGGCGCCTTCCGGAACAGGGCGGTACCAAAGCTTAACCATGAGGCCCTGGGGCACAGCTTGCCCACTTATCAGGTTACGTATGCGGCCGCTGATGATGGCTTGCGAGACGATCACTTGGGTGTTGCTCATTGCTCCATCCTTTGTTCCGGGCTATTTTTGGCCCAGCACAGTGTAAGTTTCGCGAACGGGCCCATACTGCTGTGGACTGCGATGCGAGTCGATTGCCACGCCGTCTACCCGCAGAAAGGAGGCCAGTCGCATGGGCTGATTGAAGGCATTCCAAAGCTGCGTAATTTGCTCCATTGGAATATCTTCGGGTATGACCCGTATCTGATCCTGCTCCCGGCCAAAACTGCTATCCAGTGGTTCGCCGTCAACCGATTTCAGCACCGGGTGGTCGTGAAAGTGCTGGAGAATACGGCCCACCATCAACTGGTTGTTGATTTCGTTATCTACCGGCAGCATCAGATACCTTAGCTGCACAGGCAGTGGTGGGAACTTTTCCTCGCCTGCTCCGGAGCGCAGTGGCATGGGGTTGCGCTGTCTTTGTTGCTGGCTGATGTTGTAAAGGTAAAGGCATACAACCACCTGGTTGTTGAGATTTTCTCCCGGCGCTGCGAAGACAATATTGCTGGCAGCACCGGTTACCGAAAATTGGGTACCTGGGGCCTCGCTCAGTGCAACGAAAATTTGTTGGCGTATTTCTTTGCTGACCCGCTCAATAATGGTGTAGTTGCTCAATTTACTGCTCCCTGCAGGTGCGGAAAATCGTCAAAATGGAAGGTCACTACTGTCCCCAGCCAGGGTAGCCATCCGGGATTGAAGTCCAGTCCCGCCAGCCGAAGCTCCAGGCGTACCTGACTGTTGTCCAGATACAGATCAAAATGCCCGGGGGTATAGCTGAACTCTGCCGGGGCCCGGATTAAGGACGGAACCCATAGGTCTTCCGGGCTTAACCATTGCGCTGCTAGTGACAGGATTTCTTCCCTGTAAGGAAGAGGGGGCAATGCCCCCAGAGCAGTTACCGTATCGAGATCAAGGCGCTCGGCCAGAAATTCGCAAAGTGCGTCGCCGGAGTCCAGATCAAGCTCGCATCCAAGTTGATAGAGCCAGTACCAGCCGTTAGGAGCTATTTGCCATGCTTTCTCAATCAGAGCTTGTATGGGCGGGCGGTTAAGTACATTGAGCAGATAAAGCACACCGCCCATCTTGGTAAACACTCTGTTGGTCTCGATACCCTGGCTAGAATTCTGTTCAGCACCTGAGGCTGGTATGTCGCTATGGTTAACTGATGGGTTTTTGGCCTCTCCATCGATGATCCGGCCCGCAGGGTTTGCAAGTGGTTCCGCGGGGTGCAGAAAAACGGTTGCGGATCTTTTCAGCTTGGGGGTTGAGTGCTCATGATCGACGTTTATAGATTGCTCCGGCGCGTCGGTATTCAGGTTTGGGGTTGCAACAGCTGGACGAAAGGCGCGATTTTCGTGGTTTGGTTCAGATACAGGAGCTTTTGTGCTGGTGCTAATCGGAACCCATCGCCGCAGAATTTCATCCAGGGTTTCATTCGGGGCGGTTTGTAAGGCCAGGCTTGTATATTCCGAAGCCAGTATCAATGCCGCAAGTCTGGCTCGACTGTCGGTATGGGGCCAGGTGGCGAATACAGATTGCCATCGTTTCCCCCCGGCTGACGATATCTTTAGTTCAAATTCGCCAGTCGTCGCCGTCGAGATTATTTTGCTGAAGCGGTTAGGGGATACGTTCAGTTCATGGGCGAAAGAATAAAAAATTTCCAGGGCGTTCGCCGGGCTGAGCTTCTGCCAGAGTGTCAAAAGGTTGCCTTCAACTGCCAGCTGGTGACAGATTGCGGCTAGTTGCTGCGGATGTTCTTGTATCAGTCTCTGAGCAGCGTCACCTGGGGCCATTTGCCAGAATCGGGACCAGCGCTGCCAGTACCAGCGGTCTTGCGCCAAGCCTTTGCATATATCTCCAATCAGAGCTGCAAGCAATGCCGCCAAACAAGGGAACCGCACCACATCCGAAGGGTCACCCTTGTTGATCAGTCGCTGAGTGCGTTCCATTAATTCGTCAGCGAGATAATTGGTGCTTGCTGTAGCATGAACCTCACGAACCAGCACCCAACTACCATCCGATGGTGCAGGCCAGTTACCAGCTTGCAAACGGGACTGCAAACTGCTTAGGGTACCCCGGGGCCCACGCACTGTCAGTCTGTGGATATGAGTGGTGTCGGGTTGCTGGTGCAAGCTCATGCCCTGTTACCTCCGCACCTTGCCGGTAACCTTGGACCGGGTGCTGATATGGATATCTTTCTGCAGGACCCGGGAGATTCGGACTTCGGTGCTGTCTGCAACCTGATCTTCCACAGTCAATATAGCTGTCACCCTTTGCATTTCATCCAGTAGCTGGAGTTCCATGCCGGGCAGGGGAGCCCGGTTCAGGCGTACCTTGAGCCGTTCACCGAGACGAACAAGTCGCGGTGGTGCGGTCACCGCGCCTCGAATAATGTCTTCGGGATCTCCCAAAGAAGCCACAATCAGCGTTGCGCGGATCATGTTTTCCATGGCCTGTCGACTGTTCGGCGATGGCTCATCGGTCAGTTGCCGGAACCACCAGTCGACCAGCTCGGAGAGGGTCCTTACCCGGTTGAAATCTTCTTGCTCTGCACGCTCAAGGCCCGGCCAGCGGTTTACATCTGCTGCCGGCAGACGGTCGTCTTCTGCCAACTGTCCCCAGGTCAGACGTAAGGAACCGGAAAGCCCTCGCAGGTGCTGTAACAGGCAGCGCTGTGCCAGTTCCAGGTCATCGCGTAGCGTCTCTGCTGCTTTTCGCAGAGCGCCGGACTGGATGTTGCTAACATCATCCAGTGCTAGTATTTTTGCGGTCTCTTTCTGCTCTTGCCGAAGGCTGTTGGACTTGGCGGGTATAAAACCTTGCGACCAGTTGATGAGCAGAGCCTGATTGCTCATGCGCAAGGATCCCATTCGGGATTCAAGAATTGCAGGCAGATTGCCTCTTTTAGTGTTTTGCCGTTTGCTATCAAACCGAACCTTCCGGAACCGGTCAGCAAAAGACATCTTCCAGCCTGGCTGTATCTGGGGGATCAAATGCTTCAGTGCTCCCCAGTCTGCAAGGGGAATTTCCGTCACCGTATCCATAAAGCCGGCAAGAGTCTCGGGTAGCTCCAACAGGTTCTCCGGATTGCAGGCAGGCATCTTGTCGTTGCCCTGTCTGAAGCGGAGTTGCAGAGGGTCGGCCGGAGGCAGAGAGGTCTCGGCGCTGCGAACACGAACATAATAGAGCCCGCGTATACCAGTGGTCAGTATGCGGGTACGCTCCTCGTTTCGAGCCTGAACCCGTTCCCAGTCCTCCATTAACAGTTGCTGGGCAACGCTGTAATCCCCTTTGCATTCATCCAGTGTTTGAGACAGATTGTCCAGTTGTTCGCGGGCAATGCGTATGCTGGCTGAAAGTTTCTTCGCTTCAGCTTCCATGCGGGTGAGTTGGCTTATTTTTGCCTCCCGCCGTCGCTCCAGATTGTTGAAACGGGATTCCGTACCTTTTATCCAACCGGTTAATGCCTTGCCCGCATCCAGCAGAGCATCGTACTGGTCTTTTATGATGTCTTTAACATCGTCCTTGTTCAGGTTCAGTTTTCCCGGGTCGATGAGTTTGTCGGCTTTGAGCAGCTTATAGATACTGTTGGCATCCCCCTTTGCCAGCTGCTGATGGGCAAGAGTGCTCAGTTCCAGTAATTTGGCGTGATTTTTCTGATACTGAGCCGTAGCCGGGCTGGCATCTTCCATTACCGTGAACCCGGAGACAGATGACGGGAATGCCTGTTTCACCACAGGTATGGCACCCGCCAGCGGAGCCAATGGTTGGCCGTGGGTCTGTGCCATAATTTCAAAGGTTGAGGTGTGATCTGGATTCCTGCGGAGCAACCTGTCTTTTTGGGCCGTTGCTTGTTTTACTGCGCTTCTTTCAAGTAGCTCCATAGAGGCATTTTTGAACGCACCACTTTGCCGATACTTTTTTATTTGTTGAGTGATTCGTTGGGTGTTCTGAGCAGTGGTGGCGAGGCTGTAGGTATCAGGGGTCAGAGCGTAGCTATACTGCAAGGTGCCTTTCCCCTTCGTTGCGTTGTCGCCAGGCGCCACGCCGTTTGCCAAAGCAGACATGGAGGCAGACTGAACATCCAGTTGCTGTCGTTGCAGCAGCAAAAAGTCCCGCAGGCGCCCACCCCGGCTGGTTAAGTCGCGAATCTGATTGCGCGTTTCTTCGATATCCACCAACAAGGCGGCATAGCGAACCACGAGCCCATCGTCTTTCGGCTTCGCGGGCTCAGGGGACTGGTTTTCACTGTCGCCTTCGTGGCCAAGCCATGCCTTGTAATCCTCAGGTCCGTCTGGACCTTCTTGTCCGAATTGATCATATGGGTAGACGGGAGCTTCCGGGCTACCTTTGGCGTTGTTTCTGAGTTCTGTGAAAAATAATTTGGGTGCTACTGGTGGACCATCGGGCTTGGGCAAGCCCAGGTCGCCGAGCTTGGAGGGGTCGTGGATGATAGGCTCCAATTCCCCCTCCTCCTCGCTGGTGTCACCTGACGGCTGGTGGCTGGGCAAAATCACAATGTAGTACAGCCGATAGAACTGGGATTTCCAATGCATCCAGGCTTTGTGGGCGTGCATGTGATAGCGGAACAGATCATCTTCCAGGCGTTTGTCAGTGGGCGGAATGTCCAGTAAGTCGGGCCGGTAATCGGCAGCCTTTAAAGCCAGCAATAATCTTAGCCGTTCCCCTCGGGGTGTGTGCAGGCTGATGGGCGGACCAGGAAGGTTGCGGAGGATCAAATCCGGTATTCGGGCTTCCGGCACCGGTACCATATCTACAGCCAAGTGTGCTGGAAGCCAGTCGAGCTTTGCCTCCCCCGTGTTCGGATTACGCAACCAACTAACAGGAAACTGGCCGGCTGAAGGCAGGTAATCCAGAGCCAGGTTCTCTCTCAGGAATGCATGCTGATCGTCCGATTCCGCCAGCTCACGGGCTGCAAAGCGTTCCATTGCACGGTTTATGGCTGTGCTGGTCTGTTCCAGAAGTACGCGGTAACCGCTGTTCGGGATTGCTCGGTATCGGCCTGTGGCGGGCGACACCCAGCGCACTGGTGATTCTTCACTTGCCCCTGGATCGATGCATACAACTGCCAGTGGAACCGAGTCTGGATGTTCGTGCAGAAGGGCGGCTGTTACACCGGTACTTGCTACCCTATTTTCGATCAGCGAGCGTGGTTGGTCCCGGGCTGAAATGCCCTTGATAGCAAGCCGGCGCAGGGCGAGGGTGGTCACGGTGACTAGCTGGGCATCACGGGTAGGATCAAACTCCGAACGCTGGCACGGCTCAACCTGCGGGCTGTCTACATGTCGCAGTGACTGGCTCAAGGTAAGGTAATACACCCCGGTTGCATCGTCCGTTGCCAGAGGCTCCAGATATTGGTCGATCAGCGCCTGCCAACTGGTTTTCAGTTCAGAGTAAAGGTGAATGGTTTTACCGTTCCCCGCCACAGCAAGGCCGGGCGTAATGGTCAGGCTATCCAACGATTCATCGGCCAGGGTAAGACCATTAACGATTCCGGGGTGGCAGTGCACAAGCAACTGGGATAACCGAGCATCTGCCCATGCTTGCTGGCGGTCAAGCTCCTGTTCCCCAAGGTGCCGGCCGGGGAACATGTGAATTCGTTCCAGCCTGTGGTCACTGCGAACAGGGCGATTCAGGGTGATCAGTGTCATGGTGGCATCCTCAGCGCAGGGCATTCAGTCGCTCTTTCCATTGGGCCAGCAAACCATCCGCAAGGCCAAGGTCTGTTCCAGCGGTAATAACTTGCTTGGCGGTGTTCCTTATCTCCGGTTCTGCGCTTATTAAAAGTTCGCGTAGTTTGAGCAGATTGCCACGCTGCTGTGCTTGTTCCAGGGTTTGCCAAATAACCGGGTTGTAGTGCGCTTCCACGCACAGCAGTATGTCGAACACCGCGCCAATGGCCTTCGGTTCTCTTGGCAGAATATCGGCAAGCACCTTTATGGCTCTTTTTCCTTCTTCACTGTTTGCTTGTCGTATTTTTGCAAGCGAATGCACGTTCACCATGCGCAGAAATACTGTGTGCTCATCCTCTATCGCAGGTGGTAGTCGAGGTTCCGCGGTACCACCATCAGATGCATCGGGCAGGGAGTCAGGATCGGAACCTTTTGCAAGAACAATTGCGCTGATACCTGTTTCTGCAACTCTGACCGCCCGGCGAACATAAAGCAGGTTGTCACTATCTGTTCGTTTCCAGATATCGGCCCAAACACTGGCATCGGTATCAAGAGCGTGGGATGCGCGGGTTCGGTATAGCCTTAAAGCCAACGGATCCGGATGTAAAAATTGTCTTTCAATGTTCGGTGTCTCAGATACCAGTTGCCTGGACAAGGTTTGGTAATCTGCATCGGAAAGCGGTGCCAATACCATGATGCCGAGATTGGCGTCCCTGGTAAGATCAATTGGTGGAAGCGCCATTGACTCCCGCCGGATGAGATCAAGGTCTGCCGTCCTGACAGGCGTGACAGAAACATCGAATGATTCCGGGAAATAGTTTTGCAGGCCAATTTCAGGGTCCAAGGTGTTTTTCGGCAGTCGGCCAGCAGGAGGAATGACCTGAAAATAGTCTGAGGCCGCAAAGGGCTGTGCCAGCCCGCCTGCTGCACGATACTCCGTAATATCGTTCAGTAGTGACTGGTACTGACGGTAAAGATCCTCTTGCAGGTCATCATGGTCTGGTTCCGGGCGGACCGGGTGTCTTAACAGTTCGCTGTCGACCCATTGGGGTGTGTCGTTGGTGATAGACAACAAGCCGAGAGCCACTGAATCTTCGGGTATAACGCTGCTGGCAAGTTTATTGTCCAGCAACTCTGCCATCAGCCGGGCCCTTAACCGCAGGGTATCCGTGGCGGGTAACGGAAGGGGCAGTGGAACCAGACCCAGCTGGACCGATTCAGTTACCAAAGCATAGTCCGAGCCCCGGCGGCTTTTCAGGTCTGTAGGGAACACCTCGGCAATATCCGTGGGTACGTCTACATAGCGCAAAACCACGGCATAGAGACCGCGATTTAAATGGGTATGCTGGCCTTGGTTGAGCTGTGATATCAGGCCCCTGTCTCCCGGGTTTACCGTCATTCTGGTACCAAGATGCAATACTCTCCCCGCGGGTGTCATGGCATTGCCGGGTTCAACAATAAGACGGTAAGGATTGGAGCTGAAGCTTAACTCCAACCCCCTGATGATGCCGCTGCCCAGGGCTTTGCCAACTTCCCGCAGCCGTTGATCCAGGTATATCTGGTCGCGTTCCAGGTCTTCTGCTGTCAACAGACGGCCATCGAAGTAATGGGTTCGTGTCATCCGCGGATCAATGTCCGCCAGTGTCTGCAGGTTGTCGCCTCCGGCAATAGGATCGCCGAGTGGCTGAAAGAGTATGTCGCTCATAACCGCTCCTTGTTAAGCCTGTTATCCGTTACTATTCTGGCTGCCGAGCCAGGCAAGCTGGCTGGCAGTTGCCAGAAATGGGCGGACAAGATTGTTGATATGAATCAGACCCGGATTAACCACGGTATTCAGCGGATCGGAGGTTTCGATACGAATGCGGGCAAGCAGAAGACGAGCGCCATTTTCCAGTTCATGGGCCAGGTTGCGTGTAGACAGCCCACTATCTTCCAGCGAGTGAAGCAGTTGAGCATGCAGGGCCAACTGCCTGCCGGCTATTGCGTTGCTGGCCTGCAAGTCGGTTAACGTCTGTTGTTCATCATCAGACAGTGTTGGCAGTTCATCCTGTATCGGGTTGTGGCTTCCCCAGGGCTTAAATCGGCCATCCGGTGAGCCAGGAGGTAATTCCGGAATCAGTTCCAGTTCAACGCTGTCGGCCGTCCGGCTGGGTTGAACCGCATCACTGCCCGCATTTATTCTTCGGGTAAGAACCGGTTGCCGGGCGATCGGGCAGTCCTTGTGGCGCACGGTTACTTTAAGCCACAGCTCACCGGCGTCGCTGTCGTAACCTTCAAGTAATCGTTCATTGGGCTGAGCCGCAAGCCACTGTGCAAGCCGAATGCAGTGACTTTCGTGCATCATGACTTCCCGGCCAAGACCGTCTATGCCTGTTCCAGAGCTCACCCTAAGCTGCAGGCCGGTTAAACTGTCTGCAGTGTTATCGTGGGTGCCGGGTGTCATGGTCACACGCATGCCTGCCAGGGTGCCGTAACCGTTCAGCCAGTATTGATGCCGTGTGAGCCGGCGGCGGTGATAAGCCTGCTCGTCTCTTGTGGCCTCAAGCCCCAGCATCATACCGGCCTCATAGGCAACCCGGCGCAGCGGCTCCGCCAACTGATCGTCCTGTTCGAGTGTGGGCAAGTCCTCAGCACTACTCATGTGGCCTCCTTGTTATCAGGTTCTGGCGTGGACATCAGCGGGGGAAAACGCTGCAGGGTTATGCAGCACGCCCTCTCGTCCAAGCCAGGTATTATCAAGTTCTACCGGTCGTACTGCGGGCCGGTTTTGCATAAAAGTGTCTACTTGCAGCAGGGGAGAGGTGCCCAGAACAAATGGTTGCTCGCTCTCTACAAATTGCCATTGGACATGGGCGGGCATACTGTCGGAAAGGATGTCGCTGACCTGAGTGCGAAGCAGTATCCCGGGCCCGTTCAATACAACACTCACCTTGTGGCCGTATTCCTGGAAGAAGGTTTCTACGGCCTGGTTTTCATCTTCTTCTTCTGTCAACTCTGGCGCGAACAGAGAAAGAAATTCCCGGGCCTTGATGTCGGCAAGAATCAGGCTCTCACCGACAATGCTATTGCCGCTCATACCGGTACCAAGGGTCAGAGGGTGATCTTTGTCGTCCATGTTTCGGCCAAGAATGGTGGCCATGGTGCGACGCAGCCTGAAATTCTCTACCAGTACTATTTCGCCGCGGCTGACCGCTCCGTCGCAGGCTATGTCCAGAGCCAGGTTTGTAGCTGCGAGGGTTCCCTTGTATTGCTGCATAACCGTTGCGTGCTTTAACCAGCGGCGTTGGCGCTCCAGTGGCCAGTGACCGGGAAGCTCTGCGCCTATGGCGCCTGACAACCAGTGCAGGTGTTGTGCGGGCGCGGAATCCGGGTGTACTAACTGTTCGCAGGCAGCGATGCGACCTTCCAGGGGGGTCAACATGCCTTCAAAACTGGCTAACAGGCGTTCGCGAACATCAGCGCCATTGGCAGGCCCGGTAGTTGCTCCATCACTACGACGCTTTTCCTGTTGGTATAGCTCAGGAAAGTAACGTTGTTGGTATGAAAAGCGTGGGTGGTAAATGCGCAACGCATGCAGCGCGGGAGTCTGTCGCGCTGTTCCTCTGAAGTGCACCTGCAGCTGTAAATAACGCCCCCGGAGTTCCCGTACTTCTCCATCTGGTGCCTGCAACAGGATTTCGAACAGCCCTCGTCGCCCAGGTTCGTGCCCGGACAACGCAGACTGGAAAGGCAATTCGGAAGGCAAGCTGTTCCACGTGGGCATTGGCTGATCGAGAAGCGCAGTTGAAGTGCGATCGTCTGGATGGTCATACACACGTACAGAGAGCCGGAGGCTGCAGCCCACAGGAATACAGGCGTCAAGGTACGCCCTGTGCCAGAGGGTATCCGGGTGGCCGGAATCAAGTGTGTGAGCCAGCAGGGCACTGGACTCACTTTCATAGCAAACCTGGCGCAGAGGGTGGAGTTCCCGGGGGCGCACGGGGCTTGCCTCAAATCCTGGGCCCGAAGAGGCCTGATAGCGGAGTTTTCCATCAGCACTGGTCACAAAACGGGGTATGGCTTGGGACAACATCGGATAGCGTTCACGAACTAACTGCGCCCTGTGGTTACCGTGCTCATTGTCCCGTTGCAGCGTGAGTACAGGGCAATCCCGGTTTGCATAATCCTTGTCGTCATCTTCCCTTGGTGCCAGGGCTGCCAGCCGCCCGTCTCTGGTAACGGCGAGGTCTATACACAGGGGAAGTTGCTCATCCATCCCGTACTGGAGCCATGAAATATCCGGGCTCAATGTTAATGGGCGGACGAATACCGATTGCACGTTGTCTGCTCTTGTGCCCAGGACGTACAGGTTTTCGTCATCGCCGCAAAGTGCCAGTGTGTGTTCAGTTTCAGGCAGTGCCTGTTGCCAGGACATTGATAGCTGGTCCGGATTGATTGTTTCTGGTTCGAAACGGCCAGGTTGCGGATTATAGGGCAGAGGTAATGGCTCACCTGCGCACAGCATGAGTTGGCTGGCACCAAGGCACCAGGAACGATTCTCTGGATCCAGCCAGACCCGGTGTGCTTTTTCCGGTAGTGAACATTGCGCTTGCCAGCGTTTTCCCAGATGAAACAGCGTTAGCCCGTGCAGGTTCTCTCCGTTGCTCCATGGCAATGCCAGCAGGCCTTCCCGATTCAGATTCATGTCGAGGTACTGACAGCCATCTGGTGGTGATACCTCATCCAGTTGGGCGTCTCTCAATGGCATGTCGCCATGGCCGCTGTTGAACAATACCCGGGTGCGATCATCTGACAGGTATGCAATCTGGCCAAAACTATCCTGTGCCATCGGCGTGGCTGACTTCCATACTTCCATGGCTGTGTCGGGCATTATTACTGGAATGCGCAAAGCTTGATTTTGTGCGAGGGTCAGCGCCTGGCGTAGCGGGTGCCACTGCAGTCGAGCCGAGGCATTCGAAAACTCATCGGCGGTGCGTAGCAGAAAATACCGGGTGCTATTAATGTCCATATTTCACCTAGCAAAGATTCGGAATAACCGGGACGGCAATGCCCTGAACAGATACCGCCTGTTCGCCCGATGCAGGGCCTATGCCGTCGGGTAGTTTCAGAGAGCCTGCCCCGCTTTCGATTCGAACACCGAGCAATTCCGGTAGCTGGTAATCTGACAGTGCGAGCTGCTCTCCCTCATCCAACGGTTGCCACGGAGCTTTTTCGTCAGGCCGGGTGTAAAGCGCGAGTCCATGCCAGGATTGAACCCCGTTTACCCGCGCAACCTGGGTTGCAAGCTCGTTGGCACTCACTGCCCGCCCCATGGGCCAACCCTCACCGTCAGCGCCGCCAGGTGCGAGAGGCCACAAATACCGAATAAGCGCATCGCGAATATTCTGGAGAGTTTGCTGTTCCGTTTGCCGGTCTCTGACTTCGACTCGCACAGAAACCGCCACCGGAATAAACTCGGGACTCAGCACATTCAGTTCCGTGCCGATGGTAATACGCTCAAGCAGATACCCGAATACATCCTTGAGTAAACCGCGGGTGGGCCGCGGAGTGGATCCGAGGGCGGGCGCCAGTGGTGGAAGCACGAATACGCTAATTGCACCTGGTACATTTCTGCGCACGGCGTGAATGCTGCCGCCTGGAAGAAAACCCGCAATGATTTCTGCGCGGGCAACCGGATTAACAGGATTGCCCTCGGTAATTACTTTGAAATCTGCAGCCGTAACGGCACGATTGCGGTGGGTTAAAAACTTAGGGATGCGTTTCTCCGCTTGTTCGACGGTTTCTGCATCCCGCCCCCCGGTTAATGGCCATAGGTGCCTTACGCGCAAGCTGCTGTTTCCGACAATTTCCTTTATGGACCCTGCTGGAAGGTTGGTTTCCTGGCCGCCGCCGTAACGGTATTCGAGGGCACGAACCCGGACCCCGGCAGATACCCTTCTGCCAGCGGAGACACCATCACCAAAATACACATAGCCCGTTTGCGGATTTAGCCTGTACACCCTTGCTTCCGGGGACTGTCCGGCGAGGAAATCTTGCTGCTCCCAGGTTCGCCAATGACCATTTTCCTCTACTTGCAACTGAATTGAGGCTGCATCAACCTGATTGTCTGGCAAGACGATCACCTGGTCAGGCATACCGGTCCCCATGCCGACTATCTGATTGGTTCGGAGGCCTTGGGCAACAACATCTACCCCGTTGAGATCCAAATAACCCAGCGCCAACCCGGGTTCATCCGGGCATCGCAAGCGCAACCAGAAAGCGGTGCGAGCAGACTCTTCCGGATCTTCCAGGGCTGGGGGCAAATCCTGAAACCCGGTGAACATCGGATCTGCATCGGTAAAGCTCTGCAGCAGGTGCGGGTTACGGGGAATTCTCAAGCGAACAACACCAGCCAGGCGTCCACCACCGGAACTGTCGGCAATTATTTCCAAAGGGAGAAAACGCGTCCTGCCATCGTTGCCTTGATTTACCAACTCCCAAACCAGAGTCCGGGGTGCAATGCTGTCGACCAGATCGTCGGGCTGATCATCAGCGGGAGCTATTGCAATGTTGATAACGATGCCAGCCAGGTTGTCTCTGAGAACGCTGAGTTGGCCTGCGAGAGCTTTTGGGGCGACGCAGGCTACGTAAAGCGCTTGATCGAGACTGTCAGCCAATGCCAGAGCTTCCCGACCCACGCTGAACTGGCGGGGGCGAAAAGGGGTCGGCTCTTGCCCATCGGCCAGACCGAACTGTTCTTTCAAGTCACGGGGCGTGATGCCTAATTCGCCCAAAGCTTCCGGCCCAATAACCTCTTTTATCAATACTCTGCTGCTCAGGTTTGTGGGCTGCAACTCTCCACTTGCGGTCAGAAACTGTTTGCCGCCTCTCAGTTGGGCACCATCTCGCACTAGAGCAGGCAAGCTTGCACTGCCTGGTGCACTGTCGATGCACACAACGCCCGTGGCAGCCTTAGCGGGGCGCACGGGTACCTGAAGCAGATTCAGAAAGGCTCGCCGTTGGCGTTCTGGAATGAGATTTGCCCGGTAGAGAATGGTTTCGGTAAACCACGCAAAAAGATCAGTGATTGTGTGTATCGGATCACCGGGGCTGATCTGGGTAAGTTCCGGAAGGTGGGCACCAAGACGCTCTCTGGCTTCCTTAACCAAGTCGTCAAAGCGTCTGTCATCCAGATTGGGAACAGGTAATGGCATAGACAGTCCTCTTTATGCACCCAGATTGAGCGTGAAACCGAGTTCCGCCATATCCCGGCGGTGTTTCAGCCGGTAACGGATATTTATGTGTACATCCGAAAGTCGCTCAGCACCGCCCGGCTGCACCAGCACTTGATCTACGACCACTCTGGGCTCAAGCAGTGCAAGATTCTTGCGCACTACACCGGCAATCAGATTACGTGTCGTTTCGTTATTGGGCTGGTGTACAAAATCAGGTAATCCAGCGCCGAAAGTGGGCTTTTGGATGCGCTCTCCCTGGCGAGTCAGGAGGATATTCAGCATCACCTCGCGGATGCTGGTATCATCTTTGGCCCAATCGAGTTGGCCATTTTCATCAATGCCGCCCAAAGGCCAACTCTGTATGTTAGGTGTAGGTGCCTGCATAGTCGGGTTACCTGTTTATCTTCGGAAAAGGTAAGTAGATTTTCACCCAGGGCAGCCAGAAAAAAACGATATTCAGAAGTGACACCATCACCATGAGCAGAATCATTGCCACCAAGGTGATTACGGGCAAACTGAAGACCAGTATCCACTGCATGCCGGATTGCGATACCTCGCCACCCATGAGCTCCTTGCCGAGCCCTTTTTTTGGTCGCAGTCGCTTAAGCATGGCGAAAGTGTCTGAAGGCGTGAGAAGACTGGCGCCTTTAGCCATACCTCGTCGCAGATCCCGCATGCTTGGAACCGGTATAGGTGACGGTCGACAAGCTTCCGGATCCAGGGGGCTGGCTACCCGAAACGTTTCTGTTTGGCTGCCTTCGTCTGCCCAGTAAATTTGTTCGCGTCCCTGATCGTTACGGGCTCTGAGGAATGGAATAATCCGGTAGAGATCACTTTTACCATCACCGAACTTGGGCACCGGGATCTCCCTGGCCTGTTCAAGTACAAGTTGTTGGTAACGCTGGCCGAGTAGTTGTCGGAAGGCCAGAGCCTGCTCCTCAGAAACATACAGGTGCCAGGAGATAGATCCTGACCCGTTTGGATTTGGCAAAGGCTGCGTTTCCAGGCCGTTGGAAGAGCGCTCCTCCTGCTGATCCAGCCAGGCAATAAGAGGATTTTGGGCACGCCCGAAACTATCTTGCAGGTAAGCCAATACCGTTTTGGTTCGGTATTTCCGGATCCTGTCGCCCTCTTGTAATTCCTGTGCTGGGATAGACAACAAAACGTGAGAAGGGATGTCGTGAAACCAAATGCTCGAGCAAAGCTCTTCCAACTCACTATTCCCGGCTATGTCAGAACCAACTCGATAGCGCTCTACCAGGAGTTTCAGCAGGCCGAGAAATGCCGGCGAAGTCTCTCCGGAAGCTACCTGACTGGCATGCTCATCCCGCCAGTGGCCACCAGACTGATTTTTGAAACCGAACGGCCAGTGCAACTGCTGTGCATCGAATCTGCCGGCTTCCGTCAGAGCGTCTGTATTGACTGGAGATTCGGCTTCCCGATGATAGCGAAAGCCCCCCAGAGGCACGTATCCATAGAGTAAAGTGTGGTTTTTTCCCTCCATATCCCGGGCACTGAGGATATGCATAGGGTGGGTTTGCTCGCCCGTGTAGGAGGGGTTCGCTGCACGCTTCCCGAGTACACCGCTGGCACAGAGCCTGCGGTCAAGATCCGGATCCCCAGTGTGGGTGGGGGCTGGCTTCCAGCCAAGGGCATCGCCGCCATCCAGCATCCATGCCTGCTCACCCTCTGGTGTTATCCGGCGAACAACAAAACCTGCAGAAGTGACTCTTCGTGGATTCAGAGCAGGTTGCCCAAGCTGATCACAAACTGCTTCACAGCTAACCAGGTGGAAGGTGCGGTGGGTGGGAAGGCGGAGGACTGGCCGATTATCCCATTGGCTGTGTCGCTCTTCGTTTTGCCACTGGCTGAAGGGCTCGCCATCCAGGTGCCCCGAAATTACATCCTGGCGAAATCGATTTATGAAATCCGAATCCAGATAGCGGTGTAACCCAGCGCCGCCCTCGGGCTTGTAGAAGGGGGCGTTAAGCCTGACTGGGTGCAGCTTTTGTTGCATGTTCATGCTTATGCCTCCTACCAGATGTTCCCGGCGCCTGGGGTGTAACTGGTTCCCACTACCGAGTTGGCAATGACTGTGTCTGCCTGAACTACACCGCTGAACCGTGACATGCTGGCATCCACCTGAACCATACTGGCGGATATGCTGACATTTGCAGCGCTGATTTCTACGGGCCCCGAGCTACTCACTTCTATAGAGGTAGATGTGAGCGTGACTTTCTGGCTTCCTCGCTCTATGTTGATTTCGCCTCCGCCACTTTCGCTGATACGAACGCTGTATCCCGAGCGGGTTATAACCTCGAATGAAGGGCCTGAGGCGCTATCGTCAAACTCCATAACGGTTCCGGAAGGCGTTCGCACCACGTAGTGCTCCTCTTGTGGCTCGGCTTCATCCGGGCGGCTCTCGGTGCCAGTCCAGATGCTGCCTAATACCAGCGGCATGTCCGGAGCTGCAAAGGCGGCTACCACTGTTTCACCCAAGCGAGGTATAAAACTGGCCCCATAGCCCTGGCCGGCAGAGGGGGCAATAACGCTCGCCCAGCACTCCAGCTCCGTGGCGTGGAAGCGAACGCGTATGCGACCTCGGTTCTCCGGGTCGGCATTATCAATCACTTCAGCCAGTTGTAGGCTCTGAAGGTTTCCGGGGATGTGACTATTCATGGTTCCGGGTTCCATTGAGCGCGATGGATTTTTGCATGGCTGCGAAAGCCATTGCGGCTATCAAAGGTGTGTCGGCACAGGCCTACCTGCCAGATTCCTGCAAGCCTGGGTGAGACACCTTCAAGCTCGATTTCCTTGCCGGGCTTCAGATTGGGCTCACCCATGCAGATCAGTTCGCCGTGGAGGAATTTACGGGCTTGTCTGTGGAACCCTGCCGAAGCATAAGCTTCTGCTTCAGAATTGCTGCGTGCCATCGGGTGGGGCAGGGTGTCGCTACTCTCCCAACCCAAATCCGCAAGGGTGTCACCGGCTGTTTTTCCCGGGGCAGAGTGCCTGGGCTGATCGGCAGTAGCCTCGACAGGTTCTCCGGTGGTGGGGTTATATCCGGTTACCTTTGAATGCTGATACTGGTGGTTCAGGTCTGCCAAAATGCGGATGTTCAGGGCTCCGTTGCCTGGTCCTAATACAACCGGTTCAGGATCAGGGTCCTCGGGCATGGCTCGCAAAGCTCCACGATCCAGCCTTAAACCCACATCGAACCGCCGGCAAATCCTGAGGGCAAAAGCCAGGGCACTTTCATTCAGCTGATGCCAGTCTGCAGCCACATCAGACACGCGGGTATCTGCTTCCAGCCCGGCATCGCTGGCCAGTGTCTGCAGCAGTTGATCAGGAGTCTGGTCTTCGTGGCAACGGCTCTGGCGAAGCCGGCCAAGCAAATGCAGACGATCTTGTAAAAGCAGGGTCAGCACAGGAGCGGATGCTCCGTATTGCTCTTCAATTCCGGTTACTTCGCCCTCAAACAGCGTAATAGAAGGCGTGTCATGGGCAATATGTACTTGGTCTCCCATGGAAATATGATTGAACAACCAGGATGGGTATGGGCTGCCGTCTGCAAGACCCCAGTTGGTGACTGACAGTTCGGCGCTGGCACAGCCATGCCAGGGGAGCTGAATGGTTAAAGAATTCAGCTGGGCCGCCAGGTCGGCACGGTTTTCGCCGTTTACCGATATTCTTGGGCGAATATTAATCAGTGGCTGGCTCTGCATGGTGATTAGTCCACCTCCAACCGCTGCTGTCGCTCACGCAGTATTTCAAGTTGCGCAAACATGTTGCTCTGATCGCTTCCGCTATCCCGTGGTGCTACCTGTGCCTGGTTATCTGGAGTGGGTGTGTTCGCCACTTCCGCAATAACTTCGTCAATCAGCAATGGCATATCAGCTGCCCTTGTGTCGTTCAGTCAAACCCAACACCTGAATCCCTGGCCGCCCGTCGCGGCCCTTCCATCCAGGGTTGATCCATGTTTTCCCGTAAATCCTTAATGTTTCGATCCCGTGCAGCGCGCAACGATTCTGCACTGACTCCGTCTGTCAGGTCGGCCCTCAGGCTGTGGCTGAATGCCCCCTCAATCGCGCTGCCGAGGCTGGAGGAATTTCCATAGCGAAAAGCCGGGGAGGTCGTGCTCATTGCGTTTTTAACTGCGGTGGTAGTCTGGCTTTTGGCCATCCCCAGCGCTTTGGCAGGGGAAAGGGGAGGGTTGGCAATTTCACTACCTGATGGCAGTCGGGGGTTTTCCACCCCGTTGTAAAGAGCGGTATCGCGCCAGTTTCCTTTTTCGCTGTCACTCGCACCAGAAACAGGACGCGTGCTTTCTTGTGAACCAGTCAGTTTGTTGTTGCCGGTTGAAGTAAGCGTTGGCATAGCCCGTTCAGTCGCAGCGGCATCACGGTTGCGGAATTGATAGCTGTCTTCTTTCAGGGCTAGGGATACAGTTGCTCTTAACGGCGTTCCCTCGGGGGAGAAAAAGTCCAACGTCTCATCGAACCTTTCCAACAGCCCTACAAACTCGAATGCTCCCCACTGAAAAAGGCAGCGACTCGGTGCCTGCCTGTCTTCTGTGTCTTCGTTGAGGAGGTCTCCGGGCTTCATGAACCGGTCGGGAATTTTTCGGGTTAAAAGCCGAACGTCCTGGCTGGACTGCTCTCCAACATAGTCATCGGGAAGGGTAGTATCAAAAATCAACTCAATGCTGAGATTCGAAGAGCTGGATGAAACATATTGAGCTGCTTTACCAGATTTTTGCTGCTCACCGGTATTCAATGAATTGGAGAGCCCAACCTTCAAACTTGTAGGATTGAATTGCACGTCTACCGCGTTTTCCAGGTCGGGGCTATTCTCTTTTCCGGATACGGGTATCAGCCTGCCTCTTTCAGGTTGCTTCATTGCGAGCCCTCCGTTGCAGTTCCCGAACCGGGGCTTGGAGTTCTTTTCAGTTCCAGCCCTTCATGTACCAGATGCAGTTCTTCAATAGCTACCTGGCTTGCCGTGGCGTTCATGTCAGGTCCTTTGAATCGCGTCGCCAATACGCCAGTAAGCTTCCAGGTCATTACCGGGTTGTATTCGTACCCTCCACTCTCTTTAAGAGGGTTACCAAGCAGAATGATTTCTCCGTGCATACGGTAGCCGTAGTTTGCCCCTCTAGTGGTAATATCGAACCAGCTCCAGAGGTCGTTTACGTGTGTAACCCCGCGCTTCAGAACCATTGGAGCAAATCGGGTAACACCGCTTCTTTGATGCTCACCCCAGTTGCGGCCGCCTTCAGCAATGCTTCTTGGTTCCATGGTTAGCTCAAAACCGGAAACTTCGCTGAAGGACCCACTGCACAGCAGATCGCCGGAACGGCTATCATGCAGGTTGACGAGAAAGCGAAAAGGTACGAATTCAGTCATTTTTCAGCTCTCCCTGCCATTCGCCGAATCGGTTGGTGAACGTAAGGCGAATCCTGTCGATGGGCAACGAGGGGGCCAATATGACTTCGATGAGGATCACTCCCTCCTGGCTCTGTGTTTGCTCTATGTAAAACGCCTCTTCCGGGAGCCCGCCTCGAAGTGCACCTTGACGATGCAGTTGGCGCAGAAAGTTTTCCAAAGCCAGCCTGGGAGCAGAATCACGGTGGTCAGCGCGAAACACCAGGCGTTCGCCCAGTTGTTTTAGTTGGCGACGCAGGTGGCCCAGAAACCGCATGATCTCGGCGCTTCTGAACGAGTCATACCTGTCCTGCTGCTGGAAATAACTGTAGTCGTCAGGGTGCAGCGCGGGAACAGCGAGACGCTCATCATCCAACATCACGCCCTGAGGTTTGCGGGTTAACACACTGATTCCCGGATTATTCCTCAAGGCCGTTTGTGAGGGGATCGACTGTAGCGGGAAAGGCTCGCCGCTGGTGACCAGAACCTGGCCGGCAATGGATCGCCAAGGGCCCTGAGTTTGAGCCACTCTGGATTGGGCACCTGCAAGCACTCCACTGGGGCTTGAAAGCTGCCCATTGGCTCGGGCCAGGTAGGGGAAAACAAATTGCAGCTGCCGCAGCCTGTGGCCACTGGGGCTATTGGCTATATTGCGGATTTTATTCAGAGCCTTGTCGCTGACTGCGGGTATCTGCCGATCCTGATCATAGAACAGTGAGACCGGCCACAACCATTGTATGTCCGGGCGATGCTGATTCAGCAAGGGCAAAAGACTCTTCAATAATACTTCTGTTTCGAGTGGTTCGCTGAGCTGGGGCGACGATGGTTGAAAACTGCTTTCAGAAACCGGTAATGAAGTGGAGCAGGGTACGAAATGCACTGATTCGCTGGTATGGACCGGTGCAGGTACGCCCGGAAGTTTTGCCGGAATTTGCAGGCGCTCAAGATCTGGCAGGACTATCAGTCCAACTTCGGGTATCACCAGAAGGGATGCGATACCGCGTAAAGAACCTGTGTTATGAAGTGCTACTCCGGGGTCGGGAAGAAATGCATTGTGATCTTCATCTTCCGGTACAGCAACGACCCATAAGCGCGTGCCACCATTAGCAAAAAAGTCATCTACACAGCCTGGTAGCCAGGCGTTTGATCCTGCCAGTGTGCTTCGATAGTTGGTTGTAGCAGTTGCGGCATCCGGGAATATGTCATGAAATTCGGCACTGGAATTTATCGGGATTGGCAAATGAAAAATAGCTTCGTCAGCCTTCTCCAATTCAGCGAGCCTGCTATCAAACCCGGCAGAACGAATTGCACTGATTGCCTCAGGGAGAGCAAAAAGCCGTTCTTTTCGCACTCTCCCGGGGCAATGGCCCGCCATACCACAGGCCAGAACCGGAATATTGTTCTGGAGGGGGCGAGGGGTTAGCTCAATCCGAGACGCCAACAGGGTTTGCATAAGGCGATCTAATCCTGGGTGATGTGTTCAACTGCAAGCACCAACTCTTCGATGGCAACGTCGCTACCACCTTTTGCAGTCAGCGTTGGCCCAGTCCATTTAATGGGCATTGCGTTGATAAGCTTCCATTGGACTGCTAACTCGCCATGGTTCTCGCTCATCAATTTGATCACCACGTTACGCTTGGCAGTCACGTCACCGGACCGCACCTGGTCCAGCCAGTTATAGAGGTTTTCTGCGCCAATCACTCCCCGCTTCAAGGTGATATCACCGGATTTGTGGATGGCAGGAACCTTGGTAACGTAATTTGATTTATGATTACCGGCCCGGTATTCGGCGACCGTTATTTCCATGTTCAGGCCGGAAACTTCGGAAAAGCCACCGGCTATCTCAGTTTCACCGGCGTCTGAATCCGACAGATCAACCAAGTAGTTGAAAACGCCGTATGGGGTTTCTCTGTACTGTGCCATATCGCGATCCTTCTTGAAGATTCAGGTGAGCATTTTCGGGTGATTCCATTTGAGCTCTTGTTTATCAACTATCGGCAGTTTTCTGGCCAACCCGGAAGACAACAAACTCTGCTGGTTTAAGTGCTGCTGCGCCGACTTCACAAACCAATCGGCCATTGTCCAGATCATTCTGAGTCATGGTGCTGCGGTCACAACGCACGAACCAGGCCGTTTTTTCGGAGCCCAGCAGGCGGCCGTTACGCCACTCATTGAAAAGGAAAGCGTCCACCGCGTTGCGCACGTTTTCCCAGAGCCGTTCACCGTTGGGCTCAAACACCGCCCACTGGGTGGATTTTTCAATGGAGCGTTCCAGGTACAGGAAGTAGCGCCGCACACTCAGGTACTTCCATTCGGGATCATCAGAAAGGGTCCGACCGCCCCATACCTGGTGGCCCCGGCCAGGGAATGAGCGAAGGCAATTAATACCGGTGGGATTCAATAGCTCCTGCTGGAACTGATTGATCTCCTGCGCAAAGCGCAATGCGCCGATAACGGGAGTGTTTGCAGGGGTTTTGTGCACTCCGCGCTGAACATCGGTGTAGGCGTAAATGCCTGCGATAAAGCCTGCGGGTGGCACATTGATTGTCTTGCGGATACCCCGCGGATCGGAGATCACTACCCATGGATAGTAAAGTGCAAGTCGCGAGTCATTGAAATTGGAGCGAAACTCCCGCACTTCAGAAAGCGCCATGGATTCCCTGCTGTCTACAATACCAATGCGGTAACGCATACGGCGGCAGTGCTTTTGCATTTCTGCCACCACTGCCTGATGCTGATTCGGATCAGCTGCCGCAGCCGGAGCCATCACAATGGATATATCTTCCACTTCTTCGAGGGCGGCAAACCCACTGCTGCCGTTCACTTCATCAGTTGCACCACCGTAGTGCAGTGCCTGAGGCGCGTCGCCGTCAGAACCGCCTTCAAGGGTAATCAGAAAACGAGGGCCTTCAACCGAGAGGCCGCTGGGGTTCATAGCCTCTTCATCGAACATGTTGTACAGAGCTAGCAGCACCTCACCAGCGGAAATATCATCTGCAAATTCGCAGGCTACCGGGCTGGTGAGTTGGTCATTTCGGGAATCTGGTTCTGAGGGAAGGATGTGCGGAAGATTGTTAACCGCATCATGCGCAGTAGAAATACCGCTGTAAGTGTGAACGATCGGCCCGTCTGGCCCGCCGCTGTGTACAGCAATGTCAAAGGTTCGCTGAACCATTACTGCTTGCACAGTGTCCGCAGAAGCAGCAAGGGCGGCCAGTGGCAAATCAATATTGCTGTCGACCCCCTCATTCAGTTCGCTATTAATCTGGAAACTGGTTCCTTCAGTATTGATGGCACCTAGCAACGTGTTCCGGTCACCCCAGTGATCACCTTCATAAAAGGCACTTAGGTCAGTTGGTGCTGAGAAGCTAAGCGCGCCGAAAGCGCCACCATCAAGACTGCCTGATGCCGGCTGGCGAATACTGACCCTTGAGAAACGCAACGATTCGGTGTTATCGCGTGACAGTCCAGCAGATTCCAGAAGGGCCTCTCCTTCCGCATTCGTCTCGAAAGAGGCTGGATCAACAGGGGCGTCGTCTTTATCGGTAATCTGGCAGAGGTTCTGATGTATCGCGTAGGCTGTATCGGATACTCGCCGTACCAGCGCGCGGATGGTTACAGGGAAGGCGCCATCAGCAGGGCTAGCCCCTGATCGGGCTGAACTTGTAACTCCGGTGGCTTCAAGAAAGAGGACTTCGTCAACTGCGGGGCTTGAAACTGGCTGTATTTGCAACAGGTTTTCGCTGTCACGCCAATCAAACTCCAGAGTGAAGTTACCCATAGCACCTGGAAAACGGCTACTGAAAGTGACGTGGTTGTCGGTGTCGCTGGCAATACCGAAGCTGTTGTCGGGATCCGGAAAATTCCCCGTGCGGGCTACGTAAAGCAGCTTGCCACCATTATCGAAGAAGGACTTTGCAGCGATGGCGGTGTAATTAAGCGTGTGCTGTCCACCCAGAGTCAGATCCTGGATGTCACCATAAATCCGGCGGAAGTCGGCAAAACTGGTTACAACCTCAGGGCGGCCCCGAACTGGCCCGAACCGTGTAGGCCCGACCATGGCCGCAACACTGGTGCTGACTCCCTCAATGGAGCGGGAACGAAAACTGACTTCCTCAACAAAAACACCCGGTGCCAGATAGTTAGACATGCGCTTCTCCTTACAAAAAGATAAGGAACCGGCAGGGTGGGGGACTTGCCCGTAAGCTAAGCCAAAGAGGGCAGTCCGTTTTCCAGAAAAACTCTGACTGGTTCCATTTTACAGCCGTTATAACCGTTTACTTCTGGTACAGGTGATGGACGTCTGTTTACTCCCTGACCTTCACCATGTAACCGAATGTACCTAAATGTGTATGTATGTGTATATGTGCTATTTGCATACACTTACCTGACAACAAGGACATTTAAATGACCAGATTCTGTATTATTTAATTAACAAACAATCAGTTATAACTTGCGCAAGAGTTATGAAGGAGTGGAAAAGTTTAAACGAAATGTTTGCGGCTACTGGTTTTACACCTGGCTGGTGTCTGGCCGGGGTTGAATGCCAGTCATATGCTTGCATTACACACATAACCGGTCTTTACTCGAAAGAGTATAAACAACATGACTCACTGTTGGCGGCAGGGGAAATGAATATGACAACCAAAACCGCAACACGCCCAACTCTGAAGTACTTCAAACCCTCAGAGTTCCGCAACTGGTATTCCTTAATGAACACCGATCTTTTAGTAAAGCTCGACGCCTTTCGCGAAGCTTGGGGTGCACCGGTTCGGATAAGCCCGGCCTCAAAAGGCATTGGTCGACACGATGGTCCAAACGGCACCAGCCAACATAACGTCGACAGGTGGGGTGAAGTCCGCGCAGTTGATGTGTTTCCGCTGATTGAAGTCCGTCCGGGCGACTACAGCTACATGGAAAGCGCCGCTGATCGCCAGCGCGCCTACGACACAGCCAAGCAGGTAGGCTTCACCGGCATTGGTCTTTACACAGATACCCAGCCTGGCAACATGCTGCACGTTGATATCCGAGAGAGAAAAGGTGACGGCCAGGTCGCCATTTGGTCACGCGTGGCAGGCAATTACGAAAGTATTTACGACGTACTGGCATGAACTTAACAAACTTAAAGTAGAATCCGGAATAGATGGCAGATTCTGATTTCCACCCGAAGTACTATACCGAACGTCGTTCTTACCCACAGTTACTACTGCGTATAATGTATATTATGTTAAACCAGGTGCGGTGTTCATTTTAGTTCACCAGATTTTCTAGGTTTTGTCTCCAGCCCTTTGTTCTGGCCTTTTGTCTCAAAACGGCCAAAATTAGGTGCCCTTTTCTTACGCGCGGTTTTAAAGTTGGTTCATGACACCCAGAGCGTGTGGAAATGGATGCCAAGGATCGGTTTCATCTCACAAGATTTTCTTACCACAATCACCTGACAGCAGTCGTTCTAGATCGCGAGACGGAGCTACCCGCGTTGTTGCCTCTGATTTATCTGCAGTCCTGGGGTTTGTCTCGAGCCATTAATACAGTTCAGCAGCACATGGTGTCGATTTGCCAGTGGTACAACTATTGGCAAACTAAACACAATCGTTCCTTTGATGAAATGGTGTTTGAGCGTGATACCTACGGAGCTAGCCTGCTAGCTCCACTCAACGCATTAGATGCGGCACTCAGTGATTACGCCGGTTTCACTGGATATATCAATGGCGGCCAGCGACATGCCGACATTGGAGCAGAAACTGGGCTTCAGTTCGTTATCTCGTCAGCAACGCTCGATGTTCGATTGGGCTCCTTAACGCAGTTCTTCCTCTTTCTTGTAAAGCGGTATGTTTCTAGTCGTTACACAGGGCTCAACTCGCGTGAACAAAAATCCCTGTTCGACAGTTATCGCTTTCGCTTTCAATCAGCGCGTCGAGATGCCTGTGGTCGCCTCAGTGTCCGAAGCAGGCAATCGTTCAAGAACACTTCAGGCACGCAGGTCATCGTCCGAGAACGAAGCCTGACCAAACAGGAAATGGATGCGATCGTTCTTTGTGCTAGGCCATCAACATCTCGTTTGGCCAACACTCTGAATCCTTGGCAGAAACATCCGGACAGCTCTCAGATCGCCAAGGTTCAGATTCGAAACTATTTGGTTATTCGGCTTCTATCAAACTACGGATTGCGACTCGGTGAGCTGCTACTACTACGGACACGGAGTCTTATTCCGTACGAGTCTGGTACCGGCCATGCATTGGCTGTCACGACATACGAAGGCAACGGTGACCCCCGGAAAGTTCCGCCTCGACTCAAAAACTCCTGGTCCGAACGACTAGTGGAGTTGGCACCAGAGGATGTAACCCTGTGGGAAATGTATGTCGAGCACCTGAGAGGGAAGCCCTCGCACCCCTTTCTGTTAGTGAACAGCAGGAAAAACCAAGCGCCCTTATCGATACGAGCAGCTCAAGAAATTTTCGACCGGCTCTATGAGGCATTGGATCGGCACTTCCCTTCCCTTTGTCGCCCCGAAATTGGAGGGACTTTAATTACTCTCAACCCCCATATGTTTCGATTTACATGGGCCACTGAGACGTTTCAGGCTCTAGTCGAAAAAGACAGCTGTGATTTCGAGGCCGCAAAGGATCGACTCAGGCAACTGGGTGGTTGGAGTGACACAAGCCCGATGCCACAAAAATATGCGGCGCGGTATATCGCGAAAAGCGCCAACGACGCAAACGTCCGGCGGGTCAATGGCCTACGGCAACAACACAGACTATCGGACTCTAAGTAGGGAGAGAGTTTTGAGTTCATTGGAAGCGGGCCTGCAGGCCTCGAAAAGGATTTTCACACATGAATTCACCGCCGCAATTTCGGGCCTCTACACCCGTAGGTTCATATCTCTCTACGCGACTGACCAGAACGATACTCAGGTGTTGGACACCTCAGCCGAGATTTGGAAGGTAGTCTCAGGCGGCACGCATTATTCGCTAGATTTCGAGAGACTCTCCCAACCGGTTGGACGCTCGGAATTGCTCCATGCAGATGAGTTTGTCCAATTCATGAAGTGGGCCAGTGCCAGATTCCTTTCTTCCTATTCTGCCGGCTACACCTACAAAATGGTTCTCGCGGCCAAGGAACTAATTCGCAATATATCGAGCTTCGAGACGGGCTCTTGTCTTAGTTATCTGAGGAGCGCCCGCGATCGTGAGCTCTTCTACCCATTAAAGCGACTGATTGCGTTGTGTTGCGAATACGACCTCCCGGGGTTCAGCGTTGATGATTTGTATCTACTGGATGAGTTGTCACCCCCGGTTGGACCAGATTATTGGCAAGCCTATTACGATCTCGAAATCAAACTAAAGCCTGCGATTCTGCGGTTTGTAGAAATGGGAATCGGGCGCGACATAAATCGCTTGGGCCTTATGTCGACCTCAGATCTGCTGGGGCTGGCTTCCCTGGTGCTCTGTCTCGAGACGGGCATGCGCCCTACTCAGCTCTATAAATTGAAAGAAGAGGACTTCAGGAATCGAGACTTCCGATATTTTTCAATTACCGTTCCGGCAGCAAAGCAAGCCAAACGGGTCGCGAGAGTGCCGTTCGAGTTAGATGTGAGTCCCGAGGCTGGCAGCATCATTGCAGAACTTCTCAATCGATCCCGGCCAGATTTGGCAAATGGTCAATTGCTTCGCCGGGTTGATGGCGACATCTCACTAGCAACCACTTTTGACGGCTTAATCAACTCCAGGCTGCGTGCCTGGGCCGCCCGCAATTTCGTAGGCCCAATGCCAGAAACCGCCGAGCTCAAGGATTTCCTGCGCCACCTCCCTCACCTGACGGCCTATGATTTCCGCCACCACGTAGGCCATAGTCTGGCGATGTCTGGCGCATCGGCCGATCAGATTGCCCGAGTGCTTGGCCACAGCAGCACCGTGGCGGCCCGTCACTACATAGCCGCAACGCCGGAATTGGCGGTGATCAAACAAAAAGCTCTTGGTGAAAACGCGGCCTACCAGGAAATGATGGGCATGATTCTCACTGGTGAAATCGGCGAGGAATCCAATTGGCGCGGCCGGAAAGTCGCGGGCATGGTCGATAACCGTTTATTTACAGGCATTGGTGGATGCAGTTCCAGTTCCTGCGATTTTGAACCGGTCCGGAGTTGTTATGGCTGCAGCGACTTCAATCCCTTCCTTGATGGAGATCACGCCGGCGTCAGAGACGGGTTGAAGGCGGAGGCTGCGAGTCAACTTGCGATTTCAGACGCTGCCGGCCAAACACACCGAAACCCTGCCGTTCTGCAGCTCGAGGGCGTGATTGCCGAGGTTCAGGTAGTGATTAACCACTGCAAGAATCGGAAGGGCTGCCAATGAAGCAGGTTATCGAGAATATCCAGCGCTTCATCCAGGCCCGTCGGGACTATTACGAGGCCGAGATCGAGCCCGTTACCCGGCAACCCTGGAGCGCGACGACCTGGGGTAATCAAAGCACTGGTTGGCTATCCATTCGAGCGGGAAAAAGCTCTATGGCGCACACCGAAATTTCCCGCATGAAGGGATTTGAGAGCCAGGTGATCGCCGACAGGGATTATGTCGATTTCATCAAAGCAGTTGTGGTTCATCAGTATGAACAAGCCTCGGCCCATAGAAAGCCTTCACCCCAGAGCCTGCTGCTCACCCATCTGACTCTGAAACGCATCTATGTTGCCCTCAGAGCGACTCGCCAGCAGACCAATCCAATCTACATCGACACATCGGTCTTCCAGTACATCGACGAAACGCTCGTCTCTGTGGGCTACAAGAACGTCTTCGATGCCATGACGAATGCGAATATCGTCCAGCGGCTGCTGATCCAGGAAGGCCTGACGTTGACGGCGCCACAGTACGAGCACAAACACACAGCGGATAACAAAAAGAACCGCGGTAAAGTCGCACGGAAAGCAGTAGAGGAAGGTGTGGTTGATGACCGATCCCGAGATGACGACGAACAAAGGCTGATCACGTTCGCCGCTCTGAAAGGCTTTGCAGCGATCACGACCAGCCCTCGCCACTATTGGGAAGAGCTGGGTTGCCGGGTGGTGGACCTCCTATTCTGCACCGGTCTGCGAGGCGATGAAGTGCTTTTCCTCCCCCGAGATTGCTGGGTTACCCGCCCTTTGCAAAGCAAAGAGACGGGGGTGCCATTAAATGCAGTAGACGGCTCACCAATGGAGCAGCACGGAATCCGCTATTACGCCGAGAAGCATGCTGAAAACCGCATTCACTGGTTTGAAAGCAATGCCGCGCCAATTGCCAGGCGGGCTTATCTTCGAATTCTCGAACTGACGAACCCGTTTCATCAGCACGCTCGGTGGATCGTTGAATCGGGCGGAAAGCACATCCTGAACTGGAATGAATCCACCGTTACGGAGTCGGACCTGATCAACCACATCATCGAAAGTAACGTTCGATACACCGAGACGAAAGATAAACGCCCTCTCTACCAGCGCCTCCAAAATGGCGTTCGCAGTTGGGTTAAAGCCAGAGAGCTCTCGCCTATCGGATTTCAGACCAAACCCGGGGTTGCCCGGGGTACGGTTCAAGAGCCCATATACAGTTTTTCCGATGTCGAGGAAGTGGTGCGATCGTATCTGCCGGATCCGGCAAACCCGATTAATTACGAATTCCTGGTCGGCCAACGCCGCGTCACCATGCGAATCGACGAACTGCTTTTAGTTGGCCCCAGCAGCCCCATCGGTCTGGCCCGTGGTGCTCGAGTGCTGCCCGCCGTGCAGCCGATGAAACTCGTCGATCTGAATGCCTTCATCGGGGGAAACGCAGCCAATAAAAGCGTTTTCGATGTCCGGGAGTACACAGAGGAAAACGGTGGCCGTATCGAGTGGAAGTCCCACCATCCGCGCCACAACCTGAACACGTTTTTAGCGTTAGCCGGTGTGTCAGAGCATCTGCAGGCCATGATCATGGGCAGGATGGACATCACACAGAACCGCTATTACCAACACCTCACGGAAAACGAGCGCCAGTCTGCCCAAAAGCGGTTGATCGAATACCGAAAAACTCCCCTGCCAAGCACCAACCAACATGGCGATGCCGCGCCTGAGGGTACCGCAAGTTCTGCCTCTGCCCTGGCTGAACTCGGCGACACCCTGCTCACCGAACTGGTACAGGACTTCGGCATTGCTAAGGCCGCCCCGCAGGATCTCGAGCACCCCGTACGCCAGGCGTTTCACGCCTTCGACACCGAAGAGCAAACACTGAACTATGTTTCCGCGGCCCTGGATGCCGACGTTTTGGTCGGCGAGTTACAAAACGACTACAACCTTACTAAAACCCAGGAAGGTCCCGAGCATGCACAAACCTTCATTGAAACCCACGGCCGGGATTTTCATCTGGTGGTGAACGGTGCCTGCACCCGCAACCTGGCACTCCACGGTTGCCCCAAGAAGCTCAAATGCCTCCAGGGCGGCGGTTGTGGCAATCTCCTTGCAACGGGCCGCCCGGGCGAACTGGAGGGGCTGGAGCGCAACTACACGAACATGGCAGCGCATCTGGAGCAGCTTGAGCGGCACCAAGCAAACGACCCCGCTTACGAAGAGGCACTTAAGGAAAGTCGTGAGATGACGAACCAAATGAAAATTACCGTCGAGCGTGCCCGAGAAGCCCGCGACAAGAACCTCGTCTTGCAGGTATTCCCGTCGGGGTTACTCCATAACGTATCTCGCCCGGAAACCCTGGCAGACCGCTTTGCGGCCGCCCTGCCCGGCTCAAATCAGTTTCAGGAGGAAAGTCATGGCGCTGCAAGGTGAAAAGCTGACCAAGGCCATCGAGCACGAATTGATGCTGATGTTGGCGTCCGGCTACGAAGAGGCGCCAATCACACCGGCGGCCCTCCACAAAAGACTTGTTTCGAAGACCATTATCAAAGGCAAACTCAGCTCATTGAGCAGCCGCCGGCCACTAATTGATCGTTACGCCAACCTGCAGATGGAGCGTGCCGGCATAAAAAGCGCCCGTGACAAAAACAGCGCAAAGCAAGGACGAACCCGAGCCGGTTATAAACAGCGTTACGAGGAAAGCCAGCTTGAAATCAGGGCTTTAAAGAGCAAGTTGGATGGGAATATCTCGACGATCATTGACATGGTACGGCACATTGAGTCGACCTCCCCTGTTCCCATAGAGAAGCTTTTGGCGCCGCACCTGCTTGAAGCCTATGTCGGGCGCAATGGAGCCAGTTTAAAAGAAGAATAACCTCTAAACTGAGGGCAAGATCGGATAGCGAAATGCATCTTGCCAAATGATGCAGCAGTAACTACGCTGCACACATAAAATGCATCATTGAGCATACTGCATGGACCGCGCACGAAAAGGGTCGCTCCTGTTACAAGATTTGGCCTCAATCCAGCCCGGGTATCCGTTTCGCGGGAAGCTCCCGTTGCAGGAACGCGGAAACACCTTCGTCGTCCAGTATCGGCACCTTGTTGTGGGCCAGCCGCTGACAGACAAGCTGGGCACAACTTTGGATCGTGTTACCCTGCCCGGCCGAAAACGGCCGGATTATCTCTGGCCAGGCGACATCATTTTTATGGCCAAAGGCACTCGGAATGACGCTGCCCTGGTCGCTGAATTGCCCCACAACACCGTCTGCACCCCAAATTTCTACCACATCCGGCTCAAGCCTGATGCCTACAACCTGATGCCGGAATTCCTGGCGTGGCAGCTAAACCACGTGGATGCCCAGCGATACTTTGCTGCGTGCTCCCAGGGCTCCGTGGCGCCGAGTATCACCAAATCCCAGTTGGGCAGCCTCCCCATCATGGTGCCATCTATTGAGCGGCAAAAGCGGATGGTAAAACTAGCCGATGCCGCCACCCGTGAAATAGAGCTTTACCAAAAACTAATCGATAACCGGCAACGCATGGTTGATGCTGTCGGCCAACAATTACTTCGTCCTGATACGACCACAGAGAACTGATATGAGTAACGATGCCATCAAGCAGGATCAAATCAACAAAGCGGTATGGAACGCCTGCGATACCTTCCGGGGCACCGTAGATCCCAGTATCTACAAGGACTACGTGCTCACAATGCTGTTCGTGAAATACCTGTCGGACGTCTGGCAGGACCATTACGACACCTACAAAAAACAGTATGGCGACACTCCGGAACTGATCCAGGAATTGATGAAGAACGAGCGTTTCGTCCTCCCTCAGAGTGCTGGCTTCTATTCCCTGCATGAGCATCGACATGAACCGGGCAATGGCGAGCGCATCGATAAAGCTCTCCATGCCATCGAAGAGGCCAACATTGTCAAGCTGGCCGACGTATTCCAGGACATCAGCTTCAACTCCAACAAGCTGGGAGATGAGAAGCACAAACAGGATATTCTCCGGCATCTGCTTGAAGACTTCGCCCGGCCAGAGCTCAACCTGCGCCCCAGCCGAATCGGGAAGCTGGATGTCATAGGCAACGCCTACGAATACCTGATCAAGAACTTTGCGGCCACCTCCGGCAAAAAGGCCGGTGAGTTCTATACCCCGCCGGAAGTCTCAGAGCTGATGGCGGAAATCGTCGAACCGAAGGAAGGCGACGAGATATGCGACCCGGCCTGCGGTTCCGCCTCCCTTTTGCTGAAATGCGCCAACCAGATCCGCAAGGGCAACGACGGCTCCAAGAACTTCGCCCTGTTCGGTCAGGAGGCCATCGGCAGCACCTGGGCCCTGGCCAAAATGAACATGTTTCTGCACGGGATTGACAACCACAAGCTGGAATGGGGCGACACCATCCGTAACCCTAAGCTGCTCGATGAGAACGGCGGCCTGAAGCACTTCGACATCGTAGTAGCCAACCCGCCCTTCTCTTTGGAGAAGTGGGGGGTTGAGGGTGCCGAGAGTGATCCCTATGGCCGGTTCCGTCGGGGCTTACCGCCCAAGACCAAGGGTGACTACGCCTTCATCCTGCACATGATCGAAACGATGAAGCCGAAGACCGGCCGTATGGCGGTGGTCGTACCCCACGGCGTTTTGTTCCGGGGCTCCAGCGAAGGCAAGATTCGGCAGAAGCTGATCGAGGAGAACCTTCTGGATGCCGTCATCGGCCTGCCCGAGAAACTGTTCTACGGCACCGGCATCCCGGCAGCGGTACTGGCGTTCCGTAAGGACAAGACGGACAACAACGTGCTGTTCATCGACGCCAGCCGCGAGTTCAAGGCCGGTAAGAACCAGAACCAGTTGTCCGATGAGAACATCTCCAAGGTGGTCGACACCTACAAGCAGCGCGAGAACCTCGAAAAGTACGCCTATCTGGCCACTCTGGAGGAGATCCAGGAGAACGACTTCAATCTCAACATCCCCCGCTACGTGGACACCTTCGAGGAAGAGGAAGAGATCGACCTAATGGCCGTGCAAGCAGAGCGGAAGGACATTGAGGCCGAGATTGCAAAGCTGAACGAGCAGATGGATGGGTATCTGAGGGAGTTGGGTTATGGTGCCTGAGGGATGGAGCACGACAAAGCTCAAGACTCTTCTTGAAGGGGCAGTCAAAAATGGATACTCACCAATAGCGTGTGAGGAGGAAACAGGGTATTGGGTTCTAGGCCTTGGAGCATTAGGGGATGACCGCTTTAACCCCAAAGAAATAAAACCTGTTGAGCCCACAGAAAAAGTAAGAGGGGCCCTACTGTATTCAGGGGATTTTTTGGTGAGCAGGTCGAACACGCCAGATAAGGTCGGCCGATCGATTATGTATAAGGGGGAAGTCCCTCAGTGCTCTTACCCGGACTTGATGATGCGGTTTCGGATTAATCCAGCGTATGCCAACCCTGATTTTATTGAGCATAAGCTGAAGAGCTCTGACATTCGTCGATATTTCAAAAATAGCGCAGCTGGAAGCAGCGCCTCAATGGTGAAAATAAACAAAGGAGTTCTGGAAAATACTCCGATTTACCTCCCCCCCCTCCCCGAACAAAAAAAGATCGCCCAGATCCTTTCCACCTGGGATCAGGCCATCACTGCCACCGAGCGCCTGCTTGAGAGCAGCCAGCAGCGGAAGAAAGGGTTGATGCAGCAATTGCTGACCGGGAAGAAAAGGTTGCCGGGGTTTGAGGGGGAGTGGAGCGTTAGATGCCTCGGTGACCTCTTTGCTGAACGTAACGAGAGTGGCACTGACAACTCACCCCTGCTTTCCATTACCTCAAACGAAGGCGTTATCTATCAGGATGAAAGTGGGCGAAAGGATACCTCGAATGCCGATAAATCCAAGTACAAACGTATCTGCCCAGGTGATATTGGCTACAACACCATGCGAATGTGGCAAGGCAGGTCAAGCCTTTCGGACAAGGATGGCGTTGTCAGCCCTGCCTATACCATACTTGCACCAATCAAAGAGGCGGACTCTTTGTTCTTTTCTTACTTATTTAAGCTGCCGGCCATGGTCCACGTTTTCTATCGCCGCTCACAGGGGCTTGTTTCGGATACATGGAATCTCAAGTACACCCATTTCAAGAAGATAGAATGGATGGTTCCTCCAAAAACAGAGCAGGCGGCGATAGGAAAGACACTGCTAATCTCAGACTTTGAAATTAGTGCTCTCAAGGTCAAACTTGATTGTCTCAAACAAGAAAAGAAAGCCCTGATGCAAGAGCTCCTGACTGGCAAGCGTCGGGTGAACGCAGAAACGGAGGCTGCATGAGCAAGCTAGAAAACAAAATCGAGGCCCGTCATCGCAACCTTTTTGATGTGCTGAACGAACAAAAGTATACCGTCGATTATTTTCAGCGGGAGTACAGCTGGGGTGAGAAACACATCGAAGTTCTGGTGACAGACCTAACATCAGCTTTTCTTAGCGAGTACACCCCTGGCGACAAACGCGAACAGGGGGAGCTGTACAATAACTACTACCTTGGCCCCTTCGTTGTCAGCAGCAAAGACGGCAAACGCAGCATTATCGACGGCCAGCAGCGTTTAACCTCGTTAACGCTGTTTTTGATCTACCTGAACAACCTCCAGAAGGAGCTCCCGTTTAATGAGAAGATCGAGCCTATGATCTTCTCGGAGCTACGTGGCAGCAAGTCCTTCAACATTACGGTTGAGGAGCGTATTCCGTGTCTGGAGAGATTGTTCAATAACGGTGAGTACGCCCCAGACGACACCGACGATGAATCGACTCGCAATATGGCTGAGCGGTATCAGGACATCGAGAGGGCGTTCCCCGATGAACTGAAAAACGATGCTTTTCCATTCTTTGTAGATTGGCTCAGGTACAACGTGATCATGGTCGAGATCATCGCCTACTCCGATGAAAACGCCTATACCATCTTTGAGACGATGAATGACCGTGGCCTGAACCTGACCCCCTCTGAAATGCTGAAGGGCTATATCCTGTCGCGGTTCGAAAGCACCGAGAAGCGCAAGAAAGCCAACAATTTCTGGAAACAGGCCATGCTTGAGCTCAAATCCTATGACAAGGATGAGGATCAACGCTTTTTCCAGTCGTGGTTAAGAGCGCGTTATGCTGAAAGCATTCGTCCTGGTAAGGCCGGTTCCAAAAACGAGGACTTCGAGAAAATCGGCACCCGTTTTCACAGTTGGGTGCGCGACAACCTTTCTAAAATTGGTCTGGATGCAACCGACGGTAACTCTTTCGAGCGGTTCGTTCAGGATGACTTCCGCTTTTACTACAAGACCTACATTCGCATTTTGGACGCAGAATATGACCTTGTTCCTGGGTTGGAGCATGTGTTCTATATCTCTCGGTGGGGCATTGCCCCAACACTGAGCTTTCCACTGATGCTTGCTGCGCTTAGCCCACAAGACAGTGATGAAACCGTTGTTCAAAAAATTGATACAGTGGCCGCCTACATTGAGGCTTTCGTGGTTCGCCGTTCAGTCAATTTCCGCAATTTTTCAGCCAGCTCAATCCGCTACACCATGTACAGCCTGGTAAAAGAAATTCGAGGCCAGGATTTGCCCGGTCTGAGAGCATTACTGGGGCAAAAGTTACAGGACATGAGCGAGTCGTTTTCCAACATGGAGAATTTCCGTTGGCACGGCCAGAACCGACGTTTTGTGAAGTTCTTGCTAGCCCGCATGACCGCATGGTGTGAGCAACAGGCAGGCATGAGTAGCAGCTTCGTGACCTACTATGAGCCAGTTAGCGGCAAGCCTTTTGAAGTTGAGCACATATGGGCGGATAAGTTTGCCCGCCATCAAGACGAGTTTGAGCAAGAGCACGAGTTCCAGAACTACCGTAACCGACTCGGTGGTCTTGTTCTTTTGCCCCGAGGGACTAATCAATCGTATGGCGACCAGCCATATGAGAATAAAAAGGCGCACTACATCAAGGAAAACCTCTTGGTGAAATCACTTTGCCCACTTGCCTACGACAACAACCCTAATTTTCTCAAACTGAGAAAGGTGTTGAACCTGCCTTTTAAGCCGCACGACACATTCAAAAAAGCAGACATTGAAGCGCGGCAGGAGCTGTACCGAATGATCTGTGAGCGTATCTGGCCCGAGAGCTTGGTCGATATGGAGCCAGTATGAACACCACCCCTCAAGGGAATGAGCAGCATTCCAGCCACATTCCGGCCCTGGCGACCCTGATCAACCTGGGCTGGACATTTTTGCCGGCGACAGAGTGCATGGCGCTGCGAGGCAGCCAGCGGGAAGTAGTGATGAAGCCGGTGCTGGAGCGGGTTTTGAGTCAGCGGAAGTTCGAATTTAAGGGGCAGAGGTACCCATTGTCCGAGCAGGCCGTAGATCAGGTGATCCGAGAGGTTACGACACCCTCCATGGCCCAGGGCCTGATGGACGCCAATCAGTCCGTGTACGACATGCTGACCCTTGGCATAACCGTGACCGAGTTTATCGGCGGCAAGAAGGCCCAGCCCACGATCCACCTGATCGACTGGCAAAACCTGGACAACAATGAGTTTCATGTCACGGAAGAGATGGACGTTCTGTCCACCCAGGGTACCCAAACGCGCCGGCCAGATGTGGTCGCATTCGTTAATGGCATTCCCCTGGCGGTGATCGAGGCCAAGAAGGCGGCCTCCGGCAATCCCAACAAGAACATGGTTGAGGAAGGCGTCAGTCAGCACCTCCGCAACCAGAAAAATGATGAAGTCCCCTACCTCTATGCCTTTGCCCAACTGCTGTTCGCGATCAGTCGCAACGACGGCCGGTACGGTACCACCCACACTCCCCTCAAGTTCTGGTCGAAGTGGACGGACGAGGAGTTCGATGACCGGCATGTTCAGGGCATCAAGAACCGGCCTTTGTCCGCGTCGGACAAGAACGCCCTGTTCCAGAATAAACCCCCGAAGATCCGGGCCTACTTCGAGCAGCTCTGGTCACAGTCCGTCATGCCTACGGAACAGGATCGGCTACTGGTAGGCCTGCTCGATCGGTACCGGTTTCTGGAGTTTCTCCGGTTTTTCATTCTTTTCGATCGCAAGGTCGGGAAAATCGCAGCCCGGTACCCACAGGCCTTCGGCATCAAGGCCCTACTGGAACGCATCTCGGCCTTCAAACCCACGGGCGAGCGCAAGGGCGGCGTGCTCTGGCACACCACCGGTTCCGGCAAGTCGTTCACCATGGTTTATTTGTGCCGGGCCCTTCTGCTCAGCGACGCCCTGAAAAACTGCCGGATTATCGTAGTCACCGATCGCGTGGATCTGGAAAAACAGCTCTCCAAGACGTTCCTGACCGGCGGAGCTTTTGGTACTGAGATCTCGGGCAAGAAAAGCGGCGATTCTCTCGCGAAAACCCGCTCCGGAAAGGATCTGGCCAAGCGCATCGGCCAGGGTAACGAACGGATCATTTTTACCATCATCAACAAGTTCGCATCGGCCGCAAAACAGCCAGAGTGCTACAACCCGTCTGAAAACATCATAGTGATCGTCGACGAAGGGCACCGGAGCCAGGGCGGCGAGAACCATCAACGGATGCGCCAGGCCCTGCCCAAAGCCTCGTTCATCGCATTTACCGGCACGCCATTGCTCAAAGAAGAGAAAAGCGAAACCGCGGAGCGATTCGGCGCCATTATTCACGCCTACACTATGAAGCGCGCGGTCGATGACGGCACCATCACTCCCCTGCTCTATGAGGAGCGAAAGCCGCTGCTGGACGTGAACCAGAAGGCGGTTGATACCTGGTTCGAGAAAGTCACCGCAGCGCTTTCAGACAACCAGAAATCTGATTTGAAGCGCAAATACACACAGCAGGGCCAGATCTACACGGCCCAGGATCGCATCAAGCTCAACGCGTTCGATATCAGCGTGCACTTCAGCGAGAACTTTAAGAAAGCGCACCTGGAGTTGAAAGGTCAGCTCGCGACAGACAGCAAATTGAGCGCCATCCGGTACAAACAACATCTCGACAGCCTGGGCCTGGTCACCAGCGCTATCGTGATCTCGCCGCCAGATACCCGGGAAGGCCATACCGATGTGGACGAGACCAATCTGCCCCTGGTGCAGGATTGGTGGAAGAAGAATGTGCCAGGAAATCCTCAGGACTACGAGAGGGCGGTTATCGAGGATTTTGGCACCGATGGGCCGCCTGACATCCTGATCGTCGTGGACAAGCTCCTGACCGGGTTTGATGAGCCCCGAAATACGGTGCTCTACATCGACAAGCAGCTTAAAGGCCACAACCTCATCCAGGCCATCGCCAGGGTGAACCGCCTGCACCCTCAGAAGCCATTCGGTTACTTGATCGACTACCGTGGCATTCTCAAAGAGCTGGATACCGCCATCCGCGACTATCAGAACTTCGAGGACCAGACCCAGGGTGGCTTTGCCATCGAGGATATCGAAGGCCTATACGCCAATGTCGATACCGAGTACAAGAAACTGCCTGCGTTGCGCGAAAAGCTGTGGAGCTTTTTCACCTACATCGACAACAAGCTCGATCAGGAGCAATACCGGCAAGTCTTCATGCCGAAGTACGAAACAGACCCTGACGGAATGGAGGTTGATGTTCGGCAGGCACTGCGCGAGGACTTCTATGAGGCAGTGACTGAATTCGGCATGTGCCTGAAGACCGCCCTATCAAGTCAGAGCTTCTTTGACGACAAGGCCTTCACAGAGGCGGATATCCGGCGCTACAAGCAGGATCTGAAATGGTTCTCGGAGTTACGGAAAACGGTTCGGCTGGATGCACAGGAGACCGTAGATTACTCGGCCTATGAAGGGCAAATCCGCGACTTGATCGATCGCTATGTGACCGGTATCGACGTCAAAAAAAGCGATGAGCCGGTGGTCATCGAGTCCATCGGCGAGACCAATCCCGATTATTGGTCCGATGACAAAGCCCGCAATGAAACCGACAAAATCAAAACGCGCACGAAAAAGACCATTGAGGAGCGCCTAGGCGACGACCCTTACGCCCAGAAAGTCTTCTCTGCCCTGCTGAAGGAGGCCATCGAGAAAGCGGAGGCCATGTTTGACTATAAAGCCCAGTTCCGTATGTTCAGCGACCTGGAGAAGATGGTGGAAGAGCGCGATGTCCCGGATCTTCCCGTCAGAGCCTTTGATGGAAACAAACATGCTCAGGCCTATTACGGCGCCTTTAGGCTAGTATTGGCTAAGGAATTCGATACGCTGGAAGCGGAAAAAGGTGACCAGTTGATCGAGGAGGCGTTCGAGATCGACAAGGTCGTGAATCGTGCCGTAGCCGAAAACTCCCTGAACCCGGTCGGTATCGAACAAGACGTGCGCAAAAACCTCCTGCCCCGCCTGTTCTCCCTGGTGGGCCTCGACAAGGCCAAAGCAGTGCTCGATGAAGTGGTGCAGATTCTACGCAATGGAGTGGTCAAGTGACGACGACTGTTGAGTCAGTCCAACACGGGCAGCCAACGGAGCACCGCGCCCGCTACGGCGATCGGGAGTTTCGTTACCACCTCTGCTACCTGCCGACATATCAGCGGCGATCCATACGGGTCCACGTTCATCCAAATGGGAAAGTTCAGGTGGATGCCCCGGAGGACTCTCCCCTTTCCGAAATCAAAGCTGCCGTTCAGCGCCGGGCCCGCTGGATTCTGAAGCACCTAGATGACATCGAGCAGCGCCATCGTGCCGTGCTGCCGCGGCAGTGGGTCAGTGGAGAAAGCGTGCTGTATCTGGGGCGCCGTTACGTGCTCAAAACGATCCAGGACCCTGAGCAACGCAAAGTAACCTGCAAACTCATTGGTGGACAGTTGCGAGTGCGAGGCAAGGATCTCATCCCAGAACGCACACAGGCGGCCGTCCAGCAATGGTATCGGGATCGGGCCTCGGATGTGTTTCAGCGCAGGATAGATCTTTTGGTAGACGCCCTACCCTGGCTTAAAACGCCGCCTGAGTGGCGCATGGTAGCAATGCAGACGCAATGGGGAAGTTGTGCGGCCAGCGGCGCCGTTCTGCTGAACCCTCATCTGGTCAAAGCGCCGACCCGAGCTATTGATTACGTCTTGCTCCACGAGCTTTGCCACCTGGTAGAGCACAATCACAGCCCCCGGTTTTACAACTTGCTGGACCGGTTTATGCCGGATTGGCGTTCGGTTAAGGAGCGGCTGGATGGTCAGGCTGAAGTGATCCTTCATGGATTATGAAGCTGAAAACCATCGGGCCCTGACTCAATCTGGTCTTCGAATCTTACTTTTGCCACTGGCATGAATGGTCTACCTTCTGCCTTTACGTATTTGATGGAAGGAATAAATAAAAAAAATGGCTGTATTTAAATATTATAACGTTCAACTCTTGGCCGTTGATACTCAGAAATTCGGCGAGGTGGGATCAGAAGGCTACAAACAAGTTTTTAGTGATCTCCGAAGCCGAGTTATTGGCGCCAAGAGAGCGCGCGCAATTGAGAAAGTTGCAGGCAGATTACGGAACGATTTCCATTTTGCCCCTTTCGAGGTCAACGTCCTCGATGAGTTCGCCTACGGCGAGTTTCTCAAGTATGACCAAGTCGAAAAAGTTCAAAACCTTTACACGGGCAAGGATGAGTTTGAAGGCAACGAGGGCAGTACAAGCAAGCGATATGACTATCTCTTCGCCTTCGATTATGCCACCCACACGTTGGCGATTCAGCTATCCAAGGGCTTACCTAGCGCACAGCCCCTGATTGATGCTCTGATCGATATTCTCAGGCCTGTTGTTGACGATCTGCATCCTAACCATCAGTTACACATTCAGGAACTCACCTCCGCAGAATCGCTTTCAAAGGTTTTTGCTGCCCAAAAGTTCAAGAGGGTGGCGATCGAGGTAACTTTCTCGAATTCGGAAGAGTTAGAAGAAGAGCTTCTTCGCAATGCAGGCGTAACTGAAGAAGACCTTAAACAAAAAAGCGTTCATTCAGTGACTCATATTGAAAAGCCGGCGAGAAAGGGGGCAATGAATGGACTCTCCAACATGGCCAAGCCGCTGCTGGTCATCGCCGCGCAGTATGGAAATGCCGATGTGAGCTACGCGACTGACGACGGTGAGTGGGACCACTATCACATGCGTGATTATCCAGTCAAAGAAGAGCTAGTCCCAGCTAAAGAGGAAATTCACCGGAACTTCATGGCCCGCGTTTTCCATTCTATCCGCCTAGCGTGGAGTAAGACTGCCGTCGCCGACGATGTAAATCGCGAACTCCAGCAAACCGGAGTGAGGCCCGCAAACAATGATGACCAAAACAACGGTGGGGAGCTAATCTGAGCATGCCTAGATGGCTGAGAGGTATCCCGATCTTGGGTGTCTTTTTGAGATATCTCAATCTGTACGTTGGCAGAGGAGAGACGAAATATCTTGTGAAGATGGCCCCACTCGATTTATGGCTTGATCGGTTTGTAGTTCCGGTGGCGATCATTGCAGGGCTGACCTCAGTTGGTGGACTCTATCTCCATATGACCGGAGACCTGGATAGATTGGATAGTCATGGATTGGTTAGCAGTGTATTTCCGTCGCTTCTTGGTTTTGGTATTGGCGTCTTTGCGCTGATATTTGTACTTCCAGACGATTTAATGGGGGCTCTGGACAAGAGAAGAGCAAAATCCGGGCTGGGCTCCTCAATGATGATTTCCGATATGGCGTATCCCCTTGTTTACCTTGCGCTCGGGATTGTCGTCTCAGCCGTACTTGAGCTCTTGATTTCGTCGCCGGTAAAAGATTTTCTCCAGCTTTTCGTATTTCTCTATGGACTGACACTAGTCTCCGACCTTATCGGAGTCATCGCAGCCGCAGCACTTGCCGCTCGCTTTAAGAAAACGAAACGGCATGCTTCGTCTGATCGACAAAAGCTACTATCGAGAATTCGGAGAAAATAGCAGTCTCAGGTTGCTGAAAGGATTGTTAGTGACGGACCTAATCCAATCATTCCTGTGGGTGCCACCAAGCTAAGGAGCGTGTTGAAGCTGAACATTTAATCAGTCGTTTGAGGCGGGCTTCCCTTTCGGACTGCCGTTTCGGTCGAAGTTATATCCCCCTTCCGGGTGCCCTAGCCGTCTTCGCTTTTTCGGTAACCCGGCGTTGAATCGCCGCTTCTAAAGCGTTGTTCGGATGCCCCGGAGATTCGCAATCAGCAATAAATTCGTCGAAAGACTCACTATCCAGGGTGATGGTTTCGGCGGCCTCCTGAATTTTCATGGCTTTTTCCACCGCGGCTTGCTGAACAAACTCACAGAGCGACTCAAATCCTGCCAATGCAGCAGCTCGTCGAAGTAGTTGTTCATTTTCGGGGGACAGTTTCAACAACAGTTCAGTGTCTCGTTGGGTCACGAATATCCCTCCTCCCGTGTTGGTGTCTGCGTTAGCTACCATATCACGTCCAGCGGAGACTGAGATCAAAAGGGCCCCGGTATAAAGGGGAGAGATTTATGGTCGTAATTCCGGAGTCACAATGCGTGCTTGGCCACGTAATTGGCTATCGAAGACGAGCCGCCCAGCAGAATTCATGCTGGCAAAACCAAACTCTGTAGTTCTTGTTCGATTGCAGGACTACCGCCCAAAAGATTTCGCTCAGCCAAATCCCACTTCCAGTTACGGCATAGCTGTAGAATTCTCTCTCGATCGGCACTGGTCATGCTCAAGGAGCTGGTGCCAGTAACATTCTCGCCCATTTTCCAAAGCAAAAGTCGTTTTGATTGGGGCTTTATTGCTTCCGCTAACTGCACCGCGATTCGAAACCCGCTGAGGTCGGTGTCGCCCCAGTGGTATATAGGTGTACTCGGTGGCACCTCACTCGTCACAAATTGATAGGCCTTGATTCCGGAAGGACTTGGAAATCCACCCGTATAGACAATGAGCCCAGCTACTTTTCCGGCTCTATTGTTTGCGAGCTCGTGGAAAGTCGTTAGGTTTTCAACGCTCAACACATAGCTTGGTGAACCAACATACCCTCGTATAACACGTGGCTCATAGCCGACATACGGATAAGGAACTGGGGCGGTCGTGGTGCCCCCAGATTGATCTTTAAGTATGAGAGCTCCGACTCCTGCCACAAGAAACGGTATTGGGTACTTTTTCAAGCCTATGAAAGCAAGAACTGCTTCGGGGTGCCTGGCAATGGAGTCCCCTTCCGTAGTGGTAAGGAGATCGATGATGGGCACAAGTTTCTCGATGCGTTTGGAATCACCAAACAAACGAGCACTTACCCTGCGGACCGATTCATCCAAAAACGCTTCTCCTTGACGATCATCGATGACCTTCAAAGCATCAACTACATCGGCATAGCGGTCACTCGAAATTCCACGGGGGGATTTTCCAATTTTCCAACGATCAATTAGATGAGCGACTCGCTCATCATCGGCCCAGGGTATCAATTCAGCGAACGCTCGATTGATGACCTCTTGCGTAGATGTCCGGTTTAGATAAGCTGTAAGTTGTGCGAAGGATGACAGAACAAGTCGTTTTATTTGTCCATCAGAGCCAGCCCTACGGTCCCACTCGATCGCAATTGCCCCACTACGTTCCGCGTCTCTCAAGCAGGCGTGAAAGTCGGATTTGGCGCTCGCTGAGGGCAGCGTGAAGTACTTCGGAAAACTATTCTCAGACAGTGACAGCGATGGCTGCCTGTCACTGCCCTTCAGTGTTGCCCGATCACCTCGCCCCCATAGTTTTTCTAGAGCCTCATTAGCCAGGGTTGTGTTCATTCTCATACTCCAACATTCTCTGCTGAACGAGCTCGGGGTGCTCACTGGGCATGTCCGAGCGTAATAGCGCATGTCCCTGGTCGGTAATTGTCTCCCTATGGAAAAACAGGTTTGGCCCGAATCTCTCTAGCTCATAGATGGTGTCAGTGAAGCTGCTCAGTTTCGCGTTGTCCGCGCTTGGCGCGGCCATGATCATTTGCAATCCAAGCCCATCCATAAAGCGAGCGGCAGCGACAGCGTTTTGATCGTCCATTGCACCAAAAGCCTCATCCAATAACATGAGCGCCGCTCCACCTCCCCGGTTTGAAGAGTCGATGCGGTAGGCATGGGTCAGTGCAGCGGCAGCAATCACGTAGAACGGGGTCAAGTGTTCACCATTCGACCCGGTTCCCATTCGCTTGCTCAATCGACTAAATGGTTTCCCATCTTCAAGAATCTCGAGGTCGAAATTAAACAGCAACCGGAAGTCATCCAGCGGGGATTTCTGGGCCTGAACGTCTTTATCGTGGCTTTCGGACAAGAACTCCAGTATACGGCTGTTTAGTTCTGCGTTATCAGAGAATAGGTCTTCCGAAGCGCCTTCAGACGCGGAGTTCATTATGAACTGGTGGAGTTCCTTATATGGTTTGGCCACCTCGTACTTAAACCGATAACGCTCGTTGTTTGAGAACGGAGGGCAGGCATCAAGGATTTTATTGATAGCCTTCATATTGCCTTGCATGCGCTCAATGCCTTCGCGAAGTTTGAACGCAACATCCCTTTTGAAGGATTCCTCTGCAACTTCCTGCGCTGCTTGGGCCTCATCCAGAAAATCCTGAAGCTGAGCTTCAACCAGATGCGCTTTACTCAGCTCAATCCAGGCCAACGCCTTTCGCCAATCCGAACGCTCCTCAATAAGTTGAACGCCATATCGATCAATATAAGCTGCAAACTCTGTAGCAGCCGCTAAGTACCTGTTCTGGGCTCGCCTTTGGTGGTGTTCAGCTTTCTCAATGCAGGCTTGGACCCGCAGGTGATAAGGTCGCTCAATTCCGGTCTGGTCCTCATCTAAATCCTGACGAAGCTGGTCTGCCAGCAAGGGGTCGAAATCAGGGGAGGCACGTAGCTCCCGCTCCGCCGCCCTCGCATTTTCCTCGTCTTCAATAGCTCGATTCTTGGAGGTTTCGAGATTTTGTATTTCAGTGGTCAGTTGACCGAGGCGCTGATTAAGTTCGCCGGATTCTTTGCCGGTATCCTCTTTTACTTTTTTGAGTCGAGATTCCTCTGAATTTAGCGTATCGATTGTCGATGTATCGAGAAGCTCAATTGCTTGCTCTGTTTCAGAAATATTGGTGAGATGCTGCGCTACTCGCTCAACGAGCACCCCGAAGTCCTCGTTTTCGGCGCCACCCACCAATTTCAGGCTGTGTAGAACGCTTTCAAGGCGCTCAAGCGCACCGACTGCCTCAACTTTCTTCCTGCCAGCCTCATCAAGACGTCTTTGCAGGTATGCCTCGTCAACAGGGCCCGCAGTGCGGCCAAGTACAAGTTCACCCCTCAGGTCCAAGGATTCAGTAGACCCGCTTTTGCTCAACATACCGTCTTGAGTCAGAGCTTGCGGGTATCGCCTTAGCTCCTCCTCAGTGTCTACTTGCTTGATGTTGCCGAGCAACTGTCTGACGAAGGCCACAGCGACGGGGTCGTCTCCTACAACCAGGTTGCCGGCCAACGATTCGTTTACCGTTTCCCATTTTTTCACATCGAGATGTTCGGGCTGAACGATTTTAACTCCACTGATGCGCCTACCCGGTGCTCGAATAAGTCGAACAGCGTTGTCTACCTCCCCCGCAGGAACCAACAAAGCAAAACGATTCCGACCGAGATAGCTTTCAATAGCCGGCCGCCATTCCGGTTTCGAAACCTCAATCAGTTCACAGATTGGACGTGCATCTATTCCTGCGTTTTGAAGGGCAGCAAAGGCAATGCCGGGCCCTCCTTGTAGCTTGACGCCGCCACGCCTTTCGTTTGCAATACTGCCGGCTTCCGCCTCATATAATTCTGTCGCTTGCCGGGCCTGCTCGCGCGCTTCGCTCACAGCACGATTGAGCTCCTGATCTGTCTGATCGACGAATTCGGAAATCGCACGTTTAGTTGACTGAAGCTCTTCCAGTGACTGCGCTGATGGCTCCCTTCGATCAATAGCTTCCAGCCGTTCTATGAGCCTGTTTACTGACGCTCGATCACACCGGATGTGGGAACTGGATACAACGCCATCAAGGGCTGTTTTCATTCCGTTGATAGGTTTCTGAAGATCAACCAGCGAATATCCGAGAGCTTGCTGCCGCTCACCTAGGACCTTGCGGTTGCTTTCAAGCTGCTGCGCAACCGCACTCCCACTTTTAGCCTCGTATATGCTCTGGAGCTGTAGCTCTGTTTTTTCGATGAGTGAGTCAAGCTCGCCGAGTTTTGCCTTTACTGAGGTAAGATCACTGCGCCGCTTTTCTAATCGATCGTCGCAGGCGCTCTGACGCTCACACGCGCTTTCCACCTCGTAGGTTGATTGTAGAGCGGCATAGGTGGCAGAGCGTTTGTGCTCGCGCTGAACGACACCGTACTGTCGTTCAAGGCCGGACAGCCTTTCGATCTGGTCTTTAACTTCTTCGATGATGTCCTGAAGTCGCCGAAACTCCCTGATATGCGCCATTGCTCTATCTTTGTCGATTTTCTCCTGATCAACCAAGAAATCACGAACAAAGTCACTGACGTTCTCTACTTGATTAAGCAATAGCGATTTTTTAAAGGCTTTTTGATACTCGTGAGGGTCAATGCTGAAGCCCTTGGGCTGAAGGGCATGTAAAAGCGCCCGGATGTGTTTTTCCGGCTGATCTGTGATTTCTAAACCCTGCTCCCTGCCAGCATTGCGAGACAAGGTGCGTAATCGCGCTTCAAAGTCTTTCCACGGAAGAGGTTGTTTATCACCATTTGCACCGATTTCAGTGTGGTCATTCAAGCCAAGTGCCACACCGTTGGCAACATAGAGGCCTTTAACTCGGTGAGTCGTCTCTTGTATCGAGGCTGTCATTGCCACGCCAATAGAAATCGGTTCAGCAGTACGACTATCCCGAAAGACGAGAGTGATGTACGTATGTGCGGTATCACGTTTCCGGCGAATGATGCCGGATTCCTCATCACCATCCGGTTTGAACGCGCCAAGGCAATAAGACCGCAAATCACGATTACTGGCCTTGAATGCCTTGCGGGCATTAAAGGCCAGGTATCTCCGGTCAGCGCCGAGCATTGCTATCTGAATGGCGTCCAATAATGCTGTTTTTCCAGTTCCGTTAGCGCCTAATAGAGCAGCATGCCCTTTTATGGGTATCTCCTCGGCATCACAAACAAAGAACTGGACCAGGTTTATTTTCTCAAGGCGTTTCATCGTCTAACTCCGTGTCATCGTCGGATTCCTCGATTTCCAACTGGGCCCCAACGAATGCGCCTAGCCGATTGATTGCCGCCTCGTTAACCAAGTCAACAATCGCCGGTAGAACTGTGATGTCGAAAGGTTGTAATGATCCCTCTTGCACAGGCACGGCCTTGGCCATGCCGAAACGCTTCATCTTAGCCACAAGCTCCTTGATCTCACCCGCCCCTGAAGGTAGCTCCCGATGAGTGAGTTCTCGAAATGCGGTTTTCAGCTCTTCAATTTCGATAACCGCTTGCCCTTGTTCCAGTTCTCCCCTTGAAATACGCTCGTGATACATTTTTCTTAACACCAGGATCAGCAGGGTTTCCTGTAAGGAAAGGGGCTGTTTTCGCGTATCGCGAGGAATGGCGGCGCAATAGCGATAATCGTCGTTAATAACCAGTTCGAGTTTTGAGAGAGCGAGAGCTTCTCGGAAATCCCTGATGTGGCGCCTAATGACCTCATAACTGGTTCTTTGCCTCAGATCAGACTGATACAGCACCTGTTCTGTAACGATCTGATAGAGAGCATCAGCGAAATAGTCTTCTGCATTGTAGATTGGGTCTTCGCTGGCAATCTTTTCCCATGTCCTCGGCATCAGCGACTCCTTGCCTTTTGGATTTTGAATTGAGGCACCTCCAGGTACTCGTTTACGCAGACCTCACCTGTCAGCGAAAACTCGTAACCTTCGACATCTCGGAGTAGCGGTATTGATCGGTGGTAGGCGACTGGAATTCGTTCTCTCAGAAACGATGCTCGGGACAATTCCTGGAAAATAAGGAACTCGTTTACCGTCCTTATGGATAGGTCTTCAGAGCTGAGGGATTGCCCGGGTTCGCTTGGGCCGTTCTCCCGGAGGTAATTTCTTATAGCTTGCCGGGTTACTTGTCTCGCACGCTGCATTTCGCGCCTCAGATCCGATAATGCTTTTTGCTCTGGTGTCATGACGGCGGAACGAATTGGCGAAATGACTGGATCTTTGCGGACTTTTCTTGGCTCACGCAATTGCTCTTCAGAGAACAATGGGCCTGCCGCAAACGGCGTAAGTATGTATTTGTCACTGGCGGGATCAGAAATCAGTGTTTCGATTGTGTTTTCAATGGCTTGCTCGATGCGGTCTGGGGTGCGAAGTCGGTATTGAATAAAGGCTAATGCTTGCCTTGTTGCCCGCGTGACACTGTCGTCCAATCGATCTAGCAAAAGCTGAATCTGTTGAAACTTAAGCAGACGTCCAATATCGCGTTCGAAGTGTACTGCCGCATCATCGAGATCTGACAAGCTGAACAGCCGGCGATATTCCTCTAGCATCACCACTCTGGTCTCTGCATCATCTCGCAACCATGTGGCTATGCGAACAATATCGTGTCGATGGCGCAAAGGGTGATTATTGGTTCTGATCTCTTGATAATCCTGGATGTAGACGCTTGAGATGTACTCTTTGAAGAAGTGGGCTACGAAAGCGCCCGTTGTTTCATGTTGAACCAGCGCCTCCATGATCTCTCTAACCCGGATACTGGTGCCACCAAGGCTGGCAACCAGGTTTCGTGCTTCTTTCGCAGCTTCCGGTAGAACTCCGGCTTGCTCTTTAGGGGCACGTTCGATCGCTAGCAAGCTGTTATATATTAACTGGACCTTGCCGCCGACTCGTTTGGGTCCCTCTTCTGCAAATTGTTGTAATTGTTCTAAAAACTTTTGGACGACGGGCGGCATAACGATCATGGTTCTCACGCCGATTCGCTCCTCTCGAAGCCAGCCGGCATTCACCAGGCGTTCAAGGGCCATATTGGCGCGTACCGAAATTGGAGTATCAAGAGGCTGTCCATCTTCCGTGACCCAGTCATCGCAGTCCAATATGAATCGTTCGATTTCATAGGTGATCGTCCTTTGAACGTATCCATCTTCTGGAGTCAGCCCGGCGTCTGGGCCAAAAAATGATTCATGCAACCGAAGTAAAAGAGCCCAATAGCGTTCCCTGTTGGCAGAAGCGAGTGGGCGAAAGATGTCCTTCGGTAATCGATCAAACAGTCCAAGTTTGACGTTCAAATTTTCCTCCCCAAACGCCCATAATCAGCATACAAGGTTTCATCAAGTCATGTTATACTTTAATTTATCATATACTTTAATATAGAATCTATCTTATGGCAAAAGGAAACCAGATTTTTCATGAGCGCCTCGCAATTCTTGCGACCCTCCTCAAGTGGGAAGGAGAGCTAAAGAACAGTCGGATTCAGAAACTGCTTGGACTCACATCGGTTCGCGCAAGTAGGCTTATCGCTGAATTCAGAGAAACTTTCCCCGACAGACTCGAGCTGGATACGCAGAACAAGCGCTGGGTACCTCGACAACAGGTGGCAAGTCACGGGGTTCCGGACTTCGACAATTATCTTGAGCAGGTAAAGTTCAGGGAGGAGTCTGTCGGCGAATGGCTTGAGGATGCCAGGGCAACGTTTTTGACTCCGCATCCAGAAACGGTCGCGATTCTAAGGAAAGCATGTATAGAAGGCCTCGGGCTCGAAATTAATTATCGATCCATGAGGCACCCAGACGGCCAGGAACGGGTGATTTACCCTCACACGGTTGTCAGAATGAATCGACGCTGGCATGTGAGAAGTTGGTGTGGCCTTCGAGAAGACTATCGGGATTTCAACGTGGGCCGTATCCGTTCCATTAAAATTTCCACCGAAACCAGGCCCTCTTCTCTTCCTGAAGATTCAGAATGGGAAACAAAGATTGACCTAAGAGTTGGTGCTCACCGCCATCTGGATGAAGGTCAGGCTCGACTCGTCAGAGATGAATATTTCGAGGGCGCTGTTGCAAGGCGATTGAATGTTCGTGCAGCAATTGCGGGTTACGTTTTACAGGATCTCCAAGTTGCGACTCTGGCAGAGATCGAGACTCCTCCGCGATATCAGCTGGAACTTTTGAACGTTGATGAAGTAAATCGCCACCTTTTTCCCGAAATTAAGGGCGGCTCCAGCGATAAAATGTTATAGCGCAGACGGCGTTAGCCAGCCGTGTTACCCACTAATCCGTTCCATATTAATCTAATAGTGCTCTGGGCATTACTTTTGAGCCCAGTAAAGCAAGCAACCAATTTGCGAGGCCTGCCATGCCGGATCGAAGTAACGCCAATGATCCAATAATGTGTTACAAATACATACCCTTCGACTCGGGTAGCCTCTGCATCTTAACGGAGGGGACCTTGAAGTATACCAATCCACTCGAGTTTAATGATCCCTTCGATTGCCACCCGTTTTACAAAGACTCACTGGAAGAAATTCGGCGCGGAACGAGCCATGCTATCGAACGAGCACTCGGTACTCCGGTTACGCCAGCTGAGAGGAAGCTCTCTCCTGCTCAACGGAGTCAGTATAGGAACCGTGCCGCAAGAGCTCTCAAGGCAAAAATGCATTCCGGGGAGTGGAGATCGGGGGTGCTTCGAGATGTTGGTGTTGTGAGTTTGTCCTCCAACCCAGCTGACATCTTGATGTGGTCTCACTATGCCGATTTCCACAAGGGCTTCGTGGTTGGTTTCCGCATTGGAGTTGAGGGGTTAGTAGCAGAAGACCTGAAGAAGCATGGATTTCATCTCCTCCCTTATAAAGTCGAATACACCTCCAAAAGGCCCATGGTTAATCTCGGCAGTGATTCAAAGTCCGACCAAATGAAAAAGATTCTGCTTACGAAGTCCGAACATTGGAAGTATGAAGCAGAGCAGCGCGTTATAGACATCGATCGTGGGCCAGGAATTCATGCTTATGACCGTGACCGTACTCTAAACTGTGTGATTGCAGGGATGCGGATGAGTGACGGTGATTTCGAAGTACTGAAGCAGGCAGTAGCGGACTTAAATGAATTTCCCACCCTTGCACATGTGAAGCTTTACCGTGCGAAGGCATCACGAACCAATTTTGAGGTTGAGATCCCCGGCTTCCCGCATTGAAATTCTGTTGCTGAGAAAAGCCTCGAGGTCTAACGCAAAGCTCGCCGAAACATCGATCTTTTGTACTGATGCCGAAAAACAACCAGATGGCGTTCGTTCAGCGCTCACACTGATCCGTTGGTTCATGAAAAGTAGTCCAAACTCGGCTAGTGAACAATACGATGAACTCAATCGGCCAGAATGTCTTCCATCTAATTGATTTAACGTCATTTCATCGCTGGCATGTCAGCTTATGAAGCTCTACACCGCGCATAAGTTAAATTGATTATGTTGTGCCATGAACCAGAGACCAAAAAAAAGCCCGTGGCTTTTGGGCGCACGGGCTTTGTTGCGAGGCTGGCTCAGAAATTGAACTGAACACCCAGGCCTATACCGTCTACGGTAACGTCGCTGTCATCGTAGTAGCGCATATACTCGAGATTACCGGACAGATTCTGCGCCATCTCGAAGTTTACGCCGGCACCGTAAGAGAAATCTGACTCATCGTCTGAACGATTACCAACCTCAAGTTCAACTCGAGTGAAACCGAGAACTGCATATGGCGTAAACGGGCTTTCATTAACCATATTGAAGGTAGCGTAGCCGCCAAAGAAGTTGTCGAGCTTTACATCAACTCCGGCAATTTTATCGTCGTCTACACCAAAGCCGGCGCGAGCTTCCAGGCCAACATATTCATTTGCCATTACTCCAACTTTGCCCGACAGAGTTCCAACGTCTGCGTCAGCGAGTCGCCCGTCAATGTTTATAAAGGTGTAGTTCAGCCCTGCATACAGCGCTCCAACGCCAGACTTGTACATATCTGCGGCCGATGCTGTGCCTGCCGTAGCGATACCAGCGGTAGCAATAGATGCGATCAGCAAGTTTTTTCTAATAGTCATCAGCACTTCTCCTCAAAATAAACAGCGTTGTTTTCCATCTCCCTATAATCTGACCCATCAAATGTGTGATAGCCATAGATGAAATCCAAATTTACGGCGTTTTAACCTTCCGTTAACCTTGACTTCGGCCCTCTCTTTGCTTGCTGACGCTCGATACCCAACACTACTCCGGCAACGGAATAAACTCTTCCTCATCACCCGGCACCTTTGGAAACGTCTGAGCTTTCCACTGGGCCTTGGCTTGCTCAATGCGTTCGCGGCGGCTGGAAACAAAGTTCCATTCCATGTAACGCTTGCCCAGGTTCTCACCGCCAACAATCGCAATGCGGGCATCGCGTGTTGCAGTTAGTTCAAGCCCAGGTTTATCGGACAACACTGCCATGGCGAACTCGGGTATTGTCGTGTCTCCGGCGCGCAGTTCGCCTGCAGCGATGTAAACTGCACGCTCGTCTGCATCTGGCACTTTGATGCTTTGCCCGGCCTTCAGATGTGCTTCAACGTAAAGAGTGTCTGCAAACACTTTCACTGGCGACGTTTTACCGAAAGCGCTGCCCATAATGACTCGAATGGGCACCTCGTTTACATCAACCCGAGGGATGTCAGCGCTCGCATAATGATAAAAAGCCGGGTCGATCTCTTCATCTGCTTCAGGCAGCGCCAGCCATAGCTGGAGACCGTGCAGGCGATGTGTTATTGCCGTAATTTCTGGCCGCTCTCGCTCAGAATGGGTAATACCTTTGCCTGCAACCATTAGGTTAACGTCGCCTGGGCGAATGGGCTGAAGACTTCCCAGTGAATCCCGGTGCAGAATTTCACCTTCAAAAAGGTATGTAACGGTGGCCAGGTTGATATGGGGGTGTGGTCGCACGTTGATGCCGTCACCGGCGGCAAACTCCGCAGGTCCCATATGATCAAAGAATATCCAGGGACCAACCATACGTTTCTGAATAGTTGGGAGCACGCGTCTTACTGAAAAACCGCCCAAATCCCTGTCGCGAGGTTCAATCAATAGCTCAACCTCCTTACACCCGGCAGGTTCCGAACACTCCTGGTCGAAAGCTTCGTCCGGGCGTTTCGTAAGATTGCTCATTACTAATCTCCTGTAAAAATTAAAGTTGCCAAGTGTGGCCGCCCTCACCTGTGCATTTGGTTCTACTAACTCACGGACTGGGTTATTCCCAGCTGGCTATTAACTGCATCGCGAATCTCCCGGTATCGATCAGGCTGAGCGATCAAAGCGTCGAGATTATCCTCGGGAAAGATCCGTTTTTTCTTTGCTTGCACATCTTCTTTTGAAAAAACAGACGGTAACATCAGTTCCAGGCAACGCAAGATTACCTCCGGTGAAACCGATGCGCCCGGTGAGGCTCCCAGTAATGTACCGTAGGATTTATCCTTGGATACCAGAATTTCAGTGCCCATCTGCAAGTCGCGATCTTTAATGATTTGTACCCGCTGGCCAGCCTCAATAGCCTTCCAATCAAATCTCTTGCTTAGTCCGGGAGCAAAGTCTTCCAACTCTTCAAACAGGCTTTTTTCACCTTTAAAGGTTTCTGAAATCAGGTATCTGACTAAGTGGGAGTGTCGCATGGCGACGTTAAGCAAACTGGGAATGTCGTGCAGCCGGATTGAGGTAAGGTAGTCAAAAAATCCACGACCCTTCTCGAGCGCAGGTTTGAACGAGGCGAATGGTCCAAACAGCAAATAGTATTTGCCATCTACTGACCGTAAATCCAAGTGCGGAACAGACATGGGAGGCGCCCCAACCTTGGCTCTTCCGTAGGTTTTTGCCTTGTAATTCTGCGCCTGTTCTTCGCTGATTTCGGCCTGCAAAAATCTACCGCCAACAGGAAAGCCGGCATATCGATTCCGGGATGGTAAATGGCTTCTTTTCAGTAACGGGAACGCCCCACCGCCGGCGCCTACAAAAAGCACATCAGCCCGGTATTGAACAGTTCGCCCGTTTTTACTGGTGTTTATAACCCAGCGCCCGGTGGGGCTCCGGTGAGCCCGTGTAACATGAGTGCCGTACTCGACTTTAACGCCCAGATTTGCCACCGCATAGGCCGCCATTTGTTCTGTTAAAGAGCCAAAGTTAACGTCCGTGCCTGTCTCAATAACGGTGGCCGCCATTTTTTCATGGCGAGGGCGGCCGTCCATTGTCAGGGGAATCCAGCTTTTGATTTCGTCGAAGTCATCGGAGTAACGCATCTGCTCAAAAAAGTGGTGCGCGGACATTTCCTGGAACCGCAACTTCAATTCATCAATGGCTGACTCGGAAACAAGGGTGCAGTGCTTGGTCTGATTGATAAAGCTTGTAGGCTGATTGATGGCCCCCTTTTTAACCAGATAAGCCCAAAACTGCTTGGCTACGTTGAATTGGGCGTGGATTTTCAGGGCTTTTTCAACGGAAAGGACTTCGCCATCCACAGGCGTATAGTTTAGCTCGCAGTTTGCCTCGTGCCCGGTTCCCGCGTTGTTGAATGCCCACGAGTTACCAGCGCCAGCGCTGTCGAGCCTTTCCAGAATGGTTATGTCGAGATCGGGCGCCAGCTCCTTTGCCAGGGTGGCAAAGGTGGTACCCATAATCCCTGCGCCAATGATAATTATGTTCATGATGTCGATCCGCCAATTTCAATGTTTCTGATGTCAGTCAGTCGAGCTTTACTCATAACCCACTGCCCAACTGGCACGGCCAAGCTCTATTGCACGTTCAACGTCTGCCCCGGGAACCATAGGCAGCTCTCCCCTTTCTATTGAATCATAGTGAAAGACACACTGGCGTTATGCAAATTCGACAAACGGTGATAATGCCCTGCTCGGTTGGAGTGTCAACGCCATCAAGGCAGCGCAAAAGTTTGATCGCCGCTATATCGTGGTTGCCCCGGAATGGGCCGCAGATTTTTGTACCGCAAACAAGATACCTTTCATCCCCTGGGATTTTCTCCGTTTGAATGATCGATCCTTTGAGATTGCGCAAAGGTTAAAGGAGGAAGGCGTAGACGTTGCAATACCGCTATTTGAAGAAACCGTCGAGTGGTCCGGCGCGATCAACTCAGTGCTTCTCGATAGCCCGCGTATGTTTGGGCAGTCCATTCTTTTCCGGGATAAATCCTTGATGAAACGTCGCGCCCAGCTTGGCGGTATTCGTGTAGGGATCTTCGAAGAGGCCCATGAGAAAGACGACGTTGTTCGCTTTATGAAGCGAGTCAATCAGACATTGCTCAAGCTAGACGGCGACCCTGATGACCCGATTCACGTTAAAGCTTTCGACAAGGCGGGCTGCCTTGGCCACAGGATGATCCGAAAGATTGAAGAAATCGACTCCATTCCGGCCGAAGAATATCCCTTGCTTATGGAAAGTCACCTGGATGGCTGGGAGTTTGCCGTTGAGGCGTGGATTCACGATGGCAAAATAAAGTTCCTGAATATTTCCGAATACGTGACGCTAGGCTACTCGGTATTCGTGCCCGCGACCGAACAACTCGAGAGCTGGCGTAATGCGATCACCAAGCAAATCGAGCTACTCATCAAAACCTTCGAGATAAAGTTCGGGCTGATTCACCCCGAGTACTTTGTCACCGCAGATGGCGAAATGTATTTTGGTGAGGTTGCCTATCGCCCGCCCGGGTTCAAGGCTTTCGAGCTTATTGAGAGAGGTTACGCTGGCTGCTTCGGCGTGTACCCAAGGCGCCGCGTGGTTAGCAAGCTGGAAATGCCCAAAGAAACCATTGAGCCCCCCTACTTCGAGTCCCACGAACTGGTGGCTCCAACAGAAGAGACAGTTCCTGACCGGGCAGCCTTCGGGACTCACTGGGGACTGGTCTTCTTTTATGGGGTAAGCGGATTAAATGGTTGATCTTACCTTTGCATGAGAGTGAGACAGACCGGCATCTCATCGGATTATCTGGTTGATGCTTCACCTACTGCTGGTGCATGTTTCCTTCGCTAATTCCA
>NZ_VCGZ01000014.1:0-60299 GCF_016597775.1 Marinobacter sp. 1-3A
GCTGGCTGCTTCCTGTTTGAACTCAGGAGAAAAAGAACGTCGCTTTCTGGTCATCAGACACCTCGTTTATGGTGGCGATATTACCACCTACGTTGGTGTCCGGAATCATTGAACCACTACAGCACCCCAGCGGCCGCGTCGGCACACCCGACGACGTAGCGGCCATGGTGGCTTACCTTATCTCACCCGAAGCCGGCTTTGTGACGGGCCAGAACTTCGTGATCGACGGCGGCATGACCCGCAAGATGATTTATGAGGAATAGGCCCTTGGGTTCTGCGCCTAGTACGCCTTGCGATAGCCCCCCTGATAATCAAAGATCCGCTCCTGCACCTGCCAGAAGTGCTTCTGTTTGCGGGCAATAACGAAATCCGGTGCAGGCATCAAAGCCTGCATCTCAAGCACCTCATCAATCCTGCCAAACTCGCGTGGAGCTTGGCCATTCGCTAAACGCCGGCCAAACAGCCTATTAAAGACGCTACGTTGCGCCGGCTTGCTGAAATCAAACGACTCGCTAAGCTCTTCCCCGTCTTCGCTGTGATAGGTGATTTTCAGTTTGGTGCCCGCGCCACTCATGGTGATTCCAGCGCAACGAATCACCATGGCATCTTTCAGTTTCAGGGCATCTTTTAGCTGATCGTCCGGGTCAATAATGGCTTTTTTGCAGTGGTGACAATTGCGAGCCGCAATATCATTTTCGGCGTTGCAGTGTGGGCATTCCTTGAAACGGAACCTGTAGTCGCACTGTTCAGGGCGTTCATTCCGCGCCCCAGGCTCACCCTCTTCTGCCGGTTCCAGCAGCCCCTGACAACGGCGGCCATAGTGCTCGACCACATGGCCGTCACTGTCTGTTTTGCCCCAGAACACATTGGCAAACCCACAGCCAGGGCAGAATACCTGCACCAGTTCGCTATCGGGGTTCGGTTTCTTCTCCCCCACTTCCGGGTGATGGAGGTTCACATTATTACCGGCGTAATCTATCACCAGGCAATTCTGCTTACCCTCGTCCAGACGAAGACCGCGCCCCACAATCTGCTGATACAAACTCACCGACTGGGTAGGACGAAGAATGGCAATAAAGTCCACATGGGGCGCATCAAAGCCGGTGGTGAGAACGGAGACATTCACCAGATACTTTAACTGCTGCTGTTTGAAGTGCTGAATCAGAGAGTCCCGCTCATTCTGATCGGTAGCGCCTGTAATCAAAGCCGTTTGCTGCTCCGGGAGATAGCCGGTGATTTCCTTTGCATGATCCACCGTTGCCGCAAAGATCATCACTGCCTTGCGCTCAACGGCCAACTCCATCACCTGCTCGATAATGGCTCGGGTTACGCGCTGATGTTTGCTCAACAGTTGATTAACGTCTTTCTCTGCGTACTCGCCGAAGCGGTTCTGAGACAAGGTGGAGAAATCGTATTGGGTTACCGCCGCATCAACCAACTGGGGTTTGGTGAGATACCCACGGTTAATCATATAGCTCAACGGCAGTTCGTAGATGCAATGCACAAAAGGCTTATCCTGCTCACTGCGAACAAAGCCCCGGTAGTGATAGCGATAGATCCAGCCCATGGCCAAGCGATAGGGTGTGGCGGTCAGCCCAAGTACTTTAAGGGACGTGTTCTGTTGTCTTAGCAGATCAATGATCGTTTGATACTGGCTGGTGTCATCATCACTAACCCGATGGCATTCATCGATGATGACCAGCGAGTACTCATCCTTGAACTGCTCCAGATTGGCAGACACGGACTGCACACTGGCAAAGGTGACTTGGTGCAGGTTTTCCTTGCGCTTCAGCCCGGCGGAGAAGATACCGCCCGTTAACCCGTAACTCTGGTATTTGGCGTGATTCTGCTCAACAAGCTCTTTCACATGAGTCAAAACCAGAATTCTACGTCGGGCAAGGCGGGCCAACTCGGCGATAACCAGGCTTTTACCCGCACCGGTTGGCAGCACAATAACGGCAGATTCATCAGACTTCCGAAAATGCCTCAAGGTGGCATCAACGGCTTCCTGCTGGTACGGCCGCAGCTGAAAAGGAGCATTCACTTTAACCTGCCCCCAATATCTTTAAGCGCGACCGTGAGCCTGAGATTGCAATTGCTCAGAGTCTACCCGAACAAAAATCGAATCCGCACTCACCGTATGGGTGTCACCTGCCCAGATCTCACAAATCACTCGGCTCTTGCGGCCCACCTCGCCCTCCACTCTCGCTTTGAGGGTTAACTCCACGCCCATTGGCGTCGGTTTGATAAAGGTAAGACCGAGTTTGCCAGTAACGCAATCAACGCGGGGCAGGCTGCCCGGTTCACGGCCCTCGGCACGATAGTGATGGGCCATAGCCGTCCAGTTGGAATGACAGTCCACAAGCATGGCCAGAAAACCACCATAAACAAGTTCCGGCCAACCGTTGAATTTCGGGTCCGGCGTGTGCGTGCACACCACGTGAACGCCATCCTCGTGCCAATAGCTCTTAAGCTTGAGGCCGTCAGGGTGGGCACTCCCGCAGCCGTAGCAAACCCCGTCCGGGGCCGCCATATCCTGTAAGGCAGTAGGAATACTGCTCATAATCAAAGACTCCTTCAAAAAACTACGAGCTAAAGCGGCAAAAAGCCGCAACCAGACGCGAATAATGCCTAAAACTCAGCAATAACAGCAGAAGACTAAAGCCTGATATTCCATTCACCCTGGTCAAACAACCAACGGTTCCAATCCGAACTCAGCATGTTTACACCACCGAGGTAATTGTCATCCACAAGGTAGTAGGAAAGGGTGCGATCCCCCCTGTTGAAGTTGTGCATCAGCCGCACTACAAAGTTACGCCTGGTAGGTGTCGAGAGCAGGAAGTAGACAAACTGGCCCGACTGAGCCCTGAGACTGCCGCTTCCAGACGCATCTGAATGCCGCCACTTGTCGCTGGGCAGTTTCAAAAACTGCTCAATATCTGCCAGGCGGCCCTGTTCACGGGCTCGGGCAACAACCCACTGGTTTTCCGGGTGACGCTCAAAATACAAACCTGAGCCATCCCTCTCCAGCATTTCCATCTGCTCAGCGAGCCCCTCATTTAACCAGGCTGGCGCATAGGGAATGATGGTGTCGACAACCGCATGACTCACCTCGTGTTTGATGGTCTTGAAGGTGAAAATCCTGTCTTCCCGTATATAGACTACAATCTGGTGTTCAGAGGGTATATACAGGCCATACGAGGCAATCGAGTTGCCCCTGTTGTTTTGAATCAGGTAGTTCTGGTATTCAGCCTTACCTTTGAAAATCAGGATATTGACTGGCACTGTCCTGTACATATCAAAGGACATAACTCGATCAAAAAACTCGTAAACATTGTTTACACCATCAACAATCTGCTGATTCTCCTCGTCAGTCAGTTCAACATTTACGGTCTTAATGTCGATATCAAAGCGCGACCATTTCGACACGCCAGGCTTAACCCTAACCTCTTCCTGCTCAATGCGGTGGTCTTTTCGATCGCTGAAATGAACCTTCCCGTTTTCATCCACCCATTTATAGATTTGTGCATAACCGGGGCTCGCAACAAGTACAAAGAGGAAAAACACGAAGACTGGATACACGGCTTGCCTTAACCTTTTAAACACTACACGTTACCGACTGGTGAGACTGAAAATCTAAAAAAACGGGACAGATTCAGCGCCCCCAAAACCACGCGCACAAACCTGCAACCACCAAAAGAAGCACGATAGTATGCACTTCCATACTTTTCCGGGTAGTTGGGGCAGGTTTTTCGGTAAACGTGAAGTAATCCCCACCAAAAAGGCCCACGCCGCAACTCTCGCAGTAGTTTTTCGAGTATGAAACCCTGAGCGCAGCTGGCTCAAACCTCTTCCGGCAGCTGTAACAGCTAGGCTTAATCATTTCCCGCTCCAGGCAAAGCGACTGGCCGAACCCGTCAGTGATGGCCGCCGGGGCCATGGGCGTGGCCGTGCGCTAACTCTTCCGGATCAGCAGCGCGTACCTCGATGATTTCGATATCAAAGGTAAGGGTTTTACCCGCCATCGGATGGTTTGTGTCCACATCGGCAAACTTGAGGCCGACCTTGGCGACAACCACATGGCGCCGGCCCTGCTCGGTTTGCACCTGGGCAACCATGCCCTTTTTCCAGCGCTTGGCTCCGATCAAATGCTTGACCGGTACCCGCTGAATGGCATCGGCCTTACGCGGCCCATAGGCTTTTTCAGGAGGGATGGTAACGCTGAAGGTATCGCCAGCCTCGCGGCCTTCCAAAGCCTCTTCCAAGCCTTGGATAATTCCACCGTGGCCATGCAGGTAGGCGTTTGGCTGACCGTCACGGGAGCTTTCTACAATATTGCCCTGCTCATCACTAACACTGTAGTGAAACAAGACCACCTGGTTCTTTTCAATTGGCATAGGGTTCTCTGCAATGGTTAAAAGTACGCCATTATAACCAGCATAAGCACCGACTCCAGCAACTACTGCGACCAGTCGATGCTATGGGTCCAGGGCTTACCATCAACAAGAGCAACGAACTCTGAAACCGGGACAGGATGACTGAAATAGTATCCTTGAAAGAGGTCACAGCCCAATCCTTTGAGCACATCCAGATGAGCTTCTTTTTCTACACCCTCAGCCACAACACTAATACCAAAATTCTGGCCTAAACCGATGATGGATTTAACCATAACCAGATCCATCTCATCATCAAGCAAGCCTCGTGTGAAAGAGTGGTCAACCTTCAGTTCGCTGATGGGCAGGTGCTTGAGGTAACTCGGAGATGAATAGCCGGTCCCAAAATCATCCAGCGAGAACGACAATCCGAAGTCTACCAACTCATTGAGCTTTCCGATGACGTCGCTGGTGTCACCCAGCAAAACCGTCTCGGTAATTTCCAACCTCAGCTTGGAGCTGATCAATACCGGAATCTGAAACAATCCTTTTCACATTCGATACGAAATCCCCAGACCAGACCTGCTTGGCGCTGGTGTTAATAGATACGCGCAAATGTTGATATCGTGAATCGGATTCCCATTCCTTTAGCTGCCTGCATGCTTCTGTCAGCACCCATTCACCCATCGTGTGTAATCAGGTTCGAGCCTTCAACGACAGAGATAAACTCTATCGGGCCGAGCAACCCGCGTTCGGGATGAACCCAACGAATCAGAGCCTCAGCAGCTACCAGATGTTGGTCTACGTCGAACTGAGGCTGATAGTGCAAAACAAAATCACCCCGAATCAACGAGTGCCGCAACTCTTTTTCCAAGCGCACAGTCTTTTCAATTTCGCCCTGTATGACCGGATCAAACACTGCATAGTCATCACGACCACTGCTCTTGGCCTGGTACAGAGCCAGATCAGCTAACTGCAGCAGCTCGGAAGCCTGCCTCAGATCTGGCTCAAAAATGGTGATCCCGATACTTGCTGTAACTGAGTATTCAATTGCGGGGCGGTTATTATTCAGTTTGATGCTGACGTTTTTACCAATAGAAGATCGAATATCCTGGGCAATGAGTTTTGCTTTGATCGCTGCCTTACGCGGATCGGTGTCCAGATCATTCAGAACAATCACAAATTCATCACCGCCAAACCTGGCAACCGTATCATCGCCACGCACCAAGGCGTTAAGCCTGGCCCCCAGCACCACCAGCAAATCATCCCCCGCCTGGTGCCCATAGGTGTCATTCAAATTTTTAAAGTTATCCAGATCTACAAAAAATACTGCCCCACATTTTCCGGAGCGCTTGCAGCGATCAAGTGCCAAGCCCAACCTGTCACTCAAAAGAGCACGGTTTGGAAGCTTGGTAAGCGGGTCATAAAATGCCAGTGATTCTATTTTGGCTTGATCTATCTTTTGTTGGGTAACATCCTGAATAATGCCAACCAGCAGTAAAGGCTTACCGTCTTCATCACACTCTACAATGCTTCCGCGGTCCCAGAGCCATATCACCTCGCCATCGGGGCGCTTGAATCGAAACTCGATATCGTAAGGGATGTTATTCTCTAACAGCGCCTGAAGCGCGTTAGCAACGCGTTGTTTATCTTCTTCAACAACACGGGCCATGAAGTCTGAAAATGAAGCTTTTGAACGATGAACACCTGTTATTTTTTCCCAGCCTTCGCTGAACAACACCTCGTTGGTTTTCGTGTTCCAGTCCCACATTCCTTCCCGGGAGACCGCTAATACATGCTCCAGCCGCTTGGAGTTAAACTCAGCCAGGTTTTTTAATTCGGTTATTTCGGTGATGTCTTGCGCAAAAACAGCAATGTTCAGCTCACCATTGCTGTTTTTGAAAGGGATTTTCAGAGACTGGAAATGACGGATTTCGCCGGTATTGCTATCAGTAGAGTCTTCATAAACAGTTTCAGGCTCAAAGCGCCGCATAACGCTCTGGACATTCTCTTTGAAAAACTTGCCCTGCTCCTTGTTACCGGTAAAAAAAGAGTCCTCTTTACCAATCATTTCTTCTGGAGTGGTGCCATACAGCTTGGCTACATAACTGTTTACAAAAACAAAGTTGCCATCCCAATCTTTGGCCAGGATAGGCTCTGGAATCGCGTTAACAATGTCAGACAGCAATCTGTTCTTTTCTCTTTCAGCTTCCAGCTGTGATTGAGGAGAATCGCCCATGTAATTGCTGCCCATTTAATAGAATCTTGAAATTAGCGCAGTGGTTATGGGGTGTCAAAAAAACAAAGTGTCTAGCGATATACTGTGCGCCTGAACGTATTCACAAGAAGGGTCTGAAACAAGGCCGCGTATGACGGTTTGGCAAGAATTCACCATAAGCTTGGCCAGCAGGATAATATGGTGTCATCAAGCACATCCAAAGACAGGGCAATCTAATGAAATTAAAAAATTTTCTAGCCGCTAGTGCCGTCAGCTCCGCAATTATTCTAAGTGCCTGCGCAAATACACCAGAGGCCGCCGATAGTGATGTGACAACGGACAATCTGGTCCGTGGCGGCGAGTGGATTGTTGAGGACATTGGCGGCAACGGCATTATCGACAGCTCCCGTGTCAGCATTATATTCATGGAAGACAATCGGGTGGGCGGCAGTTCATCCTGCAATCGTTACAGCGGCGAATACCAACTCAATGGATCCACATTGACTGTTGGCGACAACATGGCATCGACCCGAATGGCCTGTGCACCGGCGCTGATGAATCAGGAAAAATCTTTCTTGAAGCTGCTGATGAATGTGAACCAGGCGCGCTTTGGCGATCACGGCGAATTGCTATTGAGCACGCCAGAAGGAAAAACTATCCGCGCTTTCCCGTCGTCACCCAAGCCGTAGCAAAGGCGCCCTCATGATCGATTTCCGTAGCGATACCGTTACCCGCCCTACCTCTGAAATGCGCGAAGCCATGGCGAGCGCCGAGGTGGGCGACGACGTTTATGGTGACGACCCAACCGTTAACAGCTTACAGGCCTATGCCGCCGAACGGCTGGGCTTCGAATCAGCACTGTTTACCGCCACCGGCACCCAGGCCAATCTGCTCGCGATCATGAGCCATTGCGGCCGGGGCGATGAATACCTTTGCGGTCAGTCGGCACACAATTACCGTTACGAGGGCGGCGGCGCCGCCGTGCTTGGCAGCGTTCAACCGCAACCCATCGAAAACGAGCCCGACGGCAGCATCAACCTCGAAAAAGCCAGAGCCGCCATCAAGGCCGACGACATCCATTTCGCTTCTACCCGCCTGCTCTCACTGGAAAACACCATTGGTGGCAAAGTGTTGTCGCTGGACTATCAGCGCCAGGCCCGCACCTTTTGCGACGACCATAATCTGTTGCTGCACCTGGACGGCGCCCGAGTGTTCAATGCAGCGGTGAAATCCAACTGTGATGTCACCGAGATAACCAGACACTATGATTCGGTCAGTGTTTGCCTCTCAAAAGGGCTAGGCGCGCCTGTTGGTTCGCTGCTGCTGGGTTCAAAAGCCTTTATTGAGCGAGCAACCCGTCTGCGTAAAATGGTGGGTGGCGGCATGCGCCAGGCGGGCATACTGGCTGCTGCCGGCCGAATTGCTTTGGAAAAAGGACCACAGCGACTGTTTGACGATCACGAAAACGCCGAATACCTCAGCGCAGGACTTGCCGGACTCCCGCAGCTGGAGATCAACCCCGCGAGCACCCAGACCAATATCGTCTACGCCCGCTGCCGGTCCGACAGAGCCGCTCAACTGCGCGACTACCTGGCTGACCAGAGCATCCTGATCACGGCAGGCAACCCCATTCGCTTCGTGACGCACTTGGATGTGAACCGCCAGGATGTCGACCGGTTGTTGGATGCTATTCGGCGGTTCTATCAATCTTGAGATTGGGGCGGACGTTTGGCGTTAAGCTCTGGCCTGTCTAGGCATCAATTTTTCCTTGCTCTTGGACCAACTGGCATGGAGGGAATGCCAACGCCAGAAGCAGCATTGTGTTATGCACCCTTTTTCTTTCGCACATCTTTTACCAAATAGGAATTTCCCGGCCCACGCTTTAGCTCAAACAAATCTATTGCCTTAATGAGGCTGCTCAGATTTTTGTAGCCATAGTTGCGGGTATCGAACGACGTTTTGTTCGATATGTGCGCACCAACAGGGCCCAGAGCAGCCCATCCGTTGTCCTCCTCCGTGGCCTCAATTGCTTGGCGCAGCAGGTTTACCAGCTTGGTATCAGATTTAATGTTTTTGGGTTCAGCAGGGGCTGTTTCGTTGTTGTTAACTTCTTTATCCAGAAACAAAAACTTGGAGCATGCGTTCACAAAAGGCGATGGAGTTTTCCGCTCACCAAATCCCAGAACCACCTTACCTTCAGCCAGGGCACGGGTAACCATCGGTGTGAAGTCGCTGTCGGATGACACAAAGCACATAACATCTATGTCTTTCGTGTACATCACATCCATGGCGTCTATCACCAATGCGATATCGGAGGCATTTTTCCCCTTGGAAAGGTCGTACTGCTGAATGGGCTGGATAGCATACTCATGCAGGTGATCCTCCCAGCCCTTCAGGGACGCTTTTTTCCAGTTACCGTATGCCTTCCTGATGGTTACCACACCATACTTCGCAACCTCACTCAGAACGGCTTCAAACTTGCTCGCTGGTGCATTATCCGCATCAATGAACAACGCAATTTTTTGCTTGGACTCACTCATTTCATCTATACCTTTATAGCCTCGATTTCGAGTGCTCACGGCCTGCCAGTCAAAAACCATAACAACAAGCCAGCAACCCCGAAAATAAGTACTGCAAAATGAATAAACAGGCTCTTCCGGATAGTTGGCGCGGGCTTAGCTGTGAAACTGAAATAATCCTCACCAAACAGCCCAACACCGCAGCCCTCACAGTAGTTTTTCGAGTAAGAGACCCGGAGCTCAGATGACTCAAACTTTTTCCGGCAGCTGTAACAACTGGGCTTAATCACCTGGGGCTCCGCAAAGAATTCAACAAATCAACGTCTAATTGCTGCCGCAAAGCGGCCGCTTCCGGGGCGACGAGCAGCCAGCCAAGAGCGCCCAGATTAGCGAGAACGGCCAGCCAGAAAACGAACTGATAGCTCCCCTTTCGTGTTTTGTGCCGAAAAACTTGCTGAGCCATAAGTGCTCCGGGCCAGCCGCAACATAGCTCAAAGAGGTGCAGCGTGTTCTCAGCCGTACGCTGCCCACCCCGCTGCGCCGCGCGCTTATCGATCCAGTACATCACAAACAACACCAGGCTCACCCCGCCATAGGCAGCCAGGATAGAGACCGGCAAATTACCTCGATGGAACAGACCCGCCAGAATGGTGAAGAATACCAGAACAACCGCCGCGGCCACCCAGACTCCCCGAGCAATGCTGGCGCCAACCTTTGCCACTCCCGCATACTGAAACCGCCCTGCTCTCGGCCGGCCCTGACTATCCTTCGCGATGGTATAGGCTACCTTTCGATCTGAAACGGGCCGTCCCCGGCCAGCATATGTGCTGATATGAGCAAAGACCCGCTCACCACCGCCCTCAGGAGCAATGAAGCCAAACCCCTTGGCGTCGTTCCATGAGGTGAGTAATCCTTTTTGGTTCAATTCATTTCCCCCTTCATAGCCTCGTAGCGGGCACACGCCTTATCCTTGTCGCGCATTAGCCGCGGATCCGGATTGCCAATAACGGCCGCGATTAAGGAGTTACATTCCTGCCTTGCTAAAAACAACTCAGAGGGCGGCTGATGAACACGCTGATCTATCACATTCGATGAGGCCAAAGGCTCGGCAGTTCTTGATTCAATTTCTGGTTCGCTTTCTGCACGATGAAGGGAGGGTTGCGGTACGCTATTAACCCGCGGCTCAGCGCTCCTTTTCGTGCCTAGTGCCATCGCCTGCGAAGCAAAATTCGAGTATGCATTCAGCCCGATCGCACCAACCCCTAGCATCAATACTGAAAAAGCCAGGAGTCTGAGAAGCCCGTTTTTCGGGCGACGGGGCTCGTTACCGTAACGCTCAGCCACCAGACCTCTCACATAGCGAGCATGTGCCTGGTCGGTTGCAAATGAAGCTTTGAGGCGGCCAGATGCCACCTTTTCCCTGGCCTGCGCCACTTCTTCCTGGGTCAGCACCCGATCCGTTTTCGACTTAATATAACGAACATATCCCAGGCCCTGCGTGACGTTTTCCGGCATGGGCGTTTTGAATGTGCTATTCCCTACAAACACCACCAATGAATGCACCTGGTGGTCGCCTAGTCCGAGCAGAGCCTGCAGGGTTTTCACGTGCTTGTAGTTCTGGTGCAGTGGATTCTGGAATTTGTGATTGGAACGAAAAATCTTCTGGGTCCAGGAACGTTGATGAGGGCTTCCGAAGATCCAGCCCTTCATGTTTTTGGTCTCAACAACGAAGACCCCAAACTCCGAAACCAGAACATGGTCGATCTGCGTGGTGCCATCTTCCGTGGGAAGAGTCACGTTCTTGATGAGATGGTAGCGGGAGTTATCCAGGAACCAACGCGCGGAGAGATTGACCAGAAACTCACCGAACTTACCCTTGAACCAGGGAGATTTAATCAGGCCCGCAATGATGACAAGAGGTAACAGATACCAAAGTGCGGTATTAAGGAGTTGGTAAATCGGGCTCAAATCCATTTCTCAGACATCCTTGTTGTGCAATCCTGAATCAACTCAGCGTGGAACATAAATCAGTCTTTGGTTCGTTGCCTTAGGATTTTTGTAACTCCCCGCAAATGAATACAAAGCTTAAGACTATCTCGCTGACGGAGTGTTTGCGAAAGCGCCCAGCGGTTCGGGCTACCAGTTCTCCCTCAATGGCTATTTCGGCCTTATGGCGAGTATCCGGAAAGGTGTTGAACTGAACATTCGCGTCCTCAACATTGGCATCGACCCTCTGGCTTTGGCCGTCAAATTACCCGGCATTGGGCACATTGGCCTGCGCCCCCCTGGATGGATCGCTCGACGTGGCACAAAGCCCCGGCTGTGGAGCAGGTTTCAGGTGCTAATTGACGGGAAGCTCTCAATCACCGTGTATACCGAACCATCAGCACTCTGTTTGTGCTTAAAAAGCACGAGCTGACCCACCTGAAACGACCCGAGAGCCGTTTCCCCATATTCAGCCAGTAAGCCCTAAACCGAACCGGACTGACGCTTGAATCTAGACAGGGTGATATGAGGGCGAATTGTCCGACTTTGCGCTGTTAATCCGAGCTTATCCTGTAGTGGTTCAATGATTCCGGACACCAACGTAGGTGGTAATATCGCCACCATAAGCGAGGTGTCTGATGACCAGGAAACGACGATCTTTTACGCCTGAGTTCAAACAGGAAGCTGCCTGTCTGGTGCTTGACCAAGGCTACAGTGTTGCCGAAGCCAGCCGCTCTTTGAATGTCGGCGAGAACGCCCTCAGGCGATGGGTAAAACAGCTTTCCGAGGAACGCGGCGGTGTTACACCGAAGTCCAAAGCGATGACCCCGGAGCAGCAGCGGATCCAAGAATTGGAAGCCCGTTGTGAGAGGCTGGAACGGGAGAAATCGATACTAAAAAAGGCTACCGCTCTCTTGATGTCGGACGAGATGAATCGTACGCGCTGATAGACCAGTTGAGTGAGCAGGAGCCTATTGAGATGGTCTGTAAAGCGTTTGAAGTATCAAGGTCCAGCTATTACGAGTATCGCCGGAGGCGGTCCGTAGTGGATGCCGAACGAGTGGTTCTGCGAGCCGATGTGAACAGGATCTTTCGCAAGAGCCGAAGCTCAGCAGGAAGCCGTATGATCACCTCCATGCTTAATGAGGAAGGTGTTGTGATCGGACGCTTCAAGGTTCGCCGCCTGATGAATGAGCTAGGGTTGCTCTGCAAACAACCTGGTCCTCACGCTTACAAGCAGGCCACTGTGGAAAGGCCAGACATTCCAAACCGACTGAATCGTGAGTTCAATGTCAGCCATCCAGACCAGGCGTGGTGCGGTGACATCACCTATGTGTGGGCTGGTCAGCGATGGAGCTATCTTGCGGTTGTTCTGGATCTCTATGCCCGCCGTGTAGTTGGCTGGGCGCTATCAGATCGGCCTGATGCTGAGCTGGTCGTAAAGGCACTGGACCATGCGTATGAGCAACGAGGAAAACCGACTGGGATTCTGTTCCACTCTGACCAAGGTAGTCAGTACGCAAGCCGATTATTCCGTCAGAGGCTTTGGCGTTACCGCATGGAGCAAAGCATGAGCCGCCGGGGAAATTGCTGGGATAATTCCCCTATGGAACGGGTCTTCCGGAGCCTGAAGAGCGAATGGATCCCATCACTTGGATACCGCTCAATTCCTGATGCAAGAAAGGATATTGGTGACTACCTGATGGACTACTACAACCGGCAGCGCCCTCATACCTTCAATGGCGGCATGCCACCTGTGGTCGCGGAAGAAAAACTTAAAATACTGTCCGGGATTAGTTGACCACTACAGTATTGATAGTCTAGCAGGCTGTTTTGAAATGGCTGAGTGTGAGACCCTTTCTACCATTAACAGCCCTTGGTTCGGGGGCATTGGTCATCATCAGGGAACTCTTACACCATGCAAACACAGCCAACATACACACCCATGCGTTCGATGCGGCAACTCATAACCTTGCTCATGCTGGCGTTTCTGCTAACCGGCTGCGGCATCAACAACATTCCCACCTACGATGAAAAAGTTAAGTCCGCCTGGTCGCAGGTTGAAAATCAGTATCAACGCCGGGCAGATCTGGTACCTAACCTGGTGGAAACAGTGAAAGGCTTTGCTGCTCAGGAGAAGGAAACTCTCACGGCGGTTATTGAGGCGCGCTCCAAGGCAACATCCATTCAAGTTGATGAAAGCATCCTGAACGACCCTCAAAAGCTTCAGCAATTTCAACAAGCACAAGGCGAGCTTAGCAGCGCACTGAGCCGGTTAATGGCGGTTTCTGAGCGTTATCCGGATTTGAAATCGAACCAGAACTTTCTCGCGCTGCAGTCGCAGCTTGAAGGCACCGAAAACCGCATCGCCGTAGCCCGGCGTGATTTCATCCAATCGGTAGAGCGCTACAACACCGAGATTCGGACCTTCCCCGGTAAAATCTGGCACAGCATTCTCTATAGCGAAATGGAGGTGCGTGAAAACTTCAAGGCTACTGCCGACAATGCCGACGAAGCGCCCAAGGTGACGTTTTAAATGCAATTCTCTTCGCGGCACTCTTTGCCTTACGCCTTTATCCGCCCCGTTGTGGTCATACTGGCCCTGATCATATTGCCGATATCAGCGGCTCTGGCGCAATCTGCACCAGAATTCCCGGAACTGACAGGCCGAGTGGTGGATAAGGCGGAACTGCTGAGCCCGGCTACCGAAAGCCGGATAGCCCAAATGCTTGAGGCCCACGAGCAAAGCACCACAGAGCAGGTTGTGGTCGTCACCGTGCCGGATCTTCAGGGTTATGGCATAGAAGACTATGGCTACCAGCTAGGCCGTCACTGGGGCATAGGCCAGCAAGGTGAGGACAATGGCGCTCTTCTGATCGTTGCCAAGCAGGAACGCAGGATTCGGATAGAAGTGGGCTATGGCCTTGAAGGACGACTTACTGATGCGGCTTCAGCCACCATTATCAACCGGATAATTGCCCCCGATTTCAAGCAAGGTCAGTTCGAACAAGGCATTGCCAATGGCGCTGCCGCCATGGTGCAAGTTCTTGGCGGCGAGCCCCTGGCTGCGCCGGCCAGAACCGGAAGCGGCCCCCAGGAAAAACCCAACCCGAAAACGGTGTTGATGTTTTTCCTATTCATTATGGCTGTCATTTTCTTCATGGGTGGTGGCCGCGGCCAAGGCGGCCGTTCAGGCGCAGCTCTGGTAGGTGGTGCACTGCTAGGCGCCAGCATGGGTGGCCGTGGTGGCGGTTTCGGTGGAGGTGGTTTTGGCGGCGGGGGCGGAGGCTTCGGCGGCGGGGGGGCATCTGGTGGCTGGTAGCGATCAAGCACGCATCGGAAAGGCAACCTTCAACCCAACAAACAGTGATACCCCATGACATTACTAAGCAAGCAGGAACAGGAACAAGTGGCGGCCGCTATCACCGCAGTTGAGCGTGAAACCGACGCAGAAGTGGTTACGGTGCTAACCGCCCAGGCCGACAATTACGCATATATCCCCCTGCTCTGGGCCGGGATCATTGCGCTTTTGGTGCCCGGTATTATTAATTACCTTACCAGCTGGCTGTCGGCAGATGTACTCCTCCTCAGCCAATGGGGCGTGTTTGCCCTGCTCAGTCTGGTGTTCCGGATACCCGGCATCAACAGGCGGCTGATCCCCCGAACCGTAGGCTATTGGCGTGCGTCAAACCTGGCCCGGCGTCAGTTTCTGGAACAGAACCTGCACCACACCGCAGGCGCCACTGGCATGCTGATTTTCGTCTCTGAAGCCGAGCGCTACGTTGAGATTCTGGTAGACCGGGGCATATCGGAAAGAATAGGCAACGACGCCTGGGAAGACATCATTGCGGCATTCACCAAGCAAGTAAAACAGGGCGAGACACTGACGGGCTTCATTTCCTGCATTGAAGACTGTGGAAAGCACCTGAAAGCCAAGGTACCTGCCACCCACCAGAAAGATGAACTGCCAAACCATTTGGTTATATTGTCTTAAAAAGCCTTGAAGTGGTGGTCACCCCGGCTCAATTGCAGGCTGACCACCACCGCCTTTTACACAAAGGTTAATAGTCCGTTTGGAATCCAATGTGACCCCGCTCACAGTGGCTTGCAACTGGCCGCTTAGGACAAGCCAAACCGCGTTTTTCCGTTTCTATTAACCCCCACTACAAGCCACTATCCATATTGCAGTACCAAAAGAAAAAAGTACTTCCCTTACAAACGGAGTTGCAATAATGGATAACAATATTAAAAAACCAGCCGCAGTCTCGGTACCAAGCCGGGCCGCCCATCTTCGGGCTGCCGTTGTGGTCTTTGCCGCGTTTCTATTCACCGGCTGCAGTGAGTTGGGCTACCTGCTCAGCAACGACAAGGTGACGGATGCAGACAACAACCAGGTGGTTTTTGTTGGTGACTCAATCTTCGCCCTGTCTGGCGAGATACAGAACCAGCTTGAATCAAAAGCAGGTGAAACCTTCCGGCGCTACACCGTATCCGGTGCCGAGCTTAGCGGAGAGCTGATTGCACCTTCCATTCCTAACCAGTTTCGCGAGGCGGTCTCTGACGACCCGAACATCGACATAGTGGTAGGTGATGGCGGCGGTAACGACCTTCTGATCCCCGCGATCATGTTCAACTCGAACAGCTGCAAAACGCCGTGGTACCGCTTCGGAAGACTGAGCCAAAAGTGTATCGACATTATTGATAACACTTACGTTGAAGGCGTAGATTTCCTCAATGAAATGGCGGCAGCCGGTGTCCGGAAGGGCATTTTTGTAGGGTACTACTACACCAAAAACGGGCTATTCCGCCTGAAAGACATGAAAGAAGCCATCGATTACGGCAATGCCACTCTGGCCCGTGCGTGCAAGAACTCCGTGCTCGACTGCACCTTTGTTGATACCCGCCCGGTCATCAGTGACAAAGACATCATTTTCGACGGCATTCATCCCGCAGACAGCGGTTCAACAAAAATTGCAGATCTGATCTGGCCCAAGCTTCAACCTCTGCTCTAATCAGTAACTGGAATTTGGTGGCCGCATTCGCGGCCACCATGCTTCAAAGGCAAAACAATGAGCTCAAAGACACGCTATGGCCTTTTTACCGTCATCGTCGCCGTTGGTGCAATCGGTGGCTACATGCTCCTTCATCAATCAGATGAACAGGTGCATCAGATAACGAATGGAACCGGACACAGCGCCAACTCAGAACACTCACTTGAAGATCCCGCGGCAAAAGATTCATCACAGTTGGCTATAAAGTTGGCTGTGCAATATCTGGAAAGTTATGGAGACTCCATAGCCGAGCCCGCAACTCAAGCTCGTTTGTATAACGAACGACGAGCCTTGCTGGAACAGTACCCCAACGCTGGCGCCCAACTGTTTGAGCGTGCGATAGAAACGGCATTTCCAGAACTACATAACCAAATCATAGCCCTCATGGCCAACCTCGACCGCTATAACACGTGGCTGGATAACAACGAACTGCGCCTGCATGCACTCCCTGTTTTTCAACAGGAAATGGAGCTCTGGCAACAGCGGGAAGCCCTCTTCGGGGCTATAGCAAGCCAGATATGGGGGGAAGAAAAGTCCTATCTGGAAGAGAAGTCACAGGTCTTCCAGCAAAAAATGACACACCTGAATGAAGCCAGTGAACTGCAGCTAACAGAGCTGGCACACCAGTTGAAAACCAATGCAGAAGAGGTTTACGGTGGAGATCTGGGTTTCCAGTTCGCAGGTTCTGGCGCCTTGGGGCATGCTCTTTTCAGCCTGGAAAGCGTGCAAACCAAACTCAAAAACTTGCCCCCGAACCAACGCCAGCAAGCCATTAACAGCCTCAGACTCCAACTAGGCTTTTCCGAAGGCGCCGTGGAGCAAATGGCCGAACAGGATCAGGTCCGGGAAGACAAATGGCAGAAGGGCGAAGCCTACACCACCGAACGGGACGCTCTAAACCAGCGCCTGTCTGGGGAAGCGCTCAAAACAGCACTCAACGAATTGCGCGAGAAGCACTTCGGAATGGCTGCGCCGACCATCGCCCGGGAAGAAGAGGAAGGATTTTACCGGTTTGAACGGCCCCGGCAGTATGGGCTGAACTGACTTACGAAGGGGCTCTCGACTTTATACTTGGCTCTGACAATCTCCTGTGTCCAGAAAGGTTTGATTGCGATACAGTTTCCCTTTCGAACAAATAACCCACGAACTCCAAGGAGTTTTAAATGTTAAGTTCATCGGAAGGTAAAAAAGTCCCCCAGGTTACGTTTCCCATTCGTCGTGATAACGAGTGGACATCGGTAACCAGCGACGAGTTATTCAACGGACAAACGGTGATTGTGTTCGCCTTGCCGGGCGCGTTTACACCAACCTGTTCAAGCACTCATTTGCCGCGGTACAACGAACTGGCGCCGGTATTCAAAACGCTGGGCGTCGATCGTGTAATTTGCCTGTCGGTGAACGATCCATTCGTCATGCAGGCATGGGCTGAAGACCAGCACGCCGACAACATCGAATTCATTCCAGACGGCAACGGCGACTTCTCCCGTGAGATGGGCATGCTGGTCAGCAAAAGCGCCATCGGGTTTGGTGACCGCAGCTGGCGCTATTCCATGCTGGTGAAAGACGGCACCATTGAAAAGATGTTCATAGAGCCAGACAGGCCTGGCGACCCGTTTGAAGTGTCCGATGCTGACACAATGCTCAACTACATCAAGCCGGACGCAACCCTGCCGGCACGGGTAACAGTATTCACGAAGCCCGGATGCCCGCACTGCACGCGTGCCAAATCGCTGTTGCAGAACAAGGGTTACAAGTATGAGGAGATCGCACTGGGCAGTGGCGGCTTGTCTTACAGCACCCTGCAGGCAGTGACCGGCAAAGGCACAACCCCGCAAGTATTTATCGACGGCCAGCTGGTTGGCGGCGCCGATGAACTTGAAGCACTGATGGCCAAGCGCTGATCGGTTAGTAATGTATATATGCCCGGGCATAGCCTGTTCGGGCGTATATTTCTGGCAATTCAGTCATTATCAATCACCTCCCATACCCTTTAGAATAGTCGCCCCGGAAAGCCCGGTATTTTTCGGTTCCCCAAACCTGTGCGCGATTATTTGATGACTCAATCACCCTCACATTCTGCCGGGGTTTCACCGCCAAGGCTGCTGCAACTGCTGGCCCAATCCGGGGCGCCGCTTGCCGACGGCCCGCTGCCCTGTTGCGGCGAACGCCTGGGGCGACTGTTTGGGCTTTCAGACACCCTTGTTCTGGATTCCGCGATTGCATTTCGAGCCCGCTATCCAGGCATGGATCAAGGGCCAACCTTTGAACGAATAATCAAGGAACTGGCCACCACTCGCACAGCATTGATAGGGAAGATCAAAAGCTACGGCGAGGATATTGAATCGACAGACAATCTGGCTTTCGAGCCCTATCTGAACACCTGGCTCACCCTGCAACGCAGAGTGGTCGCCGCAAGCCGGCAGCTTCGCGACAAAACCCGAAAAGCGATGAAGGATCACAACCAGAACCTGGCCAGGCTGGCAGAGCTGGATTCAACCTTCGACCAGGCAATGACCGGGTACACCAGCCAGTGTTTCTCTCATATTTCCAAAGTATTGGAGCAGCGATTTCACGCGCTGTCTCCCGCAGAACAAACAACCTCTGATCCCTCCCAAGAAACCGGCATTGCGCCGGATGATTGGCTCCACCGTTACTGCGAAGAAGCGCAGAATCTTTTACTCGCTGAACTGGATGTTCGGCTGGAGCCAGTACTGGGAGTACTTGAGGCCTGCCACAACGAGGTAATGGATTCTCCATGAGCAGATTTTTCTTCTTTTTCGCTTTTGCCATAGGCATGGCGGTGACGGCCTGGATTGGCCAGCGCTTTTTAGGCTCTGACCTGCTGGCGCTTTCCGTAACGGTCATTATTGCGGCGGTCTACACGCTGGGGTTTGTTGAGCTAATGGGGTTCCGGAGCACAACCCGAAAACTGCAACAGAAGCTGGGCACCACACCGGAAAGCCGCGAGCAACTGACAAGCTGGTTTTCCGGCCTGCCGGAGCAAGTTCAGTTTGCAGTACAGAGGCGCATTGATGGGCATTTTGCTGCACTGCCAAGCCCGCAGTTTACGCCCTACCTGGTTGGCCTATTGGTTATGCTTGGCCTGCTAGGCACCTTTGCCGGCATGATTGTGACCTTGAGCGGCGCGGCATCTGCACTGGATGGCAGCACCGAACTCAGTGTGATTCGCAGCGCACTGGCGGCTCCGATTGCCGGGCTGAGCTTGGCCTTCGGCACCTCCATTGCCGGTGTCGCAGCGTCCGCCATGCTGGGGCTGGCCTCCACCCTCAGCCGCCGGGAGCTCTTACAGGTATCCCGCCAGCTGGATAAGACTCTGCGCCAGCGGTTACACCACCTGTCGACAGACTATCAGCGCCAACAGGCTTTCAAAGCACTGGAATCCCAAGCAGAAGCCCTGCCCCAAATGGCAACCGCCATGGAATCCATGACCGCCCGCATGGAGCAACTAGGCCAGCAGCTTGAGCAATCCCTTACCCGAAATCAGCAAGAGTTCCACACCACCGTTGGCGGCCACTACCAAACCCTGGCAACGTCTGTGGCCGAGTCTCTTGAGAAATCTCTGGAATCCAGCAGCCGCCTGGCCGCTGAACGCATAGAGCCGATCGTTACCGAAGCCATGACAACTCTGCAGTCCAGCGCCGGAAAGCTCCACGAAGACTGGTCTGCCACCACCAAGCAGCAGCTTGCGGAACTCACAGATAGCTTCCAGAAAACCACACAGGAAGCAGGTAATAACTGGCAGCAAAATCTTCTGGCTCAGCAACAGGCCTCGGCTGAACACAGCAAAGCTCTGCAGAATACCTTGCAGGAATACCAATCCCACTTCCGTGAAGAAAGCGCCAAGCTTGCCACCAATCAGCAACAAGGCCTGGATGCTCTCATCACCCGTATCAGCGAGCAGCTTTCTCAACTGCATGAGCAAGAAGCAACCCGAGGCGACGCGGCCAATGAACGCCTGGCCCAGCTGGAAGCAACCGTCACCAAACACCTGACCGAATTGGGCGCAGGCCTGGAAGCCCCCATGACCCGCCTGATAGAAACCGCGTCGGAAACCCCCAAAGCCGCCGCACGGGTGATCTCGCAACTGCAAAGCGAAATGGCCCGCAACAGCGAACGGGAAAACCAACTATTGGAAGAGCGTCAGCGGCTGGTTCAGGAGCTGGACAGCCTTCTGGAATCCCAGCGCAACAATGCAGACAGCCAGCGCGAGGCGGTGGATTCTCTTATCAGCGGCGCAGGTGAAACCCTCACAGGCATCAGCGAACGCTTTAATGTCCTGATTCAGGAACAAAGCCAGCAACTCGGCAAGCTGGGCGAAGACATCACCGGCAGCAGCCAGGAAGTGGGCGCCCTCAGCGAATCCTTCCTTGCCGCAGTGGAGCTGTTCAGCGCGTCTAACACTCAGCTTCAGGAAAGCCTGGCCAACATTCAGAAAGCACTGGATGGAGCCGGCAAGCGCCACGATGAACAGTTGGCCTATTACGTTGCCCAGGCCCGAGAAGTTATCGACCTCTCTGTGAGTTCCCAGAAAGATGTGATTGATGCGGCTTCGGCTCTGATCGCCAATCACACCGAGACCAGCGGAGCCAGTTGATGGAATATCTGGAAGACGGTGAACAGCAGTCCACCCCAATCTGGGCAATATTCTCAGACCTGATGGCTGCACTGGTGGGTATTCTGGTGCTGATACTGGTGTGGGTGATTGGCGTTCAACTGGAACTGAGCCAATCCCTTGAGGAAGAAAAAGCCAAGCGGGAAGCCGAAGAACAGCGGCGGATTGCCCTGGAGCAAGCGCTGGAAGATCCGCTCACCAAAGGCCTGGTGACCTTTCACAATGGCCGCATCGGCATCAGTGGCAACGTGCTGTTTGAGCTGAACTCGGATCAGCTGCAAGCCGACGGCGTGGAAGTATTGGAAGCCCTAATTACCCCGTTGCAAACCTATCTGACTCAGCACCAGGAACTGCTGATGATCAGCGGCTTCACCGATGACCTGCCCATGCACAGCGGCAACCGGTATCAGGACAACTGGGGGCTGTCAGCACAAAGGGCACTCACAGTCACCCGAACATTAATAGAACTTGGCCTGCCCAACGACCGGGTATTCGCCGCCGCCTTTGGCCCGCACCATCCGGCGGTGCCCAATATTGATTCAGAATCCCGAGCTCAGAATCGGCGGGTAGAAATCAGTACCGTACCTCTGGCGCCTCAAACACCTGCAAGTGCCGAAGCGGAGGCTGACAACAGATGAATGCGATAACTGAAGCCACTGCCGTGCATCCGCAACTGGAAGACCTCCGAAACTCCGGAGCCGACCAGATGAACCCGGTTGGCTTTCGCTATCTGGAAGCTCTGGCGATGCGGTTGGAAGCAAAAGGACTGCAGCACACTCCACACTGGCAGAAGCTGGAGCAGGCGGTTGCAGACTACAAAACACGATTCGAAGCACCTCAGCCGTCATCACAAGCCATTGAAACCGGTGGCACTTCGCCGCTCTCAGCTCTGCTGGACAGGCTGAATCAAACTCAGAGTGCACCCCAAACACAACCCCGGTCCACCCTGGAACAGTTGGTATTTGGAACGCCCGAAGATGATTTGGAAGCTCCCCAACGCGCTGCAACCGCCAACCCCCGTCAGCCACTAAAAGCCATGACCAGAGCATCGGCAGACCGTGGCGAGCAAGCCCTTCAGGACCGCGTTCGCTGCGCCATCGAACAGGCCCCCAAAGACGCCGGCCCCATGAATGCCCACCGCCTGGTGAGCCTGGCAATGGCCGAAATGCAGAGGCTGTCACCGGACTATTTGAACCGGCTGGTGAAATACACAGATACGCTAATGGCGCTGGAAAAGTTGGGGCGAAAGGGGATGGGCTCGTGAGCATGATCAATGCATTCGCAGTATCAAACTACCGTAGCCTGAAGGGCATTGTTGCGCCTTTGGCGGGTCTTAATGTGGTTACAGGCCCAAACGGTTGTGGCAAATCCAACCTGTACAAATCTCTGCGCCTGCTCGCAGAAGCGGCGAAAGGAAACATGATTTCGTCGATCGCACAGGAAGGCGGGCTGGATTACACCTTCTGGGCCGGGCCTGACAACATTACCAGCGGCATGAGAGAAGGCTCCGCACCTGTTCAAGGCTCTGCACGAAAACACAACTCACGCCTGAGGCTGGGCTTTGCGGGTGAAGAGTTCAGTTATGCCATATCATTGGGAATGCCAGCACCGCAGGGTTTTGCCGGCTACCAAGACCCGTCCATGTTTCAGTTCGACCCGGAAATAAAACGTGAATGCATTTGGGTGGGCGATGTTTGCCGGCCTAGCAGCTGCCTGATCGACCGCGTTGGGCCTGTAGTAAAAGTGCGCTCCGGCCGAAAGTGGGAGGTGTATAACGCCCACCTCAATTCTTATGAAAGCATCCTCAACGAAATCAGCGACCCGGTGGCTGTGCCTGAAGTGCACGCTGTGCGACAAACTATCCGCAACTGGCGCTTCTACGATCAGTTCAGAACCGATCCCCAGTCCGTCATTCGCACGCCGCAGATAGGCACACGAACCCCTGTACTCGACCACGATGGCCATAGCCTGGTTGCTGCTCTGCGAACCATCCATGAGATAGGCGACCGCCAGGCGTTGTATCACGCGATTGAGGATGCGTTTCCCGGAGCTACGATAAACTTTTCTGCAGACTCAGGTAATCGCTTTGTTCTGGAGTTCCTGCAGGATGGTCTGTTGCGGCCGCTGAACCAGGCAGAACTTTCTGACGGAACGCTGCGCTACCTTCTGTTGGTAGCAGCATTACTTACACCCCGGCCCCCTTCCCTGTTGGTGCTGAACGAGCCGGAAACCAGCCTGCACCCGGATCTGCTTCCTGCACTCGGGCGACTGATTATCCGCGCCTCGCGGGAGACTCAGGTTTGGGTGGTTTCCCACGCACCACGGCTAGTGGCAACGCTGGAAAGGGATGGTGACTGCAACTCGATTGCCCTGAACAAGGAACTGGGTGAAACGGTTGTTGTGGGCCAGGGGTTATTGGACGCACCACCCTGGCAATGGCCTGATTAACGTTGATGCCGTGGGCATCACAAAAATGCGCTAACCATACCCACACTACTGACCACCAACAGCACCACCCCCAGCATGCGGAAAAACACCGGTGTTTCCGCCTTCAGAATACGCTCGTGAAAACGTAGCCCGATCACATGCCCCACCGCAGCACACGGCAGTAACCAAAGGTGATGGATCAACTGCAGATCAAGCCCAACCCAGATGAACGCTGCCAGTTTGATCAACACCAGAATAAACCAAAGGCCAAACAAGGTATCGCGCAGCTTCTCCCGCGCCACATGCTGGGAGGCAACCGCAATAATCAGCGGTGCGCCGATTAGCGAGGTGCCGCTGATGTAACCACCGGCCATCAGCAAGATCACATCCACGGTTTTACTTCTGCTGCGGAAAGGTCGGTTGATGATGTATGACACTGAGTAGATCGCAACAATCACGAATATAATCGCGCTTAATACATGTGGGGGCAGCGTAAACAGGCCGAACACGCCAATCAATTTGGGCACCAGCATGATGCCCAGCATCCGCCAGAGGTAGGGCCAATCAACCGTGCCTTCGGGTGCTTTTGCGGCTGCATCTGGCCCGAACCCGGTCAGCTTTTGGCTACTATCACCGGTTTTGCCGGTGCGGCTTTTGCGATTGTTCATCCAGATGGTCAAAGACGAAAAAAACAGCAGGTGTACCGCAATGATGGGCAGGAAGATTAGCGGGTCGTCTTTCACCAGCAACAGGAACGGCAGCGACAGCACCGCTCCCCCAAAGCCCAGGCCAGAGCGCACGAACCCGCTCCAGATAAAAATCAGTGCGACCAGGGCATACTGGATTAGAGAAAAGTCTGACATAACTTCCTGTGCTTCGATAAATAAAAACACCGGGCAAAGCCCGGTGCACATCTTTTATAATACCCGCCGAAACGGCTGACCTTGGCGCTTAGTCGCTAACAGGCCCTTCCTTTATCGCATTGCGCATTCGGCGGCGCAGAATCGGCCCAACCAATGTCGGCAACACCAAACCAAGTCCGGCTACCAGCCACAATCCTATCGACAGGGGGCTCGACCAGAGTGTGGTCCAATCACCGTCAGACAGAATCAGCGCATGGCCCAGGTTCTTTTCCATTTCGGGCCCTAACAACAGGCCCAGAATAATGGGAACCAAAGGAATTTCCAGCTTTCGCAGAACATAACCGCCAACACCAAACAGAATCATGAAGTACAGATCAAAGGTGCTGTGGCTGATGGAGTAGATACCTACAAACGCCACCATGGTGACGATTGGCAGCAGGTACATAGGCGGTACGGACAGCAGCCTTACAAACACTCCGATCATCGGAATGTTCAGTATCAGCAGCAATACGTTACCAATCAGCAGTGCGGCGATTACACCCCACACGATATCCGCATTCTGGGTGAACATCAGAGGCCCGGGCGTAATATTGAGGGAAATCAACATCGCCAGCAATACTGCTGTAGTACCACTTCCGGGTACACCCAAGGTTAGCATGGGCACCAAGGCACCCGACGCGGCACCATTGTTACCGGCTTCCGGCGCCACTACACCACGAATATCACCTTCTCCAAAGCGGCCTTTTTTGCCGAGCACCGACTTCTCAAGGGTATAGCTTATAAAGCTTCCCAATGAGGCCCCCGCGCCTGGCAGAACTCCGGCAATAAAGCCGAGCACACCACCACGCAGCTGAGTGGGAATTGTCGATACAATCTCTTTGAAGGTCAGCGTCAGCTTGCCCATATTCACTTTGCTGCGGCCTTTGCCCATGCGTGCTTCTACAAAAAACAGAAGCTCGGATATGGCAAACAGACCCACAATCGCCAAAATGAAATCGATGCCCTCATACAGCTCCAGCACGCCCCCGGTGTACCTCTGGGTACCGGTAGAGATATCGATTCCCACTGTGGAAATCATAATGCCCAACGCAGCTGCGATCACCGTCTTCATCGGGTTCTTGCCGGTTATGCCTCCCAGCGTAGCGAAGGCGAGCAAGAACAGCGCGAAGTATTCCGCCGGCCCAAAGGTCAGCGCAAAGCGAGCCAGCACTGGCGCCAGCATGATCAGCCCCAAGGTCCCGATCAGACTGCCCGCAAAGGAGGCAATCGCCGAGATTGCCAAGGCATCTGCCGCACGGCCTTTTTTTGCCATGGGGTAGCCATCAAGGCAGGTCATCATGGCTGGCTCATCGCCCGGGATATTCAGCAGGATCGATGAAATCCGGCCGCCGTACATGGCACCCGCATAAACCGATGTGAGCAGAATCATTGCCGTTTCAGGCGGCAAGCCCAAGGTAAAGGCAAGAGGTATCAGAATGGCCACACCATTCGCCGGGCCCAGGCCTGGCAGGCAGCCAATCAGGGTGCCCACGAAGGCACCAAACAGCGCAAACATCAGGTTGTACGGCGTTAACGCCACCGCAAACCCGTCCATCAGAAAGCCAAGTGTTTCCATGGTTAAAAGCCCCCCAGCAAGCCAGTGGGCAGGCTCAGAGACAAGCCATAGTTAAACAACCCGAACACCACAACGGCACTGAGCAGCCCAATTGCAAACGCTGATTTAGCAGGTGCCCCCATGCGCCAGCTCAAAGCGCCAACCGCCAGGGTAGTGGAGATAACAAAGCCCAATGGCTCGAGCAGCAGCGCGTAAACCACCAGCACAATGATCGAAACCACCAACTCCAGGGCTGTTTTCCCAACAGGCCACTGGGTATCGGCATCCGGCTTGATCATCAGGTACAGGCTCCCCACCACCAGCACAACGGCCAGCATGGTGGGGAAGGTTTCCGGCCCTACCCCCTCGGTACCACCGAAGGGTTCAGGCCACTGTTGCGCCACCCAGCCATAGGCAACCGCCAGCACCAACAGGCACAAGCCCAGAATACGGTCGCCCAGGCCAGTCATTTCAGTAGACCAATTTCCCGGGACAGGGTTTCAATGTCCTGCACCTGGTTGGTTACAAAGCTTTCAAACTCACCGGCTTTCGGGTGGAATGAAATCAAGCCGTTATTTTTCATGACCGCCTTCCACTCATCGCTGGCGTAAAGGGTGTCGACTGCGTCTACCCAATACTGCTGCGCTTCTGCGGAGGTGTCTTTTGGCATGTAAAATCCGCGCCAGTTAGGGCCGAGGGCATCAATGCCCTGCTCACGAGCGGTAGGAATGTCGCCGAACTTGCCCGGCAGGCGCTCTTCTGACAGCACCGCCAGCACGCGCAAATCACCGGATTCCATAAAGCCAGTGGCTTCGGATACGTCACCCGTGAATGCGTCCACCTGGCCGCCAACCACTTGTGTCATGGCTTCGCCACCGTTGTTGTACGACAGGTAAGGAATAGAAGGCAGTTTCTCAGCACCTGCAGCCTTTGCTGCTATGAGCACCTTGAGGTGATCCCAGCCGCCACGGGCACTGCCGCCAGCGAATTTGACTGATCGCGGATTCTCTTTCACCGCATCCATCAGCTGGTTCAGGTTTTCATATTTTGAGTTTTTGCTTACCGCGATAATGCCGTAGTCTGCGCCCAAAGCGCCAACCCACTTAACCATGGAGGCATCCATCCCCGGGAACTGCTTTTGAGCCAGCCGGGTGGTAGTAGCGGTAGAGGCCGCAACAATCAGTTTGTCGTCGTTTTTACGCTTACTTACGGTGTGGGCATAAGCAACACCGCCACCTGCGCCCGCCATGTTCACGGTTTGTACTGAACCACTTACCAGGTCCAGCTCCTGCATAACCTTACCCACACTGCGGCAGGTAAAATCCCAACCGCCGCCGGGGTCAGCCGGTGCCAGACACTCAACTTTTCCGCTGGGCTCCCAGGCCATGGCAGACATACTGAACGCAGCCGCTGCTGCAAATGCTATTGTTGTTTTGAAAAACATATTGATCACCTCGTTGTTGTTTCAATAAACAGACTAGAAGGCAATCCGTATTTGCTGAAGTTTGCGGGCGTAACTCACTTAAAAAAACTACTGTGCTTTTTGTTCATAAAGTTCACGGGCAAACCCGGTTGGGGTGTTTTACCCTGAACCTTGCCGCCAATAGACGATTCTGATTAAAGCCTATGCCTGCAAAGCGACGCACAAAACTCAAAACCCGCATGATTCTCACCCTCGGCCTGGTGAGCGTGTTGCAAACCCTGCTTATTGGCCTGTTTGCCGGCTACTACCTGAGCGAATCCCTATACAACGAGATTGGCCAGCGCGCCTTGATGGTGGCTAAAACCATCGCCGCAAGCCCTGCGATTATCAACGGCATTCAGCAACGCAACGTTGAGGACCTGAACACCCTCACCCACACGCTTGCCACTACCAACGAAGCCCTGTTTATTGTTATTGGTGACCACGAGGCCATCCGCCTGGCCCACCCTTCCCCGGCCCGCATTGGCCACTCCATGGCCGACGATGATGGCGACTACGGCCACCAGGCCCTGGTGGAGGGCGAAGGCTATATCGCCCGCGCCATGGGGAATCTGGGCGAGTCCATGCGCGGCAAAGCCCCGGTATTTGACCCCACTAATGGCGCCATAATCGGGATAGTGTCGGTGGGGTACAGCGTGGCTCAGGTAGAAGCCACGGTTCAGCACTATAACTTCATACTGTATGGCGTTCTGGGCGTAGTGTTGCTGGTGAGTATTCTCGCGGCAGTGGTGATTGCCAGCCGCTTCAAACGTGCAATTTTTGGCTTGGAGCCAGAAGAAATTGCCGGCCTGTTCAAGGAGCGGGACGCCACACTGCAATCGGTGCGAGAAGGCATTATTGCCATCAATCGCGACGGCATTATAACCACGGTAAACCTCGCAGCTCTGACTACCCTGGGCCTGGATGAAGACACTCCAATAGCCGGACGCGCCATTCTGGATGTACTCCCCGAAAGCGACCTGATGTCGGTATTGAGCAGTGGCATACCGGATTTCGATCGCGAGGTATGGCTTCGCAACAAGCAGATGGTGGTCAACAGACTGCCCATGCGCCAGGGCGACGACATTATCGGAGTAGTGGCCAGCTTCCGCCTGCGCAACGAGCTGGATCACGTTAGCCAGCAACTCACCCACATCCAGCAATACGCCGATACTCTGCGTAGCCAGACGCACGAATACTCCAACAAACTGCACACCATTGCCGGATTGATCCAACTGGGCGCCTACAACGATGCGCTGGGGCTTATCGGCAGCGAAGTGAGTAGTCATCAGGCTCTGATTCACCTGCTGCTGGAGGCCGTACCAGACCCCATCATTGCCGGCTGCCTGCTGGGCAAACATAACCGGGCGCGGGAAATGGGCCTGCATCTGGACATAGACCCGGACAGCCAGATGACCGACCTGCCAGACAACCTGCCCCGCGATCAGCTGGTCAGCGTACTTGGCAACCTGATTGATAACGCACTGGAAGCCACCCGCCGCCACACTGGCCCAAACGGCAGAGTACAGTTGTCTATGACAGATCTTGGCCAGGAGCTGATTTTTGAAGTGGAGGATCAAGGCCCCGGTGTCGCACCGGAACTGCAAAACCAGATTTTCGAGAAGGGCGTAACCAGCAAAGCCGGCCATGAGCACGGATTTGGGCTACATTTGGTACGCAAGTTTCTGGATAGCTGGGGCGGCTCGATTACGGTGGAAAACCTGAGCGTGGCTGGTGGCAGTCGCTTCACTCTATACTTACCCAAAAAACCAACAGGCAGGAGCCCATCGTGCCCCCCATCCGACTGCTGATCGCCGAAGACGACCGCCAGATTGCAGAAATCCAGCGCCGCTTTGTGCAGCGCCTGGACCAGGTGGAACTGTGCGGCATAGCCCATACCCTGGCCGATGCCCGGGAACAGGCTGAGGTACTGCAACCCGATCTGATATTGCTGGACGTGTATTTTCCCGACGGCAGCGGGCTGGATTTATTGCGCGAACTGCGCGCCAGCGACAACAGCACCGACATAATTCTGATCACCGCCGCCAAAGAAGTGGAAACACTACGCACTGCCCTGCGCGGCGGCGTATTTGACTACATTCTGAAGCCACTGGTATTCGAGCGCCTGGAAGAAGCCATCAACCGGTTTCGCGACCATCTTGCGCGCCTGTCGGCACTAAAACTCCTGGGGCAGGATGAAGTAGACGCCATACTCCCACGCAATTCCGGCGACACAAACCAGGATCACAATCACCGCCTGCCAAAAGGCATTGATGTTATAACCCTGGACAAGATTCGCGAACTGATTGCCGGCGGCAAGCCCTGGAGCGCTGAAGAAGTGGGCAACGCCATGGGCGCATCCCGCACAACTGCCAGGCGTTATCTGGAATACATGACAGGCACAGGCACCGTTGTGGCCGAAGTCAGCTATGGCAGCATCGGCCGGCCAGAACGGCGCTACAAAAAGCTGTAAACCACGCTCTACTTTGTGCGAACAAACACCCAGTTGGTCCCGACGTTGTCGCACACAATGATACTGCGATCGATGGTCACACACTGAGCCAGGTTTTCTGGCAGTTCATCGTGATAGCGGGCTTTCACGCCCAAAGTTTTTCGATCCTGCTTGAGCAACTCGTAGGTTTTCTCCATACGCTCGGAGAAATCCACGCCGCCGCTTTCAAGGGTGTGAAAGGCGTTATGAAATGCCGTGAAGCTCATGGTGTTTGCGCCAAGACCAATAGCCAGCATTTTGGGGATGTAACGATCATAAGCAGTTGAAAGGTAGGATCGCACGGCCTCATCATCACTACGAGCGCCGTTGAAAGGCACGATTCCCAGGCGGTTACCCGGCTCCAGAACACCATCTTCCAGTGATGCCAGCGTGCGATTTCCTGCTAACTTGAAGGCCGTATTCGGGCACTGAATCAACTCTCCCCTCAATTGGCAATCCGCCAAGCCTTGGGCAACCGACGGTTCAGAGACGGACTCCTTCGCCGGTTCCCGCTGCGGTTCGGCCGCCGCTGGCTTGCGTGCGGGCTTGGATTCAGATTCACGCCCGGCCGAAACCTCAGGCAGTGTAAGGCTCAAACGCTTGGCAGGCTGCCGTAACAACAGCGCCTGCACCTTTGGGTCATTGCGTTTGAAATCCACCATAGAAGGAAGCCCTGCACCGCCTCCAAGTTCGACAACCTCGCAGTACAGACGCTCCAGGTCAGACTGGGCAGACGCCAGACAAGCGTCATTGGCGCCTGCGGCCGAGATCCAACCAGTGGCAACTATCATGAGCAGTTGTTTTTGATAAGCGATCACTGCATCTAACCAGGTTTCCGCGCCAACATGGTAGCAAACTGCAACTGGGCACCATTATGCATGGTGCCCAGATCCTCGTTGTACTTAACCAGCTCCCATCCCTCATAAGCTGTTCTCAGCTGCCCCGATTCAAGGGTAAACGGGAAGGGAACGGGACATGGGTATTCCGGGGTATTCATGGCGCAAACAATCAGGTTATAGCCACCGGGCAGAGTGCGCTCTTGCATGTCAGCAATCACAGCACCCACACGGGCCGGATCGAGAAACATCAAGGTGACAGTGCAGACAATCAACCCATAATCCGCCCCAAGCTCGGCGTTATTGATGTCGTATACCTTCGCCTCAACATTGGCGATCCCCTCTTTGCTGACAATTTGCTGCAGCATGTTGATAGCGCCGGGGTTGTTGTCCACAGCGGTTACGTCAAAGCCAAGCTGGCTCAGGTATAGGGCGTTACGCCCATTGGAGCAGCCCATATCGAGGGCTTTGCATGGTTCAATAACCTTGCACGCCTCTACCAATTCACTGTGCGCAGGGTTCAAACCGTGCCGGCTATTCAGATCTGTTGTCATGACATCCACTCGACTTTTAATTGAGGCATCCATCATACTTGTTTATGGGCTTACACCTCAATAATTCTGTCTGCAGCAAACAGCGGTGGGTCATATTCTCTGGGATAAGCACCGGGGTTGGCGAATACGCGAGTACCTTCAACCTGCAAATCAACGGGCTCATGAACATGGCCGTGAACCCACAGATCCATCCTCCCCATCAGCGCCCGCAAGTTCGAAGCAAAAGCTGGCGACAGGGAGTCGCCCTGGTACTTGGGCGGTATACACTCTGGCAAGGGTGCATGGTGGCTAACCACCACTCGCGGCCCGGGCACAGGCTCGCTTAATTCTGCCTCAAGCCAGGCGATGGCTTCGGCATGCAACCTCTGGCTCTCATCAACCGTAAACACCTCACCTGCTGGCTGCTGGATAATTCGAAAATCCGGCATGAACGCCTGGGCGCGCTGACGGGTGCCCACTGGATCATCGTTAGGTTGACCAGAATACAAAGCAAAATCTGTCCATAGTGTGGTGCCGTGAAACCGCACGCCATCAATATCGACCGTATCGTTATCTAGCAGGTGAATCCCTAGTCGCTGGGCTTCGGCACGCAATGCTTCACGGGCCTCGGGCATGCTGGTTCCGTAGAACTCATGATTACCCGCAACGTAGATAATCTCCTGCTCACCAAACCGCTCTGCCGCCCACGCCAGGCCTTCCGTTGTGCGGTGGATATCACCGGCCAGGATAACCACATCCGCAGCCACCTCAGGCAGTTCACGACCTTCCTGAAAACACTCAACGTGCAAATCAGACAGTATTCGCAAGCGCAAAGTCACATCTCCTCGGAGAACCGCTATAAATCGCGGTTTTTAATCACTCATTGGCACGGGCTTTCTATCCGCTTTTTGATACAGCGGGTGCGCTGGCTCACCTGACTTGTTCAACTTCAAACAGTGCAGGTTCGGCAGAAGCCCCTTCACCTGATCAGAACGGCCCAGAAATGAACCATCATTTCCCCACGCAGCCACAACCAAACCCGCATCGCCAGACAGCTTTATTAGCCACTCGTTATTCTCAGAGCCTATCGGATCCTTTGCTGCCTTCATATCATTTGGCGCAGTGGCACGAAACGCAAAAATGTTGGCCATGCACACACCACCAAAACCCCATGCTTTCGCATAGTTGATGCATCGGATTAGTGTTGGGTCGTCAGTTGTCTCATCCGCAGTGGATGGGTTGAGCCCAACAAACATTACATAGGGTTTCGATTCATCCCATGTTCGCCACAGGGCGAAACGGTATTTCCTGCACTCGGATAATTTAGCTGTGTTTTTCAATGCTTACTCTCTGCTCCCTTCTGACCAAACGGCATATTCATTGCCACTCGGATCACTAAAATGAAAACGGCGACCACCGGGGAAAGTGAAAATATCCAGAACAACCTTCCCTCCAGCCTGCTTCACTTTTTCGAGCGTAGCTTCCAGATCGCTACTATAAAGAACCACCAACACACTTCCGTTGCTGGTCGTCGCCACATGGTCTGATTTAAAGAATCCGCCATCCAGACCCGCGTTCTGAATTGCAACGTACTCAGGGCCATAGTCGATAAACGCCCACCCGAACGCATCACCAAAAAATTTCTTTGTGGCGTCAAGGTCTCGTGACGGCATTTCCACATAGTTGATTTTACCGGTCTCTTTCACGGCTTGCCCCCTTATGCCTATTGCAAAGAACCTTGGTTGGCCTGAATCTGTGCCGTACTAGTCCTTTTTATCAATCGTTATCTCAATCGTCTTACTGCTGCCCGCGAACCATTTCTGCACATACAAAGTGCCCACAATAGGAGCCGTGCCTTCATCAGGTACCTCCTTATAGCGCACACTGTTTTTAGTTTCTTTCTCGTACTCAAACATGACTACTTTTTTCGACATGACATATACCTGATAACGAATAACGTATGCCTTCGCGGCGCCAGCCTCAAGCAAACGTTGAAATATACAAACCCTCAACCTTATCCCTGGCCCACTGGGTTTTGCGCAAAAACTTCAGCGATGACTTAATCGAAGGATCGCTTTTGAAGCAATTGATGTTGATCCGCTGAGCCAGCCCTTCCCAGCCATAATGTTCTTGCAGCCGTGTTACGACTTGCTCCAGCGTAATGCCGTGCAGAGGGTTATTCGGTTGTTCATTGCTCATACTTTAATTTCACCATTGGTTAGCTGCCTTTTTCTTGCCACACAGGAATAGCGTAACGCCAATCGACCCGGGAACTAAAGAGAAAGCGGCCGGTTGCCTGACAAGCCTTGCTCAAGCCAACAAAAAAGGCACGGGGAGTATGCCCCGTGCCTTTAAGGTAGTAAAAATCGCTTGGTGCTACCCAAGACTCATTTTAGTTGATGGTTACTGCCACACGCGCGCCAATCACGCGATAAGCCGCTCCGTTGCCCAGCGTGTATTCATACACGGGAAGAAGGGTCGCCGTGCCGGGCGCTGTAAACATAAGCGAAGCACCATCGTTGGTGTAGTCCGCTGTGCTGGCCAGCACAATGAAGCGATTTGCTTCAGCCGCCTGAGTTTCACCCAGCTGCGTGGTCAGGGTCACATCCACTGCCACGCCAACATTGGCTGCTACATTAATGTTACCCACCACCGGATCAACGCTTACGGGGTAATCACTAAACCACTGGGCGTAATCCGTCGTCATGCCATGGGTGCCCGCAAGGTAGTAGCTTTCTGCCTCGGTTTGATCCCGGAACGTCCAGGGCCAGAAAGTTGTGCCACGGTGCCTGGAAGCCTCCATAACCGACGGCGACAGGTTTTTATAGGAAGGGTTGAACGTAGACGAATACAGCTGCGTCGCTTTCAGGATCTGGCGCAGGTTTTTCGTCATATTGCTGTCGGTAGCAAAGCCGGTCAGGAAACCACCGGAGACGCCGGGCATCACTTCTTGCAACTTCAGCAACTGATCGGAGTTGAATGAAATTACGATAACCTGGTCCCAAACGTCATTGCGATCGATTGCCTGCTTCAGGTACTCCACTATCTCAAGCTTGCCGCTCTTTATCTCGATGAAGTGAACCACCTCTTTACCTTTCAAGGCAGTAAAGAACTCGTCCATTGTCGGCACATCGTGTGCGCCTTCCACCGTCAGCGCTTTCAGTTCATCCAGCGTTTTTTCCTCAACCGGCCCTGTGCCGTCGGTGGTCCTATCCACGGTGCCATCGTGTATCACGACAATGTGGTTGTCCTTGGTGAGGTAGATATCGGATTCAACCGCATCCGCTCCCAACTCGGCGGCTTTCACAGCGCCAGCCACGGTGTTTTCTGCCACCAGTGATGGCACACCTCGGTGACCCACGATCAGCGGCTTTCTCAACAGGGTGTTTTCCGGCAGTTTGGCCAGGAACTCTTGGGCCTGCTCGGGTGTATCCGTCACCAAGCCATTCACACCGGCCAATAGCACGTCAGTGGTTTGCTCGTTGGTTGGCGCTACCAGACTGCCCCAAACAGATACCAGACGGTTCTGAAGGTATATCACAGAGGCTTTATCCAGCAGAGGCGCCGGCAGTATCGCAATCTTGGCTTTAGCCCGATTGGTTTCCTGCGTGATGCTCAAAAGATCTGCCGGAGCCGTTGTCAGGCCCGCACCCGTGAAATCCATCGCCGCGCGAATCATCGGCATTTTTACCCGTGCATCCCGCAAAAGCTCTGCACTGTTTGATACCAAGGTGATGTCGAACAGCTGATGCTTCTCTACCACAGGAACCAGCGCATCCACGGCGGTCTGAGAGGTCACATAAAACATCGGCAGCGCGTTGAACTGCTCACCTTCAAGAAGGCTGTCCAAATATCCCAAACTGCCGCCGTCTTCGGTCGTCAGCATCAACTGGTCGTCGAGCTTCAAGAAAATCGGGAGGGACGGCTCTAGCGCCAGTTCAGCCAGGGTCGGCACTGCGGTAGCAATGCTCGGAGCCATGGAAGCGCCAGTATCCAGCTCTGCTACTTCAGCCATCGGCGACAATGGCGGCAGTGCTGTTAATTGCTCGGTCACGGTCACTTCATCAACCCGAAGAAGACTACCGGCCGCCTGGAAAGCCACACCCCCTTGGGCAAACTGGCTGTCCAATTCAGAATCCTGCATCAACTGCCCATTCAGGAAGTGCTGAACCCGATCGCCATGGGCAACGATTGTGGCGGTGTACATCTGGTCCGACGCAATGTTTTCTGAATACCGTTGTTTGTCTACAATCGCCCACTCGCCCTGGTTGCGTAGCGCATGCTCTGTACCGTTTTCAGCAGTGGCTTTCTGGCGAATCGCCATTTGATAGTAGGGCTCGACACCCATGCCTACGCGATACTGGAAACCAACCCAGCGAGTGTCAGTGTTTGCTTCCTGAATCGTAAACACAACATCAATGCGGTAGTTGCTTTTATCCTGAAGCGACTCGGGCAATTTCAGGCTGACGGGGGTGTAGTTATTTCCCCGGCCGTCTACAAACAGGCTGCCATTGTTGGTGTAAAACATATCCTCCGTGCCGCTCATGGCTACCCAACCTTCGGGCAGCTTGCCGTCGGCCACGGCTTCAAAGTTTTCCTGCAACAACACTTTAGAATTGGGTTCCGGTTCCGGCTTCGGATCTGGTTCCGGGTCAGGCGTCGGGTCTGGTTTGGTTATTGGGGAATCAACACCGCCGCTGTTGGAACCGCTGTTACACCCGGCGAGACCGGCAATGGCCGCCAACATCATCACGTAAAGGAACTGCTTGCTCATGCTTCACTCTCCGTTGCTGCTCAAATCGAGAGGGCAGCATACGGAAGGAAAATGACGGGGCGGTTGCAGGAATAAGACACAGCTCTGTATTAGCTGCCTTTTGTCTTACCACTCAAAGTACGCTTGGGATGCATTCCATTCACCATGCCCATAAAAGGCGGATGAATCGAATAGCCAACCATGCTCAGTAGCTGTTCAGGAATGGCGGCCAGGGTTTCCTGGCTTAATTCCAGAAAGAAGTTTTCCTGCGGACGAAGCCAGGGCTCGCAGTACTGGCATGTAACAGCCAACCGGGATGCTGCTGACTGGTTGCTGCCGCCACCGTGCCAGGTTGTACCAAGGAAGAAAACAACCGACCCCGCAGGCATGACGGCTGGAACGACCTTGCTGCGATCGGTGACTATTTCCTGTCCAAGCAGATGGCTTTCCGGGATGAGAACCGTTGCACCATTATCTTCTGTGAACTCATCAATCGCCCATACCGTAGCGGCGCCAAGGGGCTTGCGTGGGCGGGGTATGGGATAGAAGCCATCATCATAATGCAGCGGCTGGGCGGCTTCTCCCGGCAAGATGTTGATTATTTGAGCTTGGCTAAGCAGGTAATTTGGCTGAAACAGCCGGTTCAGAAGGCCCGTAATTCTCGGGTGAACGGCAAGGGTGTCAATAACCCGGGTTTGTTCCAGAACATTGTAAACCCGCTGTGTTTTCACGCCCTCAAAATTATTGCGCCCGGGCTTATTCAGAAGCGGCGAGGCTTCCGCACGGATGGATTCCAGCTCTGAATCACTGAGCAACCCTTCGATAATCACATACCCGTTTTTCTGCAGGGTTTCGAAATCCTGAGCAACTAGCGCTTTGGTTGCTTCCGCCTCGGTGGGCACATACGCCTTGTGTTTGCGTGCAAGGTCGCCTTGCAACTCAGCAACGGAATCAATGTTTCGAGTTTGATCCACTTTCGAGTGCTCCTGATAACGAGCGTCGGAAGCCTCCAGGGCTCCGGAAGATGCTTGATGAAACAGGATAACGCCAACTAACTAATGAACCAAAGAAAAAGCGGCTGCTTGCAACGCAAACAGCCGCTCAATATTACGTTTCTTTCCGAGGGCAGAGCTTAGAACATACGCGCCCATCGCAACTCAACACCATTTACAGCGAAGCCATTGCGCGCCTTGGTATTGTGCAAATACGATAACTTCAGCTGGTCTCGCTGGCCAATAATAGCCGCATAAGTAACCGTTAGATCCTGGTTATTATCGCGACCGCCGGCTTTAACACCATCAAGATACTCCTGACCACCTTGCCTCCAGGCATAGCGCATGCCTAAAAAGTGACTATTTGTCCAACTTGTTGCAGGCAGGTCTTGCGAAAACAAAACTGCGTATCGATCAGAGCGATCTTTCTTTAATGTTTGCCCAAAATAGCGATCGTTAGGACTGTTCTTTTTAAACTCATACCACAGTTCAACGTATGTGCCACTTCCAAAACGTTTGGTGAAGTTAATATCCGTTAGTACTTTGTAAGCATTTTCGCCAGGCGAAGTGTTCGGCTTGTTCTCGTTGTAGCTTCCCCACGGAAAACTGATATATGGCTCGATAACAAACCACATTCCATCTTCGTTGTTGTCAACAAGCCATACCGCATTTGAAAACACAGGATCACTAAAGCCAGTCGTTGTTTCTGGACTGTCAAAATTAGAGCTTAGTTTGGTTCTAATCAACGAGCCCGATACTTTGCCCATCATTGTCAAACCAAATAACTCGTAAAAATGCCCTACTACGAGTGTGTCCGCCAGAAGATCAGCTTCTAAACCCAGCCCAGTGACACGTTCGCCATCGCTATAAAAGCGATCTGCCTTACCTGCCCGCAGAAAGTTCACCATAAAGGTGGTCCCTGCAGGCATAGACGTATAGTCACGTGTTTGCGCATCACCAAAATCTGCCAAAGCATTATTTGCAAACAGCAGTGATGTTATGAATAGCAGTGAACCAACAATATTTTTCATTTTATATAGACTCATAAATTTCTCGATATTTATATTTATAATATTTTATGAATTTTGTGCTTTTGCTTTAGCAAAAGCCTCATAACTATCACCCAACATATCTTCCAGGTTGGCCTGCTGAGACTTATCTTTTCCGGTAAACAAATAGACCAAAACACCAAATACTAGCCAGCTACATAAAATCATGTACTCGACATTGCTTTTAAGTGTCATACCCGTGCCAGGCAATAAATTTGCAGCGATAATCAGCAGTGCCGCAACGCCACCAATAGCGGGGAACCACGTTAATCTGACCCGATAAGGACGATGCAAACTGGGTAGGGTTTTACGCAGGCGATAGAACGTAAGCACCGTCAACAGCCACATCATGGCCACATAAACACCACCAACATTCAACAACCACACCAGGCTTTTCGGACCTAACCAACCCAATGCAATACCAATCACTGTGGTAAACAACAGCGCATTACGAGGAATGCGCTGCTCATTATCAATGCGCGCTAAAAACTTAGGCAGCAAGCCCGCTCTTGCGAGCGAAAAGAGAAGGCGAGATACGGAGGAAAACACAGCAAGAAAGGTTGTTAATAGCCCTAGCACGCCGATGGCAAAAGCCAGGTACGCTATAATCGGAAAACCTGCGTGTCGGAACGCATCAATGGTACCGCTAGAAAACGAGGCCGTTGTTTCCCAGGGAATCACCCACGCTGTAGCCATGAACATTAAGGTGTAAAAAGCACCCGCAATAACTACAGAAAGGATGACGATTCTACCCACCTGGCGTGCAGACACGCTTGCCTCTTCTGCGAGAATCGCCACAATGCTGAACCCTGTCAGGAACCCCAAAGCAGGCAACACGAAGGAGAAAACCGAGCTCCAGCTGGTTCTTCCTGTTAGCTCCTCGTTAAACGCTGGGAGAAAGTTACTAATATCACCATGGTCAAATCCCACAAAAACCACAGCAAGCCCAAGCACAACAATGGTGATAAACATCATTACCTGGATAGAAAAAGCGACGGTTGTGCCGTACCAATTCATCCATAAGTTAAGAAACAACATACCCAACCCGATCATGAGTACCGGTAGGTGTATGGCCTCGCCACCAATACTGTAAAGAGGGATGGTATTGAGAGCCGGAATGACTTGCCCCAACAGGAATCCCGTTGCGGTCACGTAAAATGCAACGATCCCGCAAAACACCCCCACAGCGAGCCACCCCATCAGAAAACCAACAGGACGGTTAAACGCAAGGTAAGCATAAACAAACTCTCCACCAGCCCTTGGGAAGCTGGAGGTCAGTTCACTAATCGCCAAAGCCACACAACACGCCAGGAAGGTTGCCAGTAGCATGCCAATGATCACGCCACCCGCACTAAACTCAGCAAATAACTGGCTTGATAAATACACAAAACTTGAGCCAATAAGTCCCGCCGCACCCACCGCAACAAGCGCGGTTCCGCTTAACGTTTTTTTCAATTCAGCCATCATGACACCTCTATTTATTTTGCTTACGAGCGATCTCGCGCAATTTTTGTTTGTCGATTTTGTCATTGCTTAAACGTGGCAAAGTCATCACCGAGAAGGCTTTAGGTATTTTGTAATTGGCAAGGCTGTTGCGGGCGTGTTGCTGCAGCTGCTCAACATCGATGTCTGTTACCGCTTCCAGAAACGCAGCACCGACTTCGCCCCATTGTGGATCGGGCCTGGAAACCACCACCGCAATTTCAATTCCCGGATAGCTTTCCAGGACCTGCTCTATTTCACGCGGATAAACGTTATAGCCACCGGATTTATACATTTCGCTAACGCGGCTAAACAGAACCAGGTTGCCGTCATCGCGCAATTCACCAATGTCGCCAGTGCGCAACCAGCCATCCGCAGTAAACGCTTCCGCAGTAGCCTCGGGTAAATTCAAATACCCCGCCATTACGCTGGGGTGCTTAACGCACACTTCGCCGGGCCCCTGCTCACCTGCCCAACTGCCGTCTTCCGCTAAAAAGCGCAGGTGCAGTTGTGGATCCGGGCTACCAACAGTGTTGGTGAGTACTTCCTCACTGGCATCGATCGGGGTGTAACTCACAGAGGAGCCGACTTCCGTCAGGCCGTAGGTGGTCATCACGCGACACCCCTTGGCACGGTATTTATCGATCACTGCGAGGGAAAGTGGACCGCCGCCCCAGCCCACCAGCGCTAAACTGGCTAATGAATAGGTATTAAAGTTTGGGCTGGCCGCCAGCATTTGCAGCTGGGTGGGAATCTGGAACAGCGCCGATACTTTTTTGTTCTCAATCAGCGCCAGGTTTTCTTCCACGTTAAAGTTTTCAGAAAAAACCAAAGAGCCTTTGCTATAGAGCGTTACGGTGCACAAGTCACCTACACAACCAATATGGTTGATGGGCAAATTAACCAGCACGCGAGGCTGCTTGACACCCCACTTCAGTGATTGCACATGCGCTAAGCGCGACAGCCCGGAATGGCGTATCCTGGCGCCTTTTGGCTTACCCGTTGTGCCGGACGTGTACACAATCATCGCCGTATCTGAAGGTGCTACGCTGTCACGCGCTTGCTGCAGAACCGCTGCATCACAACGACCCGCCTCTTCAATGAACGCCGTCCAGGGTATGATGCCTTCCACATTGCTTACCGCATCATCACACTGGTTCAAGGCAACAACAGGAGGCTTTTTCTCAGCACCAAGGCCTTCATAAACCGCTTCGAGGCGCTGCAATAATTCCGGAGCACTGTCACCCACAAGCGTGAACACAAGAGCGGGTTCTGCATCGCCAATAACGTGACTTAGCTCATGCACGGTATATCTTGGGTTAAGCCCCAACCACACCGCACCAATTGAGCTGGCTGCCAAGTAGGTAACAAGAAACTCCGGGCGCGGGGTACACAGTGTGGCAACACGCTGGCCGGGCTGAATGCCAAGTGCCAACAATGCCTTGGCGGTGGCTTCAACCTGCTGCCAAAGCTCCTCGTAAGACAGGGCCTGTTCGTTAAACAGGCACACCGTCATCTCGGGGTCCGTCTGTGCATAGTGCTCGATGTTTTTAAAGACAGGCGGCAGAGCACTCGTGTCGATATCTGCCCACCAGTTTTTTGACTGGGTCATCATCTTTCTCTTGTGTTAACTGGATACGTGAATAAACGATCGTGAGCAGCGCTAATCCGCCTTCAGATGCAGCAAAAGCAGATCAGCCACCATGCAGGGCTTTTCTTTGCCACGAACGTGCATGGTGTTGCGCGTGGTAATCAGGCGCCCTTCTCCATGCGGCTTTTCATCCAGAAATTCTGATGTCACGCGCACTTCATCACCGATCATCACAGGGGTAATAAAGCGCACTTTGTTGAGGCCGTAGTTGAAGCCATATTCTTTGTCTGACTGCCGCTCCACGTACTTGAAATGGAAGTAAAGCAACATGCTTAACATCCAAAAGCCGTCTACCAGGTCGCCGCCCAACGGGTTGTTGCGGCTCACAGCCATATCCACATGCTTCTCATTGAGATAAGTGGATGTGGCGAACTGGCGAACTGGCTCTTCTTCAACCAGCAACCATTCGCTGGTGAAATACGGTGTTGGGGTTTGAGTGTCTGCCACGGCTAACCTCTCGAATTAGTGTTCGGCCAGTGCAAAGTAACCGCTGCTAATAGCCGGCTTGTTTGCGTCAGTCAGGAGCTCAAAGCGGAAATGCGAAGGCTGGTTTTTAGCGGCATAGACATTTAGCGTGACCTCAGATGGGCAAAGCACCATCGCGGCCAGCCTGCCAACAAAACGCTGCACCTGCTGCGGATGCCCCTTCGCTTCATGATTCACCAGCGAGCTCACCACCAAAGCGAACGTGCCGGTGCCGTGCAAGATAAGACCCGGCAAATCAATAGATTCAGCCACGGCTATATCGGTATGAATGGGGTTGTAATCGCGGGCACACTCAGAAAACACATGAGCAGCTATTGGGCTAAGAACAATTTTTTCGCTTCGATCAGGTTGCTCGCTAAAGGTATGTTTCTCCAGATATTCCACAGGCGCAGGGCCTTCAGCCTTGCTAGCCAACGGCACGCCTCGGTAGATGATTTGCGTTAACGAAGAAGCAACTAATTCCTGATTACCATCCCTTGTGTTAACCCGTATGCCGAGACAGGCACCTGCGGGATGCTCGAACACAGACTCCACACTCGCCACACAGCTGATCTTGTCGCCGCTACGAAGAGGCCGAATAATTTCCGTATCGTTATAGCTGTGCACACCACGATCACGCTCTTCCGGCAGCAGCATCTCCAAACATTCATGCAGCCCAACAATCGCCTCCCACTCCAGGTGCGACAAATACGCAGGGTGCGCGGGCAGCAATTTGCCACCTCGGTTGTCTAAATAAACCGGGTTTTCATCACCAACAGATGCGGCGTAATTCATTAGCCAGCGGTCTTCCAGCGTCTCAGAAACACCAGGGCCTGCCAGGCCAATCATGGATATATCCAACGGCATGTATCTCTTCCTATTGTTATTGAAGCCACCCGATGACCAAGGAACTTCCAAACCCAAGTAATTACTTATCTTCAAGGCTAGCAAACCCAGAAGGCCATGGCAATGACTATTACACTTCAATTAGTTAGTCGGTTTACACAGGATTTAAAGAAGGAAATAACTGACTGAAAACATAAGCTTTTACTGTTTTTTTTTGGCGTGCCGGACAGAAACAGATAGGCTATAAAAACATCGAAAGGACGCCACAGAACACGATCAGGAATAAGGGCTAGTGATGGCAGGATAGAGGCGAGCAGTTTCTGCTCATACTGAACCGCAGTCGGCTACTTCAGGTAGCACTTGAGATAATTCAGCAGCAGCAGTTTCAATTCTTGTATGAGGGATTCGTTATAGGGCGACAACGCAAACGCATCATCTATTACCGTTGTTGTTGTAAGTGTTACAGTTCGAGCTATGGCCGAAAGCAGGGTCGTAGGTAGTGCGTCACTATGGGCCTGCAGCCCAGGGAGAAGCGCATCAATGGCACGAGCATTAGTTTCTTCATCCAGATAGCGGAGCTCAGGGGCGCTCATAATGGCTGCGCGCAAATAGAGGCTATCCGGATTATCACACCGAAACTGCACCAGTGAATCAATGGCGTCTTGCAACCATATTTGCCAATTTCCAGTGTGTTCAAAACGCTCGGTGTTATCAATCAGATAGTTCAGGCGCGCTTCTTCGAACTCTTTAGCCACCTGGATGATGATTGCGGCTTTGTTGGGGAAATAGGTGTAAAGCGTAGCCACATTAATCCCTGCACGAGTGGCTACTTTGTTCGTGGTCAATCCGGCGTAACCTTCTTCGCTTAGCACCTCTAATGCCGCATCAAGAATTTTTCGCACTGAACGTTGCGCACGAGACTGCACAGGCTGGCGATACATTTTTGACTCCTTGGCCTCACTCATGCGAGCTGGATCCTCATTACGCTGTATTTGATGCAGCGGATTTTAGCCCATCTCGCCAAGAACTTCAGGTGTATAGGGCAACGCTCCTGCTCCCAATTATATAAACGCCACCAGCTGCATTCAGATCATTATCTATTCACCCGGCGCAGGTACATCCTTCGAATCGACATCCTGTTCGTCAGCGATGAAGTTAGCCCAGGACTTATCATCGGCGTCGGCCTTCACTCCCTCCTGATCCTCACCCCGCACAGGGCTGAACGACAACTCGGTGAACAGCGCAAAATGATCTGAACCATAGTAGGGCAAGCGCTTAATCGAACTCACGGTGAAATGGTGACTATGGAACAGGTGATCTAATGGCCAGCGAAGAAACGGGTATTTGGCGTGAAAGGTGTTGAACATGCCGCGCCCTACCCTCGGGTCCAGAAGCCCACTGAGCTTGCGAAACAAACGTGTGGTCGCTGACCAGGCCACGTCGTTAAGATCCCCTGTCACGATTACAGGCTGGTCGCTGTCTACGATGGTTCGGGCAACAATCACCAGCTCGGCATCCCGTTCGGCGGATTCGGGATTCTCAGTGGGGCTTGGTGGCGCAGGATGAAGAAAATGCACACGCACCTGGTCGCCCGTGCGCAGCTTGAGCAGGGCGTGCATTGATGGAATGCCCTCTTCAACGAGGTAGGATATTTCTGTTTCATCAAGCTGCAAGCGGGAGTACACATGCATGCCGTACAGGTTATCCAGAGGACATTTCATGCTGTAGGGCATGTCCTGTTGCAGGGTATCGAGATGACCCTGCCACCAGGCGTCAGACTCCAACGTTACCAGTACATCCGGTTTGTATTGGTTGACCAACCGCAGCAAGGCATCGGCTTGCTTGTTGGGTGTTAGTACATTGGCCGTGAGAATGCTTAGTTTGCGATCCGGGCTGGGGGATTTTTCTGCTTTAACTTCCGCTCGCCAGAAAACGGTATATGGCAGCACCCACCACAGCTGCCAAGCCAGGCAAACCGCTGTGGCACTCACAAGAATCCAGGGCTGCGCTTTTGCATGATCCAGGAGCAGGACTTGAATCAGGATTAATACTGCTGCGATGACAGCCAGTTGTAGGCGGGGAAAATCCATTCCCCTTACAAACCAATGGGGATGGCGCGACAACGGTAATAAGGTAGCCGCGACCAGCAAGCCGGTCGCGATTAAAACCGCTAACTCCATAATTCCCCCTTTGACTGTTCAGAGGACGGGTGCACATGCGCGCACCCGCCCCTGAACTGCACTATCAGGCGGTTACCGCCTTTGGATTCGCGCCGTACTGGTTTTGCCCAGGTTTACTGTCCAGAAGCATAAACACCAGTAGCACGATTGCACCGATAAGCGGAACAAACATAATCAGAAACCACCAGCCACTCCGGCCAGTGTCATGAAGCCTGCGCACGGTTACCGCTAGGCTGGGGAGCAATACGGCCAGTGTGTATAGCCCGCCAAGCAAGCCCAACCCGGCTGCTTGGCTAAATGTTCCAGTAACCCCATCAATTGCTCCAAGAGCAAGACTGATGATGATATTGAACAAGACAAACCACCAATATTCCGATCTTCTCGCTCTGCCGTTGAATACGGCGTATTTCTTTAAGACTTCCAGATACCAGTTCATTCAAATTCCCTTTTTATGCCCCGGTTTTATTGGCCAGGCGACAGTGGGGCGTGCTGTTGGCTGGTGGTAGGTGCACATTTGATATTACGTTCTCAATATCAGGGCAAAGTCCGATGGTTGCAGTATGTCTTCTACCAAAAGGAATCGCAGCTAATATGCTCCATCCCGGCTTGATTGATATAAACTAGTTCTTAGCTTTCTGTAAACTCAACACTTTGAACGCCTCTGTTCTTTGGGCGGATCACGACGGTACCTGCCATTTTGTCGTGCCAACCCTGCTTCTTGCTATCCCAGGCCACCCAGAACAAACCCAAAAATAAAGGAATGGTAGAAACAACATATCCAATATAGCGAATAACCGACTGTTGAGCTGTAGGGCTATTTCCAGTCCGAGCATCAACGACAATAGCTTTTACCGCCATTTTTCCTGGCGTTGCTGACTTATACATCCAAAACAACACTGTCGCGACAAAAGGCAGCACATAGGATACTAAAAAATCAGCGCCACCCAATATAAAATCATCAGAATAGAAATATGAGTCCCCGTAAATCATGTACAAAATGGGAACTGTAATACATAAAATAATAATACCGTCAATCAATGATGCTCCAACCCTGATCCAAAATCCTGCATATTCGTAAGCTGATCCAAACTTCTCTATTGCTTTACTGCTCATTTCAACTCCTTTATGAGTTTATGGTTGATGATTTTTTTCGTTGTACATGACGTGTAGAACATGGAAGACAAAGCAATTACATTTCATTTTCGATAAACAGCAGAAAACCTCATAAACTAAAAGGTAATATTTAACGCAACTTCGCTACCAAACACCTAATTTATTGCCAGCTTCTGGGATTAAGGCATTTTAGCATCGAGATTATTAAGACAAGTGAGTGTTGTAGATGAAGCCACTTCTTCACACTCGACTGCTGATTCGTATAGCCGTTCTAAGTTTTCTTTCAAACAGCAGTGCACCAGCCACAGACATCGCTGTGCCCAATAGGCTTAAATGAGGCGAAGTACCCGGAATTGAAATCGAGAATCTGGAGTCGTACTGAAGAGGTCATCGGCCGTTATCCTTAACTAGCAAGCGCGTCCATTACGAATAGCTGGTTACATTAGACTATATCGCGGCAATTTACCTTCGGCTTTTGCAAAATTTAGTTAATTCTAGAATGAGGGTGTTAACGAGAGGGGGTCTGGAGGGTATAGCACAGCCCCAGGCAAGACACCCGGGGCTGTGTTTCAAAGCAGCTTACTTAACTTTCGGGTCCAGCTCACCAGACTCGTAGCGCTGATACATCAGCTCGAGGTTGATGGGCTTGATCTTGCTAGCCTGGCCAGCACAGCCGAAGGCTTCGTAACGAGCTACGCAGATGTCTGTCATGGCAACCATGGTGGCCTGCAGGAATTTGCGTGGGTCGAATTCGGCCGGGTTTTGGGCCATGAAGCGGCGTACTGCGCCGGTGCTTGCAAGGCGCAGGTCGGTGTCGATGTTTACTTTACGCACACCGTGCTTGATGCCTTCTACAATTTCCTCAACCGGTACACCGTAGGTTTCGGGAATCTCGCCACCAAATTCGTTGATTACTTTCAGCCACTCCTGGGGTACGGAGCTGGAGCCGTGCATTACCAGGTGGGTATCTGGAATGCGGGCGTGAATGGCTTTGATCTGGTTGATGGCCAGTATGTCGCCCGTAGGTGGGCGGGTGAACTTGTAAGCGCCGTGGCTGGTGCCGATGGCGATGGCCAGTGCGTCTACGTGGGTTTTCTTCACGAAGTCGGCGGCTTCTTCCGGGTCGGTCAGCATCTGGTCCATGTCCAGAATGCCTTCGGCGCCGATGCCGTCTTCTTCACCGGCCTGGCCGGTTTCCAGAGAGCCCAGGCAACCCAGTTCGCCTTCTACAGAAACGCCACAGGCGTGGGCCATCTCTACGGTGCGGCGGGTTACGTCTACGTTGTAATCGTAATCCATAGGCGTTTTGCCATCTTCACCCAGGGAGCCGTCCATCATTACGGAGCTGAAGCCCAGCTGAATGGAGCGCTGGCACACAGCAGGGCTGGTGCCGTGATCCTGGTGCATGACCACCGGGATGTGTGGCCACTCTTCAATAGCGGCAAGGATCAGGTGGCGCAGGAAGGGGGCGCCAGCGTATTTGCGGGCACCGGCAGAGGCCTGAACAATAACCGGGGAATCGGTTTTGTCGGCGGCTTCCATGATGGCGCGCATCTGTTCCAGGTTGTTTACGTTAAAGGCTGGCACACCGTAACCGTGCTCGGCGGCGTGATCCAGCAGTTGCCGCAGCGAAATCAGGGCCATTTGGTTGTCTCCTTAGTTACTCATTAGTTTGAAATCTGGTCAGAAATTTTTACGCGCCGCGCTCTTCCAGTACGGCTACGGCTGGCAGCACTTTGCCTTCCACAAACTCCAGGAAGGCGCCACCGCCGGTGGAAATATACGAGATCTTGTCAGCTATGCCGTATTTGTCAACGGCAGCCACTGTGTCTCCGCCACCGGCCAGTGAGAAGGCATCGCTTTCTGCGATGGCTTCGGCCAGGGTTTTGGTGCCGTTTCCAAACTGCTCAAACTCGAACACGCCTACCGGGCCATTCCACAGAATGGTTTTGGCGTTCTTGAGCAATTCGGCGAACTGGGCAGCGGTTTGCGGGCCAGAATCGAGAATCATGTCGCCTTCGGTAACGTCCGCGATGTTCCGGATGGTTGCAGTGGCGTTTTCAGAAAACTCACTGGCAACCACTACGTCTACCGGCAGCGGGATGTTAACGCGGGAAGCTATGTCTCTGGCGGTATCCAGCAGGTCGTGCTCGCACAGGGATTTGCCTACCGGGTGGCCGGCTGCGGCCAGGAAGGTGTTGGCAATACCGCCACCTACAATGATCTGGTCACACACTTTTTCCAGCGCGTTGAGTACGTCGAGCTTGGTGGATACTTTGGCGCCACCAACAATCGCGACTACTGGCTTGGCCGGGTTATCCAGGGCTTTGCCCAGGGCTTCCAGCTCTGCCGCCAGCAATGGGCCAGCACAGGCTTCCGGTGCAAAGCGTGCAACACCGTGGGTGGATGCCTGGGCGCGGTGGGCTGTGCCGAAGGCGTCCATCACGTAAACATCACACAGGGCCGCGTATTGCTTGGCCAGGGTTTCGTCGTCTTTCTTTTCGCCTTTGTTGAAGCGTACGTTTTCAAACAGAACCACTTCGCCGTCGGCCACTTCAACACCGCCGAGGTAATCTTTAATCAGGCGTACGTCCTGGCCCAGGGCTTTGGTGAGGTGGTCTGCAACTGGCTTGAGGGAGGAGGCTTCGTCGTACACGCCTTCTTCCGGGCGGCCCAGGTGCGACATCAACATCACTTTGGCACCAGCGTCTCTGGCTGCCTTGATGGTGGGCAGGGAGGCGCGGATGCGGGCATCGCTGGAAATCACGCCGTTCTTTACCGGCACGTTGAGGTCTTCGCGGATCAGAACCCGCTTGCCAGCGAGGTTCAGGTCGGTCATTTTCTTAATGGCCATGATCTGGGTTCCGTTAATTCAATTAATTGGCAAAGAGTTTAAAGCCGGGACAGCCAGCTTTGGCTTACATCCAGCATGCGGCTGGCAAATCCCCATTCGTTATCAAACCAGCATAACACTTTCACCATGGTGCCCCGGGTTACGCGGGTTTGGCCGCCATCTACTACACCGGAGTGGGAATCATGGTTGAAATCGGAGCTGGCCAGCAGTTCGTCGGTATACCCGAGTATGCCTTTTAGCGGGCCATCTGCGGCATCCTTCAATACACGGTTTACCGAGGGTACGTCGGTGGCTTCGCGCACGTTGAACACCATGTCGATGGCAGACACGTTCATGGTGGGCACACGCAAGGCCACTGAGCTGAAGCGACCTTCCATGTGCGGAAGCAGGCGCTCTACGCCCCGCGCCAGCCCGGTATCCACCGGCACTATGTTGTGCAACGCGCTGCGGGTAAGCCGCAAATCCTGCTGGTGGTAGGCATCTATCACCGGCTGGTCGTTCATGGCGGCGTGAATGGTGGTGGTACTGCCCTGCTCCACGCCAAAGGCTTTATCCAATACGGTTATCACCGGCACCAGGCAGTTGGTGGTGCAGGAACCTGCGGCCACTATGCGGTCGTCTGCGGTGATTTCCATTTCGTTAATGCCAAAAACCACGGTGCGGTCGACGTCTGACTCTGCTGGCTGGGAGAACAGCAGCCGCTTGGCACCTGCCTGAAGGTGCAATTCAGCCGTCGCCCGGTCTGAATAGGAACCAGAGCACTCCAGCACCAGATCGATATCCAGCTCTTTCCAAGGCAGTTCTGCTGGGTCTGCATGGCGCAGTATGCGGATAGGATCACCGTTCATGATCAAATCCTGCCCCTGCACTGCCAGGCTTCCGGTAAACCGGCCATGGGTGGAATCGTAGCGGGTCAGATGTGCAATGGTGTCGATATCAGAAAGCTCGTTAATCGCGACCACCTGCAGGTGATCGCGAAAACCGTTTTCGTACAGGGCACGCAACACGCACTGGCCAATACGGCCATACCCGTTGATCGCAATACGAAAGGGCACGGAGTCTGTCATCAGGCGTCCAGCAGCTCTGCAGACACTTCCAGGATGTTCTCTACGGTAAAGCCGAACTCCTTGAACAGCTCGCCGGCGGGTGCCGATTCACCGAAGGTGGTCATGCCCACAATGCGACCGTCCAGGCCAACATACTTGTACCAGTAATCCGCAATCGCAGCTTCGATAGCAATGCGGTTGGTCACTTCCAGTGGCAGCACCTGTTGCTTGTACTCGGCGCTCTGGGCATCGAATACATCGGTAGATGGCATGGAAACAACCCGTACCTTTTTGCCCTGCTCACGCAGTTTGGCTGCGGCATCTTGTGCCAGGCCTACTTCAGAGCCAGTAGCGATGAAGATGAGATCCGGGGTGCCTTCGCTGCCAGACAGCACATAAGCGCCCTTGGCTACGTCTGCCAACTGCTGCGCATCACGAGCCTGAGCTGGCAGGTTCTGACGGGAGAAGATCAAAGCACTGGGGCCATCCTTACGCTCAAGAGCGGCTTTCCAGGCTACAGCAGATTCTACTGCGTCGGCCGGGCGCCAGGTGCTCATGTTCGGCGTGGTGCGCAGGCTGGCCAGCTGCTCGATCGGCTGGTGTGTCGGGCCGTCTTCGCCAAGACCAATAGAATCGTGGGTGAATACATAGATGGCGCGCTGCTTCATCAGTGCGGCCATGCGCACGGCGTTGCGGCAGTATTCCATGAAGATCAGGAAGGTTGCGCCGTAGGGCACGAAGCCACCGTGCAGGGCAACACCGTTCATGATGGCCGCCATGCCGAACTCGCGAACGCCGTAATAGATGTAGTTGCCGCTGGCGTCTTCTTTAGTGACACCTTTAGTGCCGCCCCAGATAGTGAGGTTGGAGCCAGCCAGATCGGCAGAGCCGCCCAGCAGTTCCGGCAGCATTGGGCCGTATGCGTTCAGGGTGTTCAGGGAAGCCTTACGGCTGGCAATGGTTTCGCTCTTGTCCTGACATTCCTGAATGTACGCCTGGGCTTTTTCAGAGAAGTCGGCTGGCAGATCACCCGCCATGCGGCGCTTCAGCTCGGCCGCCAGCTCTGGCTCGGCTTTTTCATAGGCTGCGAAAGTTTTATTCCAGTCGCTTTCAGCCTTGGCGCCTTTTTCTTTGGCGTCCCATGCAGCGTAGATATCAGCTGGAACTTCAAACGGCCCGTGAGCCCAGCCCAGTGCTTCGCGGGTCAGTGCAATTTCGTCGTCACCCAGAGGCGCGCCGTGGGAAGATTCGCTGCCCTGCTTGTTGGGGGAACCAAAACCGATAACGGTTTTGCAGCAAATCAGCGTAGGCCTGTCGGTAGTGGAGCGAGCCACTTCCAGGGCGGAGCTGATGGCATCGGCATCGTGGCCATCAACACCCGCAAGTACCTGCCAGCCGTAGGCTGCGAAACGTGCCGGCGTGTTGTCGGTGAACCAGCCATCAACTTTGCCATCAATGGATATGCCATTGTCGTCGTAGATGCAGATCAGCTTGCCAAGGCCCAGGGTTCCGGCCAGCGAGGCAACTTCGTGAGAAATGCCTTCCATCAGGCAGCCATCGCCCACAAAGGTGTAGGTGTAGTGGTCAACAACATTATGGCCAGGGCGGTTGAACTGTGCTGCGAGGGTTTTCTCTGCTAGCGCGAAGCCTACAGCGTTGGCCAGGCCCTGCCCCAGTGGGCCGGTGGTGGTTTCTACGCCCGGGGTGTAACCGTATTCCGGGTGGCCTGGAGTTTTAGAGTGCAGCTGCCGGAAGTTTTTGATGTCTTCAATAGAAACGTCGTAACCGCTCAGGTGCAACAGTGAATACTGCAGCATGGAGCCATGGCCGTTGGAGAGCACAAAGCGGTCGCGGTTGGCCCACTCAGGATTAGCCGGGTTGTGGCTCAAGTAATCGTTCCACAGCACCTCGGCGATATCCGCCATACCCATGGGCGCTCCCGGGTGGCCGGATTTGGCTTTCTGAACCGCATCCATGCTCAGCGCGCGAACGGCGTTGGCGAGATCTTTACGAGAGGGCATTTACGTTTCTCCAATGTTTTTCAAGGAAGTAAGTAACAAACCAGTGCTTTTCAAAGGGCAATAAAAAGCTGCTTAAAAATAAGGCGCGTATTTTCGCCGATTAGGGTGTGCCGGGGCAAATCGGCGTACGCCTTATCTCGGGTTATTCGGTTGGGAATTACCGAAAGAGACTGATTTCAAAGAATGATAAATCTATATCAAAAAATTTTGATATGCCTATTGATTGAGCGCCCCAACCCCCTTACACTCCGCAACCATGACAACTTTAAGCACGCACTCTCACCAAATATCCTCCGTGGACGTTCTTGCCCCGATCTTCAAGGCAAGCGGCGACCCTTTGCGCCTGGAGATACTGCGGGTGCTGCGTCGGGATACATTTGGCGTGCTGGAACTGAGCCAGTTATTTGATATGCGCCAATCTGGCATGAGCCATCACCTAAAAGTGATGCACAAAGCCGGGCTGGTGGAGCCGCAGCGCGAAGGCAACGCAATTTTTTACCGCCGCCCGCTGCATCTGGATACCGAAAAGCCGACAGATCTGACGATTCGGCAAATTTTTGAAGCAGTGGATCGCGCACCCTTGCCTGCGCACCTGCAAGAGAAAATTGAGTTTATTCGGGATCAGCGTGCGGATCAGTCACAGGCGTTCTTTTCCCGGCACTCTGAGCAGTTCCGGGAGCAGCAGGAATTGATTGCTGCGTTTGACCTGTACGCCGCGCCGGTAGCGGACATGATCCGCAAGCGTACCAAGAAAAAACAATGGCAAAGTGCGCTGGAAATCGGCCCGGGGGAAGGCGGGTTTTTGCCGGTGCTATCCGAGCTTTGCGATCACGTTGTGGGTCTGGATAACAGCCGGGACATGCTGGCCAAAGCAACGCGCACCTGCATTGATGAGCGACTGAACAACGTTGATTTGATTGAAGGAGTAACCGACACCCTGTTGGCCCGAGGGGATGCATTTGATCTTGTTGTAGCCAACATGGTGCTACACCACGTGCCCAGCCCGGCCGACATTTTTCTGGACGCTGCAGCCCTGATGAATAATGGCGGCTGCCTGATGATCAGCGATCTGTGCCGGCACGACCAGATTTGGGCAAAAGAAAACTGCGGTGATCTGTGGCTCGGATTCGAGCCAGAAGAGCTTACCGCATGGGCTGCAGCAGCGGGTTTGAAGGCCGGGGAGCAGTTATTTATCGGATTGCGCAACGGCTTTCAAATTCAAGTTAGAGAGTTCTGGAAAACCCAGTTACCGCTGCGATAACCGAAAACGCATCAAACCCTGAGATTCCGCCCTCTGGCATGGAATATCAAAAAACTTTGATATTGGCGTAAGTAGTAGTACCTACGACCACTGAAACAAAACAAATAACTAAGCCGGCAACTGCAGCAACATCCAGCCACCGGCAAGATTTCGAAACGCTCACAGAGGAGCAACGCTATGTCTGACTACAACATCTTCACCTCCGAATCGGTCTCTGAAGGCCACCCGGATAAACTCGCCGACCAAATCTCCGATGCGGTTCTGGATTCTATTCTCATAGAAGACCCTCACGCCCGCGTTGCTTGCGAGACGATGGTAAAAACCGGCGTTGCTATCGTAGGTGGTGAAATCACTACCAGCGCCTGGGTTGATCTGGAAGATCTGGTTCGTGGCGTGATTAAAGACATAGGCTACACCTCCTCAGACGTAGGCTTCGATGCCGACACCTGCGGCATCATCAACATCATCGGCAAGCAGTCTGTTGATATCGCCCAGGGTGTTGATCGCCAGAAGCCAGAAGATCAGGGTGCGGGCGACCAGGGTCTGATGTTCGGCTACGCCAGCAACGAAACCGAAGTGCTGATGCCTGCACCGATCACCTTTGCTCACCGCCTGGTAGAGCGCCAGGCCGAAGCCCGTAAAAACGGCGTACTGCCCTGGCTGCGCCCGGATGCAAAGAGCCAGGTAACCTGCCGCTACGAAAACGGCAAGGTTGTGGGCATTGATGCGGTTGTTCTCTCAACCCAGCACGACCCGGACGTTAGCCAGGCCGATCTGAAAGAAGCCGTAATGGAACTGATCGTCAAGAACGTACTGCCGGCAGAATTGCTGCACAAAGGCACCCAGTTCCACATCAACCCAACTGGCAAATTTGTTATCGGTGGCCCGGTTGGCGACTGTGGCCTAACCGGCCGAAAGATCATCGTAGACACCTACGGCGGCATGGCTCGCCACGGTGGCGGTGCTTTCTCCGGTAAAGACCCCTCAAAGGTTGACCGCTCCGCCGCTTACGCTGGACGCTACGTTGCCAAAAACATCGTGGCAGCTGGCTTGGCCGACAAATGTGAGATTCAGGTTTCCTACGCCATCGGCGTGGCACAGCCAACGTCCATCTCCGTGAACACCTTCGGCACCGGCACTATTGGCGACGACAAAATCATTGAACTGGTACGCCAGCATTTTGATCTGCGCCCTTATGCCATCACCAACATGCTCGACCTGCTGCACCCCATGTATCGGGCGACAGCAGCCTACGGCCACTTCGGTCGCGAGCCAGAAGAAGTAACCGTTGCGGGCAAGACGTTCATCACCTTCCCGTGGGAGAAAACCGACCGCGCAGCTGCTCTTAAAGACGCTGCTGGTATCTAACGGACTTGTTAGCGTATTCAAGATCGCATACGCCAAAACCAGAACGAGGTGGTGGGGTCATCCCTCCCCGGAATGTCGTAGGCCATGGACGGCCGAAGACAAGCGCACATGGGTGAGGCAAGCGTTTATGAAGCGGAGCTTCATGCGCAAGCCGAACGACAGCAATCTGCGATTGCTGGCCGGACCCCGCAGGGGTGCTCGTAGCGGTTCCGGGGAGGGATGACCCCACCACCGACATATCGAAATTTAGCAGCACCGAGCCTTACTCACGGCTCGGGCCAAAACAGAACCAAACGGAGAACACCAATGAGCAGCTTCAACGACTACAAAGTCCGCGATATCAACCTGGCCGATTGGGGCCGCAAAGAAATCAAAATTGCCGAAGGCGAAATGCCCGCCCTCATGGCACTGCGCGAAAAGTACAAAGCCGAACAGCCGCTGGAAGGTGCTAACATCATGGGCTGCATTCACATGACCATCCAGACCGCCGTGCTGATCGAAACACTGATCGAGCTGGGCGCAGACGTTCGCTGGTCTTCATGCAACATCTTCTCCACCCAGGATCAAGCGGCTGCAGCCATTGCCGCCCAGAACATTCCTGTGTTCGCCTGGAAAGGCGAAACCGACGAAGAATACGAGTGGTGCCTCGAGCGCACTATCGGTGCAGACGTAGAGGGCTGGAAACCCAACATGATCCTGGACGACGGCGGCGACCTGACGGCTCTGCTCCACGAAAAGTACCCGGAAATCCTGGCTAACTGCCACGGCGTGACCGAAGAGACCACCACGGGTGTACACCGCCTGCAGGAAATGCTGCGCGACGGCACCTTGAAAGTTCCGGCTATCAACGTGAACGATGCTGTTACCAAGTCAAAGAACGACAACAAGTACGGTTGCCGTCACAGCCTGAACGATGCCATCAAACGTGGTACCGACCACCTGCTGGCCGGTAAAAAGGCACTGGTAATCGGCTACGGCGACGTGGGCAAAGGCTCTGCCGCTTCACTGCGTCAGGAAGGCATGATTGTGAAGGTAACTGAAGCTGACCCTATCTGTGCCATGCAGGCTTGTATGGACGGCTACGAGGTTGTTTCCCCCTACATCAATGGCGTGAACACCGGTACCGAAGCAGGCATCGACAGAGCCCTGTTGCAAAACACAGATATTCTGGTAACCACCACCGGCAACATGAACGTGTGCGATGCACACATGCTCAAGGCTCTGAAGTCCGGCGCGGTTGTGTGCAACATCGGTCACTTCGATAACGAAATCGATACTGCTTTCATGCGCAAGAACTGGGAATGGGACGAAGTTAAGCCTCAGGTTCACGTGATCTACCGCGACAAGGCTGCAAACGACCACCTGATTCTGCTCTCCGAAGGCCGCCTGGTAAACCTGGGCAACGCGACGGGCCACCCTTCACGCATCATGGATGGCTCTTTTGCCAACCAGGTTCTGGCACAGATGTATTTGTTCGAGCGCAAGTTCGCAGATCTGCCGGAAGAAGCCCGCGCGAAAGGCATCTATGTTCAGGTTCTGCCGAAGAAGCTGGACGAAGAAGTGGCCCTCGCCATGGTTGAAGGTTTTGGTGGCGTAATCACCAAAATGACTCCGGAACAAGCGCAGTACATTGGTGTACCGGTCGAAGGCCCGTACAAGCCAGAAAGCTACAAGTACTAATCGGGTAACAAGATGCAATCCCAGAAACAATTCAAACGCCGTTTCAGCTTTGAGTTTTTCCCGCCCAAGACCGATTTGGGCAAGGAGAAACTCCAGGTTGTACGCAATCAGCTTGCCGAGGTGAATCCCGATTTTTTCTCGGTCACCTTCGGTGCGGGCGGTTCCACCCGGGACCGCACCATTGAAACCGTGCTCGACCTGCACAAGCAGGGCATTTCCACAGCGCCACATCTCTCCTGCGTCGGCGGTACGCGGGCCGAGATTGCGGAACTGCTGGATGTGTATAAAGAGAACGGCATCAACCGGATTGTCGCCCTTCGCGGTGACATGCCTTCCGGTATGGGTGCATCCGGCGAGATGCGCTACGCCAACGAGTTGGTTGAGTTTATCCGTGAGCACAGCGGTGATCACTTCAACCTGGAAGTAGCGGCCTACCCGGAGTTTCATCCGCAGGCACGAAATGCTGAAGAAGATCTGAAGAACTTTGCCCGCAAGGTAGAGGCTGGCGCCAACAGCGCCATTACTCAGTACTTCTTCAACCCGGAGAGCTACTTCTATTTCATTGATCGGCTGGAAAAGCTCGGCGTAACCATTCCTGTGGTACCCGGCATTATGCCCATCGTGAATTTCTCAAGCCTGGTGCGTTTCTCTGATATGTGCGGTGCCGAAATACCGCGCTGGATTCGCAAACAGCTTGAAGCCTACGGCGACGACACCGCAAGCATCCGCAAGTTCGGTGAGGAAGTAATCACGGATATGTGCGAGAAGCTGTTGAAAGCCGGCGCCCCGGGGTTGCACTTCTATACCCTGAACCAGGCTGAGCCAAGCATCAGCATTTGGAAGAACCTGGGTATTAGTGAGCGGGAACGAATCTCTTTCTGATCCCCTCCAAGCATTTGATTTTCGGCGCTCACCTGAGTCATAGTCTAGAGTGTACGTGATGCAGTTCCACTAATGCTCCCCGGGCGGCACGGTCATCAACAGTGAACCTCCCGGCTTGCCTTATCCGGCAATCGGAGCCCCAATAAGAAAGAAAGGAGAAAGCATGAGCACGAAATGGCTGAAAACTCTGGGTACAGGCCTGGCCCTTACCATCGCAGCTAGCACCCTAAGCGCTGAAACCCTGCGAGTGGCTACCGACCCCAGCTTTGTTCCGTTTGAGATGCTGGATCAGGAAACCGGCGAAATGATCGGGTTCGATATGGAAATCATCGCTGAAGTATCCAAGCGTGCGGGCTTTGATTACAAGCTCAACACCATGGACTTCAACGGTATTATTCCTGCCCTGCAAACAGGCAACGTGGACATCGCCATTGCCGGTATTACCATCACCGACGAGCGTGAAAAGATCGTTGATTTCTCCGACCCGTACTATGACTCCGGCTTGCGGATTCTGGTTCGTCAGAACAACGATAAAGTAAAAGAAGTCTCCGACCTGGAAGGCCTGAAAATCGGCTCGAAGATTGGCAGCACCAGTTACGACTTCCTGAAGAAGAATCTGGATAAGAACAACGGCGTTACTCCGTATCCAGGTAGTTCAGACATGTACATGGCACTGATGTCAGGTGCAGTAGACGCAGTGTTCTACGATGCCCCGAACGTTGGCTACTTCGCCAGCACCAAAGGTAAAGGTAAAGTTAAAACCGTTGGCAAGCTGTACGAAGGCCAGCAGTATGGCATCGCGCTGAAAGACGGTAGTACGTGGGTGGGTGCGGTTAACGAGGCCCTCGCTTCAATGAAAGAAGACGGAACCTACAAAACCATTTACGAAAAGTGGTTTGGCCCAATGCCAGAAGGCAAGTAAAGGCTAAAGGGCCGCCAGGCCCTTTGTTTTATAGCGCCGGGGCTAATTGCTCCGGCGACTTCTGACCCCAACCCCTGCGGAGACGCACACTGTGGATTCCCAGTTCCAATTCGACTGGCAAGCAGCCATCAATTCTATTCCCTTCCTTCTCAAGGGGATTCCCTACACTTTAATGATTTCCTTTGGCGGCCTGTTGATCGGCTTTGCTTTGGGCATCATTTTTGGCCTGCTGAGCATCAATAAAAAATGGTTTCTGAAATGGCCCGCAACGGCCTACATCGAAATCTTCCGTGGTACCCCGATCCTTGTTCAGGTTCTGTTTATTTTTTACGGCCTGCCCGATCTGATCGGAGGTCCTATCGATCCTCTTACCGCGGGCATTGCCGCGATTGCGCTGAATTCGGGCGCTTACATTTCTGAAGTGGTACGTGGTGGCGTTCAGTCCATCGACAAAGGCCAGGCAGAAGCCGGGCTTTCTCTGGGCTTGTCCCGCACTCAGACATTCTGGTCGATCATCTGGCCACAAGCCTTCCGGCGCATGATTCCGCCGCTTGGAAACCAGGCCATTGTAAGCATCAAGGACACTTCCTTGTTCTCGGTTATTGGCGTGGGCGAACTCGTTCGTCAGGGCCAGGTTTACATTGCCAGTACCTTCACCGCCTTTGAGGTGTATTTTGTGGTCGCGATTATGTATCTGGCCATTACCCTCTCGCTGTCCCTGATTCTCCGCCTGGTTGAACGGCGCGGACTGGCCTCTGTCTGAAGGAACCTGACCCATGAATCATATTGTGCAAATGAAGGGCATGAACAAGTACTTCGGCAAGCTGCATGTCCTTAAAGATATCGACTTATCAGTAGAGCAAGGCGAAGTGGTGGTCATTATCGGCGCCAGTGGCTCCGGTAAATCCACTTTGATCCGCTGCGTGAATGGCCTGGAAGAGTTTGAATCTGGCCATCTTGAAGTGGATGGCCAGGCGCTTGCCCCGAAAGGCGGCAACCAGCAGGTTCTTGCAGAAATCCGCAAAGAAGTGGGCATGGTGTTCCAGCAGTTCAATCTGTTCCCCCACCTCACGGTGAAGAAGAACATCATGCTGGCACCCCAGAAAGTGAAGAACACCTCACAGGTTGTGGCGAACGCTACGGCCGAGCGCTTACTGGAGCGAGTGGGCATTGGCAGCCAGGCTGACAAATTTCCCAGCCACCTCTCCGGTGGACAGCAACAGCGAGTGGCCATTGCTCGGGCCCTGGCCATGGAACCGCGGCTCATGCTGTTCGACGAGCCTACTTCCGCTCTGGACCCGGAAATGATCGGTGAAGTGCTCGACGTAATGCGGGAACTGGCAAAAGAAGGCATGACCATGATGGTGGTCACCCACGAAATGGGCTTCGCCCGGGAAGTGGCCGACCGCGTAATCTATATCCACGAAGGCCAGATTGTGGAAGAAGGCAAGCCGGACGACGTGTTTGATAACCCCCAGAACGAACGGACTCAGGCATTTTTATCGCGGGTGCTGGTGCGCTAGGCCATAACGAAAAAGCCCCCAATTCGGGGGCTTTTTTCTTTGGGTCAGACCACAGCGCTTGCCTGCCTAGCTTGCACTTTCAACAAGTGACGGAGTGCAGCTTTTCCGAACGCCCGCTTTAACGTGGACACCGAAATCATCATAGCGCCATAGGCAGGTTCCGTTATATGAAAAAGGACCATACACTCATTGTCCGAGCCCAGCTCGACGTAGTGGTGACACTCTCGATCGGCGGCGCTATTATCTAACAGGCGGGATAGCTCCTTTATCGATGTAATACTGAGTCTGCGCATCGTATCCGGATGTGTCACCCTTGACCGTTTCAGCCGGAAAACTGGCCACAATCGGCGCAGCAAAACCACCGTCTTGGGCATCCTCACAATCAGTACATGAGGCTCGCCACCACGCCAACGCCTCTCCTTTTCCAGAAAAGCCGACTATAAAATAGTGCCGGTATGCTGGCGTGGGATAACGATCAAACCATGTACTCAAAGATTTTTCGAATCCTTCTGGCATCGATAACAATATCTCATGAAACGTCCCGGTTCGATGAGAGAACCAACGAGCTTCAACATACTCCGGCGCAGAGGAGGGTCCCATAACAACTCTTCCGCCGGTGGGCGGCGTTTGATCATAGCCATAACTTATTGCACCTGCTGGCACTCTTCGATCCCCATTTAGCGTAACTTCCTCAACCCAAACCGGCCAGCCAGAAGGTCCGCCAGCAACTATGATCGAATACGCATAGGTTTTTGGCTCTGACGTGCATCCCATCATGGCGCCAATGATCGCAAAAATTAAGAACGAGCGAATAATCCCGGTCATTGCACGGCTGCCTTTTGTTGCGATGTCATAGAAAGCCGATTTAGAAATACCCGTCTAACCCCAGACTTCTCTTGGTCTTTCATCAGAGCATCTTGGTAATCGCACTTGCGATAAGTACGCTCCCAACCATCAAGTAAAGAAAAAGCACCGGTATCAATACCCAGGCTTGCCAGAGCCTCGGTAGAGGAACATTTGGATCCCCAAGCAAAGATGCCCTTTGCTTAAAAAAGGAACCGGGGAAGCTTCGCAGCACGAGGTATGCGAATACGTTACTACTTCGTCGCCCCTGCAAAAATGCCACTTTCAGAGAGCCAACAACTCACTGGTCTTAGTTGATTCATTCGGCAGCGCCAGAGTTGAACATAAAATAGCCAATATCAGGCGTAAATGCCGCCCATTT